>JBIOVM010000165.1:0-117371 GCA_044867785.1 Candidatus Rokuibacteriota bacterium | reverse complement strand
CGTGCCGGCCCGCCTCAACACGCCGTACGATCGGGTCGCCCCGGCGATCGCGGACGACGGGTTCCATCGAGGGACGATCGTGACCGGCCGGGGGCCGCTCGCCGGCAACCTGCGCCTCGCCTTCCCGGGCGCGCGGATCGCCAGCCTGGAGACGTCCGGCTACGTGCCTCCGGCGGCCGGGACCGGCGGCCAGTGCCTCGTGATCTGGGACGACGGAACCGGGGACGTCATGCCGGAGGACCTACGCGAGTGGCTCCGGTCGCGCTTCGACGTCGACGGGCTGCCCGCGGTCCCCGTCGGCCGCGTGAGCGCGCCTTACCGGCACACGCCGGGGCCCGACTATCGCGCCTACTACGTCCGGCTGCCGCAGGGCGCCGGCCAGTGCCGCTGAGTCAGGATCGCCGCGGCGTCGGGTCGAACCAGCCGCCGTCGAGCGCCATGAGCGCCCTGGCTTCGGGCGGTCCCCACGTGCCGGGCTCGTAGTCGTGGACGGGCACGACGTCACCCAGGACCGGGTCCACGATCCGCCAGGCCTGCTCGACGTAGTCCTGGCGCGCGAAGCGAGCGGCGTTCCCGCGCATGGCGTCGAAGAGCAGCGCCTCGTAGGCAGCCATCTCCGCCGGGTCCGACTCCTCGCTGATCACGAGCTCGACCTGGTCGCCTTCGGCGGTCTCGCCGGGGCGCTTCACCGACGCCCCCACCGCGATCATGAGGTCGGGAGTCACGCGGAACCGAACGTAGTTGGACGGCGGCGCCACCGCCGAGAAGATCGCCGGCGGCTGCCGGAGCCGGACGAGCACCTCCGTCGCCGTGACCGGAAGGCGCTTGCCCGCCCGGATGTAGAAGGGCACGCCCTTCCACCGCCACGAGTTGATCTCGAGTCGAAGCGCCACGTAGGTCTCCACCCGCGAGTCGGCGGCGACGCCCGGCTCGTCGCGATAGCCGCGAAACTGTCCGAAGACGACGTCGCGCGGCGCGAGCGGACGGATGCCCTTCAGCACCTTGGCCTTCTCGTCCCTGACCATCTCCGCGTCCAGGCCGGGGGGCGGCTCCATGGCGATGTTCGTGAGGACCTGCAGGAGGTGGTTCTGCACGACGTCCCGCAGCGCGCCCGTCTGGTCGTAGAACCCGCCCCGCCCCTCGACGCCGAAATCCTCGGCCATGGTGATCTGGACACTTTCGACGAAGTGCCGATTCCACACGGGCTCGAGGAACGTGTTGGCGAACCGGAAATAGAGCAGGTTCTGCACCGTGTTCTTGCCGAGGTAGTGGTCGATGCGAAACACGTCCTCCTCGCGGAACGTGCGATGCACCGTCGCGTTCAGCGCCCGGGCGGAGGCGAGGTCGTGTCCGAAGGGCTTCTCGATGACGACGCGCGCGCCGGTGGCACAGCCCGACTCGCCGAGCTGCCGGACGACCGTCTCGAACAAGCTCGGAGGAATGGCGAGGTAGTGCGTCGGATGCTCGGCGCCGCCCAGCTCCCGGCGCAGCCTCTGGAAGGTCGCCGGGTCCCCGTAGTCGCCGTCGACGTAGCGCAGCGCACGGCCCAGGCGCCCGAAGGCGTCGGGGTCGAGACCGCCATGCCGCTCCACGCTGTCCCGCGCGCGCGCCTTCAGCTGGTCCAGCATCCAGCCGGCCTTGGCGACGCCGATGACCGGGATGTCGAGGTCGCCGCGTCCGGCCAGCGCCTGGAGCGCGGGGAAGATCTTCTTGTGCGCGAGGTCCCCCGTCGCCCCGAAGAAGACGAAGGCGTCGGCGCCGGCCCCGCTCATCGCCCGGCTCGCGTCACCCGCTCGGCCTCCAGCTGGCCCTGGCGCGCGTGGTCGATGACCTCACCCAGGATCCGCGCCAGCTCCTGCGGCGCGTGAAAGCCCATGGAGTTCTCGGCGGCGACGAAGTCGAGCCGCCACTGCGCCTTCCGGTGCTGGGCGGCCGCCGCCAGGAGGTCGGCTTCGGAGGCCCCGCCCTTCCTCGCGGCGACGATGGCGTCGAGCATGTCGGTCGTGGCGCGGGCCGCGCGCTGGAGCAGCGCGTGGTGGCGGTCCTGGATCGCGAGGACGCGCGCCTCCAGCTCCTTCTCGGGCACGGTGACACGTCTCGCTAGCGGCGGCGACCACCGCCGCCGCCGCGCATTCCGCCGCCGCCGCCGAACCCGCCGCCGTGATATCCCGCGCCGCCGCTGCTTCGCCACGCCTGGGACTGGTTCGCCCGGCTGGCGCCGGAGGCCCTCATCTCGGCGTCGCGATTGAGGCTCTGCGTCGTGGCCGAGTCGACGCGTGAGCTCCCGCTCCACTGGCCGCCCTCGTAGCGGTCCCAGCTTCCCGTCGCGCTTCGCCGGTAGACCTCCCCGTCCTTGCCGACGTAGACGTTGTTGTCTCCCCGGGCCACGACGGCGCTCCCGCCGCTCGAGGTACGCGCAGCCGCCACGCTCCCCGCGCTGCCGCTCGCGTGTGCGGTGCGGGCCCAGTCGTCCCCGCGCACCACCGCGCTGGTCCCCCAGTGGCCGTAGACGTTGCTCCCCTGCACGCTCTGCGCGTAGGTGCCCGTCCGCGGGTTGTAAGCCTCGGCCCAGCTGCGGGCCTGGTACGGGCCGTACGCGGCCGCGCCGCGCGCGTAGGTTCCGGTCGTGGGGTTGTAGGCGACTCCGCGCCCCATCCCGCCGTACGGGCCGTAGGCGACCGCGCTCCGGCCGTACGTCCCCGTACTCGGGTTGTACCAAGTGCCGGCGCCGTACGTGTACGCGTACGGCCAGTAATCCCAGCCGTAGACGTAGGGCGAGTAGTACCAGCCCGTGCCGAAGGCCATGACGCCCCAGGCATAGTAGCTCCCGTAGTAGCCCGGCAGGTATCCGTACGTCACCCAGTCGGGCTCCGCGTCGTACACGTAGACGTAGGTCGTGTGGTAGACGGGGGCGCTCGGCGGGATGTCGTAGATCTCCCCCGGCACCTTGTCGGCCGGCTCCCACGGGCCCTGGGGACTCTTGGAGACGAACCACACCGCCTGGTAGCAGAGGTAGTAGAGATCGCCGACCTTCAGGACGTCGAACGGGCTGTTGGCGGCGTAGGAGACCGCGGTCCCGGCGATCGCCTTCCACTCCGGCTCGCCCCGGTAGCTCACGGCCGGAGCCCGGACCTTCGCACGCTCGACGCGGGCGGTCTGCGGGATGTGGCCCTGGATCACCGCCTCCTGCGCCTGCCGGGTGCCGGGCACGAGCGCCAGGACGTCACCGCGCGGATGGTCGGGAGGAATGCGGGCGAAGTCGGGGGGCAGCTCGGTCGTCGCGAAGCGCCACGGGCCGTCCAGCTGCTCCGCCCGGAACCAGCGCCCCGCGACGAGGTAGTAGTACCGCTGGTCCGTGTCCGAGCGGAAGAGGTCGCTGTCGGTGTTCGTGACCCAGGAGAGCTTGGTCCCCTTGATGGCGTCCAGCTTCGGGTCGCCGTCGAGCAGGATCAGCTCCGCCGGCATCTCGCTCACGAAGACCCTCGGAGCCGCCGCCGGCGCCAGCGGCTTGCCGGGCACCGCCTTGCGCACGTCATCCCAGTTCGGGTCGCCGGCAGGAATCCGCTGGAAGCTCGCGGGCAGCGTGGCCGCCGACGCCCACGGCCCCGTATGCGCGGCGGCAGTGAGCCAGCTCTGCTCGTGGCGCAGGTAGTACGTCGTGCCGTCACGGATGAGGTCCCAGTTCGTGTTGACGGCGTACACAAGGTCGGTCCCCGGAATCGGGGCCAGCACCGGCGGTCCGTCGAGGATCATCAGGACCGCGGGGCGCGTGCTCACGAAGATCCTCGGAGGATCCGACTTCAACGTCGCCGGGCGAAGGGCCGTGTCCGCGCGCTCGAGATAGGCCGTGATCCGCTCCAGGGAGACCAGCACGTCCTCCCTCGTCATTCGACCTCGCAGGGCGTCGAGCAGCCGGTCAGACTCGCCCGGCGTCAGCGCGGGAAAACGCCCCTCGACAATGCGGATGTTCGAGACGCGGACCTTTCCCTCCTCGGTGCTCGTCGCGGTGTCCCCCTCGAGGGTCACGGCCCCCAGAATGGGGCTCGGGGTTCCGGTCCGCCGGAAGGCGACCGCCATCCGAGCCCGGAGGTGCTTGTAGTCCTTCCAGCTCTCGACCTGGGGCTGGTAGAGGAGGACCGTCGAGCCGTCCCCGCCCATCAGCTCCTGCGGCCACTCCTGGTCGTCCTGGACGGATTTCCCGCCGAACAGGGGCGCGGGCGCGCTGCTACCGCCACATCCGGCGGCAAGCAACAGCAGCGTCACCGCCGCGATTCCAGGCCCGAACAAGCCGCACATGATTCCTCCTCCCCGCGGTCCCAGGTCCCCCGCGAGGTGTTTCGTCACGATGTCCGGCTCACCTCGAAGACGTGATAGCCCCAGCCGGGCATGTCCAGGTAGAGGCCGCGCGCCAGGAGGTCGTCGCCGCGCCGGTCGTAGACGGCGGGGCCAGTCTGGTCGCGCAAGCGTACGGGCGACCCGGCCACCTCTTCAAACGGGACCCGCACGTAGCACTGGCCCCGGTGGGGCGCATAGTTCACGGTGGCCAGGACGCGCCGACCATCCGGTCCCCGCCAGGCGAAACAGATGAACTTGTCCCAGCTGCCGTTGCCGTCCCAGGCCGGCACGCAATCGAGCAGGCGCCACTCGCCATCCCGGACCGTGGGCTGACGGAGCACCGTCAGGAGCGCCTCGTAGAAGCGGCCGAGCCGGTCGTCGGCGGGCTCCTCCGGCGCCCGAACCAGGTGCGGCGAGATGCGCGTGCGCCGGCCGTCCAGCTGCCCCTGGTGGAGGAACCGCAGGCCCGGGGACACGTACGTCAAGATGGCCGCGGCCTCGTGCTGCCCCGGCGGGAATGCCGCCGCCGCGCGGGGCTCGTCGTGATTCTCGAGAAAGCGGGCGAGTCGGTCCTGGTAGTCGAGGCCGGCCAGGAAATGCTCGCGGACCGGGCGGGCATGGCCCTCGCGGAGGCGGTCGTAGAGACGCTTGTCGTACGCGTAGTCGAACCCCTGCTGGAGCATCGTCCACTCGAGGTCCCAGTACACCTCGGCCATGAAGCAGAAGCCCGGCGCGCGCTCCCGCACGCGCCGGATCACCCGCGGCCAGAAGGGGAGCGCGCGGCGGCCCCATGTCCGCTCGAAGACGTCGGGCAGGACGAGCATCGCCATGTCACAGCGCACGCCGTCGCACTGCCTGCTGACCTTCAGGAGCTCGTCGAGCATGGCCTCCTGGGTCGCCACGTTTCCGTAGTCCAGCTGGAGGGTGTCCGGCCACCCCGGGAAGTACGGGTCCCGACCGTGGGCCAGGACGCGTGGACCCTGCCGCCGCGCGATCCAGGCGAAGTTCTGCGGCGACCGCCCCAGGTCCATCTCGGTCCCCGGCACGTAGTACTCGGGGTGGCTCTCCACCCAGGAGTGGTCGAGCGCGGTGTGATTCGGGACGAAGTCCAGCATGAGCCGCAGGCCGCGCGTCCGGAGCCGGGCGCGCAGCCGGGCCAGCGCGGGATCTCCGCCGAGGCTTGGGTGCACGGTGTACCCGGTGATCGCGAACCCCGAACCCGCGACGTCCTCTTCGCGCAGATCCGGGAGGGTTTCCTCGAACTCCCGACGCCATTCCGCGCGCTCACGTGACACCCGCTGCCCGGCCGGCCCGGTCCGCCACACGCTCAGCAGCCAGATCCAGTCGAATCCCCTCTGGGCAACACGGTCCAGGTCGCCGTCCGGGATGTCGTCCAGCGTGGCGGGCCGGCCCAGCGCCCGGGCTCGCTCGGTCAACCAGACGCGGGTGTTGACCTGGTAGAGCGCTGGGTAGCGGGGGGCGCCCATGTCAGGGGTTGCCGCCCCGGGGTACCGGCTCCAGTTCCAGCGCGCCGGCGAGCATGCCGCGCTCGAGGAACTCCTCGGCGGTGCTGGTCGCGAACAGGTGCATGGCGCGGGCCACGATGCCGGTCCACCCGGTCTGGTGGCTCGCGCCGAGACCCGCCCCGTTGTCGCCGTGAAAGTACTCGTAGAAGAGGATCAGGTCGCGCCAGTGCGGGTCTTCCTGGAACTTCCGGGCGCCGCCGTGGACGGGTCGTCGGCCCTGCTGGTCCCTCAGGAAGATCCGCGTCAAGCGCCGCGCGAGCTCCTCGGCGACCTGGTACAGGTTCATCCGCCGGCCGGAGCCCGTGGGGCATTCGATGGTGAACGATTCTCCGTAATAGGTGTGGTACTGGAGCAGGGCCCGGATGATCAGACCGTTCACCGGCATCCAGATGGGCCCGCGCCAGTTGGAGTTCCCGCCGAACATCCCGCTGTCGGACTCCGCCGGCAGGTACGACACCCGGTACTCCTGGCCATCCGCGCGGAACACGTACGGATGGTCGGAGTGGTAGCGCGACAGGGCCCGGATGCCGTAGGGGCTCAGGAACTCCCCCTCATCGAGCATGGGGCCGAGCACGCGCCGGAGCTTCGCCTCGTCCAGGAGGGCGGCGAGCCGCCGTCCCCCGTGACCCTGCGTGGCCGGGTCGTGGATGAAGGCCCCGAGCTCCGGACGCGCTTCGAGGAACCGACGCATGCGCTGGCCGACCTGCGGGTACTTGGCCAGCATGTGCCCCTCGAACACGGTCACGGCGCACAACGGGAGCAGCCCGACCATCGAGCGCACCTTCAGGCGCTGGGCGCGGCCGTCCGGAAGCCGGAGAACGTCGTAGAAGAACCCGTCGGCCTCGTCCCACATCCCGGTGTCGCCGCCCGCATGCATCATCGCCGTCCCGATCCACAGGAAGTGCTCGACGAACTTCATCGCCAGGTCGACGTAGGCGGGGCGCTCCAGGGCCAGCTCGACGGCGATCTCCAGCATGTTCTGGCAGAAGAGCGCCATCCACGCGGTGCCGTCGGCCTGCTCCAGGTATCCCCCGGTCGGGAGCGGCGCGCTGCGGTCGAAGACCCCGATGTTGTCGAGCCCGAGGAAGCCCCCCTCGAAGACATTGCTGCCGGTGCGGTCCTTGCGGTTCACCCACCAGGTGAAGTTGAGCATCATCTTGTGGAAGCATCGCTCCAGCCACTCGATGTCGCCCCGGCCCCGCCGCAGCTTCTCCAGTCGGTACGTGAAGATCGTGGCCCAGGCGTGCACGGGCGGGTTGACATCGCCGAAGTTCCACTCGTAGGCTGGAATTTGCCCGCTGGGGTGCAGGTACTGCTCCTGCAGCATGAGGTCCAGCTGGTTTTTCCCGAAGTCCTCGTCCACCAGCGTGAGCGCGAGGACGTGGAAGGCCAGGTCCCAGGCCGCGTACCACGGATACTCCCACTTGTCCGGCATGGAGATCACGTCGGCGTTGTGCATGTGATGCCACCCGCCGTTGCGCGGCGCGGCGCGGCGGTTCGCCTTGAAGGGCTCGGCGCCGTGCTCCTCGAGCCACCGGTCGACGTCGTAGTGGTAGAACTGCTTGGACCACAGCATCCCGGCCAGCGCCTGGCGCATCACGCGTCGGCTGTCGGCGTCCAGTGACGACGGGATGACCGTGGCGTAGAACTCGTCCGCGTCCTTCCGGCGCGCTGCGATCACGCCGTCGAAGCGGGCGCCGAACGGCTCGTCTCGCGTCGGGCTGGCCGGCCCGACTTCGCCGAGCCTCAGCCGAACGGTCCGGGACTCGCCCGCCCCGACCGTGAGCGGGTAATGGGCCGCCGCCTTCGTGCCCACCTGTGCGGGGTTGACCGCCTCCCGCCGTCCATGGACCAGGTACGCGTCGAACCCGTCCTTGACGTAGGGGGTGCGGTTCCGGCTTCGGAAGAGCCGCTCGGCGTTCGTCTCGTTCTCGGTGAAGAGCAGCGCGGCGGCGCCTTCGCAAGCGAGGAGCCGCTCTCCGAGGTCCGGATGCGAGGCGGCGAGAGCGGGCGCGGCGCCGGCGGCGGCTTGCCGGAGAGCCGGGCGGGAAGCGTCCGCGCCCCAGGACCACGTGTTGCGGAACCAGAGCGTCGGCAGCACGTGCACCGTCGCCGGCTCCGGCCCGCGGTTCGTCACGGTGATCTGGACGAGGAGGTCCTCCGGCGACGCCTTGGCGTACTCGACGAGCACGTCGAAGTAGCGGTCCTGCTCGAAGACGCCGGTGTCGAGGAGCTCGTACTCGAAGTCGTGGCGTCCGCGCCGCCGGTTCTTCTCGACGAGATCCCCGTACGGGAACTCCGCCTGCGGGTACTTGTAGAGGTATTGCATGTACGAGTGGGTCGGCGTGGAGTCGAGGTAGAAGTAGTACTCCTTGACGTCCTCGCCGTGGTTCCCCTCGCTGTTCGTCAGGCCGAACAGGCGCTCCTTGAGGATCGGGTCCTTGCCGTTCCAGAGAGCCAGCGCGAAGCACAGCAGCTGGCGGTCGTCGGAGATCCCGGCGAGCCCGTCCTCGCCCCAGCGGTAGGCCCGCGAGCGGGCCTGGTCGTGGCTGAAGTAGTCCCACGCGTTGCCCGAGTCGCTGTAGTCCTCCCGGACCGTTCCCCACTGCCGCTCGGAAAGGTACGGGCCCCACTTCCGCCAGGGCACGCCCTGCTCGCGCGCCGCCGTGAGCCGTTCACGCTCTGTCGCAACGTGTCCCGTCGCCATCGGTCTCTCCTTCACGGCCCTCGCGGCAGCGCGGCGTGTCATACGCCCGCTGCGTCCATGCTCCCGTCACGTCCGCGGAACGGCCACCACGACCGCACCGACCTTCACGACGCACGCACCGTAGCCCGAGCGGTCCCCGGCGGATCCCTGCTTCGGCCACCGGCGCCCGAACCTCAGCGCTTCGTGAGCTCGAACTCGCTCGCCGCGTCGAACCCGACCCACGTGCCCTCGCCTTTCAGCACGCGGCGCCCGCCGCCCTCGTGGAGCGTCCCCGTGCCGCGTGTATTGGAACCCTCGAAGACGATCTTGCCGGCCTCGATCCGAGCCTTCCCGACCCCGAGAGCACCGCTGACGTTCGTGGTGTACGACCCGTCCGGCGCGATGGTCACGCGGCCGTCGGCAGCCCGCCCCTGGAACGCACCCGACCCCGGAGCGCCTTTCAACGTTCCGTGCCATTCGCCGGCCAGGCTCGCGAGGTCCGACGGCTGCAGCATCTTCGCGGGGGGCAGAGGCATCGACGACGTGCCCGTCCCCGCACACCCGCTCGCGAGCATCATCGTCAGGGCGAGGGTCAGGACCAAAGCGAGCGCCAACCCTGCTGACCGCCGAATCGTCTTGCTCATGGCCGATGTCTCCTTCCTCGTAGTCCGGTCTCGTGACTCCGGAGAGCTCCGAGCATCACCGCTTCTCCATGCCGCGCAGGAGCTGGGCCGCACGAGCTCTCACCGCCTCGTCTGCCCCGGCAACGCTGAGCTGTTGCAGGACCGGTCCGGCTGTCTCCCGGGCCGCGTCGCCGAGCCTTCCCAGGGCGATGGCCGAGGTCTGTCTCACTTCGGAACTTGGATCCTCGACCGCCGACCGCGCCAAGGCCGGCGCCGCCTCCACCGCGGCGGTCCCGAGGAGCCCCAGGGCGCCGGCCGCGTACCTCCGCACGATCCAGTCCCGGTCATCGAGCGTCTTGACGAGGGTCGGCACCGCCTCCTTCGCCATCGGGCCCATCCGGCCGAGGCTGAAGATCGACAGTGTCCGGACGTTGAAGTCGTGATCGGCGATGGCACCGATCAGGAGTGGAACGGCGGGCTCCCCGAACTCGCTGAGCGCCACCACGGCCCGCTCCCGGACGATCGGCGTGCCGCCGTGAAGGTCCTGGCGCCACTCGCCGAACGTGCGGCCACGGTGGAGCGGTTCCGACGCCGGCCCCTGTGCTTCGCCGTCGGGCCCGGCGAGCGCGACCCCCAGGATCGTGCAGAGGATGAGGACACGCCACTTCACGGTGACCACCCCCTCGCTGCGTTCATCGCTTCACGCCGACGCGCGCGACCCGGTTCGCGAGGGCCCGCGCGATCGCGTACGGCGTCGAGATCAGCACGGGCCCCACCACCAGCGCCGGGCCCGGATGCGACGTGCCGAGGATCGCCCACTGGAACACCGAGTCGAGCAGGATCCCCATGAGGACGAGATTCGCCACCGTCTCGAACCCGTCACGCGCCAGCTCGCCGCGGCGCTGCCGATCGATCACGAGCCCGAGGAGGTATGGCGGCCGGCCCGCCCGAGCATCGGCCATCCCGCCGCGGATGCCCAGGAACATCGCGACGAGCGGCTGCAGGACGAACCGGAAGCGTCCGGGACCGGTCAGCCGCTTCGGCAGATCCTCCAGGAACGCCCGGGAGAACAGGTAGAGCCCGCCCCGGTCGACCGCGTCGGCCAGCGCCCCGGGAAGCGAGAGCATGAGCACCAGCAGCGTGAGGCTGCCGAGCACGAGCGTGGACCGGTTGACGTTCACGCCGCGCTAACTCTTCTTGGGCGGCGCTCCGGGAGCGCCCGGGCCCGCCGGCGCCGGAGTCCCGAAGTACCGGTTGACGGCGGGATGCACCGGGATCGTGACGCCGCGGAGCCCGCTCCGCTTCGAGATCTTCGCCCCCTGGGCGCTTCCCGCGGGGAGATAGTCGGGGTTCTCGAACACCAGCCGGAGAACCAGCGCGGCCTCCGACTCCGGGACGTCGCTGTGCGTGACCAGGAGGGCCGCCGCGGCGACGGTCGTCACGTCGCCCTTCTGGCCGGGATACGTGTTGGCGGGGAGCACGAGCCGGACGAGCCCCGGATGCTCCGTGACGAGGCGCTCGACGGCGGCGACGTCCAGGGACACGAGGCGAATGGGATGACGCGTCGCCAGGCGCTGGAGCTCCCGGGTGGGAGCGCCCACGGTCGCGAAGAAGGCGTCGAGCCGGCCCCCCCGCAGCCGGCCGGCGGCGGCCTCCAGGCCCTCGTTCCGGGCCTCCGCGAGGTCCTTCACCGCGAGCCCGTGCGCCGCGAGGATCGCCGAGGCGTCGGCCCGCGTGCCGGAGTCCGGCGGCCCGATCGCCACCCGCTTGCCCCGGAGGTCTCCCGCCGTCCGGATCCCCGAGGCGGCCGAGACGACGATGTGCACCGGCTCCGGGAACAGGCTCCCCAGGGCGCGGAGCGACGTGACGGCGCCTCCCTGGGCGAACGGTCCCTCGCCCGCGGCCGCCATCGCCGCCACGTTGGACTGCACGAGCGCGTAGTCCGCCTCCCTCCTGCCGATGAGGCGGACGTTCTCCACGCTGCCGGCGGTTTCCGCGTTCCGGACCTTGAGCGTCTGGTCGAGCTTGACCACCCGGTCCACCAAAGCTTGGGCGATCGGGTAGTACTCGCCCGCTTCGGGCCCGCTGGCGAACGTGTAGACGCGGTTCCGGCGCTCGCGCCGGGCGGTGATCGCCCGCAGCGCGCGGTCGAGCTCCTCCCGGATCATCGCCTCGTCGGCCGGCGGGACCCCCGGCGGCGGGATCTCGACCATGGCGGCGAGTCGGTCGATGAGCTGCTTCGACTGCGAGGCGGGGGCGGCGTTGCCGGGCTCCGTTGTCTTCGCGACGCCGGTCGTCGTGGCCTCGACGCTCTGCCACCGATCGCCCGACCATTCGTAGGTGGAGCTCCCGTAGACCTGGATCACCTCGCCCGGACGGTTCTCGCCGGTCTTGAGCCCGTAAATGCCCTTCTCGGTCGCTCCCAGGACGTGGGCCAGGGTCGCCGGGCTCAGCCCCTCCCAGTCGCCGAAGTCGTAGCCCTGGTTCAGCTTGAGGGTCGCGTTGAAGTACACCGCCAACCGCTTCGCCCCGGAGTCCGACGCCGGGAGGGGTGCGCTCCCCTGGCGCCGGAATCGATCGAGTCCGAACAGTCCCGGCTTGAAGCGCTGGTCGAGCTTCCCCTGAACCTCCGTGCGGAGCGCGGTCGCGTCAGGCCCGCGCGAGCAGCCGACGATCGCGGTGACTGCGGCCAGCACCGCCAGGCCGGTCCACCTTCCCGTTCGAATGGCTCTCATGGTCCGCTCCGCCCTCTCTTGCCGCATGGCTCAGAAGCCGAAGAGCGGCATGGTGAGGAAGGCTTGGATGATGAACGCATTCGTGATGTCGATGAAGAACGCGCCGACCATCGGGACGATGATGAAGGCGAGCGGTGACGGGCCGTGGCGC
This sequence comes from Candidatus Rokuibacteriota bacterium, assembly GCA_044867785.1. Taxonomy (GTDB): domain Bacteria; phylum Methylomirabilota; class Methylomirabilia; order Rokubacteriales; family DASRDR01; genus DASRDR01. Next base: position 105,315 of record JBIOVM010000165.1, on the reverse strand, counting down.
TCCGTCACCGACTTCATGATGGCGAGCGCGCACGCGGTCGACGACATGCCGAATCCGACCTGGCCGGCAGCCATGATCGCCGCGTCGTAGTTGCGGCCCATGACCCGGAAGGTCACCAGGGCCGCGTAGAGTGCGACGGCCGTCGTCTGCGCGACCAGGATCACGAGGAGCGGACCGGCCAGGTTCACCAGGTCGAGCAGGCGCATGGTCATGAGCGCCATGACCAGGAACAGCGAGAGCGCGACGCTGCCGACCACGTCCACGGTCACGTCGCTCATCCGAAACCGCTGGGTGAAGCCCGTCGCGTTCCGGATGACCACGCCGAGGAGAAGGGAGAACACGAAGTCCGGCAGTATGAACCCCGTTCCGGCCATCAGGCCGACGAGGACCTTGCCGCCCGCCAGGCACAGGAGGACGACGAAGAGCGTGTTGATCAGGGAGCTCGCGGTGACCGCGTCGTCCGGAGCCGCGGCCAGCGCCGCCGACTCGGCTTCCGCCGCGACCAGCGTCGGCCCGGTCAGCTTGTAGCGCTTCAGGAGGAACTCCGCCAGCGGGCCGCCGAGGACGGCGCCGATGACCAGGCCCGCGGTGGCGCAGGCCATGGTGAGCTCCATGGCCCCCTGGAGGTTCATGGTCTCGCCGAGCCGCCCCGCGTAGGCCGCGCCGGTCCCGTGGCCGCCCACGAGCGTGATCGACCCGCCGAGGAGCCCGACGACGGGATGGAGATCGAGCAAGCGCGAGGCGCCGAGGCCGATGGCGTTCTGGACGACGATCAGCACCACGCTGATGCCCAGGAACAGCAGGAGCCGGGGACCTCCCTTGGCGAGCATCCGGGCGTCCGCGGCAAGCCCCACCGTCGTGAAGAACATGAGAAGGAGCGTGTCCTTCAAGCCGAGGTTGAAGCCCAGCTTGACGTGCAGGAGGCCGTCGACCAGGGCCAGGACCAGCGCGATCATCCCGCCGCCGACGACGGGAGCCGGGATGTTCAAGCGCCGCAGCACTGGCACCGAGGCCACCAGGAAGCGCCCCAGGAAGAGCACCACCATCGACACCAGCAGCGTGGAGACGAGGTCGAACTCTACGGTTCGCATGGCGCCCTTCGCCCGATGGCGACACCGCCGTGAGCGCACCGCCGTGGCGCCGGAGCGCGACCGGCGGCCACCACTCCGGTTCCAGGCATCGGTTGAGTGGTCCTCTCGGAACCCAGGTCTATCGGCCCAGCGACAACAGGGCCACGAGGACGGGTCCCCAGGCGGTCAGGAGAATGTTCCCGATCGCATACGGCACGGTGTAGCCGATGGCGGGCACCTTGCTCTGCGCCTCGTCCTGGACCGCACGGAGGGCGGCCGTGATCGTCCCGGCGCCGGCGGAGGCGCCCAGGAGGATGAGCGGGTTCATGCCCAGCACGTAGCGGCCGAAGAGAATCGTCACGATGTGGGGGGTCAAGGAGCAGATCAGACCGACGATGACCAGGCTGATGCCGGTCTTCTGGAGTCCGGCCACGAAGCCGGGACCGGCCGTGATCCCCACCACGCCGATGAAGACGCAGAGACCGACGGTGTCGAAGATCCAGATCGCTGCCTCGGGGATCCGGCCGAAGAACGGCCGCACCGATCGGAGCCAGCCGAACACGAGGCCCATGATGAGGGCGCCGCCGCTGGCGGTGAGGGTGAGCGGCACACCCGCGAGCGTCACCGACAGGATGCCGACGAAGCCTCCGAGGACGATGCCGGTGCCGACGAAGATCATGTCCGTGGCGTTCGTGGGGCGATCGGGGTATCCGAGCTCCTTGGCCGCACGCTCCACCTCGGGCTTCGGGCCGATCAGGCTCATCACGTCGCCGCGGTCGACACGTGTCTCAGGGAGGATCGGCATCTCCTCCCCGGCTCGCATGAGCCTCCGCATGAAGACGCCGCGGGCGAACTCGCCCTTGGCCAGCTCGGCCAGGCTCTTCCCGACCAGCGCCTTGCTCGTCACCACCACGTCCAGCATCTCGAGGGGGATGTCGAGCAGGTCGACATCCTGGACCTCCGGACCGATCACACTGCCGCGCTGCACGTGGAGGTCGCGACGTGTGGCCACTGCCACGACGTCGTCCCGCCGGATCGCCGTGCTCGGCTCGGCCTCCAGGAGGGCGCCCTGCCGACGGACCCGCAGGATGAAGAGCCTAAACTCCCTGGGCAGCCTCTCGAGATCGCCGACCGTCTTGTTCACGAGGGTGTCATTGGTCACGCGATAGGCCCGGACCTCGAATCGCCGGACCGCCGAGAACACCCCGGACTCGGCTTCCGCAGCGCCCCCGCCCTGATCTTCCATCTTCTTGGCCTCGTCCCGGAGGTTGACTCCCATGAGCTTGGGCCCGATCGTGGGAATGAACCAGACGAGGACGGCCGTCCCCACCAGGTACGTGACAGCATAGGCAACGGGGATGTTGTTGACGAGCCGCGCCTTCTCCTCGGCCGGGAGCGCCAGGCGATTGATGGCGTCGCCAGCGGTCCCGATCACGGTGGATTCAGAGAAGGCCCCCGCCAGGAGCCCCGCTGCGGTCCCGATGTCGTACGCGAAGACCTTCGCGGCGACGAGGGCGGCGACCAGGCACGTGACGCACAGCACGACCGTGACCGCGACCTGTGAGAGGGCGTCCTTCTTCAGGCCCCGGAAGAACTGCGGCCCGACCTTGTAGCCGGTGGTGAAGAGGAAGAGGTCGAAGAACACGGTCTTGACGATTCCGGGGACCTGGATGTTGAGCTGTCCGACGAGCACGCCCGCCAGGAGCGTGCCCACCACCGTTCCGAAGCTGAAGCTCCCGATCTTGAGCTTTCCGATGAGGAAGCCCAGGGCCAGCGTGAGGAAAATCGCCAGCTCGGGATTCTGCCGCAAGGCACTGACGAACCAGGTCACCGGCTCACCCCCCGTCGTTCTGTCCGGCCTTCTCGAGCGATGCCATCGCGGTCACGCCGGGCGGGCGCCCGGAGCGGCAAGAAGCGTCCCGGATTCCTTCACTTCGGGGGGAAGGCGGCGAGAATGGCCTGGACCGCACTGTCCAGCTCGCCGGATGCCGCATCGGTGCTGATGGATCCGGACGCCGTCCCCCGCCAGATCAGCGTCTGGCCGTCGGCCCGGTACACGTTCAGGCCCAGCATCCTGAGCTCGTAGCTCTCGGCGCTGCCGTAGGGATAGTTCTCGAGCCTGACCGAGATGACGAGATCGGGACTGGCCGTCGTCTTCATGAACCCCTTCTTCCCCAACAGCGGATCCGCCACGGCCTGAACGTTCGCCTCGACGAGGCTGTTCTGCGAGTAGACGGGCGATCCCGGCGCCCACGCATAGTTCCTGAGCGGGCCGAAAGTCGCCGAGGGGTCGTAGGTGTGATTGATGGTCGTCCCGCAGCCTCCCCCGATCAGGATCGCCAGGGGAGCCGCGATCGCCACGAGGATCCGGACCGCCGACCTGCGGGAGCGCACGCTCATTTCGCGGCCGACTTGTCGAGCGTGATCGCCAGCGCCTGCGTGTAGGTGATCTCCACGAGATCGCCCACCTGCACGGCCTCCAGGTTCTTCGGGTCTCGTGCCTTGACGGTCTCGGTGCGCCCCTCCGGGCCCTTGACGGTCACCGTGCCCGCCTTCTTGTCGATCTCGACGATGGTCACCGTCAGGGTGACCTGTTGCCCGACGGCGCCGGCCGGCGTCGTGCCGGGCTTGGAGGTGGCGGTGCCTTGCTGGGCGGTCACGCCCGGGGTCGCGGTGCCTGCCTTCTTCACCTCGAACGCCATCGCCTCGTAGTACTTGCCCACCACCGGATCGCCCACCTTGATCGCCTCGAGCTTCTTGGGATCGCGGACCTGCACCGTCAGGGTCCGATTCGGTCCCTTGATGGTGACCGTCTGCTTCTCCTTGTCGATCGCTTCCACGGTGCCGCGCAGCGTGACGACGGCGGCCTCCTGGACCTTCGGCTTGGCCGCCTCGGGGGTCTTCGGCTTGGCAGCCGGCGCCGTGGCCTGCGCGACAACCGCAGCCGAGGGGCTGCTCGCCAGGGCAGCAGGAACGAGCGCACTTACCAGGAACACGACGATCGGTGTCCGCATTGCTTTCCCTCCGGTTCAGTTGGTGATCCCACGTCTGCCGCCAGAGCGATCACCGAGCGAGTGCCGCCGCCCGCGTGATCGACGCACGTCCGCCACGACTCGACTCCTGCGGAGCAGCCTGGCGTGCCCTCGCCGCGCGGGTCACTTGCCCAGGTCGCCCCAATAGGTCCCGAGGTACTCGACTCGCGGTGGTCCGCCCGCCGGGTCCGGAATCGTCACGACAATGGGGTAACCCACCTGCCGCGACACGTAGTGTGCTTGCTCGATCGTCCGCTCGAGTGGACCTTCCTGTCGCACGATGTAACCGCCCGGAACCACCAGCAGCACCTCGGCTGGCGTGCCGAACGCGAATGTCGGCAGCGCCCCCGTGGACGGCGCCCAGGTGCCAGATACCGGCGCCGCGTATTCGATGGTCGCGCGGAGTGCGGACGTCGGCACGGCTTCCTGGCAGGTGCCCTCCGCGCCCGCCGGGCCCGGCCAGGCACCGGCCCCGAGGGCGAGCACGCCCGCCAGCCCGACGACCGCGAATGACGTCACGGCGACCCTCCTCGTCCACGGGCCACTGGCCGATGCGCTTCGCTACTTGCCCGACTTCTTCGACGCCTTCCACTCTTCGACGTAGCCCTGGGCGGCCTCCCGGAGGTACTCGCCGATCTTCGGGTAGGTCTCCTCCCGGAGGTTGGCGAGCGACACGCGGACGGACCACTCGGGCCCCCCGAAGCCGCCGCCGTGCATCAGCACGACGCCAGTCTTCTCGGCCAGACGGAACAGGACGTCGGTGCACTCGTAGTTCTTCTTGAGGAACTGCGCGAAATCCGAGCCGTAGGCGTGCTCCGCCCAGCGCAACAGGTCCAGCTCCGCATAGTAGTAAGCCTGGTTCTCGTCGGACGGCAGCGGCACCCCCACGCCGTCCAGGAGCCCCTTGAACCGCCGCCGCACGACGAGCTGACAGAGCGTCTTGTAGCTGTTTGCCGTGTCCAGGATGGCGAACAGCGAGAACAGCCCCATCTGGATCTGCTGGGGCAGCGACAGCCCGGCGGTGTGGTTGAGCGCGATCTCGCGGCTGTCCGCGACCATGCGGTCGATGAACTTGATCTTTTCCGGCGTCAGCGTGATGCTGCCATACCGGTGGTGGAGCGCCTTCCGGTCCTTGGCCGGCAGCCTCGCGATCATCCTGTCGTAGATGTTGTCCTGGTGGAGCGCCACGACCCCGAGGCGCCAGCCGGTGCACCCGAAGTGCTTCGAGTACGAGTAGACCCCGATGGTCTGCTGCGGGAGCTCGGCCATCAGCGACCGGAAGCCCGGGACGAAGGTGCCGTACACGTCGTCGGTGACGATCATCAGGTTGGGGTGGCGGCTCTTCACGAGCTGGACCAGCCGCCGCATCGAGCTCGGGCGCATCGCGTAGGACGGCGGATTGCTCGGGTTGACCAGGAAGAACGCCTTGATCCGCTTGTCGGCCAGCTTGTCGATCTCCGAGTCCGCGTACTGCCAGGAGTGCGTGCCGTCGGCTCGCAGCTCCTTGCCCGCATCGATGTTCACGACCTTGAACTTGTAGCGGTCGAGGTGCGGGATCTCGATGTAGGGCTGGAACGTCGGGACGGCCAGGGCGATGGTGTCCCCGCGACGGAGCAGGCCGTTGTACATCAGGGAGTTGAAGATGTAGCACATGGCCGCGGTGCCGCCCTCGACCGCGAACAGGTCGAACCGCCCGGCCGGGGGCTTCCCGCCGCACATCTCCTGCGCCAGGAACTCGTGGACGATCCGCTCGATGCAGCGCAGCATCCGGCCCGGCACCGGGTACATGTCGCCGATGATGCCGTCCGCCAGCTCGTGCGCGAACGTGTCGGGATCGAGCTTCAGCGTCTTCACGCCGTAGTCGAAGGACTCCCGGAGCAGCTTGGCGCCCGGCGCGGTCCGGTTCGCGTCCAGGAACGCGGCGAACCGTTTTCCGCTGCCCGCCTTCTCCGGCATCCGGCCGGCGTCCGGTATGTTCAGGTCGCGGCGGGTCTCCTCGATCGCGAAGCGCAGCAGGGTGCCGAACGCCTCGCGCGGGGTGGTGCAGAGCCAGTTCGGGTTGCCGCGCCCCGCGTTCAGCATCGGGAACTGGCCTTCCTTCTCGGTCTCGGCGGCCAGCGCCATGAGCTTGTCCTTCACCTCGAAGGGGCTCAGCTTCAGGAGCGCGCGCTGCTCGGCGCGGGAGGTCGGCTTCCTCGTCTTCGTGGCCATGGTCAGGTCTCCCCTCGTCTCAGGACAGAAGCATGATCAGCACCATGCCCCAGATCGTGAGCAGCGTGTTGCCGATGGCGTAGGTGACGGTGTACCCGAGCGCGGGCACCTGGCTCTTCGCGAGATCACAGACCATGCCGAGGGACGCCGTCGTGGTGCGCGCCCCGGAGACGGCCCCGAGCAGGATGGCGTCGTGGAAGCGGAACACGTACTTCCCGATGTACATGCTGAGGATCAGTGGCACCGTCGTCGCCACGATGCCCCACAGGAAAAGGCTGACGCCCTGTGTCTTGAGGCCGTTGACGAACCCCGGGCCGGCCGAGATGCCGACGATCGCGATGAAGATGTTGAGGCCGACCGAGTTCATGAACCACACGGTCGACGACGGGATGCGCCCGAAGAACGGGCGCGTCGAGCGCAGCCAGCCGAACACGAGCCCCGAGATGAGGGCGCCGCCGGCGGTGGACAGCGTCAACGGCACCCCGCCGACCTTCAAGACCAGCGCGCCGATGAGCGCGCCGATCGTGACCGCAAATCCGATGAACGCGACGTCGGCGACGTCGCTCGGCCGGTCGGGCACGCCGAGCAGCTTGGCGGCGGCCGTGGTGTCCTGCGTACGGCCGACCACCGTCAGGATGTCGCCGCGCTGGATCGTCGTGCTCGGCAGGATGGGGATCTCGGTGGCGGTCGCGCCCCGGGTGATCCTCCGCAGGAAGACGCCGCGGGCGCCTGGCGTTCGCGCCAGCTCGGCGAGCGTCTTGCCGTCGACCGCCTTGTTGGTCACGTAGACGTCGACACCCTCGATCGGCACGTTCAGGAGCTCGGGATCCTCGACCTCCTCCGCACTCGCCCCCAGGACCTTCACGAGCACCTCGCGGGTGCCGGCGACCGCCACCACGTCGCCTTCCCGCAGCACGGTGTCCGCGGTCGCTTCCTCGATCGTCCCACCGCGACGGATGCGCTGGACGAAGACGCGCGAATCGGGCACCAGGGCCTCGGCCTCGACGGCCCGGAGGCCGACGGCCTTCCCGCCCTGTCTCACCCGGAAGGCTCGCAGCTCCCAGCGGTGCCAGGCCGAGCCGGCGCCGCCCATCTCCTTCGTGCCGCCGTGCTTCGCCTCGTAGTCCTTGGCGGCCGAGACGAGGTCGATACCGAGGAGCGCGGGCCCGACCAGGGCGATCACGATCGCCGAGCCGACCGTGCCGAACATGTAGGTCACGGCGTAGGCGATCGGCATCCCGTCGAGCATCGCCTTGGTCTGCTCGGCGGCCAGGCCCAGCCGGTTGATCGCGTCGGTGGCGAGGCCCATCGAGGCCGAGATGGTCTGCGATCCCGCGTACAGCCCGGCCGCGTACCCGAGGTCGTAGCCGGCCAGCTTGGCGACCCCCACGCCCGCACCCAGGCACAGCACGCACACCACCACCGCGTAGAGCGCCTGCGGCAGGCCATCCTTGGCCACGCCGCGGACGAACTGCGGCCCGACGCCGTAGCCGACCGCGAACAGGAACATCAGGAAGGCGAACGCCTTCAGGGGCTGGTTGATCGTGATCCCGAGCTGTCCGATCACGACGGCGGCCAGCAGGGTCGCGGTGACGGACCCCAGCCCGAGGCCCTTGAAGGTGAACTTGCCGACGTAGTACCCGATCCCGAGCGAGAGGAAGATCGCGATCTCCGGGTACTGACGCAGAGTCGCGAATAACCAGTCAAGCATCTCTATGTCCCTCCGTCCACTGGGTTGGGGCCTATCGCCCCGGGACCTTGGTCCGGTGCTTGGCCAGCGCGTCGGGCTTCAGGAGCTCGAGGCCCTTGCCGGCGTTGTAGCCGTGGATCTCCTTCACGTCGAGCTTCCGCATGAAGGTGATGATCTCCTTGGTGACGACCTGGCCCGGCACCATGATCGGGAAGCCGGGCGGGTACGGGATCACGAACTTCGCCGACACCAGCTCCGGGCCCTTGGCGAGCCGATCGTCGATCTCCTTGCTCTGGAGCTTGACGTGCTCGATGTTGGCGGTGTCATAGGCCATGTAGTACGCCTCGCGCATGTGCCCTTCCTGGGTGGCGCTCTTCGGGTCGTCGCGGAAGGCGTCGTGGAACCGCTGGAAGTCGGGCAGATCCGGCACGTCCTCGACCAGTGACTTCACGCGCGCCTTGAAGGCCGCGCGCTCCTCCTCCCCGCCCTCGGCGAGCCGCTTCTCGATCCCCCGCGCCATGTCCGCCAGCGCCTTGATGAGGTGCGCCAGGTCGCTCCGCGTGTTGTTGATGTTGATCTGGACGAGCACGCTGTTGCGCGAGGTCTTGTTGATCTGGATGTCGTGCTCGCTGGCCAGCAGGGCCTTGAACTGGGTGCCGTCGTAGCCGGCGGCGCCGCAGAGGAGCGTGATCCGGGTCGGGTCGAGGTAGAACTCGTCGTGGTCGAGCGCGCCCATCGTGTCGGTCATCGTCCACCCCGGCGCGCCCCAGTCCGTGAAGCCGGACTTCCGGTACTCGGCGGGGATCATCTCGGCCGGCGTGGCGACGCGGAAGTACTTCGAGATCAGCGGGTGCGCGTTGATCTCGCGCCGGATCTCGATCGCCAGCTGGATCGCCCGCCCGACGAGCTCGTAGCCCTCCAGCTCCATTTGCCGCCGCGCCACGTCCAGCGACGCGATGATCTGGAGGTTGGGCGAGGTCGAGGTGTGGGTGAAGAACGCCTCCTTGAAGGCGGGCTCGACCGTGTGGAAGTCCTGGTCCGCGACGACGATGATCGAGCCCTGGCGGAGCGACGACATCGACTTGTGCACCGAGTCGGTCTCGTAGACGCGGACGCGGACCTTGTCCGGGTCCGGCAGGAGCTCCATGTCCACGAGCTTCGGGTCCTTCGGCTCCAGCTTGCCGGCGCTGGCCTTGAACGCCTCGTAGCGCTTCCGGTACTCCGGGTCGCGCATCAGGTCGCGGATCGCCGCCGCCGCGCCCATTCCCGTGCGCCGCCGGAGGTACGGCGAGAAGCGGGCGAACCCGAACCAGGCCTCGTCCCACAGGAAGACGAGGTCCGGCTTGATCGCGAGACACTCCAGCATCGTCCGCTTCACGTTCGCGACGTGGCCGTCGAACGTGCAGTTGGTCAGCACCAAGAGCTTCGCGCGGTCGAGCTTCCCCTCCGCCTTGAGCTGGAGCAGCGCCTTCTTGATCGGCTTGATGGCGAGGCTCCCGTACATCGAGTACTGCGTGAGCGGGAAGGCGTCGATGTAGAGCGGCTGGGCGCCTGCCAGGACCAGCCCGTAATGGTGGGACTTGTGGCAGTCGCGGTCGATCAGGACGATGTCGCCCGGCTTGAGGATCGCCTGGTGGACGATCTTGTTCGATGTCGAGGTGCCGTTGGTGACGAAGAAGCTGCGGTCCCCGCCGAGGGCGCGGGCGGCCTTGTCCTGCGCGACCTTGATGTTCCCGGTCGGCTCGAGCAGGCTGTCGAGGCCGCCGGTCGTCGCCGACGACTCGGCGAGGAACAGGTTGGCGCCGTAGAACTCGCCCATGTCGCGGATCCAGTTGGACTTGAAGATCGACTTCCCGCGGGCCACCGGCAGTGCGTGGAACGTGCCGATCGGGCGCTGGGCGTAGTTCTTTAGATTGTCGAAGTAGGGCGTCTCGTAGCGGTCCGTCACGCCGTCGAGGATCGCCAGGTGGATCTCCATCGGCTCCTCGACGCCGTAGAAGACCCGGCGGATCGGGGCCGCCTCGTCGGAGCCCGCGAGCCGGGCGACGTCGCGGTCGGTCGTGAGGTACACGTCGAGCTCCGGCCGCCACCGGCGCACCATCTGGGCCAGCAGGGTCCCGAGATCGCCCTGCCGCACCGACTCGGCGACCTGCGCCTGGCGGCTGAGGATCTCCCGCAGGACCGGCACCGTGTATTGCGAGGGGTACCGGAACCCGTCGCTGATCACCACGGCCTGGAGGTTCGGGTTGAAGACCACCGCCAGGACCGCGTCCTCGAAGCTCCCCACCACGACGGGCTCGTACACGAAGTCGTCCTCGGCGCGCCGGAGCCGCCGGAACGTCTCGCGGATCTCCGGCCACAAGGCCCGCTCGGCGGGCGAGACGAGCAGGATCTCGAAGTACGGCCGTCGCGCCTGGCCGCGCCCGATCGACGGGGGGAGGATGTCGGGCGCGTGGGTCTCCCCCTCCTCGTCGGCCTTCCAGGGCTCGACGTCGTCCCGGTAGCTGTTGGAGAGGAGTGCGCCGCTGACCCGCTGCACCAGGCGCGCAACGCCCGTCCAGTCTCCGGTCTGGAGGCGCTCGTGCACCTGCCCCATCAGGCGAGGCCCCGGGTAGCCGCAGAGATCCTCCAGCGGCTGAAGCTCGGCGAGGAGGGCCTTGGGATCCTGGCCGGGACCGCCGGCCGGCCGTGGACCACCCGCCGCGAGGGCCTTGGCGACGCGGTTCAGCGTCCGCCAGCGGTCGACGCGCGCCTCCGACGCCGTGAAGAACTCGTTGAGGCCGAGGACTCGATCGTTCGCAGCCGTGGTCATCAGTCACTCCTCGCGGCCGAGCGGGGCGGACGCGCCGTCCCGCCGCCTCGGTGTCACTATTCCGTTCTGGATGCCGTGTCCGGGGTCGCCCTACAGGATCGGGATCTCCCAGTTCACGATGAATCGAACCTGCCAGCCGAGCTGGTCGGCGTTCTCTCGATCGAGGATGACCCCGCGCAGCCGGAACCAGAGGTTCCGCGTCGTGGGGAGGAAGAGGAACCCGCTGGGCGGCCGGTAGTCGATCGTGAGGTCGTACTCGGTCTGGTCCGGCGCGTTGGCGCGTGTCTTCGGGTCGATGGCGTCCCAGCCGTGGGCGACGTTGACGAACGCCCCGAGCCCCGGGGTGACGAGCTTGGAGAAGTCGTAGGCCACGCCGACGAGGATCGCCTTCTCGTTGGCGCGGTTGAAGTCTTCCTGGATCAGCGAGAGGTAGCCCGGGAAGCTCCCCCACGGCGCCTGGATCGTGTTCCCGTCGCCGGTGATCGAGCCGCCGAGGGTGAAGACCAGCTCCCGAAAGGCGACCCCCGCCTTCGCGCTCACGTTGTAGGTGTCCCAATCCCTCGAGGACGCGTTCGTGAGCAGCTGGTCGCCCACCGCCCGCTGATCGGTGAACTGGCCGCCGAAGATGAGATGGAGGTCCTCTCTCAGGATGCGCGTGTAGTCGGCTTGAGCGAAGACCGTGTTGAAGGTGTTGATCCCGTACTGCTCGCTGACGTCCAGCTTGAGGCCGGTGATGGGCGCGGACTTCACGCCGAAGAGGGCGACGCCGTCGTCGCTGTCCGGTGCCCCCGCGGCCTCGGACATGTACTGGAAGTCGTCGTCGTTCCGGGCCTTGAACTTCCAGAGATAGCCCGCGAGGTAGCCCACCGGGCCCAGCGTGCCGCCGACAGTGACGCCCTCGAAGGTGTTGGGCGTCATCCGGTTGTCCTCGCGGTTGATGTAGCCCTGGCTGACCTCCTGCCGGTAGCCCTTCGCGAGGACGTACTCCTTGTACCGGAGGGCGGCGTAGGCCTCGCCGAGGACCCCATAGCCTTCCTGCCCCGGCTTCAGGAGCGTCGTGCCGTCCTTGTCGTCGGGCGCGTAGAGCGGCGCCGAGCCGTAGACCGTGGCGCCGATCGCGAACGTGTCGAGGAGCCAGCCGGACCGGTAGCTGAACCAGCCGCCGAAGGCCCAGGCCTCGTTCTCCGTGCCGTCCGGGTTCTCCCGGTTGAAGTAGTACGAGCGGAGGTAGACCGTGGCGTCCGTATCTCGGAGAAAGGCCGGAAGGTCCTTCATGCTTTCCTCGAGCCCCGGGAACAGCCGCTCCATGGCCGTCGGTCTCGGCTGGTCCTCGTCGGCCCGGCTCGAGAGGGGGCCGACCAGGAGCGCCAGGAGCGCCACGCCCACGAAGAGAGCGGCTCGGGCTCCACCCCACCGCGACTGGCATCGCTCGTCCGTCGCCTTCCATCCGTTCATCGGTCTCCCTCCTGGGCACGCTCGCGCTCCGCGGAACCGGATCATCGTGACGAGCTCCATGAACGCCGCGAACCCGGCACGACTTCCTGAGACGGTGGACCGACCGAAGCTACGGGATCGGTGCACGCCACACCATTGGGCTCTGGTCCTACGTCAAGCCGACGCCTCGCGCCCACCACGAGCCCGGACCATGGAGCGCGACCGCCCCAACGGAGGCTGGCCGCCCCAGGCATCGGCCGTGACGGCTCATGGGGACCTGTTCTCTGCGCGTGGACGGCTCTGCTTCGACCGGGCTGGCGTCCGACGAGCCCGTGGCCGCGGCCGAGCGATCGGGGGCGGTCTCTCGGTCGCAAGCAGGAGCGCCATGTACTGGGAGGTGCCCAGGAGGTGGACGCCGTCGGCCACCAGCCGGTGGAGCAGCAGCACGCTCGCATCGCTGGCGCCGGTCACCTGGGACAGATCCAGAACGAGGGGCCGCCGAGCCTTGCTACACGCATCGCGCAGCAGGTTCACCGCGTCGTCCCCGAGGCGTCCCGCAAGGCTCACGGTCGTCAGGTCGGCCTTCTCCATGACGGTCAGGCGGAACGGCATCCTCTACGATCCCTCGCCGGAAGAAGCGCCGGCTCTCCGGGCCTTGAAGCCATCAAGTCGAACGCGCGGCTTCTCGCGGCGTTCCGGGGCAAGAACCGTTCCAGAGGGGCCTTCCGTGTGGAAGCCCGCGGGAAGTCGTGCGATACTCCCACGGGACGAGCCGGGCGGCGGGCACCCGGCCACCACGGGCGACGGCTGACCGTTGCATCCGACGGGTGGCGGGGGAGCAATCGATACCCTGACGAACGAGGCAGGGCGTGCCGCTTCAGGAGGACGCGAGGTTGACGGCCGCCCCCCCGGGATTCGACAGCGTGCTCGCTGAGCTCTCGGCCAGGCTCGTCGAGTGCCCGACCGGCGCGATCTCCGTCCACGTCGACGCCGCGATCGGGCGTACAGCCGGCTTCTTCGACCTGGACTACGCGTGGCTGGCTCAGCGGGCCCCCCACGGAGGCCCGGGTCGCGTGTCGGCCGAGTGGGTTCGGGCGGGGTGTGCGCCGGTCGCGCCCTTCGACCCCGAGGTCACCCTGCCATGGATCACCGCCCGCCTGGATGACGGGATCCCCGTCCGGCTGACGAGCCCCGACGAGCTTCCCCCCGAGGCGGCGCCGGACCGGGCGTTCCTTCAGCGGACGGGGCTCCGGTCGGTCCTGGGCTTGCCCCTCACCGTCGGCGGGATGCCGGTTGGCTGGGTGGCATTCGGCACCGTGCGCGAGGGCACGCCGTGGCCACCTCAGGTCATCGAGCTGCTCGGTCGGATGGCCGCGGTCGTCGGAAGCGCGCTCGCGCGCGAGCGGGCCGAGCTGGCGTTGCGCCGGGCGACCGAGTTCGACCAGGTCGTCGCCGCGCTCGCGGCGAGCTTGATCCACGTGCCGGTCGACGAGATCGACGCGCAGATCGTGGAGACCCTGCGAACGGTCGGCGAGCAGCTCGGGGCGGACCGGGCGAGCGTCGTCCAGGACGTCCCGGACGAGCACATGGTGATGCGGACTCACCAGTGGGTGCGCTCGGGCACGATCCGCCCGGAGCCGTCTGACTCGAAGGATGCGTTCCCGTGGCTGGTCGCCCGGGTGCTCGAGGCCCGGGAGCTCGTTGCCCTGACGCGGCTCGACGAGCTGCCGCCCGAAGCCGCGCGGGACCGCGCGAGCCTCGAGCGGAGCGGCGTCGTCTCGGGCGCGCTCGCGCCGATGGTCGTGGAGGATCGCGTCGTCGGCCTGCTCGTGTTCGCCACGTCCACACGCGCGCAGCGATGGTCACCGGACCTCGTCACCCGGCTCCGCCTGGTGGGCGAGGTCGTCGCGAGTGCCCTCGCCCGCAAGGAGGCCGACAGCGTCCTCCGCTCGGCCCTGGCGGAGAACCAGCGCCTCCGGGAGCGGCTGGAGGCCGAGAACGTCTACCTGAAGGCCGAGCTCGGCGAGGCCCGGGACTTCGGCGAGATCGTCGGCCGGAGCGCCGCCCTCCGCGGGGTCCTGGAGAAGGTCCGCCAGGTCGCCGACACGGACGCGCCGGTCCTGCTCCTCGGCGAGACCGGCACCGGAAAGGAGCTGCTCGCGCGCGCCATCCACTCACACGGCCGGCGGCGCGAACAGCCCTTCATCGCGGTGAACTGCGCCGCGCTGCCCGCCACGCTCATCGAGAGCGAGCTCTTCGGACACGAGAAGGGCGCCTTCACCGGCGCGGGCCACGCCAAGCCCGGCCGATTCGAGCTTGCGGACCGCGGGACGCTCCTCCTCGACGAGATCGGCGACCTCGACCCGGCTCTCCAGACGAAGCTCCTCCGCGTCCTCGAGGGCGGGGAGATCCAGCGGCTCGGCGCGACGGTGACGCGGAAGGTCGACGTCCGCATCGTCGCCGCCACGAACCGCGAGCTGCGCCGGGACATGCGGGAAGGGCGCTTCCGATCGGATCTCTACTATCGGCTGGGCGTCTTCCCCATCCAGGTCCCGCCTCTCCGGGACCGCCGGGAGGACATCCCGCTGCTCGTCTGGCACTTCATCGAGTCGCGCAAGCGGGTGCTCAACCGGTCGATCACGACGATCCCCACGACCGTCATGGCCGCCCTCCAGGCCTACGAGTGGCCGGGCAACGTGCGTGAGCTCCAGAACGTGATCGAGCGGGCCCTCATCCTCTCGCGAGGGTCGGTCCTCCGGATCGACGAGGTGCTCGGCGCCGGCGAGACCGCCGGGGAAGAGACCGGCCCGCCGTCGGAGTCCCTCGAGGACGTCGAGCGGACCCACATCGCGCGGGTGCTCGATCGCTGCGGGTGGACGATCGAGGGGCAGGGTCAGGCGGCCGAGCGCCTCGGCCTCAACCCGAGCACCCTGCGGAACCGCCTGCGGAAGCTCGGCATCAGGCGCCCGGACCGGTAGGCCAGCGGCGCGCGCCGCCGTCGCCGCGCCGAGTCGGCCTTCCGTTCGCGGCGAGGGCCCGGCGGCGCCGGAGCGCCGTGGGCAGGCGCTCCCGTTCCTCGAGCCCGGCGTGGTCCAGCCGCCGTCGCGCACGCGGCCGGTCCTCCTCGGTGTACGGATCGGCGTGCTCGTACAAGAGCCTCCACGGGATCGTGGCCACACGCCTCCAAGTGTGCCGATCGGGGAAGGCTCGGCCACGCGAGGCCGCCGTCGGGGCGGATGGCGAGCCGGCGCCCACTGTGCTCCGGCGCCCCGAAGATCCGCGACCCGATCGGCGTCTCGAGCGAGTTGCTGCCGGCCGGCCTCTGTTCCGCGCTATCCTACCTGCCGTCGGGAAGACGTCGCCGGTTGAACCCGGGTCTGGGCGATCGCATGGGGACATACGTCGTTCGGTGCATCCTTCAGATCGTACCGACCCTGCTCCTGATCACCGTGCTGGTCTTCGGCCTGCTCCAGGTGACCGGCGGGGATCCCATCGCGATCATGATGGGCCCCTCGGCGACCACCGAGCTGATCGAGCAGGTTCGCCACGAGCTGGACCTGGATCAGCCGCTCTACATCCGGTACCCGCGGTGGCTGGGGCGAGTGGCTCAGGGTGACCTCGGCAAGTCGCTTCGGACCCGGCGGCCGGTGGCCGACATGATCCTGGCCCGCGTCCCGACCACCCTCACGCTCGCCGCGAGCGCCACCCTCTTCTCCGTGCTCGTGGGAGTCGCCGGCGGAATCTACGCCGCCCTCCGGCGAGGCCGCCCGGGAAGCTACCTGGTCGGCGCCCTCGCCATCGTGGGCGCGTCCGTCCCCAACTACTTCCTGGCTCTCGTCCTGATGGTGATCCTTGGCGTCGAGCTCCGCCTGGTGCCGATCGCGGCCTTCTCCATCGACGTCCTGCGGGCGCCCGAGACGCTCGCGAACCTGATCATGCCCACCATCGCGCTCGGCGCCGCTTACACCGCGCTCCTGTCGCGGATCACGCGCGCCAGCATGCTGGAGGTCCTCGAGCAGGACTACGTGCGGACGGCGCGGGCCAAGGGCCTGGGCGAGTGGATGGTGAGCGGCCGCCACGCCCTTCGCAATGCGATGCTGCCGGTCGTCACCCAAATCGCGATCAACGCCGTCTATCTGCTCGGGGGCTCGGTGCTCATCGAGACGATCTTTGCCCTGCCCGGTATTGGCTCCCTGCTGGTCGAGTCGATCGTCAGCCGCGACCTGCCGGTCGTCCAGGGCATCACCCTCCTGGTCGGCCTGCTCTTCATCGTCGTCAACCTCGCGACCGACCTGCTCTACTCGGCGCTGGATCCGCGCATTCGCCATGCCTGACCCGATGGCGACGCACGGCAGGGGATCCATCGCCGCTGCGGGGCCGCCGGCTCGCCCGGCTTTTCGGTGACAGGACAGGCCACCGCCGGGGAGGCCGCCGGAACCACAGCACTTCTCCTCGGCCCCCGGGGCGCCGGACAGCGACGACAATCACCCTTCCGGCGGATCGGACGGCGCCTCTCGGGTTTCGTGGGCGCCGCCGTCCTGATGATCTTCCTGGTGGCCGCCGCCTTCGCACCCGTACTGACGCCGTATGACCCGATCGAGCAAGGCCTCGGACCAGCCCTGACGCCTCCCGGCCGCGCGTTCCCCTTCGGGTTGGATTCCCTCGGCCGGGACGTCCTCAGCCGCATCGTTCATGGCAGCCGGACGTCGCTTCTCGTCGGCGTAGTCGCGGTCACCATCGCCCTCGCGGGTGGCCTCGTGCTTGGGGTCCTCTCGGGCTACTACCGGGGCCTCGCCGACACATTGCTGATGCGGGCAACCGACGCCGTCTTCGCGTTCCCCCCGATCCTGCTGGCGATGGCCATGATGGCCGCACTCGGAGCCAACGTCCACAGTGTCATGATCGCCCTCGGGATTGTGTACACGCCGCGGTACGTTCGCCTGGTGCGAGTGGGCGTGCTCGCGGCCCGTGAGGAGGGGTACGTGACCGCGGCCGTCGCCGTGGGTGCGGGAGATGGGCGCATCCTGCGGTGGCACGTGCTGCCGAGCATCCTGGGGGTCGTCATGGTGCAGGCGAGCTTCAGTTTCGGAGAAGCGATCCTCGCCGAGGCAGCCTTGAGCTTCCTGGGGATCGGCACCCAGCCGCCCACGCCGAGCTGGGGCCTGATGCTGAGCGACGCCCGCGACTACCTCGCCCAGGCGGCCTGGTATCCGGGCATCGTGGGGTCGGTCCTGTCCCTGGTTGTCCTGGCGATCAACCTGGTCGGTGACGGACTTCGGGACGCGCTCGATCCGCGGGGCACGTGGTGAGCCGGAGGGAGACGCGGCAGGACGGGCCAGAAGACGGCCGAGGCCACGGCGACACGCGAGCATGGAGGAGGCGCGCATGAACGACGGTCGCGGTCAGACGGCGGGGTCGAGGAGATGGAGGCTGACCCGGCGCGGCTTCTTCAGCCAGGCCGCGCGGATCGGCACGGGCGCCGCCGCTCTGGCGTCAGTGGGCGATCGCGGAGGGTGGCTCCGCAGCCTGGCCGCGCCGGCCGAGGCCCAGCCCCCCCGGCGCGGGGGAACCCTCCGCTTCGGGTTGCACACGGAGCCACTCACCCTCAGCGGCACCATGACGGGAGGCGACCAGGGGCTCGGGATCGTGATGGCGGCCATTTACGACACCCTCTGCGTGACCGACTACACGACAAACACCGTCAAGCCGGGCCTCGCAGTGTCCTGGAGCCCCAAGGACGCCAAGACCTGGCTCGTGAAGCTGCGCCAGGGTGTCCAGTTCCACAAGGGCTATGGGGAGATGACCGCCGACGATGTGGTCTTCACCATCAACACGACGATCGAGAAGAAGCACACGGGGAGCTTCGTCTGGTCGTCCGTGCAGGGGGCAGAGGTCGTTGACCGCTACACCGTCGCCATTCACCTCACTCAGCCGTATCAGCCGTTCCAGCTGACCTCGCTGGGCTCCGTGGGCGGCAATGTGATCTCGAAGAAGGCCTTTGAGGACATGGGACGAGAGAAGTTCGAGCGAAACCCCGTGGGGGCCGGCCCGTTCGAATTCAAGGACTGGAGGGACGGAAGCGAGATCGTCGTCACGCGGTTCGAGAAGTACTGGCAGCCGGGGCGGCCCTATCTCGACGGCATCGAGTTCAAGGTCGTCAGGGACCCCTTCGTCCGCCAGAACCTTCTCAGGACCGGCGGCCTCGACGCGATCTTCGCGCCGCAGTTCAAGGATCTCGACGAGCTGCGGCGGACTCCGGGAGTCGCCGTTCACTCGGTGCCCGGCCAGGCGTTCGACTTCGTGGCGTTCAACCCCAAGGATCCGGTCGTCGGCAATCGGCTCGTGCGGCAGGCCGTGGCCTACGCCATCAATCGGAACGCCATCGTGTCCGAGGTGTACCACGGGCACGCGGTGCCCACGAACATCCCCACCCCGAAGGGATTCGTCGGCTACACGAACAAGGTCTGGTATCCGTACGGGGGCGACGTGGGTCGCGCGAAGCAGCTCCTGGCCGAAGCCGGCTACCCCGATGGGGTGAGCATGCCCATCATCGTCAACGACAAGCCCCAGCTCCGGCGAGAGCTGGAGATCGTCTCCGGCCAACTCGCCCGCGTCGGCATCAAGGTGGAGATCCAGGGTCTCGATTGGGGCACGTTCAACGCGCGCTTCTTCGGCCCGGACGTGACGAAGAAGAACTTTCGGGCGGCCCTCCGGGACGCCGCCATCGTGAGTCCCGATACCGACTCGACGGTCTACTGGTTCCACCGCAAGGGGACAGCCGGGTGGGTGGGCTTCGAGAGCGCGCCGATCGACAGGATACTGGACGAGGCCCGGGGCGAGCCGTCGACCGACAAGCGGGACCAGCTCTACCGGCAGCTGTTCGACCTCGTCACCCCGGAGGCGACCTACATCTACACGGTGCACGCCAACTACGTCTCGGCCTCGCGCGCGAACGTGCGGAACTGGGAGCAGCTCCCGGCCACCCTGGTCCGGTACGCCAACGTGTGGATCGAGCGCTAGATTTTGGCCAAATTTGGGGGTTCCCTTGGGACTTCCGCGCCACCGGGGGGCATGATGTCAACGGACGAAGCATGGCGCACGACGCTGCTCATCAGGGGGCGGAGAGCCCCGACCTCGGCCGGGGCCATACTCAGTCGGCGCTCCCGTATGCGAAGTCGTTCGTCGTGCAGTTCAGTGCGGACACCGACCTCCGACTCGGGATCACCACCGGGCGGGTCGAGCATCTTCAGACGGGGCGCCGTTCGCGGTTCGCGTCGGCCGACGAGCTGCTCGCGTGGATCACGGCGATGCTCGCCGTCGCGGACAGCCCGGACGACGCCTGAATGACGATCGCGTCAGCGTGACGACTTGCGCGGCGCGGCGGCCCCGGGGTCCCGCCGGCTGGCGCGCCGCTCCAGCATGTGCGCCCCCTGGGCACGCGCCACCGCTCGAGCCTTCTCGAAGCACTCCTCCGATTGACGGATCGCGCCCGGCTGCGGGCGCGTCTTCCCGCGGGCCCCTCGGAGGATCAACTCTCCCCTGACGCGCCAGAGCTCGGCCTCGAAGAGGCGGACGGCGGTGTCGCGACAGTGGGTCAACCCGGTGTCGGTGGCGGCGAGTCCCTCATCCACGCGGTCCAGCCGTAGACATGCCCCGGCGAGCAAGGAGAACCCCAGCGGAGCGGCGAGCCGTATCTTGGCCCGCCGCAGCCCGTCGAGGCCCTCGCGGATCTCCGTGAGGCCTCGCTCACCCTCGCCCTGCTCGACGAGCGCCCGGCCACGACTGACGAGCCCCATCCCGGACCACACCGGGAAGCCGTACTCGTCCGAGAGATCGACCGCCCTGGTGGCCGTCGTCGCTGCCTCCTTCCACTCGCCCTCGAGCACGTATAGAAGCGCGGCATACGCCGCGGCGTGGGCGACCGTGAAGGGGCGGCCGAGCCGGTCGGCCAGCGCCAAGGCCTCCCCTTGCACGGCCCGCGCACGATCCGGTTCGGCGCGCACCCATCGGCGCACGCTTTCGAAGGACCGCGCCGCAACGAGAGGATTGACTCCGTAGGGTCGATCCGCCTCCTCAGGACTCACCGGCGACGATAGCGCCTTGGCCAGGAAGCGTTCCGCGGCATCCAGGTCGCCGCCCCACAAGGCAACCCCCCCTCGGAGGAAGGAGGCCTCCACCACGGCGGACGGGTTCAGCTGCTCTGAAAGCGGCGACAGTTGCTCGCCGACCCGTTCCGCCTCGCGCAAGTCACCGCCGGTGCTGTACGCCAGGCAGAGCGCGCAGAGGACGTCGAAGAGCGCGGCGGGCTCCGCAAGCTTCTGGCAGAGGCTTCGCGTGCGCGTCAGGTTCTCGAGCAATGCCTCGGCCACGTACCCGGCGGTCTGGGACAGCCCGACGGTGTACAGCTGGCGGAGGCGCAGCTCGTCCCGGGCGCGCTCGGGCGTGTCCGGCAGCTCCGCGAGGAGCCGAAGGGCCGAATCGAGAGACGCAACCGCGTCGCGGCTGGCGAGCCGGTCGTACGCCCGCCTCGCGGCTTGCTCGAGGTACGCGACGGCGCGGTATCGATCCCGGCTGCGCTGGAAATGGATGGCCAGCTCGCCCGACACCTCGGCGGTCCGGGTCGCGTACCCGGCCTCCAGCCGTTCGCCGACCTGCTGGTGCAGGATCGCCCGCCGGCTCGGTGAGAGTCGGTCGTAGAGCACGCGCTGATAGAGAGCGTGCCCGAACACGTAGCGAACCGCGAGAGTGCCGTCCGGCCACTCGACGCTCCGGCGGTGGTGGAGCCAGCGGCGCGGGCGGCACAGCTCTTCGCAGAGCGCCTCGACCTCGTCCGGTGGACGGCCGAGGCCCGCGGCCACCGCCGGCGCGTCAAAGGTCACCCCGCCGACGCTCGCGACCTCGAGCACGTCTCGCTCGGCGCGCGACACCAACCGGAGCTGTCCCTCGATGAGCCGCTGGATGTCGTCCGGGACCTCCTGCTCGATCGCCGCGCGGTCGGCGGACAGTCGCCAGACACCCCCGTCTTCGGCCAGCCAGCCGCGATCCAGGAGATGCTCGACCAGCCTCACCATGAAGAGGGGATTCCCGTCCGTGTGCGCGTGGACGACGGCAACGACGTCGTCGTCGACCGGCGCGCCGCGGAAACGATCCTGCAGATACGCCGTCACGTGGCTCCGGCTCAGGTACTCGAGCGCGAGCTCCCGGCACTGACGGTGCGTGCGCAGCGTCGCCACGACCCGGGCGAACGGGTGGTCGAGCACCGTCGCCTCCGCCGGCCGATAGGTGCCCAGGAGCATGACTCGCGCCCGATCGGGCCGCTGCGCGAGCACCGATACGAGATCCGTCGTGCCCTGGTCGCTCCAGTGCAGGTCCTCCAGGACCAGCACCAGCGGGCGATCGACCGAGATCGCCTCCACCAGGCTCGCGAACTCGCGCAGCATGCGGTGGGGCGTCGTGTCGGTGTCTCCGCGCCCGGGCCGCTCCGCGTCGGCGGACGAGTGGAGCGAGGGCATCCGCCCCAGCCAGCTCGGGGCGACGGCGCGCAGCGTGGAGAGCAGCCGGTCGCGGGCCGGTCCGTGGCTCAGCCGCTCCAGGGCCTCCAGGGCCGGCATGTAGGGCTCCCGCTCGCCGTGCTGCTCCACGCACTGGCCATACCCGATCAGGACGCCGTCGGCCGACGCCCGCAGCGAGTGCAGGAAGGCCTCGACGATGGAGGTCTTGCCGATGCCGGGCTCGCCCTGCATGAACACCACCTGGCGCTCGCCGGCGGACGCGGTCTGGAGGATGGCCCGGAGCGTCGCGAGCTCGGTTTCGCGGCCCACCAGGGTCACGGGGGAGCCCGCCCCCGCGACGGGCGGGGGCACGACCGCCGACGTCGGTCCCCGGTTCCCGGGCCCCTGCACTCCGGCGATGAAGCGGAACCCCCGTCGGTGGACGGTCTCGATGATGTGCGGTGCTCGCGGATCGTCCTGAAGAGCCCGCCGAAGTTCGCCGAGCGTCTGCGTAAGCGTATCGTCCGACACCACGATGTCGCCCCAGACGGACGCATGCAGCTCTTCCTTCGTGACCAGCGTGTCGGGGCGTTCGGCCAGATAGCGTAGCAGAGCCCAGGCCTTGGGTCGCAACTCCACCGGGCGGTCCTCGCGCCAGAGACGTCCCGCACGCTCATCCAATCGGTAGGGCGGAAACTCGATCACGGCACCTGTCGGAGGATCGAGCCGTTTTGGAGAAATTTGCGGATTCCCTCGGGACTTCCCGAGCGCAACCCCCTCATGATCCCCGCGGGGAAGATATGAGTAGAGACTCGACCCGAGCGCGGAGTGCAGGGGGCTATCGAACGCTCCGGCTACGCCAGGCGTCTGTCAGAGATAAGAGTTTCATTTCGCGAGGATACCACGGGCCAGGGACCGAAAGAGTGCCCGTGACCGGAATAGGACCAAGGTCTTATAGACGCCCGCTAGTCCAAGGTGTTAGCACTGCACCCTGTCCCCTCCAATTGACCCGTACCGGCCGCCGACTTCGATATGCCGTTCCGCCCGCGGCACCCGCGCATTACTCACGCGGGCGACGGGGGCAGACGCCATCGGGATATCCGGTGCTCTCCGAGGAGGAAACTTCGGAATGAACGATAGTGCCACCTCCCTTCGCACGGTGTTGGCGGAGAACGACCTGCTACGCGAGCGTCTGGAGGCCGAGCGTGCATACCTCAAAGCCGAGCTCGGCGAGGTTCGGGACTTCAGCGAGATCGTCGGGCAGAGCGCCGCCCTCCACGCGGCCCTGGAGAAGGTTCGCCGGGTCGCCGACACCAGCGCGCCCGTGCTGCTCCTCGGGGAGACCGGCACCGGCAAGGAGCTGCTCGCCCGCGCCCTTCACACGCACGGCCCCCAGCGCGACGGCCCTTTCATCGCGGTGAACTGCGCGGCCCTGCCCGCCGCGCTCATCGAGAGCGAGCTCTTCGGACACGAGAAGGGCGCCTTCACCGGCGCGAGCCAGGCCAAGCCCGGCCGCTTCGAGCTCGCCGACGGGGGCACCCTCCTCTTCGATGAGATCGGCGAGCTCGACCTCCCCCTTCAGGCGAAGCTCCTCCGCGTCCTCGAGGACGGCGTGATCGAGCGGCTCGGCGCGACCGTGACGCGGAAGGTCGGTGTGCGGGTCATCGCCGCCACGAACCGGGACCTGCGCCGCGACATGTGCGAGGGCCGCTTCCGCTCCGACCTCTACTATCGGTTGGCCGTCTTCCCCATCGAGGTGCCACCCCTCCGGGACCGCCGTGAGGACATTCCCCTCCTCGTCTGGCATTTCGTCGAATCGCGCCAGCGGTCGCTCGGGCGCGCCATCACGAAGATTCCCAGGGTCACGATGGCCACGCTCCAGGCCTATGACTGGCCCGGAAACGTCCGCGAACTGCAGAACGTGATCGAGCGGGCGCTGATCCTGTCGCACGGGTCGGTCCTTCACGTCGACGAGGTGCTCGGGTCAGGGGCCGACGCCCGGGATGACACCGGCTTGCTCTTTCCCGTCGAGTCCTTGCTGGACGTCACGCGCGCTCACATCGTCCAGGTGCTCGAGCGATGCCGGTGGACGATCGAGGGACCCGGACAGGCAGCCGAGCGCCTCGGCTTGAACCCGAGCACCCTGCGGAACCGGATGCGGAAGCTCGACATCACGCGCCCGGCCCCGACCCCGAGGCCGATTCCCTAGCGCTCCGTGGAGCGGACCCTATCCCCGCCGGGGTCAGTGTGCCCGAAGATCACCAAGGGGGGCTCATCGCCGGCGTGGAGTCAGGGAACTGCGTCCTGACCAAGGGTGCCCCGAAGCCGATCTACTACGGGACGAGCGCGGTCAAGGCCGGCCTCCTCGTTGGCGTCGCATCGTACTCGATGATCCTGGGCGCTGAACACGGACGACGCGCTGGCCAAGTTCACCAAGGGCGCGCGCGAATGGGAGATGGGCGTGGATGCGTCGGTGGCCGTCGCCAAGGTGGGCGCGGGCGGCGCTCTCGATACGACCAATCTGAAGAAAGACATCGTGTCCTTCATCTTCGGCGACAAGGGGTTGATGGGGGACGTGTCGTTCTCGGGCTCGCGTTTCAAGAAGCACGAGGTCGAGTGACACCCGGAGCCACAAGCAACCCGGGCAAGTCCGGCGGCAGCCAGGTCTCACCTTCGGCTCTCCGCGTTGCCCGCCCCGTGAGCCGCCCGGCCCTTGCCGGATGGCTCACGGGGCGCCTGAGGGTCCGGCCACCCCAGTGACGTTCGGCGGGGGCTGACGGACAGGCGGTCGAGGCTGGGCCGGAATCCGAGCACTCTCCGGAACCGCGTCCTGAAGCTGGAGGTCAAGCGGCCCCCCCCGGGATCGGTCGCTGACAACCTCCGGCGACCCGATCAGTCGACGGGCGGGCTCTGTCTCGACCAGCCGGGACAGGGCCATCACTCTTCGAGGTGAGCCGCCCGTCGTGATCGGCTTCCGGGGAGCCTGATCGATCGATTGTGGAGGCCGGCGCTGGCCGAGATCGAGGATGCGCTCGTGCCTGCGTTCATCATCGAGGAATTCGAGATCGGCGCTACACGATCTTCGTCCCGTCTTCCCCCTCGCCCTTCACGGGAGCCGTCTACATCCTGGCCCGGGAACGGGTGCATCTCTCGGATGCCTCTCTTGCGCAGACCGTGCAGGCCGTGTCGCGGTGGGGATCGGGGTCAAGAGACCTCGTCGCCGCCATGAAGCCGAGCACGCGGTGAACGGAAACACGACGCCTCCTCACCTGCCGACCAGGAGAGCCGTCCGCACCGACACGTCATGAGCGAACGCACCGTATGATGGAGGTCGAGTGATGGGGTGACACGGACATGTCCAAGGCTCACGACATCCCTCGTGGTCATGCGGCTCACCGGACGCGGCGACGTGGCTCCGTCGAGGCCGCTCGAGGACTCAGCTTCGCGTTCTAGCGGGCGCCGAGCCCCCCTGCCCTCACTTCGCAACGTAGCGGACCGGCGGCGTTCCCCTTGACTCTTCAAGACGTGCGCGGATGGATCCCGGAGCGTCGCTGACGGTGAACGAGCCTCGAGGACCCCGGCGGCGCCGTCCGACGCGTCGCCTCATCCGGTGGACGCTCATCGGTCTCGCGGCACTCGTCCTGCTCCTCGGCGTGGGTGTGGCGACGGCGTGGATTCTCTTCCGGCTTCGCGGGCCGGAGCCGATCCGGGCCGAGCTCGAGGGCGCGCTGGTCACGGCGCTCGGGCGCCCGGCCCGCGTCGACGCCGTGACCTTCCGTCCCTGGCCGGTCGCTCTCCGGGTCTCCGGGGTCTCCGTCGCGAGCGGAGCGTCCTGGGAGCAAGGGACCTTCCTCAGGCTCGACCACGGCGACGTCGGCGTCCGGCTCGAGAGCCTCTGGCATCGGCGATTCGTGATCGGCGTGACCCTCACGGGCCTCGAGGTGACCGCCACGGCGGCGGGGGGCGGCGACCTGGCGATCCCGATCCCACCCGACACCGTCGTCATCGGCCCGGTGACGGCGCGGCTCGCCGTGGTGCAGATCCGGCAGGGACATGTCCTCTACCGGGATCCTGATGGCCCGTGGACGGTCGAGGTCCGCGGGCTCGACGCCGAGGGCCGGCCGCAGCCGGACTCGCTCGCCCTTTCCGTGGCCGCCGAGAGCCTCCGCGTCGAGTCGCCTGCCGTGCGCGAGCGCGTCGAGCGGGTCCGCGTCGACGGCACGATCCGCTCGGCAGAGGTGACCGCCCGGAGCGTGCGATTCCGCTGGGAGGGTCACGACGCCGAGCTGTCCGGCCAGCTGCGACCGACCCCGGCCGGGCTCGCCGTGCTCGGCACGGTTCGCGGGGAAGCCAGCTTGGTCCCGATCGCCGGCCGCGCGGGTATCACCTGGCCGCTCAGTGGTATCGCCCGGTTCGACCTAACGCTCGAGGGACCGGTCGCCGCGCCGAGGGTCGAGGGTCGCATCACCGTGCCCGAGCTCACCGCGGGGCTGGTTCGCGCGCGAGGTGTCCACCTCGAGGGACGCTTCGGCGACGGGACCTTGCACCTTCGGGACATCCACGCAGGCCTCCCTGGCGGACCCGTCCGGGGCGCCTTCACCCTGAGCCCCGACCCGAAAGCCGGCGCGCGACGGGTCCAGCTCTCGCTGGACGGACTCCGGCTCCCGGGGGTCCTCGCATCGCTCGGCCCGGCGAACGTGCAGGCCCACGGCCGACTCGAAGGGGGCGGGATCGAGCTCGGGCCGGCGACCGCGCAGTGGGCCGCCGCGCGGCTCGATGTCGCGGGCCGCGTGGCGCCAGGGGCCCCTCTGGGGCTCCGCGCCGACCTCACCGCCGATCTCGGACCGCTCGGGCGTGCGATGGGCGCGACGGGCGTCGCGGGCCCGGCGCGCGTGTCCGCCGAGACGACGGGGACGTGGGATCGTCCGGTCGTCGCCGGGGAGGCCGACGTGGGCCCCCTCACCTTCACGACGCGCACGGTCGATCGCGCGGAGCTGCGCTACCGGCTGGCAGGCAGCGACGGCTTCTCACGGTGGACAGGGACGCTCGAGACACCACGCGTCGGACTCCCCGTGGCGCCGATCGAGGCCCTCCGCGCGGCCGTTGTGCTCAATGCCGAGCGGGCCGAGATCCAGCCCTTGACCGCTCGCGTGCGAGGCATCCCGCTGACGCTGCGAGGGACCTGGGACTGGGGGGGCGACGGACGGGCGGAGGGGGACCTCGGACCGGTCGCCCTCGGCGGGTTGCCCGGACTTCCCGCCGGCGTTTCGCTAGCAGGGTCCGGTGAGGCGCGGCTCCGGGCCAGCACACAACGAGGGACGGTGTCCGCCACCGCGGCGATCGGCCTCCGTGACGTCTCGCTCGGGGGCGTCCTTCTCGGGCCGGGCCGTCTCGACGCCGGCGTCACGGGCCGCGACCTGACGATGGCGCTCGAGTTCCCCGCGATGGGGCTCTCGGCCACCGGCCGCGGCCGGCTCGAGGAAGGCCGGACCGTCACGGCGCAGGCCCGACTCGAGCGGGCCAACCTGGATCCCGTCGTGGCCCAGCTGGCACCCGCGGCGCGCGGGCAGGTGCTCGGGAGCGTCTCGGCCCGCGCGGAGGCCGAGGTTCCCTTCTGGCGGCCGGAAGAGATCCGGATGACGGCGTCGATCACGCCGGACGAGCTCGTCGTCGCGGGCGCGCGCTGGACGACTCGCTCGCCGGCCCTCGTTCGGTGGGATCACGGGCGGCTCACGGCGGACAGGTTTCGGGTCGAGGGCCCGCTCGGGACGATCACGGCATCCGCCGTCATGGAAGCCGGCGGGACCGACGCCCGCATCGCGCTGGGCCTGGAACAGGCGAGGCTGCCGCCGCCGCTCGACCGGGTCACCCCGGGCGAAGTGCGGGCGGAGGCGCGGCTCACCAAGGACGCGCTGGAGGCGGTCTCGATCCGAGGGCGCTGGCCGGTGGGAACGGTGTCCCTGGACGGCCGCGTGCCGTTCGAAGGACCGCTCGCGCTGCGTACCCGGCTCATCGCCGATGGGGCCGAGCTCGCGCGTGCCCTCGGCCAGGATCGCGTGACCGGCCAGGCGATCGTCTCCGCCGACGTGAGCGGGTCCTGGCGAGAGCCTGTCGCCAGCGGGCGGCTCGAGGCGACGGCCCTCACGCACGCGGAGGTCACGCTCACCGGGGTCACGGTGCCCTTCCGGCTCACGCCCTCGGCCATCCGGATTGCCGACTCCCGCGCCGTCCTCGGGAAGGATCCCCTTGCGCTCGAGGGCGAGGCGTCGTGGGGGACGGGGGGATGGCGCGGGCGGGGAACGCTGACGGCCCCGGTCCTGACGGTGGGCGGCTGGCCGATCGACACGCTCCACGCCGCCTTCCGGATGAACGCGGAGCGGATCGAGGCGACCGCCGTGTCCACCCGCGTTCGCGGCGTGCCCATCCGGGGGACGGGGTCGTGGCAGTGGAGCGGGGGCGGCCGCCTGGACGCCCGGCTCGGGCCGGCCGGGTTGGCGGAGCTCCGCGCCGTCCCCGCGGCCCTCGACCTGGCCGGCTCGGCGTCGGGGCGCCTCGGGGGCGTGTTCCGATCTCTCGACGACGTCACCGCCTCGCTGGCGCTCCGGTTCGACGGGGTCCGCATCGCGGGCGAGACGCTCGGCGCTGGGACTCTGGCGGGCGAGCTCCGAGGGCGAGTGGTCCGCGCCGAGCTCGGCTTTCCCGAGCGTCGCCTCAGTGCCGTCGCGGAGGGGCGTGCCGAGACGGGCGCCACGATGAAGATCCGCGCCGCGGTCGACGATCTGTCCCTCGGGGAGCTGGGGCGGCGGCTCGGACTGGAGGAGCGAGCGACGGTCGCCGGCTCGGTGTCGGCGCGGCTCCTGGCCGAGGTCCCGCTCGACCGCCCGAGGGCGGGGCGAGGGACGCTCCGCCTCGACCCGCTCCGACTCGTGATCGCGGGCGAGGCGCTCGCGAGCCGGGAGCCGGTCGTCGCGAGCTTCGACGCGGGCGCGCTGCGTGTCGAGCGCCTGTCCCTCGAGGGGCGTGCGGGGACGATCACGGGCCGAGGAGCGCTTCACGCGGGAGGCGCCCTCGATGCCGAGCTCCGGGGCCAGATCCCGCTGGGCGTGCTCGCGGCGCTCCGGCCCGAGGTGGAGACGGCCAGCGGGACGCTGGACGTGAGCGTGACCGCACGCGGTACGACCGCGGCGCCCGAGATCGGCGGCACCGGAGCCCTCCACGGCGCAAGCGTGAAGGTCCGCGGCTACGCGGACCCCGTCCGCGAAATCGAGGCGCGGTTCACCGCGTCTCCCGCGGGCTTCCGTCTGACCGAGGCTCGGGGCGTCGTCGGCGGGGGGACTCTGACCGCGAACGGCGAGGCGGCGCTGGCGGACGGGGGGCTCGGAGCCTATCGCGTCGCCCTCACGGCTCGGCGCGTCGCCGTGTCGCCGCTCGACGGCCTCTCCACCCTCTGGGACGGCGACGTGGAGCTGGCGGGCCGCGCCGCGCGCGGGTTGCTCCAAGGGGAGCTCCGCCTGGTCCGGGGAATGTACACGCGCGAGCTCGCCCCCGCCGCCGGCGCACCGCAGGGCTCGGCTGGGCCGGCGTCCGGTGGGGTCGGGCTCCCCTTGCGGATCGTCGTCAAGCTCGACGATAACCTCGTGGTGCGAAACCGCACCGCCTCGCTGCGGGTCGGCGGTACGCTCTCCATCGAGGGTTCCACGGCGGCGCCGGTCGTGCTCGGGGTGCTCGAGACCCGGGAGGGCCGCGTGACGTTCCGGGATCGCCGCTTCACGATCCTCACGGCCACCGCCCGGTTCGTCGATCCCCGGCGCCTCGACCCCTTCATCGATGCCGCCGCCACCGCGCGCATCCGCGAGTACGACGTCACCGCCCGAGTCACCGGACGCACGGACCGGCTGGACGTGCGCCTCTCTTCGACCCCTCCGCTCCCGCAGGAGGATCTCCTGGCCCTGGTCGCCTTCGGCGCCACGCGCGCCGACCTCGAGCGGTCGCCGGCCGGTGTCCTCGCCGAAGAAGCGGCCCGGAGCATCGTCCGCGACCTCCTGGGCCTGGAAGGCCTCCCGGGACTGGGGAGCGGCGAGCAGCGGCTTCAGGTGAGAACCCGGACCGCGCCCGAGCGGTCGACCCCGGCCGGCGCCCTCGGGACGGAGAGCGGCGGGGAGCAACGGGTTCGGGTCGAATACCAGCTCCTCGGCCCGCTGAGCCTGGTCGGCGAGCGAGGGATGAGCGGCGGCTACGCCGCCGGGGTGGTCCTGCGGCTCCGGTTCCGATGAGGGCGCGCGGAGGTGCGACCGTCGCCCTCGCGGCGGCGCTCTGGCTCGCGGCCACGGCCGGGCCGGAGGCCGTCCAAGCTCAGGACGGCGAGCGCGCGGTGGTCATCGCGGTCGACCTCGTCCCCGCCGCCGGAGTCCCCGAGTCGCTCGTCCGGCGCGCGATCGGGGAGATGGTCGGCCGGCCTCGCTCGCGGGACGCCGTGCGGGAGAGTCTCGACCGGTTATGGGCGCTCGGGTTCTTCGCGGACGTCCTCGTCGAGGAGATCGACGCCCCCGGAGGCATCCGCCTGCGCTACCACCTGACGCTGCGGCCGCTCGTGCGCCGGATCGCCTGGCAGGGCGACATGGGGCTCGACCTCGGCCAGCTCGTCGCGGCGGCATCTCTCGCGCTCGGCGAGGAGGCGTCCCCGGAACGGCTCGCGCGCGCGCGTGAGGACCTCCTCGCGCTCTATCGTCGCGAGGGCTACCTCGACGCTCGGGTCGACGTCGAGACCGCGCCCGTCCCCGCAGAGGCTGGCCAGGACGTCACCGTCGTCCTCTCCGCCGGGACACCGGTCCGGATCGAGCAGGTCCGTCTCGAAGGCGCGCTCGGGCTGCCCGAGAAGACCGTGGCCGAGGCGCTCGGCCTCGCCCCCGGCGCCCGATACCGGGAGGCGGCGGTGCGCGAGCGGGTGCGCGCGCTCGAGGAGCGGCTGCGGCGCGAGGGATTCTTCGAGGCTCGCGTCACCGGCCACCCGCCCGCCCGGGTCGCCGGCGCGCCGCGGGTCGACCTGACCGTCGACGTAGCGGCCGGCCGGCGATACGCCGTGACCTTCGCCGGACGGCACGCCCTGGCGGAGTCGGTGCTCCGGGACCGCCTGACCGTGCTCGACAGCGGCGCGGTGGACGAGTTCGAAGTCGAGGCGAGCGCGCGGCAGCTCGAGGCCCTCTACCGCGAGCGGGGATACGCCTTCGCCCGCGTCACGGGAACCCTCGCCGGCGCCCTCGACTCGCCGGCGATCGACTTCGTGGTGAGCGAAGGGCCGGAGGTGCGGGTGGCGTCGGTGACATTCGTCGGCAACGTCGCCCTCGCAGATCGGCGGCTGCGAGCGGCGATGGCGACGCGCCCCTCGAGCATCTGGGAGAAGGGGCTGTTTCGCCAAGACGTCCTCGACCGGGACGTGGCGGCCATCCAGGCCTTCGCCCGGGCCCAAGGATTCGCCGACGCAACCGCCGGTCCCGCCGAGGTCCGGTTCGAGGACGGCCGGACCCGCGCGCACATCGTGATCCCGGTCGTGGAAGGGCCTCGGGTGACGGTCGGCCACGTCGACGCGGAGGGGCAGACGCTCTTCACGACCAAGGAGCTTCTCGCCGCGATTCGGATCGGGCCGGGGGAGCCGTGGAATCCTGCCCGGATCGAGGAGGGACGGCGCGCGGTCGAGCGCCTCTACGCCCGCCGGGGATATCACGGCGTGACGGTGGACGCCGACGTCACTCGCCGCGACCACGAGATCTCGGTGATCTATCGCATTGCCGAGGGGTCCCAGACGCGAATCGGGCGGATCCTCCTGCGCGGGCTCGGGATGACGAAGGAGGACACGGTGCGCCGGCAGCTCGGGTTCGAGCCCGGCGACGTCTTCGACCCGGAACGGCTCGCCGCGGCCCGGCGACGCCTCGAACGCCCGCCGGCGTTCGCGACGGCCGACGTGGGCCCGCCGCGTCCTCCGCCCGCGCCGTTCGCCGATGTCGAGGTCCTTCTCGCCGAGCAGAAGCCCTGGCGGTTCGAGCTGGGCGCCGGCTACGATACCGCAGTAGGCGTCAGCGGGTATCTCGAGCTGTCCCACGACAACCTCTTCGGCACCGCCCGGAGCGCCGGCATCCGCATCAAGGAGGCCATCGGCGGCGAGGCCATCAAGCGCCTCGACCACGTCGACCTCATCTATCGAGAGCCCTGGATTCCCGGGACGCCCTGGCAGGGTCAGATCGAGCTCTATGGCGAGCGCACCGAGAACCTGGGCTACGACCTCCAGCGCATCGGGTTCTCGACCTGGATCGGCGACGATCTTCTGAATCCGCGCGGCCCGCGGATCTTCCGATCCCAGCTCCGCTACCGCCTGGAGGGGGCACGGGTCTCCGACGTGAGCCCGGATCTTCAAGCTCAGGGCATCGAGCCGGGTACCGATCGAATCGGCAGCCTGACGCCGGTTGTCGTGTGGGACTTTCGCGACGACCGCTTCAACCCTCGCCGGGGCAGCCTCCACCAGGTGTCGCTGGAAACGGCGCTCGTGGCCCTCGGCGGGAACGTCGAGTTCACGAAGGCCGAGCTCTCGACGAGCTGGTTCTTTTCGTGGCTTCCGCCCACCGTGTTCGCGATCTCGGGACGGCTGGGGCTGGCCGCGCCGTTCGGCGGGACGCAGAGCTTGCCGATCCAGGACCGTTTCTTCACGGGCGGCAGCACGAGCGTCCGCGGGTTTCCCGAGAACCATTTGGGCCCGCGGGATGCGGCCGGGAACCCGCTCGGCGGCGAGGCGCTGGCGGTCCTGAGCGCGGAGTGGCGCTTTCCGGTCTGGCGCTGGGTCAGCGGCGCTGTCTTCGTCGATGCCGGCACGGTGACGCCGGAGGTCGGCGACCTGAGCTTCTCGGCCTTCAAGTCGGGGGCCGGGGCGGGTCTCCGCGTCGCGACCCCGGTCGGCCCCATCCGGCTGGACGCGGCCTACGCCCTCCAGCCGATCCCGGGCGAGGATCGACTCCAGTTCTATCTGACGGTGGGGTTCCCCTTCTGATGCGGAAACGACCGACAGCGGCGGCGCAGAGTCTCCCCGTGACTGCCTCGGGGGGGCGCCTAGCAGACTCCGCGGCGCTCCGGACGCTCGCTGGAGCGGCCCTGGGCCTCCTCCTCGCCTTCGGCCCGCTCGGCGCCGTCCTGATGAGCCACGCCGCCGTCCGCTTCCTCGACCGGATGGTGGCCGAGATCGATGGCGCCCTCGTGACGGCGAGCGACGTCGCGATCGCGCGAGCGCTCGGGCTCTTCGAGCTGAGCGCGGCGCCGCGACCCATCGAGGCGACCGAGGTCGACCGCTACGTGGATGGACGGCTTCTCGTCCGGGAGGCGACGCGGCTCGGCCTCGAGACGACGGCCGACGAGCGGAGCGAGGCGTGGACGGCCGCCGCTGACCGGGCAGGTGGCCAGGCGATCCTCGAGGCGTGGCTCCGGACCGCCGACGTCGATCCCGCCTGGGCGCGGCGGCTCGTCGATGAGGATCTTCTACGACGTCGCTTCATCGAGCTCCGCTTCCGCGACCTCGCCTTCGTCTCCGAGGCCGAGGTGACGGCGGCGATGGGAGCCGGCGGGGACGGCGAGACGACGCGGGAAACGGTGCGCGCACGGCTCGAGGGCGACGCGGCGCGCCGCCGGCTCGGCGAATGGCTCGTCGAGACGAGGGCGCGCAGCGCCATTCGCCGCCTCGTCGACGAGGGCACGCGAGTCCCCGACCCCCTGGCCAGCATCGAGGAGCGCCGCTGACCCCCCAAGGGCTCCGCCCGGCGCCGGGAGCGACATGCCACGTCAGCGGGTGTGGCTTGGACGGCGCCGACGATGCACCGAGCCGCGCGGGCGATCAGCGTGCCGTCGTCGCCGATCATTCGCGTTCGCGGCGCGCGTAGTAACGATACGCGCCCACGGCAAAGAAGTTCGTCACCACGGCAATCGCGTTCCAGAGCACGACGGGCCTGGAGACGATGAGCAGTCCGTACCAGATCCACAGAATCTGGAAAGCGCCCATGATCGCGGCCATCTTCGGATTCATGCCCGCGCTCGACCGCCGCCTCAGCATCGCGATCAGGTCCGGCACGGCGGCAAAGGTCGTTCCGAATCCCGCGATCAAGCCGAGGATCTCCGATCGCGTGAACGTGGGGGCGAGCAGGCTCTGCACGTCGGTGGTCAGCAGTCCTTCGCAGCCACACAGCATGATCGTGCACAGGAGAGGGTGAGAACCGCCGCGTACGGGATGCCGACGATGGCGAGGCCGATGCCGGAGGCGGCGGACTGGACGAGCGCCGTGACGACCACCCCGAGCGCCACGGCGCGGACGGCCTGTCCCGCGAGCACGACGGAGTCATCCCCCGCGGCCGCCGGCCAGCCGGCGGGCGAACCGTCGCACGCCCGAGGCCGCCGTCTCGCCGGTCGTGTACAGAATGGCGGTGAGCAAGACGGTCAGCAGGAAGTGCACCAGCAACCCGCCGAGGTCGCCGGCCCGGCCCGCGACCCACTGCACCACGGTGCGGGCGTAGGGGGCGGCCTGCGTCGCCAGGCTCTCGTGGTCCGTCGCCGCCAGTTCCTGCCACCGCCGCACGAGCTTCGACCCGACCACCGGAATCTGCCGAACCCAATCGGGCGGCGGCGGTACCCCCTTGCTCACTGCGGCCTTGGCCCATCCGACGAGGTCGTCCGCGTATTCGACGATGGTGCTCGTGGCGAGGGCGAGCGGCACGACCAGCACCAGCAGCATGATCCCCGTCATCAAGGCGACCGCGAGCCAGCGCCGTCCGCCGAGGCGCGACTGCAGGGCGAGCATCATCGGCCAGGTCGCGACCACCACCGTCCCGGCCCAGACCATCGCGGGGAGGAACGGCCGCAGCACCCAGAGGCTCGCCACGATCATCAGCCCGATGAACAGGACGGTCAGCGTGATGCGTGGGACGTCCGGTGACGGAGGTGGAGGGGTCACGGATGACATGGGTCAGCCCTCACCAGAGGAACATGGCGCCGGCGCCGAAGAGCCATTGGTTGCGAGAGCCCCGGTCCGAGACGATCGGGCTCCGCCCCGCTTCATCCGCGAGCCAGGAGTAGCCGACGCCGGCCCCGATGGTCCAGCGGGGACTCAGGTGCACGAGCGCCACCAGCCAGCTCCGCACGTCACGGATTCCCGCGTCCGCCTGATACGCGCCGAGACCGCTCGCCTGGGCGTCCGCCGGTGTCACCCCGAAGTAGGTGTTCATGTACGATCCGCTGCCGTAGGTGGCCGCCACGCCTCCCGCCAGCGTCAGCGCCTCAAGTACCGGATAGGCCCCGTAGAGGTTGGCGCCGGCCGTCCAGCCCCCGTGGCTGTCGGTCACGTCCGCCAGCGCCCAGGCGCTGCTGCCGAGGAGCTTCCGTGGATCGTCGCCGACCCAGGTGTAGCCGACGAAGGCGCCGAGATCGATGGACGGGTCGATCTCGTGCACGCGGTTCACGACGTCGTCCGACACGTCCGATCGGCCGAAACGCAGCATGCCCGACGGCCCGAGGCGCCAGCCCGACTCGGAGAGCAGGCTCACGTTCAGCGTGTTGCCGACCAACGTGATGTCCCGTTTCCCCCAGTACACGTACCGCCCGAGCGGAATCGCCCCGAGGCTGTAGTCGTCCGAGCCGATGTAGTCGGGATACCCGCCCACTCCGACGGCAATGAGGTTCCCCTCCGGCAAGACCAGCGGAATGACCGAGTCCTGCGCCCAGGCACGGCCGTCGGCGAGGACCAGCACGGCGACCGCGAGCATCGCGGCACCGAGTGTCCGAGCCCAGGGCGCTCGGCCCCGTCCGGCGATCGTGCCTGCACCCCTTCCGCATTCGTGTCCGCTCGGCGTCAACGGCGTGAGCATTCGCCCTCCAGTCGGTGTCGTACACATCCGTGCACGGGATCCCGGCCGTCGCGCGCGTGAAGTCGACGCTCCCGTCCGTGAGCCGATGCGGCGCACGGCGATCTGGTGGTCACTCGCGTCCTCCAGCCGCCCGGCCCACCGGAGTCATCAGGGACGGGAACAGCTGCCGGTAGATCGTCCCGATCACCGTTACGAGGATGCCGGTGGACCACCCCAGCATCAGCACTCCCACCGCCGCCTCGATCGGGCCGAGCAGGCGCCATGGCTCGCGCAATACGACGTCGCCGTAGCCGACGGTGGTGTAGCTCGCAAGCGAGAAGTAGACGGCCGACTCGAGGTCCGGCAGTCCGCCAACCAACACGAAGAACAACGCCCACACGAGCGCTTCGGCAAGGTGCGCCAGCAACAGGATGCCCACGAGCTGCGCCACGAGGAGCTCCGTGCCGAACCGGCCCGGACGATGCCTGCGCTGGGTCCAGAGTCTCGCCGCGCGCGAGATGGACGCCACTGCACCGACACCATGCACGGTCACGGTCACCGCTGTGAGGCCAAGCGCAGAGAGGATCACTATGATCATCAAGGCGTCTCCAGCGGGCGGGGGTCGGACGACGGGCATGGGCATCGAGCTCGTCGCCGAGGAGCCCTCGTCACGCTCACCCCGCGGTCGGCATGAAATAGAACATGAGGGCGATGATGAGGTACACGGCGGTGAGCTGGACGCCCTTGTACCAGTTCGAGCGCCCATCTCCCGCCACCAGCGCGCCGATCAGGACGGCCATGAGGAGCGACCCGATCTCCGGCCGGCTGAAGGAGAGCTCGAGC
This sequence comes from Candidatus Rokuibacteriota bacterium, assembly GCA_044867785.1. Taxonomy (GTDB): domain Bacteria; phylum Methylomirabilota; class Methylomirabilia; order Rokubacteriales; family DASRDR01; genus DASRDR01. The sequence goes on along the minus strand of JBIOVM010000165.1, from coordinate 68,864 downwards.
GGCCGCGGCGCCACGAAGTAGCTCGCGAGCACCAGCACCGGCGCGACGAAGAGGGCGATCTGGATGCAGCTGCCGAGCGCGATGCCCACCGCGAGGTCCATCCGGTTGCGGCTCGCCATCGCGATGGCCGAGCCGCTCTCGGCGGCGCCGCCGACGATCGCGAGGAGCACGATCCCGATGAAGACCTGCGACATCCCGAGCGCCGTGCCGGTGCCCTCCGCCGCGCCGACGAGGATCTCGCTCATCCAGGCCGCGAGGATCGACGCGGTGAGGAGGCCCATGATCGCGCGGGCTCGGCTCCAGCGGGGGCCGTGGTGGGCATCGTTAGGGGACGCGTCCCCCCTGAACTCGTCGGGATGGGTCTTCAGCATGAAGACGAGGTAGAGCACGTACGCCGCGAGCAACACGACGGCGAGGCCGATGTTGAGCAGGGCTTCCTCGCGCACGGTTTCCCCCGGCGCGAAGAAGCGGCTGAACGCGCTCGGGACCAGGAGGCTGATCGCGGCCATGAGCATCATCGAACTGTAGACCCGCGCGGCGACCACGTTGTAGGTCTGGTTGTGGAAGCGGAGCCCCCCGAGCAGGAAGGCGATGCCGAGCGCGAGCAGGAGGTTCGCGAGGATGGCACCGGCGAGGGAGGCGCGGACCATGTCGAGGAGGCCCGCCCGCAGCGCCACGAGGGCGATGATCAGCTCGGGGGCGTTGCCGAAGGTCGCGTTGAGGAGCCCGCCGACCGCGTCGCCGGTGTAGGTCGCGAGCTGCTCGGTCGAGCGGACGATGAGCCGCGCCACCGGCACGATCGCGGCCGCCGCGACGAAGAATACCCACGGCGCGGGCGCGCCCGCATGCTCGAGCGCGATCGTGACCGGGATGAGGACCAGGAGCCAGTTGATCGAGGGCCTCACCGTGCGACCGCCAGGCGCCGGGCCCGCGCGGTCCAGATGCGGCCGTCCAACCAGTAGTGTCCGAGCAGGCCGGCCGTCAGGAACGGGAGCAGCCCCTCCACTCCGGAGAACGCGCAGGCCGCCCACGAGGCGAGCCCGATCGCCGGCCAGATCGCGAAGCGGCCGAGCCGCCGGCATTCCGCGGCGAGGCCATGCCCGGAGGACGCGTCGGCCCGCCGCGCGACCGTGTAGGTGAAGTAGAGGTACTGGACCTCGTGGTGCACGGCCAGCACGAGGACGTACGAAGCGGTCCAGGCGCCCAGCACGTAGGCGCTGCCGAAGGCCAGCGCGTTGGCCAGAACGAGCCATCGCTCGCCAGGGTGGACGACAGGCCCTCCGCGCTCGACGCCGATCCCGGGCCCGAGGGTCCGGCCGACCGCCCAGGCGAGATAGGCTCCGACGGCCGCGAGCGCCACGGCCCCGAGGCCACCCAGGACCGCGGGACCGAGCGACAGGCCGTGGAACACCTCGCCCTCGTGGGTCGGGGCCGTGCTCGTGTAGTAAGCGAGAGCCGCGACCATGGGCGCGTAGAAGGCGATCGCGAGCAGCCACCGGTGATGCACGGTCGCCGGACCCCCGGCGGCCCGCTGGTAGTAGCGTGCGATCCCCAGGTTCTGGCGGCCGCGATGCCAGGCGCCGAGGTAGAGGATCGCGGTGGTCACGAGGAGCGGCCAGCCGAAGAGGAGGAGGGCATAGGTCGCGACCACGATGGCAAGCGGCACCGCGACCACGTCGACGGGCATCCGGCGCCACAGCCGGCGGCGAACGATGGCATCGTACGTGGCGCCCAGGTGCAGCTCGCTCAGGAGCAGGTCCGCCATGTCGAGCTCACGATCCCCGTGCCACGCGAGCACCAGCCCCATGACGACCAGGAGCGTGCCGCCGCCCGCCGCGGCCAGCCAGAAGTCGGCGCGCTCCGAGAGGAGCCAGGCGCCGGTGGCGGAGACGGGCCCCGGCCAGGCAACGCCGTCCGGCGAGCGGCCGGTGGCGTCCGGGCTGGCGGTGCGGGACACCGTGCTCACCTCGGTCCCCTGGCTCTCCTGGGAGCTGATCGGACGGATCCGATTGGACGGCCTCCGGCCCGTGGCGGCCTGTGGGCTCAGCGCCGGCGCCCGCCTCCGCCGCCCCGACCGCCGCCGCCCGTCCGTCCCCCGCCACCGGAGGATCGCGCGCCGCCACCGCCGCCGCTGTAGCCGCTGCTGCCCCCGCTGCGCTGGTAGGAGGCCTCGCGAGCCGCTCCCGCGCTCCTCGCCTGCTGCTGGCGATTCAGGTCGGCTGCCGATTCCCTGCCCTGGCCGAAGTCGGCCCGGTCCCAGCCCTGTCCGGTGTTCTGCTCCCAGCCATCGGCGCCGCGCCGGTAGGTGCTTCCGTCGCGCCCCGCGTAGACGTCGTTGGAGCGTGGCGTGCCGCCACGCGCCTGGACGGCCTGCTGGGTGCGTTGCTGGGCCTGCTGGCGCTGGGCGGGGGTCAGCGACTGCGCCCGGCTCTCGAGGTTCGAACGGACCTGGCTCTGGTTCCATCGGTTGTAGGCATCGCTCCGGTTGATGTTGACGGTCCGGTCGATGTCCACGTCGTCGTAGCAGCAGCCCCAGGCGCCGCCCCAGATGGCCGCGGTGGCCGCCCCGAAGGCGAAGCCCGTCACGGACCCCCATCCGAATCCGGCGCCGTACCCGTAGGTCGGAGGCGGCGGGTACCAGTACGCGCCCACGTAGACCGGCGGGTAGACGTAGCCCGTCCCGTAGACGACGACGTTGGTCGGCGCCACGACGGTCCCGTAGTAGCCGGGCGTGTACCCGACGTAGACCGTCTCGGCGGTGCCGCCGTACACGTGCACATAGGTCACGTAGTGCAAGGGAGAGCTGGAGGGGATGGTGTAGATCACGGCCGGCACCGCGGTGGCGACGGTCCACGGCCCCAGCGGGCCGCTCGCCGAGAACCAGACCCCGTCCTTCAGCGAGTAGTACGACTTCGCGTCGACCTGGATGACCGGATAGGGCGAGTTTGCCGCGTAGTGGAGCGGCGTGCCCGCGATCGGCTGGAACCTCGGCGTCCCCTCGTACGTCGCCTGGTAGCGCGTCGTCGCCCGGTTCACTTCGGCCGTCTGAGGAATGCTGTTGTCGATGAGGGCTTCCTTGGCCTGCGGCGTGCCCGCGATCGAGGCCAGGACCGCTCCCCGCGGGTGAGTCTCCGGGATCTTGGCGAACGCCGCCGGCAGCGCGTCGTGCGGGACGAACTCCCACGGGCCGTCGGCCAGGGACGCGCTCCGGAACCACCGCCCGGACAGGAGCACGTAATGGCGCTGGTCCGCGGGGTCCAGCACGATGTTGGCGGACGAGTTCCGGACGTGCAGGAGGTCGGTGCCCTCGATCGGCTCGTAGTCGGGCCGGCCCTGCGTCTGGATCAGCTCGGCCGGCACCGTGCTGACATGGACGGCCGGAGCGACGCCCCGGGCGACCGCGTCCTTCACCTCGGGTCCCGGGTCGTCCAGGAGACTCACCCGCTGAGTCTTGGCCACGGTCTGCATCGCGGCATCGAGCGGCCCGGGCGGCCGGGCAGCCGCCGCCCAGGGACCGTCGAGGGTGGTAGCCTCGAACCATCGGCCCACCGCCCGCAGGTAGTGCTTGCCGGCCTTCGGGTCGACGAGGATGAGCGCCCAGGAATTGACGATCCGCTGAAGGCTGGAGCCGTCCACCTGGCGGAGCACGGGCGTACCGTCCACCAGGACCAGGAGCGCCGGTACCGTGCTGAAGATGACCCGCGGCGGGTCGTTCTTGATCGGCTGGGGCGCGGCGGCCCCGGTGCGCTGAGCCTCGGTGATCGCGAGCGCGGCCTGCACCCGGTCGAGCGAGATCCTCGCCATCTGTAGCGGCAGACGCCGCTCGAGCACCTTCTGGTACTCGGCGGCCCGGTCGGGCGCCGAGGGGAACGTGACCTTGTCGACCCGGAAGTCAGCGAGCGCGACGAGCCGGCTCACCTTGTCCACATCGGCCCGCGCCGAGAACCACACCACGCCAAAGTGCTGGACGGGCGACGCCTGGCTCTCGACCGAGACCGCCGCCCGCGCGTGGAGGCGGGTGCCGTCCCACTTCTCGATCTGCGGCTGGTAGACGGTGTACGTCCGGCCCCCTTCCGTCGCTTCACGGGGCCACGGGGTGTTCCCGGTGCCCCCCCGCGACGCGGCCGCCGCCGGCCCCGCGGTCGCCGGCGTCGTCGACCCTGGTTTCGTCGGAGTCGGAGCGCTCCCAGCGCCGGAGGCCGGCGCCCCGGACGCGGGCATGGAGGGGGATTGCGCCCATGCCGCCGGAGCGAGCAGCTGACCCCCGAAGAAGAAAAGTGTCACGATCGCCGTCCACCGCGCCGTCCTCGTCATCACGAGTGTCATCGGTTTCCTCCACGTCTGGCCGCTACGGGCTGGCCCCTACGGGCAGGCCGGATGCTCAGCGGAGCGGCCCAGCCCTCGCCCGTCGACATCTATCGCGGCGTCAGGCTCTTGCGAAGCCAGTCCAGGTAGATCCGCAGGTACGCGTGCGATTCCTGCTCGATGCGCCCCCGCAGCAGCCGGGCCGTCAGGCCCTCCAGAGCGCTCGAGCGCGCCCGCATGCCCGCGAACAAGTAGTAGCCCTGACCGTCGGGCGGGGTGCCCAGCCAGAGGACGAGCACGCCGGCATCCACGTACCGGCTGGCGTAGAGCTGCTTGTCGGCGATGTAGATGCTCCCCCCGGGGTCCCGGTGGATCACGAGATGATGCAACGTGATCGACGACTCGGGGCCCACGCCGCCCTTGGCCCAGTAGAGGAACTGCTCGGCGGGCGGGCTCGTGGCATTCGGGAAGCGCTCGAGATACGTGGCGAGGGGATCGGCCAGCGCGTAGAAGTTCGTGGCGCCCCGGATCAACGTCCGGAACTCGTCGGCGACCGCGCGCGGTTGCCGCTCGTTGTGGGCGGCGCCGAGCGCCTGGTCCCCGCCGCGCAGGTACGCTTCCGCGTAGCCCAGCAGGAGCTGCCGCGTCAGCAGGTTCGCCCGGCGTCCCGCATCGGGCGCGGCCCAGTCCACCTCGGCCCGAAACCGCTGGATGGCCGCATCCCCCAGGCGCAGGGCGCAGTCGCCGGGCTGGCACCGCTGCAATGCGCCGAGCTCACCGGAATCGAGGACAAGGTCGCCGAAGTCGTTGATCGCCGGAGGCGACTGGAGCCGTCGGGACACGCCCAGGTCCGCCGCCTTGCGAAAGCCCTCCACGTCCCGGATCCAGCGGACGAGGCGCTCCTTGTCGTCGGAAATCCGGACGGCGCCGCCGACGGCGATCTCCCGTCCTTCCGCGGGAATGGTCTTGATCACGGCCTGGCCGGCGCGTAGCGCCCCGATGTCGGCCGCCGAGAACCCGAAGCGGTCGACCAGGGACCGCTCCATGTCGACCGGCTGCGCCCGAGCGGCCCAAGGCGCTGCGACCGGGATGGCGCTTCCACAGACGAGCAGGAAGAGGAACCAGCGGCGCCGCATCATGACCGATCCGGGTGCAGGCCGCTTCGGGTGGCGGACACCGATGGCTGCCGTGGTCGTGCGGACGAAAGCCGGCAGCGTCTGCTACCAGCGGATCGTGATACCGCCCGCCATGTGGACCGTCTCGACGTCGAAATCCGTGCTCTGCCCTCCCGGGTCCGTGCTGAACACCGTGTACCGGCCCTCGATGAACGCCCCGAAGGCCGGCGTGATCATGAACGTGACCCCCGCCCGCGTGTCGACGCCGACGTCGAACTGCCAATCGGTACTCTCTTCGCCGACGCCCGGCAGCTCGACCTTCACGCTCGTCAGGAAGAAGCCCGGCCCCACACCGAGGTACGGCTGCAGTCGCCCGTTCGGAAACTCCTGGCTCTCCAGGAGAGGGAGCCGGAACATCACCAGCGGGGTCATGGGAACGACCTCCAGGCGCGTCTCGACGGTCGTCCCCTGTCCCGCTGGCGCGAAGTAGGAGACGTCCCCGGCCACGCCGAGCCACCGAAGGCCGGCGAGCCAGTAGCCCAGGCGCACCCCTCCCATGCCTTCCGTGTCGAACTCCACCTTGTCGTCGACAGTCGTGCCGTTGCGGACCGTGACGTCGGCATCGGCCGTCATCGAGGCGCCGCCATAGGCATCCAGGAACCACTCCGCGGATGCCGGGCGAGCCGCGATGACGGCGACTCCGAGGACGACCGCCACGACCGCCAGGCGCCATGCCTCTGTTCGTCGCATTGGAGCATCCTTTCCGCAGGCGTAGAGATGAGATCGGGGTCCAGGCGAGCAGGGCTGCAACCCACGTGCCCGTTGCTCAGCATCGACAACTATCCGTGCAATCAGACGGGAACGGCCCGCGGCTCTTCGGAGCTCGCCGCCTGGCCACCACCGGGAGCGGCGGCCGCCGTATTCGACGGCAATCCAGGCCGCCTGGACCCGCCGGAGTCGGCCCTGAAGGGCGATCAGGCTGGTTGCGGACGCATCACGCGCCGCACGGTCCGCGCGACGCCCAGCGCGAGTCCGCCGACCACGACGCCCGTGACGGCCGCGAGCAGGAAGGGCATCGCGAGATGGAGAGCGCCGCCGATCCCGGGGAGCGCGGCGGCCCCTCCGGTCAGTCCCTCGATCCAGTGGTCGAGGGCGGGAATGCCATGGACGACGATGCCGCCACCCACCAGGAACATCGCGGCCGTGCCCGCGATGGACAGGCCCCTCATCAGCAGCGGCGCGGTCCGGAGGATGCCGGCCCCGATGCCGCGCTGGATCCGGGCGAACGCCCCGTCGCCGGCACGCCGGCTGAGGTAGAGGCCCGCGTCGTCGAGCTTGACGATGGCCCCGACCAGGCCGTAGACGCCCACGGTCATGAGGAGCGCGATGCCGGCGAGGACGGCGACCCGCGTCACGAAGGACGCGGCCGCCACGATGCCCAGCGTGATCACGATGATCTCCGCCGACAGGATGAAGTCCGTGCGCACCGCGCCGCGGATCCTCGTCTTCTCGGCCGACACGAGGTCCACCGCGGGATCGGACCATGCGTGAGCCAGCGCCCGGTGATGCGCATCGTCCTCCGCCCGATCATGCAGGAGGCCGTGCGCGAGCTTCTCGAAGCCCTCGTAGCAGAGATACGCCCCGCCGGCCATGAGCAGCGGCGTCACGGCCCACGGTGCGAAGGCGCTGATGGCCAGCGCCGCGGGCACCAGGATGGCCTTGTTGACCAGCGAGCCCTTGGCCACCGCCCACACGACGGGCAGCTCGCGCTCGGCTCTCAGGCCGGCCACCTGCTGGGCGTTGAGCGCCAGGTCGTCGCCCAGCACGCCCGCGGTCTTCCGCGAGGCGGCCTTGGTGAGCAGCGCCACGTCATCGAGCAGCGTGGCGATGTCGTCGAGCAGGGCGAGCAGGCTCGATGCCATGGTCGCTAGCCGCAGTCGCCGAACCGCTCCCCCATCGCCCTCCTAGCAGCTCGGAGAGGCTGGAGCCGGGGCATCCTGGTCCCGGATTCCGAGGGTCGACACGGGCACCTCCGTCTGGCCGTCGAAGACCCGGAGGCGAGACTGGGCGAGCAGCTCCGACAGCGGCGCCTGACCGCCCACGAAGGAGACGACGGCCGCTCTGGGCGCGAACACCACCAGCGTCTCCGCGACGGGCGCGCCGGTCGCCGGGCCGGGCTTGAGCCAGGTGAGCACGAGACCGTAGCCCCCGACCCGCGCGTCCGCGCGGACGGGATCCCGTGCGACGAGATGCGGCAGGAGCTTCGGGCCGTAGCGTCGAAACGCATCCGCGGCCCGGCCCAGTGGGTCCCCGCCCTCGGGGGCCGGTGCCCACTGGAGCCACGTCCAGATCGCAAGGTGCGGCGCGATATCCGCGCTTCCCGTCGGGCGCCGAAACCCGATGCCATGTCGCTGGAAGTCAAGCTCCGGTGCGCAGCGGCGGACCGCGTCGTAGAGAGCGCGCAGCTCGCCCGCGTGGGCGGCGGCCAGCGCGCGGCCATCGGCCGCCCGGTACTCCGACAGCGGATAGATCGACTCATCCGCCGAGCGCTGGGCCTCGGCGCTCGCGGTGAGGAGACCCGCGGCCAGGACGGCCGCGGCCGCCCACCCCCACGTCGGTCCGGTCATCGGCGCCGGGCGCCTAGTTCTGGAAGATCTGGTCGGGGCGCACCACCACGGGGTCGCCCCACCACGACTGACCGGCCGCAACCTTCTGGTCGTCCTGGCTCACTTTAGGCGTCTTGCCCTGATTCTTGAGCGAGAACTTCATGTGATCCCCGGAGGCGAAGTGGCTCGGGTGGGACTTCCACTCCTTCCACTGCTCGGAGGATACGCATCCGGCCCCGGCGGCCGCGAGGACGAGCAGCATGAATCCCGTCCGAACCGGCTTGGCCATTGTCGCCGATCTCCTTTCCCTGACCCGGTGCAACCGGGGACGATCGCGGCGCACCGATCCCCGGACGGCCCGAGCCCTCGATCGTCTCTACTGCGCCCAACCCCCACCGAGCGCCCGGTAGAGGCCGACCACGGCCAGGAGCTCGTCCCGCCGCGCCTGCGCCAGGTCCAGCTCCGCCGTGAACAGCTGGCGCTCGTTGTCCAGAACCTCGAGATAGCTCGTCACGCCGCCGTCGTAGCGAACGTTCGAGAGACGTGCCGCGTTCCTCAGGACCTGGACGAGTGTCTCCTGTTCCACGCGGGCTTCGCGGCGCTTCCGGTGCCCGACCAGCGCGTCCGAGACCTCGCGGACGGCCTGCTGGACGGTCCGCTGGTACCGGGCGACGGCCTCCTGGGCGCGGGCCTCCGCCGAGTCGACGCCAGCTTGGACGCGGCCCATGTTGAAGATCGGGACCGACAGGGTCGGGCCGATCCCGAAGAAGCCCATGGGGCCGAAGGACACGCTGTTCTGGACGCCGCCCGCCACCCCGATCTCGCCGAGCAGGAAGATTCGGGGAAAGTACTCGGACTTCGCCACCCCGATCCGCGCATTGGCGGCGACCAGCTCCTGCTCGGCGGTGCGTACGTCGGGGCGCCGCTCGAGCAAGGCGGCCGGCAGTCCCGCGGGCAGAACGGGCAGGCTGATCTGGCTCTCCAGCGACCGGCCGCGCGCGATCGGTCCGGGGTTCCGGCCGAGGAGCACGCTGATGAGGTTCTCCGTCTGCTCGATCTGCCGCTCGAAGTCGGGGATCTCGCGCAGGGCGCCCGAGAGCAGGGTCTCCGCCTGGTAGACGTCCATCAGCGACACGATGCCGCCCTCCTCGCGGAGGCGGACGAGCCGGAGGGAGTCCTGGCGCAGTCCCACCGTCCGCCGGGCGACCTCGAGGCCGAGATCGAGCGCCCGGAGCTGGAAGTAGGCATTGGCCACGCTGGAGACCAGATCGCTCAGCACGACGTGCCGGCCTTCCTCGGTCGCGAGGAGATCAGCCCGGGACGCCTCGGTCGCCCGCCGCCACCGGCCCCAGAAGTCGAGCTCGAAGGAGAGGTTGATCGCGGTCTGCGGGATGAACGAGTTCTCGAGCGTGAAGAGCGGCGGTCGGTCGCCGAAGGTGGTCGAGTAGGGCGCCTGGGCGGTGCCGTCGATCGAGGGGAACTGGAACGAGCGGGTGATGGTCACCTGGGCCTCGGCGTCCAGGATGCGCGCCACGGCGACCCGGAGGTCGTAGTTCTCGACGAGCGCGACCTGGATCAGCGCCTGGAGGGCCTCGTCCTCGAAGAGCGTCCACCAGGCGAGGTCGGCGAGCGACCCCGGCCCGCCGGGGGCCGTGGGATCGAGGCCGCGGAACACCGTGGGCAACGGCACTTCCGGGCGACGATAGTCTGGCCCGAGAGCGCACGCGGCCGACAGCACCAGGGTCAGTGCGAGGAGGCTCCGCCTCACGGATGCTCCTCACGAAGCGCGGCCCCGGCCGGTTCCTGTGCTGGAACCGTTGCCGCGCCTTTCGCCCGGCGATGGCGCCGTCCCAGCTGCTCCACGAAGGCGAAGTTGCCCGGAATGATGAACACGCCGAGGAACGTGGCGACCAGCATGCCCCAGAAGACCGCCGTGCCCATGACGTTCTGCGCCCCGGCGCCGGCCCCGCTCGCGAGCATGAGCGGCACCACGCCCAGGATGAAGGCGAACGCGGTCATCAGGATGGGCCGGAAGCGGAGGCGCGCCGCCTCCAGCGCGGCCTCCTGCGCCGGCTTGCCCTCCTCGTGCCTCACCTTCGCCACCTCGACGATCAGGATCGCGTTCTTGGCCGCGAGACCGATGAGCATGACGAGCCCGACCTGGACGTAGACGTTGTTGTCGTAGCCCATGAGCCAGACGCCGAAGAAGGCGCCGAGCGCGACGAGGGGCGAGCCGAGCAGGACCGCCCACGGCAGGCGCCAGCTCTCGTACATCGCGGCCAGCAGGAGGAACACGAAGACGATGGCCATGACGAACGTCGGGCCGGCTGGCGGCGCCACCTTCTCCTGGTAGGAGAGCTTCGAGTAGGCGAAGCCCATCTCCTTCGGCATCGTCTTCGCGAAGACGTCCTCGAGGGTCGCCAGGGCCTGACCGGAGGTGTAGCCGCGCCCAGGGATCCCGCTGATCTCCACCGCGCGGAACAGGTTGAACCGGGTGGTGATCTCGGTGCTCGGCACCTCCGTGATCGTCATGAGCGTCGAGAGCGGAATCATGGTGTTGGTGGTCTGGCTCCGGACGTAGATCTGCCCGATGTCCTCGGGCTTCCGCCGATAGTCGGCGTCGGCCTGGACGTAGACCCGGAACAGCCGTCCGAACCGGTTGAAGTCGTTCACGTAGGCGCCGCCCAGCACCGCCGACATGGACTGGAACACGTCGTTGACGGGGATCCCGAGGGTGCGCGCCTTCTCCCGGTCGAGCTCCACCTTCACCTGCGGATAGTTCGGATCGAACGAGGTGAACACGTTGGCGAGCTGCGGACGCTGGCGCGCCTCGGCCAGGAAGGCGCGCGACTGAGCGCCGAGCTCGTCGACGCTCAGCGTGCCGCTTCGGTCCTGGAGCAGGAAGTTGAAGCCGGACGAGGCGCCGAAGCCCGAGAGCGTGGGGATGTTGAACGGGAAGACGATCGCCTCGGCGATGCTCACGAATTCCCGCTGAAGGGCGGCCATGATCCCCCTGGCGTGCAGGTCGTCGCCGTGGCGCTCCTCCCAGGGCTTGAGACGGATGAAGGTCGTGCCGAAGTTCGGCTGGTAGGTGTTCGTGACGACCCCGTAGCCGCCGATGGTCGCGAACGAGTCGACCCCGGCGGCCTTGGCGACGATCTGCTCGACCCGCGTCAGGACGGCGGCCGTCCGCTCGAGCGACGCTCCTGGGGGAAGCTGCACGTTGACCCCGAGGATGCCCTGGTCCTCGTCGGGAATGAATCCGGCCGGGATCGCGCGGCCGAAGAGCCCGGCGCCGACGGCCACCACGAGGACGACTAGGATCGAGAGCACCGCGCGCCGGACGAGCAGCCGGGTCACCCCGATGTAGCCGTTGGTCGTCCGGTCGAACACCCAGTTGAACCCCCGGAAGAACGCCCCGAGCGGCCCGCGAGCGGGCTTGTGGGGCTTGAGCAACAGCACGGACAGGGCGGGCGACAGCGACAGCGCGCTGAAGGCCGAGAGGAGCACCGAGATGGCAATCGTCAGCGCGAACTGCTGGTACATCTGGCCGATGAGGCCGCCGAGGAAGGCGACCGGCACGAACACGGCGGACAGGATGAGGGCGATCCCGATGACCGGCCCGGACACCTCCTTCATGGCCTGGACCGTCGCGTCCCGTGGACTCAAGCCGTGCTCCATGTGATGGATCACCGCCTCGACCACGACGATGGCGTCGTCCACGACGATGCCGATGGCCAGCACGAGCCCGAACATCGAGAGCGTGTTGACCGAGAAGCCGAGCATCGGGAAGAAGATGAAGGTCCCGATGATCGAGACGGGCACGGTCAGGAGCGGGATGATCGTGGCCCGCACGTTCTGGAGGAAGATGAACACGACCAGCGTGACGAGGATCAGCGCCTCGACGAAGGTGTGCACGATCGACTCGATCGAGGCCTCGACGGCCGGCGTCGTGTCGTAGACGATCTTGTAGTCCATGTCCGGCGGGAAGAGGTCCTTCGCGCGCGCCATGGTCTCGTAGATCGTGTGCGACGCCTGGAGCTGGTTCGCGCCCGGCAGGAGGTAGATGGCCAGCGACCCGGCCGGCTTGCCGTCGAGGCGGCCGAACGAGTTGTAGTCCTGGGAGCCGAGCTCCGCCCGGCCCACGTCCTTGATCCGGACCTGGGCGGCGGTCGCGGTGCCCCGGATGATGATGTTCTCGAATTCCTCGATCGTGACCAGCCGGCCGGGCGCGGCCACCGTGTAGGTGAACTGCTGGTCCTTGGGCGACGGCGCGCCACCGACCCGCCCGGCGGGAGCCTGGAGGTTCTGCTCCTTGATCGACGCGATCACGTCGGCCGGCGTCAGCCCGAGCTTGGCCAGCTTGGCGGGCTCGAGCCAGACCCGCATGCCGTAGTCGGCGCCGCCGAAGAGATCGACCTGGGCGATGCCGGGGATGCGGAGGAGCTGGTCGCGCAGGTTGATGCCGGAGTAGTTGATCAGGAAGTTCGCGTCGTAGCTCTCCCCGGGGGAGTAGACCGAGATCACCATCAGGATGCTCGGGCTCTGCTTCTTGACGGTCACGCCCTGCTGGGTCACCTCCTGCGGGAGCCGCGCCTGGGACACCGTGACCCGGTTCTGCGTGAGGACGTTCGCGGTGTCCTGGTCGACGCCGACCCGGAAGCTGACGTCGAGCAGCATGCGGCCGTCGCTCGTGTTCGACGACTGCATGTAGATCATGTTGTCCACGCCGTTGACTTCCTGCTCGATCGGCGTGGCGACCGACTGCTCCACCGCCACGGCCGAGGCGCCCGGGTAGGTCGCGGTGACGCGGATGGACGGCGGGGCCAGGAAGGGGTACTGCTCGAAGGCGAGCTTGAGGAGCGAGGCGGTCCCCAGCAACACGGTGAGGATCGCGATGACGATCGCGACGATCGGACGGCCGATGAAGAACTGGGCCATCGGGCCTAGCCGCCGCCCTGTGGCTTGGCCGGAGGCGCCTTCGGAGGCGTGGCCGGCGGCGCTGTGGCGCCCGCGGCCGGCGCTGGCGTCGGAGCCGGCCCCGGCGTGGCCGCGCCAGCGGCGGGCGGCGTCCCGGCCGGCGGGGCCGCCTCGGGCTTCACCTGCATCCCCGGCCGGACTTTCTGCAGGCCCTCGACGATCACGCGCTCTCCGCCCTCCAACCCGCGCGTCACGATGATGAGGTCCCCGATCCGCTCGCTCAGGGTCACGCTCCGGAGCGCGACCTTGTCTTCCTGGTCCACCACCAGAACGGACTTCTGCCCCTGGGTCTCTTGGATGGCGCGCTGCGGGACGAGGACGGCGTTCTCGCGCTCCTCGACCACGGCTCGCACCCGCCCGAATTGGCCCGGCTTCAGGAGCTTGTCTGGATTGGGGAACAGCGCCTCGATGACGATCGTGCCGGTCTTGGGGTCCACGGTTCGGTCGAGCGTCTTCGGCCGGCCCCGGAGGGGGTACCGCGTGCCATCGGCCAGCACGAGGTCGAGCGGGATCTCCCTGCCGGCCTTGCGGTCGGCGGCGCGCCGGGCGAAGCGGAGGTAGTCCACCTCGCTCATGGTCGCCGAGATCTTGATCGGGTCGTAGCTGGACATCGTGGCGAGAAGTGTGGGCTCGCCCCGGCCGACGAGGTTCCCCTCGTTCACGTCGAGGCGCCCGATGACGCCCGTGATCGGCGCGCGGATGGTCGTGTAGCTCAGGTCCAGCTGGGCCTGGGTGACGGCGGCCCGGCCCGCCTCGACGGCGGCCTGCGCCTGCTGGATGCCGATCCGCTGCCCGAGCTCGGTGTCCTTGAGGGCCGCTTCCGCCGCGGCCACGCCGGCGACCGTCACCTGCTCCGCCGCCAGCGCGTTGTCGAGGTCCACCTGGGGGACTGCCCTGGCCTGGGCGAGCGGCCGCAGCCGGGCGACGTCCAGCTTGGCCTTGGCGAGCGCGGCCCGGCGCTGCTCGAGCTCCGCCCGGGACCGCTGCACCTCGACCTGCTCCTGGGCCTGGGCCAGCTCGGCCTGGGCCTTGGCGAGCTGGGCGCGGGCGGTCTGGAGAGCCGCCTCGTACTGCGTCCGCTGGATCTCGAACAGGACCTGTCCTTGCTTGACGTCGGAGCCTTCCTCGAACCGGACATGCTCCAGCACGCCCTGGATGCGCGCCCGGAGCTCGACGGTCTGGACCGCGTCCGTCTGCGCGACGAACTCCGCGGTGATCGGAACGGTCTGCTTGACGACCTCCGTCACGACGACAGCCGGGGGTGGCGGCGGCGCCGGGGCGCCCTCCTTGGCTTTGGTCCCGTCGCAGGTGGTCAGTGCCGGGAGGAAAGCGAGGAGCGTCAGCATGGGCCCCCAGGCGTAGCGCCGGGGCGGCGGGCGACGGATCCGCCGGGTCCAGCGGAGCACGGGCTCAGCCTGTGTTCTTGGACGGCGTCCCGTCATCGGGTGATCTCGCGCTCCCATGGGTTGCTCCTTGGGCATAGACTTCCGCCTTCTGTGGCGTCTGGTAGCAGGCACATCGCGTGCCAGCGCACGTCGTCGGCCTGGCACGAGCTCGAGCGGACAATGGGGATGACAGCACTGGGACGCCGTGGCGCCCCAGCCTCACCCCGTCGTCCGACTTCGCGTCGCGTTCGCGAAATCCATCGCGTGCTCAGGCCTCTAGCCCCGTGAGTCTCGGCCATGGTCAAAGGCGGCACCCGCCAAGCAAGAAGTGTTCCAGGCCCGACGGTGGCATATATCAAACTGTTAGACATGTTGCGCCGAGGTCCACCCCATCTTCAAGAGCACCACCACGGGCGGTGGCGAGCCGCTGAATACGACGGGGGCGGAGCCGCTCGCCGTTCAGAGCTCAGCGCGACTCCACGTGCCTGCGCCACCGCGACCGGCCGAGTTCGACGGGGATGGCGGCCTTGGCCAGCACCGTGAACACGAAGGCCCCGAGGGCCCAGAGGCCCGCGGTCACCGTGAGCTCCACCCAGGTCGGCGAGTAGCGAGGGATCTTGCCCCACGGCTCGGGGACGAAGCCGGGAATGATCGTCCCGATGCCTTTGTCGATCAGGACGCCCACGAAGAGCATGGCGCAGGCCAGGTAGAGGAGCGGCGCGGTCCGCCGCGCGCCGTGGACGCTCAGGATCGCGGTGGCGACCACGGTGAGGCCCACCGACGTCCAGATCCAGGGCACGAGCTCCGTATGTCCTTCCAGGCCGAAGAAGAGGTATCGGGCGCTCAGCCCGTGGTGGGTGTGGCGGTAGAACTCGGTGAACAGCTCGGAGACCAGAATGACCAGGCACACCTGGGCGGCGACGGTGACCACCAGCGCGAGCTTCTGGAGGGTCGCGTCGGGAATCTGGTACTCGGTACGCCGCCGGATCAGGGCGAGGATCAGGATCATGAGCGCCGGGCCGGCCGCAAAGGCCGTGGCCAGGAAGCGCGGGCCGAGGAGCGCCGCGTGCCAGTAGGGCCGTGCCGGCAGGCCGGCGTAGAGGAACGCCGTCACCAGATGGAGGCTCACCGCCCACACGATCGAGAGGAACACAGCGGGCACGTACAGGCGGCGGCTCGGCTCGCGGTCCCGATAGGTGCTGAACAGGATGTAGAAGGGGATCAGCAGGTTCAGAGCCAGGTAGCCGTTCAGGACCAGGATGTCCCACGCCAGCAGGGAGCGGGGCCAGTTCAGGAGGCCGATCCCGGGGATCAGGTGCCAGAGCCGGGCTGGCCCGCCCACGTCCACCACCACGAACCCGATCGCCGTCACGAGCGCGGCCACCGCGATCCCCTCGCCGAAGAGCACCGCGCTCTTGAAATCGTGGTCGTGGAGGACGTAGGTCGGCATCACCAGGATGACGGCGGCGGCGGCCACGCCCACCAGGAACGTGAAGTTGGAGATGTAGAGACCCCAGCTCACGTGATCGTGCATGCCGGTGACGACGAGCCCCTCGCGGAGCTGGACCGAGTAGGCGTACGCCCCGCACAGCATCACCAGGGTGAGGAGCCCCATCCACAGGTGATAGGCGAGACTCCCTTGCGTCACCTCGCGCAGCCCGTCGCCCACGAACGCGACCAGCGCCGACCATCGCCGTCGCTCGACCGCCTCGCCTTGAACCGACGGCGTCACCGCGCCCATCGCGTCACTCTCGAGAAGAGCCTGCCTAAGTGTCGTGCGGGCACTCGGGCGCGGCCGAGGACCGAGCAGATCAAGGACGCAGTGAGACATCGGCCCGCGACGTACTCCTGTACTCTTCGACGGCCTTCGGCCTGTGGGAGGGCCGGGGCCGAGCGACGCCCGGAGGTCGCCACGGATCGAGCGCCGCAGGCGCGAGACGTGCCGACCGGGATTGTCGATGCGACGGTCATCGGCCGCGCTAGTCCATGTAGTACCAGAATTTGGGTTCCGTCCCGAGGTCCTCCTTGAGGCGGAAGACCTTCTTGTGCGCGAGCACCCAGCGGATCTCGCTGTCGGGGTCGAGGAGGTTGCCGAAGACACGCGCCCCCGTCGGGCACGCCTCCACGCAGGCCGGGTTCTTCCCGTCGCGGCTCCGCTGGATGCAGAACGTGCACTTCTCGACCACGCCCTTCTTCCGGAGCCGGTTGCCGAGGTAGTGCTGGTTCGGGTTCACCTCGTCCTCGGGCACCACCGGATCGGCCCAGTTGAAGCGGCGGGCGTCGTACGGGCACGCCGCGATGCAGTACCGGCAGCCGATGCACCAGTTGTAGTCCACCACCACGATCCCGTCCGGCTCCATCCAGGTCGCCTGCACCGGGCACACGTCCACGCAGGGCGGGTTCTGGCAGTGGAAGCACTGGGTACCGATGTAGAAGTGGCCGGCCGCCGGCACCTCGTGGAAGAAGTCGTCCCGGGCTCGGCCGAAGTCCTGATCGCCCTTCTGCATCTCGTGGATGCGGATGTACTTGATCCCCGACCGCCGGTCCTGGTTGTTCTCCCGGACGCAGCCCCGCACGCAGTCCATGTAGCCCCGGCACTTCGAGATGTTGAAGGCGTATCCGTAGAGGACGCCCGGGCGGGCGGAGGTGGCGCTCACGTTGATGCGCGTGCCGGCGCGGAGCTCGTGCGCCCGCTCGAGGCGGCGCACCGTCTCCTTCTTCTCCTCATCGGTCATCAGGCGGAAGTTGCCCTGGAAGTAGGTCTGCCAGTCCAGCACCGCTTGCTCGCGCGCCTCGGCGGGCGCCAGCGGGTTGCACCCCGTTTGGACGAGACCGAGGCCGGCGAGAAAGCCGGCGGTGATGGTGCCGAGGGCGGTGCGGCGGTCCACGTCACGCTCGAGGAGCTGCCGGAAGCCGGAGAGATGCCCGTCGGCGCCGGGATCGAAGGTCTCGTCGCGCGGCTCCTTGCTCATCCGGATCACGCGCTCGAGTCCCGCGTCGGCGCCGCACCCGCAGTCCCCACCGCACCCGCCGCCGCTCCGCGGGGGTGGCGGGATCACCGGCAATGGCGGCAACGGCCGCTTGATCGGCGCGCCTGCTCGTCCGTCCATCATCCTGTCCTCAGTCCAGCACGTCCCGCCACCCCCTGCCCTGACCGGGGAAGGGGGCTGGAGTGGGGACGGCGATTCGTTCACGGGCTTCAGCGCTCGCCGCCGGCCACCACGGCCGGCCAGCGAGTCTCCCACGCTGGTCGATGGGGATCGTGGCAGGCGGGGCAGCCGGTGACGACGCGCGGCGGCACCCAGCCGCCGACGCGCTTGCCGTGGGCGCCGCCCGCCCAGTCCGAGGCCTGGCGGGCGTGGCACTGGGCGCACACCTGGTAGCTGTGGTCGAAGGTCACTGCGGCGCCCTCCAGCATCCTCAGGTCGCCGCGATCGGGGCTCGCGTGGCACGTGGCACAGGCCATGACCGCCGCGGGAGCGTGCTGGAGCGTGATGTCCCAGTGCGCCCGCTTTCGCGCCCCGCCGCCGTGCATCGTCGCGAGCGGCACCGTGTGGCAGGTGGAGCAGGGATACTTCTGGATGGTCGGCTGGCGGGCCAGAACGGAGAACGGCGGCCGGTCGGGGTACCCGACGACCTCGACCCGCGTGGTCTCGGCGAGCGCGGCCTCGGAGCTGAGCCCCGCGTTCGGATTCGCCTCCTGTGCCTGCTCGGTGATGTGGCGCACCGAGGGCGTCTCGGCGGGCCCGTGACACGCCAGGAGCGGAAGCGTGATCGCGAGCCAGGCGGCGCGCGTCACCGGGCGCTCCCGTCCCCGGGCCGCACGAACGCCGTCGCCGGCTCAGCGTCGAGGGCGTGGCACTGGCGACAGTTCACACGCTCGGGATGCGTGGTCCGGATCTCGACGACGGCGGCCGGCCCGGCGTGGCACGCCAGGCAGTTCTCCCGCATCTGGAGGCCGTGGGGGATGGGCGGCGGGCTCCCGGGCATCGCAGCGCGGTCGATGGCGGGCGACGTCACGGTCTCCCACGTCGTGGCCCGGAACGTGTCGGCGGCCGCTCGCGGCACGTGGCACTGCCGGCAGCTCGTGAGCTCCGGGTGCGGGACCACGGGAGCGTAGGCGCCGAACCTCGGCGCCCAGCCGCCGTCGCGATGACACGAGAGGCAGGCCTTGCCGCCGCCCTCGGCCTCCTCCACCTGATGCGGGACGACGGGCGGGGCGCCGGCGTACGCCCGTCGCGCGTAGTACGCCGCCAGCGTTCGCCTGGCGTTCGGCTCCCCGGGCATGGCCGCGTAGTCGAGCACCCTGTCCTTCTGGCGAAAGACACCCGCCTCGAAGGGAATCGCGGGCGCCGGCTCGGCCGTCACCGGAAGCAGCACCGCCTCGGGCTGCCCGGCCCGGATGCCGGACCCCACGACGTAGACGCCCGCGGCCATCAGGACCACGGCCAGTCCGATCAGGACCAGGCGGGACGGCCCCGGCCGAGTCATGCCCGGATCAGGCGCGCGCCACCTTCACGGCGCACTTCTTGTAGTCGGGCTGGGCCGAGATCGGACAGTAGGCGTCGAGCGTCAGCTCGTTGATCAGCAGGCCCTCGTCGAAGAACGGGACGAACACCTGGCCTTCAGCCGGCCGCCCGCGCCCGTCGATCTCGGCCGGGAGCACGAGGGTGCCCCGCCGAGAGGTCAGGCGGACACGATCGCCGTTCCGGATGCCGAGGTGTCGCGCGTCCTCCGGGTGGAGCTCCACGTACGCGTGGGGCACGGCCTGGTGGAGGATCGGGATCCGGCGCGTCATCGAGCCGCTGTGCCAGTGCTCGACGACGCGTCCCGTGTTGAGCCAGAAGGGATACTCGGCGTCCGGCACCTCGGGCGGCGGCTCATAGGGGCGGAACCAGATCCACGCGCGCCGGTCGGGCTTGCCGTAGAAGTCGAACGCGCCGTTCTTGGCGGCGGGATCGTACTTCGCGTTGTAGCGCCACTTCGTCTCCTGGCCGTTCACGAACGGCCAGATCACGCCTGGCCGCCGGCGGAGCTCCTCGTAGGATGCCATCTCGTGCTCCGGCCCGGCCTGGAAGCGGCGGTACTCCTTCCAGATCTCCTCGATGTGGGTCCCTTCCGTCCACGGGAACAGCTTCTCGAATCCGAGCCGTCGCGCCACCTCGATCATCTGCCAGGCGTCGCTCATGGCCTCGCCGGGCGGCTTCAGCATCCGCTCGAAGTGCTGGGTGCGGCGCTCCGAGTTGCCGAACATCCCCTCGCGCTCGATCCACATCGCCGAGGGCAGCACGACGTCGGCGACGTCGGTCGTGGGCGTCGGGTACACGTCCGACACGACGACGAACCGCCCGTCCTTCTTGGCCCCGTCGCGGTAGCGCTTGAGCTTGGGCATCGTGACCATCGGGTTCGTGACCTGGATCCAGATGAAGCGGATGTCGCCCCGGTCGAGCGCCCGGAACATCTCCACCGTGTGATACGTGGGCTTGGCCGGGATGTGCTCGGCCGGGACGCCCCAGATCTCGGCGGCGAGCTTCCGGTCCTTCTCGTTGTTGACCACGCCGTGGGGGAGACGGTTGGTCAGGGTGCCGACCTCGCGCACCGTGCCGCAGGCGCTCGGCTGGCCGGTGAGCGAGAAGGGGCTGTTGCCGGGTGTCGCGATCTTCCCGAGCAGCAGGTGGATGTTGTAGACGAGGTTGTTGATCCAGGTGCCCCGCGTGTGCTGGTTGAACCCCATGCACCAGAAGCTCATCACCTTCCGCTTGGGGTCGCCGTAGAGCGAGGCCAGGTACCGGATGTCCCGGGCCGGCACACCCGAGAGGCGCTCGACCTTCTCGGGCGAGTAGTCCTGGAGCAGCTCCCGGTAGCGGTCGAACCCGATGCTCTTCGCCTCGTCCGTGAACGCGAACCGGTCCTCGAGACCGTAGCCGATTTTGGTCTTGCCCTCGTGGAACGACACGTGCTTGTCGACGAAGGCCCGGTTCACCCAGCCGTTCCGGATGATCTCGTGGCAGACGGCGTTGGCGAGCGCCAGGTCGGTCTGGGGATTGAACAGCAACGTGCGGTCGGCGGCCATGCTGGTCCGCGTCCAGCGCGTGGCCAGGTCGATGATCTTGACCTCGGGGTTTCGCAGGCGCCGGTCGAGCAGCCGGGAGAACAGGACCGGGTGCATCTCGGCCATGTTGTTTCCCCAGAGGACGAACACGTCGGCGTGGTCGATGTCCTCGTAGCAGCCCATCGGCTCGTCCAGCCCGAAGCTCGTCAGGAAGCCGTTGACGGCGCTGGCCATGCAGAGCCGCGCGTTGGCTTCCAGGTTGTTCGTGCCGATGCCCCCCTTCATGAGCTTGGACGCCACGTAGCCGTCGGGGATGGTCCACTGCCCCGAGCCGTACAGGGCGACGGCGTCCTTCCCGTGAGCCTTGATCGTCTCGGCCATCGTCGCCGCCACGAGGTCCAGGGCCTCCTTCATCGGCACCGGGACGAGCTTGCCGTCCTTCCGCACCAGGGCCTGGGTGAGGCGGTCCTTGCCGTAGAGGGCCATCACCGAGTGGTAGCCCTTGACGCAGCAGAGGCCCTTGTTGACCGGACTCGCGGGGTCCCCCTTGACCGCGACGGCGCGTCCCCTGGCCAGTCCGACCAGGAGCCCGCAGCCCACTCCGCAGAACCGGCACGGCGTCTTTTTCCACTCGACGCCGTCAACCCCCCGGGGCGTTTCGGTCGCCGCGAACACGATGTCGGGGAACAGGGCCTGCGCGGCGCTCACGGCCGCGGCGGCGGCCATGCGCTTGAACAGGTCACGGCGAGTCATGGCGCGGCTCCTCGCGGGGCGTGGTGACGGCGGGGACTTCGACCGCCTCGGGATCGTCGAGTCCGGAGACCAGGGTGAGGGCCTGGAGATCGGGCAACTCGTCCAGGGTAGCCTGGAGGGCCCGCTCGGCGTCGTCGTGAGGCGTGTCGGTGACCAGCACCAGGACGTCACGGTTCGAGGCGGGGATCACCTCGCACCCGCCGAGCGTGGCCAGGGCTCGCGCGAGCGCGTCGCGCCGTCCCGTCGCCGGGTACGCCAGGTAGCTCTTGATCGGCACGATCGGAACCCTCGCTCTCTACGGCCAGCGCAGGATCACCGCGACGAAGGCGACGGCCCCGACCACCGACAGGAGCAAGGTGAGGGCGAGCGTCGGCGTGTGATGCGGCGCGCCGCGGATCCCGGCCACCGGCCGGTACTCGGGTCGGTTCAGGTACCGGATCAGCCATCGATACTGCCACGCCGCGATCATCAGCCCGAGCGTGCCGCCCGCGATCAGCGCCATGCCCAGGTACCGCGGCGCCTCCGGCAGCAACGCGTTCCCGGACCCTGGCTGGTGGAGTCGCGCCGACACCTGGAAGATCGTGAACCCGAAGCCGATCAGCGAGACGCCCGTGCGCAGCCACGACATCAGCGTCCGCTCCGTGCTCAGGCGCGTGCGGAGCCACGAGAAGTGTGACTCGGCCGTCGGCTTGACCTCGAACCGCGCTGTCCCCTCCACCGGGTCGCCGACCATCAGCCGCACCCCGTCGCCGGCCGCTTCGTCCCCGCGGGGACCGTCACGAGTGCGCGCGGCCCGAGGGCCGCACGATGCAGCGGAATCCGAGATGGCACGTCGACGTGTCGATCGGCTGAGCCATGCGGGCGGCCGGCCGGTAGCGCCGGCAGTAGTTCGGCGAGCAGAGATACGAGCCGCCCTTCATCACCTTGCGCGGGATCTGAAGGTCGCGCGTCCCGGCGTGATAGCTCTGTTCCTCCTGTCCGCCGAGCGGGTTCACGTTGGCGCAGCAGGACTTCATCAGCTCTCCGTGGGACTGGAACCAGTCGGTCGTCCACTCCCACACGTTCCCCGCCATCTCGTGGAGCCCGTAGCCGTTCGGCGGGAACGCTCCGACCGGCGCCGTCCATTCATAGCCGTCGGTCAGGAGGTTCTCGCTCGGGAAATCCCCCTGCCAGGTGTTGCACATCTGCTTGCCCCGGGGCGCGAACTCGTTCCCCCAGCAGAACTCCGCGCCCTCGAGCCCACCCCGGGCGGCGAATTCCCATTCGGCCTCGGTGGGGAGCGTCTTCCCCGCCCAACGGGCATACGCCTCTATGTCCTGGAAGGCAACGTGGACCACGGGATGCTTGGCGAGCCCGCCGAGCGAGCTCTGCGGGCCTCGCGGGTGACGCCAGCTCGCGCCGGGAACCCAGTCCCACCAGTTGTAGTGATTGCCGAGGTCCACTTGCTGCTGGGGGCGCTTGAAAACGATGGAGCCGGCCACCAGCATCTCCGGCTTGGCGCCCGGGTAGTCCTCGACCCGCGGCGGCTTCTCGGCGAACGTAACGTATCCCGTGGCCTCGACGAAGCGCCGGAACTCCCGGTTGGTCACTGCGCACCGGTTCATCCAAAAGCCGTCCACGGTGACCTCGTGGGCCGGCGCCTCCTCGGGATAGTGATGGTCCGATCCCATCAGGAAGGTGCCGCCGGGAATCCAGACCATGTCCTCGAAGGGCGGCGGCCCGGGCGGCGACGGCGCGGGACCGGTCTCGGCGCGATTGCTCATCAGGTCCTCTCAGCCAGGTTGCGGACCGCGGTCCGCGGCTCGACGGTCGCACCCTTCGCATCCCCCGGCAAGGGCCACGCCCGGCCGTCCCCCGTGGCGCACCCGGCGGCCCGCGTCGGCGCGATCACTTGACCGAGCCGGGCCGGGCGCGATGCATCCACCACGACGCCACCCGCGTGACCGGCCCGCGTGTCAGGAGATAAGGCACGAACGCGAGCACGAGCGCGATGATCAGCGCCTCCATCGGATAGAAGGTGCGCAGCCTCACGACCTGGTAGGCCGCGTCCATGACCAGTCCGAGCAGGATGATCCGAATCGTCGCGCGGAGACCCTCGCGCAGCAACCCTCCACGCCGCCTGACTCCCGTGAGCATCGCCCAGAAATACGGCGGCCGCCCGGTGCGGGCGTCGCGGAGCCCGTCCTTGACCGCCGCGATGATGGCCATCATGGGCTGGAGGAGGAAGCGGAAGGCGAACGGGCCGCTCGGCCGGGCGAGGAGATCCGTCCACTGGCGCCACAATAGCTCCGACAGCGCTTCCATCGTCTACCGGCCGGCCAATTCGCCGCGGTGGACGGCCGTCTCGAAGTACTGTGTCACGTCGTCTTCTCGGCGAACACGGTCCGCCAGTCACGCTTCATGCTGACCAAGGTGATGCCGTACTCCGCCGCCCTGTCGAGCGCCTCGACGAGCGGGCTCAGCTTGAACTCGCGGTCACAGGCGAATTCGCGCTCGGCGTCGTCCCGGTGCAGGCGCAGCACGAGGCGGGCGCCGGAGCCGGTCTTCGTGTAACGCAGCATCGCGAGGTCGCCGTCGGAGTTGCCGAACGCGAGATCGGCCGGCGGCCGATGTGCAGGTTGATACTGACCGGCTTCGCCTCGCGGTCGTCGAAGCTGTTCACCTCGGCGAGCTTCTTCAGGTCGCCTGCGCCGTTCGTCGTCTCGAAGCGGGTCTTCACGCTCGAGCCGACGACCTGCTCGCGCGGAATGCCGCACTCCTCCCGGCGAAAGGCGCGGATGACATCGATGCCGCCGCCGGAGACGACGAAGGCCTTAAAGCCGTTCTGCCGCAGGTAGGCGGGCAGCTCCTTCTGCGGCTGGTAGGTGAGCTGCGTGAACGGCCGCCCGAGCGTCGGATGCCGGCTGGCGGCGAGCCAGGCGCGGGCGTGGTGGTCGAACTCCTCCTCCGTCATGCCGGCGTGCACGGCCGCAGCGACCTCGAAGAAGCCGCGCTTGCCGAGCTCGTGGATGGTCTTCGCGTCGTGATCGAGGAAGGCCTTGAACGGCTGGCGTGCCTTCACCGACGGGCCCTTCGCCACCATGGCCTTCAGACGGTCATGGCCGAAGAAGAACTGCGCCTGCAGCGGCTGCTCGCACCATAGCGTGCCGTCGTTGTCGGATGTCGCGATGCGTCCGGAGGGCGGGACGTACTCCGCCCCGCCCTCCTTGGTCATGCGCGCGACGAAATCGACGATTGCCGACTTCGCCGCGCCGTCGTTCCAGGATGCCAGCATCAGCTCGACGCGGCCTCGTGCATCTTCGCCAGCGCGTCATTCACGGTGAACGTGTTCGGTTTCTGGACCGGCGGGAACTCCTTGAACGTCGCCGCGAACTGCGCCGCGCCCGCCTGCGCCGCGTAGATGAAGTAGGCGTTGTGGATCATCCAGTCGTAGTACGAGTTCGAGGTGACGGGCGCGAACTCGTAGGGGTCCGTGCGGAGGTTGAAGATCTTCGGCAAGCGCAGGCGCACGAACGGCTCGGCCCACACGCCCAGCGTGCCCTGGAGGCGCTGCTCCATGAATACGATCTTCCAATTGTCGTAGCGCATGCCGAGCATGTCGCCGTCATCGCTGAAGTAGAAGAAGACGTTCCGCGGGCTCTTCTTCTCCTGGCCGGTCAGGTAGGGCAGCAGGTTGAAGCCGTCGATGTGGTTCTTGTAGGTCCGCCCGATCGCCCGGTAGCCCTTCTTCAGCTTGTCGACGACGTCCGGCGCGCCGGCGGCCGCGAGGAACGTCGGCAGCCAGTCGTGGTGCTGCACGATGTCGTTGGAGATCGAGCCGGCCTTGATCTTCCCGGGCCAGCGCACCAGCAGCGGGACGCGGAAGGCGCCTTCCCAGTTGGTGTTCTTCTCGCTGCGGAATGGCGTGGTGGCGCCGTCCGGCCAGGTGTTCCGGTGCGGGCCGTTGTCGGTCGAGTACTGGACGAGCGTGTCCTCGGCGATGCCGAGCTCGTCCAGCAGTTTCAGCACCTCGCCGACGTTCTTGTCGTGGTCCACCATGGTGTCGTGGTAGGGCGACTGCCAGCGCCCCGCCTGGCCGAGGCTCCTCCTCTTCGTGTGCGTGAAGCAATGCATGTGGGTGGTGTTGAGCCACACGAACCATGGCTTGCCGGCCTTGTTCTGACGCTTGATGAAGTCCTTGGCCGCGGCGACGAACTCGTCATCGCAGGTCACCATGCGCTTCACGTTGAGCGGGCCGGTGTCCTGGATCCTCTGCTTGCCGACCTTGCCCCAGCGGGGCTGCACCTCGGGGTTGTCCTTGTCGGTCGCCCAGGAATGGATCACGCCGCGCGGCCCGAACTGCTTGCGAAAGTTCGGAAACTCCTTCTCGTTCGGGTAATTGTACATCTCCGGCTCTTCCTCGGCGTTCAGATGGTAGAGGTTGCCGAAGAACTCGTCGAAGCCGTGGTTGGTCGGCAGCATGTGGTTCAGGTCGCCGAGGTGGTTCTTGCCGAACTGACCGGTCGCGTAGCCTTGCTCCTTGAGGAGCGCGGCGATCGTCACGATCTTGTCCGACATGCCGATCGGCGCGGCGGGAATGCCGACCTTCGAGAGACCGGTGCGGTAGACGCTCTGCCCGGTTATGAACGACGACCGGCCCGCCGTGCACGACTGCTCGCCGTAGGAGTCGGTGAACATCATGCCTTCCCGCGCGAGGCGGTCGATGTTCGGTGTCCGGTAGCCCATCAGCCCGTGCGAGTAGCAGGAAAGATTCGAGATGCCGATGTCGTCGCCCCAGATCACGAGGATGTTCGGCTTCTTCTGTGTCGCCGTCTTCTGCTCTGCCACGTCGTCCTCCTGTTGTGTGTTTGACTTTACGATCGTCTCGCGCTCAGAAGAACTGGTAGCCAACCGTCAGCGTGAGCTCCTGGCCGCGGAACCGGTCCTCCGCGTAGTACTGGTAGAGGTACTCGACGGCGGCCGGGAGCCACCCCTGCGGCACCGCGTAGCCGAGCTGCGCCCCGACGGCGTGGAGCTGGTCGTGGCAACCCAGCAGGACGAGCTTCCTGATCGGGTCACCAGTCGGCTTCATTGACGTCGTGGGCCGGTCGGGATCGCCTATCGTCCCTGGTCGCGTCGCACGGACGCGCCACGTCACTCGAACGAATGGACGCGCTCCCAGTCGGTCTTCATGTCGACCACCGTCCAGCCGCGCGCGTTCGCCTCGTCGAGCGCCTTCTCGGGGGCCTCTTCGAAGCCCGCGATGATTGGAAAAGGTCGCACGGGGACCGTGCGGTCGCCATTGGACCAAGGTCGTATGTCGACGAACGGCCCGCGGCCGGGCCATGTCGCGCCGGCAGGATCACCGGCGATGCGGGCGGGTCCGGGGTATCCGAGGCAGGACACTCGTGGAAAGGCGGTGTGTGGGGGCTCCGCTACTCCGCTGGCTGCGTCCGGCTCGGGCAGGACTTCACTACGGCCCGATCGGTCGTGGGACCGCGACTCAGCGGTCGGAAGGCGGCCCGACGCGGTCGAACTGGTTCTGCCGCTCCGTCCGTTCTTGCTCTTCCAGGAACAGGCGGTTCCGTTCGCGTCGCGTCTCCTGGGGAGACTGACCCGAGGGCGCCGGCTCCCCGCCGTTGCCGAACGGGATCGAGCAGCCGGTCAGGACGATTCCCAGCACCACGCCTCGCACGAGCCGACCGATCGCCCGCACTCCGCCGGTGGCACCGGGTCCGACCGGCGGGTTTCCCCGCAGCGCTGTCCGTCTCACCGCCATCTGTCCCTCTCTTCCGCGCGGCGCGTGGCTGTGTGGAGCGCATGATGGCACGGGAGCCGGCGGGACGGTAGCCGGGTCGTGCCAGTGGACTGTTGGAGACGCCCGGCGCCGCCCCTCCGAGCACCTTCGGATAGCCGCTTGTGAGCCCCCCGGCCAGCCGTGTACTCATAGGAGGGCCGGGTGGAGAATCGAGTGGCGGATCCAGCCTCGAGCGACGGCGCCGGAATGTCCCTGCGGGGCCGGCTCGCGCGACCCGCCCTTCGGACCGCCGGAATCGCCCTGCTCGTCGGCCTCGCCTACTACGTCGGCTCCCGGGTCGGCTTCGTGCTCCGCTTCCCCCCGGCGACTCCATCCGTACTCTGGCCGCCGAACGCGATCCTGACCGCCACCCTCCTCCTGTCGCCGCCGCAGCGCTGGGGGATCTATCTCCTGGCCGCGCTTCCGGCGCACCTGATCATCCAGCTCCCCACGGGCTGGCCGATCCTGATGATCGCGCTGCTCTTCGCGACGAACTGCAGCGAAGCGCTGATCGCGGCGCTGGGCGTGCGCCGGCTCAGCGACGCGCCGGCTCGCTTCGACACGTTGCGCCGCGTCGCGGGCTTCATCGGCGCCGCCGGCCTCACCGCGCCGTTCGTGTCGTCGTTCGCCGACGCCGCCGTGGTGTCGTGGCTCCGGCCCGAACCGTACTGGGACATCTGGCGCACGCGCTTCTTCTCCAACGTCCTGACCGAGCTCACCCTGGTGCCGACGATCGCCATCGCACTCACCTCCGGCCCCGGGTGGCTCCGGAGGACGCCCACACCGAGGCTGGTCGAAGCGGCCATGCTCGGCACCATGCTCCTCTCCCCGCTGATCGTGGCCTCGATGTTCGGCGTGAGCCTGACGGCCCTTCGGATTCCCGGGGCGCCGTACACCGCGCTGGCGCTCGTGCTGCCGCTCTTCCTCTGGGGGGCGGTTCGCTTCGGGCCGGGCGGGGTGAGCTTTTCGATGCTGACGATCGTGTCGGTGTCCATCTGGGCCGGCACCCGCGGGTACGGGCTGTTCACGGCGCTTCCTCCGGCGGAGGGCGTACTGGCGCTCCAGGTCTTCCTCTCCGTCGTGGCCATTCCCTTCATGTGCCTCGCGGGGGTGATCGAGGAGCGTCGCCAGACCCGGCTGGCCCTCACCGAGCGCCTGCGCTTCGAGACGCTGCTCTCCGACCTGTCGGCCATGTTCGCGGCCGGTCAGCCGTCCACGGTGGACACGGACATCGAGACCGGGCTGCGCCGCCTCGTCGAGGACCTGGGCGTCGATCGTGCCACCCTCACGGCCATCCAGGCGTCCTCCGACGAGGTCCGCGTCACCCACTCCTGGGCCCGCGAGGGGGTGACGCCGCTTCGCGCGATGATCCGGGGGACCGAGGCGCCGTGGATCATCGGCCAGCTGCGTCAAGGCCGCGTCGTCCGCCTGGGCCAGCCGCAGGATCTCCCCGTGGACGCCTCGGTGGACCGGCGAGCCATCGAGCGATTCGGCACTCGCTCCGCCGCCGTCGTCCCCATGGTCGAGCGGGGGGTGACCATCGGAAGCCTCGCGGTCGCGACCGTTCACGGGAAGCGTGCCTGGTCGGACGAGCTCCTGCCGAGGCTCCGGCTGCTGGCGGACGTGTTCGCGAGCGCGCTCCAGCGCCGGGACGCCGACCAGGCCGTCCGCGAGAGCGAGGAACGCTTCCGGCGCATGGCCGACAGCGCTCCGGTCATGGTCTGGCTGTCCGGGCCCGATGGAAAGCGGAGCTACGTCAACCAGCGGTGGCTCGACTTCACGGGACGCCCGCTCGACGAGGAGACCGGGGACAGTTGGATCGCCCACGTCCATCCCGAGGACCAGGCGGCGGTTGGCAGGACCCTGGCGGCCGCCCTGGACGGGGGGCGTCCGTTCACCGTGGAGTATCGGCTCGCCCGGCGGGACCAGGAGTACCGCTGGCTCCTGGATCACGGAGCGCCCCGCCGCGCGGACGACGGTGTCCTCCTCGGATACGTGGGCTCGGCCGTCGACGTCACGGAACTCCGGGCCGCCCAGCAGGCGCTCCTCGAGACCGACCTCCTCCGGAGCGCGATCTTCGGGGCGCTCTACGGCAACGTGGTCGCGCTCGACAAGCACGGGCGGATCATCGCCGTCAACCAAGCCTGGCTGCGGTTCGCCGCGGAGAGCGGGGCGGACCCCGCCCGCGTGTCGGTCGGCGCCAGCTACATCGACACCTGCCGGGCCGCAGCGGAGGCGGGCGAGCCCTACGCCCTCCGGGTCCTGCACGCCGTCCGCACAGTGCTGGCGGGCGGCATCCCCCGACAGGTGGAGTACGCCGTCCAGGTTCCCGGCGGGGAGCGCTGGTACGAGATGACGGCGGAACCGCTCCGGCGCCCAGAAGGCGGGGCGCTCGTCACCCACGTCGACGTGACGCGCCGGCATCAGGCGGAGGAGGAGGCTCGGCGTCAGCGCGACGAGCTGGCGCACGTCCTCAGGACCACGACCCTCGGGGAGCTGGCCGCCTCGCTCGCCCACGAGATCAATCAGCCGCTCGCGGCCATCGTGGCGAACGCTCAGGCGACGCGCCGGCTTCTGGACGCCGGCCGAGGATCGCGGCCCGGCGTGGTGGAGGCCCTGTCGGACGTGGTGGCGGACGCCAAGCGAGCCTCCGAGGTCATCCGGCGGCTCCGTGCTCTCTTCCGGAAGGAGTCGCCGGTGAGGCGGCCGATCGACCTGAACGATCTGGTCGGCGACGCGATCAGCCTGCTCCACCACGACCTCGAGCGTCAGCGGATCACGGTTCAGTGCCTTCTCGGGCCCGGGCTGCCAGCGATCCACGGCGACTCGGTCCAGCTCGAGCAGGTCCTCCTGAACTTGCTGGTCAACGCGTGCGACGCGATCGCCGCCGCCCCGGACGGACCACGGGAGATCACGATCGAGACCGGGATGCGCGACGGCGGCGTCGCGATGGCCATCCGCGACTCGGGCGTCGGCGTCAAGGACGGGGACCTCGAGCGCATCTTCGAGCACTTCGTGAGCAGCAAGCCGGATGGCCTGGGCATGGGCCTCGCCATCACGCGCTCGATCGTCCAGGCGCACGACGGACGGGTCTGGGCCACGACCAACACCGATCAGGGGCTGACGCTGCACCTGCATTTCCCCGACCCGAAGGAGATCGTCGACGACGTCGTCTGACGGTATCGTCTACGTCGTTGACGACGACGCGTCGGTCCGCCGGGCCCTCGCCCGCCTGATCTCGTCCACCGGCCTCGATGTGGAGACCTTCCCCTCGGCCAAGGCCTTCCTGGAGCACCCGGCGACCGACCGCCCGGCGTGCCTCGTCCTCGACGTGCGCCTTCGAGGTGAGAGCGGCCTCGACCTCCAGGCGACGCTCGGGGACGCCCAGTTCCGACTTCCGATCATCTTTCTCACGGGCCACGCCACCGTGCCGGCCACCGTCCACGCCATGAAACGGGGCGCCCTCGACTTCCTCCAGAAGCCCGTCGACGAGCGGGAGCTGCTGGACGGGATCCGGCGAGCGCTCGGCCGGAGCCGCGAGGCTCGCGCGGAGGAGTCGGCGCGGGCCGACATCCAGCGGCGTCTCGATCGGCTCACGCAGCGCGAGCGGGAAGTCCTCGACCTGGTGGCGGCCGGACTGCTCAACAAGCAGGTCGGCGAGCGCCTGGGCGTCAGCGAGAAGACGGTCAAGGTCCACCGGGGACGGGTCATGCAGAAGATGGCGGCCAGCACCGTCGCCGATCTCGTGTGGATGGTGCATAGATCGAGCCCGAGGAGGTCCCCCGCCCCGGGCGAGGGGCCGGATGTGAGACCTTAGGCCAATAGCGGAGGACCGGTGGTCGCGTCCAGAGTGGACCCTGCTATGACCGCCGCAAGCGCGGTACGTCAGGTGCCGATGGTCTGCGTCGTCGACGACGACGCGTCGATCCAGCGCGCCCTCCGGCGGCTCCTGGGCGCGACCGGGTTCCGCGTCGAGACCTTCTCGTCGGCGGAGGAATTCCTCCACTCGGAGCACGTGCGGCGCGCCGACTGCCTCGTCCTCGACGTCCACCTGGGCGGACTGAGCGGCCTGGACCTCCAGGAGCGCCTCGCCAAGTCGGGCGCGGCCACGCCGGTCGTCGTCATCACGGCGCACGACGATCGGCCGACTCGCGAGCGTGCCGCTCGCGCCGGAGCCGTCGAGTACCTGGCCAAGCCCTTCGACGACGACCTGTTGATCGCCGCCATCCGCAGGGCGATCGGCGATGCGTGAGGCCGTTCGTCGCGGCGACGGCCCGCGCGCCGCAGGTCGGCGGCGAGCGCGGCGCCACGGGCCGGGCGATTCGCGACGCCCGGCGCCGGCCCGTCCGACCGAGCTCGGGCCCGCACGCGACCGCCGGCGCTCAGTCATCACCCGTGGCGACGAGACGTCCACCGCCGTCCGCCTTGACACGCGTTTTCGTCGTCCGCCACAATTCGAGGATCGGGATTCGACGGACCGAGATGCCGACGACGCGAAGTCTCCCGCCAATGCTGTCCCTGCGCCTCGCGGTGGCCGCGATGCCGGCGCCCGTCGCCGCCCGGACCCACGGCGCTCACCGTCGATCTACGCAGGAGACAAGAGCAAGGTGAATTGGTAACATGCCGGGTCGCCACGGAGGTGCGACGCGGACGGGCGGTCGTCCCCGGAACGGGCCGCGAGCGAGCGCAGCTGCAGGGGGGTAGGCGTTCCACACACTGAGCGCACTCTACTGACGGGAGGGATCGTATGGCGATGGATGGCCACAGCTTCTTAGTGGGTGAGTCCCTGGTCGGGGACGGCAACGAGGTCGCGCACATCGACCTCATCATCGGGTCCAAGGGCGGCCCGGCGGGCATCGCCTTCGCCCAGCGCGTCGCCGATCAGACCGCGGGCCACAACGGGCTCCTGGCCGTGTTGGCCCCCAACGTGCCGGCCAAGCCGGACACCGTCATGTTCAACAAGGTCACGATCAAGGGCGCCGGGCAGGCCGTCCAGATGTTCGGCCCCGCCCAGGCCGCGGTCGCCAAGGCCGTCGTGGACAGCGTCGCCGACGGGACCATTCCCAAGGCGAACGCCAACGACCTCTGCGTCATCGTCGGGGTCTTCATCCACTGGCAGGCGTCGGACAACAAGAAGATCTACGACTACAACTACCGGGCGACCAAGGAAGCGATCTCGCGGGCGATGAAGAACCAGCCCTCGGTGGATTCCGTCGTCGCCCAGAAGGACACCGCCAAGCATCCCTTCGCGTAGGAAGCGGCGGACCGCCGCCGCGCGCGGTTCCGGCACCTCGCGGCCGCCGTCCCCGGGCCGTGGGGTGCCGCGCACCGCTCTCGCCGAGGCCGGCCCATGAGATCCGGCACGTTGGGGACGGTGAACCGCTCAACATCGTGCGACGGGTGTCCGGATATCTGGGAGCGGGCTCTGCGCTCGAAGCAGCTCGGGACTTCGCGCAGTTCGCAGCCTTTGCGATGGACGCCGAGCGTTCGGTGCTCCTCCAGCCGATCAAGCTGCGCCTCGTGGAATCCATCGTCGTATCAGTCGCATTCTTCTGAACGGTTCACACGCGAGCTCTCCCGGAAGCCTTTGCATTGACGATTTCGGGTATCCTGACTCCGGCCCCGATCGGGGTCCCGTGGGAGGTGTCCATGTCGGGGAGAACTGCCAAGAGAGCCGCACGTGAGCACGGCCTTCGCATTGGCGTCTGATCACGTTTCCGGGCTGGCCTCCCGAGCCGGCGCCATGAGTTCCCGGACGACAGGCCAGCCGCTGCGAGGCTGCGCATCGTCGGCAGCCGGCGCGGCGGGGTGACCCAGGCCGATGCTCCGCGTCAACGGCGTCGAGATCGAGGACACGTTCGCCGAAGCGTTCAAGATGCGCGCGGCTCGGGCCATCGTCACCGCGGAGACGGCCGGCTGGGCGCGCACCGCCGCCACGCTGGCCACCGGGTACGCGACCTCGGTGATCGGCTGTGACGCCGAGGCGGGCCTCGAGGCCGACGTCCCGCCCGGCGAGACGCCGGACGGCCGGCCCGGAGTGAGCTTCCTCGTCTTCGGCGTGAACGCCGCTGCCCTCGGCAAGGCGCTGGTCAACCGCATCGGCCAGTGCGTGATGACCTGCCCGACCACCGCCTGCTTCGACGGCCTCGGGCCGGGCGAGGAGGCCGTCAAGGTCGGCGGGATGCTCCGCTTCTTCGGCGACGGGCACCAGGCGAGCAAGAAGCTCGACGGGCGGCGCTACTGGCGGGTGCCCGTGATGGACGGCGAGTTTCTCTGCGAGGACCTCTTCGGCGTCCAGCGCGCGGTCGCGGGCGGCAACTTCCTGATCCTCGCCGGCGATCAGGCGGCGGCCCTCCGCGCGGCGGAGGCCGCCGTGGGCGCCATCCGCGGGGTGCCGGGGGTCATCCACCCCTTCCCCGGCGGCGTCGTCCGGAGCGGTAGCAAGGTCGGGTCCCGCTACAAGGCGCTGCGGGCGTCCACGAACGAGGAGTACTGCCCGACGCTCCGCGGACAGGGCCGGAGCCGGTTGCCGCCCGAGGCCCACGCCGTCTACGAGATCGTCATCGACGGCCTCGACGTGGAAGCCGTCGAGACCGCGATGCGTCGGGGCATCGAGGCCGCGTGCCTCCCGGGCGTCGTGCAGATCAGCGCCGGCAACTACGGCGGGAAGCTCGGCCAGTACCCCCTCCACCTCCACAAGATCCTGAGCTCGTGATCCTGGAGACCGTCGTGACCACGCTCGACGAGGACGGCGAGATCAACTTCGCCGCCATGGGTGTGACGTGGGGCGAAGACCGGCTGGTGATCCGGCCGTACGTCGACACGCGCACGTTCCGGAACCTGGTCCGGACGCGCGAGGCGGTCGTGAACGTCACCGACGACGTGCTGACGTTCGCGAAGAGCGCGCTCTCGCGCGAGCGATTCCCGAGCCGCCCCGCCACGCGCGTGCGGGGGGCCATCCTGGCCGACGCCTGTCGATGGCGGGAGGTGAGGGTCGAGGGCGTGTCCCAACCGGCCGGCGGCGGCCGGGCGGACGTCACCACCCGCGTGGTGGCGGGCGCGGAGGGACGCCCGTTCGCCGGCCTGTGCCGTGCCAAGCACGCCGTGGTGGAGGCGAGCATCCTGGCGTCCCGGGCGCGGCGGCTGCCGAAGGACGAGCTCCGGCGCGAGCTCGAGCGGCTCGACCCGCTCGTCGACAAGACCGGGGGACCGGCGGAGCGCGAGGCCATGGCGTACGTGCGGGCCCACGTCGCGCGCCTGGTCGGGACCTGAGGGCGGCATCCGCGCCATGCGGACGATCGTCCGCGCGGGGGCCCGGCTCCACCTCGGGTTCCTCGACCTCGACGGGGCGTGCGGCCGGCGCTTCGGCTCGATCGGCGTCACGCTCGAGCAGCCCCAGTGCGTGGTCGAGGCGACCCTCGCGCCGCCCGGCGCCGCGCCCGCTCACGGCGAGCCCGCGCGCGGGATCCTCGATCGCCTGGGCCCCGGGCTCGTGGACCCGGCGGT
Organism: Candidatus Rokuibacteriota bacterium; assembly: GCA_044867785.1. GTDB lineage: Bacteria > Methylomirabilota > Methylomirabilia > Rokubacteriales > DASRDR01 > DASRDR01. The sequence continues at coordinate 34,386 of JBIOVM010000165.1, read as the reverse complement.
GGCCGTGCGACTCCTCGAGACGATCCCGGCCCATGCGGGCTTCGGCGCGGGCACCCAGCTCGGGCTCGCGGTGTCGCTCGCCGCCGTCCGAGCGACGGGCCGCCCGGTCCCGATCCGCGAGCTGGCTCGGCGGCTCGGACGGGGGCAGCGCTCCGGCATCGGGGTCGCGGCGTTCGAGCGCGGGGGGCTCGTGATCGACGCGGGGCACCGAACCATCCCCGACCCGACGGGATCGGACGCGGACGGGCCGGAGCCGCCCCCGGTCATCTTCCAGCATCCCTTCCCCGACGACTGGCGCTTCGTCCTGGCCACGCCGCGCGCCGAGCCGGGCTTGTCCGGGGACGCGGAGCGGCGCGCGTTCGAGACGCTGCCGCCGATGGACGCCGAGCGCGTCGGCCGCATCTGCCGGCTGACGCTCGTGCAGGTCGCCCCGGCGGCGCTCACGGCGGACATCGCCACCTTCGGCGCGGCGATCACGGAGATCCAGGCGATCGTCGGCGAGTACTTCGCCCCCTGCCAGGGTGGCCGCTACGCCACCCGCACCGGATGCGACGTGGCGGCCCTGGCGCTCGCGCGCGGCGCCTGCGGCGTCGGCCAGAGCTCCTGGGGCCCGACCGTGTTCGCGCTGGTCGCCGGCGACGCCGAGGGCCGTGCCCTGGCCAACGCGCTCCGCGGCACCTTCGGGAACACGCTGGCGCGGGTCGACGTGAGCCGCGCGCGGAATCGTGGCGCCTCGTGCGAGACGCTGCCGTGACCGAGGGGCGGCCCGGCGCGGACGATCTCGGCCTGAACCGCCGGGCCACGCGCCTGGCCGACGCGCTGTGCGCCGACGCCCGCGTGCTCCGCATCGCCGTCCGGACGCTTCCGGGCGGCTCCCGGCTGATCGATCTGGGCGTGGCCGTCCCGGGCGGGCTCGAGGCCGGCCGGCGGCTGGCGGAGGTCTGCCTGGCCGGGCTCGGCAGCGTGACGCTCACGAGCATCGACCTGGGCGGGCTGTGGCTGCCCGCGGTCGCCGTGGCCACCGACCACCCGGTCGCCGCGTGCATGGCCAGCCAGTACGCCGGCTGGGCGATCGATCCCGCCGGGTACTTCGCCATGGGCTCGGGGCCGGCGCGAAGCCTCGCGCGCGTGGAGCGCGAGCTCTACGAGCGGATCGGCTCCGCGGAGACGGCGGAGTCGGCCGAGTCGGCCGTCCTCGTGCTGGAGGGACGTGCGCTGCCCGACGAGCGGGTGGCGCGCTTCGTGGCCGACAAATGCCGGATCTCCCCGGAGAAGCTCACGCTCCTGATCGCCCCCACCGCGAGCATCGCGGGCTCGGTCCAGGTCGCCGCCCGCTCGGTCGAGACCGGGCTCCACAAGATGCTGGAGCTCGGCTTCGACGTCCGGGCCGTGCGGAGCGGCTTCGGGGTGTGCCCGCTGGCGCCGGCGGCGAAGAACGACCTCCGCGCGATCGGCTGGACGAACGACTGCATCCTCTACGGCGCGCGCGCGTACTTCGCCGTCCACGCGGACGACGCCCTGGTGGCGAGCATGGTGGAGCGGCTACCCGCCTCGGCCTCGCCGGAGCACGGCACGCCCTTCTACGAGATCTTCAAGCGCGCCGGCAACGACTTCTACAAGATCGACCGGATGCTGTTCGCCCCTGCCGAGGTCGTCGTGAACAACCTCGCCTCCGGGCGCGTCTTCCGCGCGGGGCGGCTCGCGCCCGACGTGCTCCAGGCGTCGCTCGGCGTGTCGGCGGGAGGCGACGGGTGAAGGCCGCCATCCTGGGTGCGCGGTCCGGCTGGCACGAGGGCCGGTTGGGGCGGGCCCTCCGGGAGCGGGGCGTGGAGACGCTGGTCGCGTCCATCACCGGGCTGGCCGCCGGCGTGGCCGACGGGACCGCGCTGGCCTCGGCCGGCGTCCGGCTCGACGACTGCGCGACGGTGATCGTGCGAGCGATCCCGGGCGGCTCCCTCGAGCAGGTGATCTTCCGGGTGGACGCCCTGCACCGGCTGGCGCGGCTGGGGGTGCGCGTCGTCAACTCGCCGCGCTGCATCGAGCGCACCGTGGACAAGTACTTCACGTCGGCCCTCCTCGAGGACGCGGGGTTGCCGACCCCGCGGACCCGCGTATGCGAGCGCCTCGACGACGCGCTGGCCGACTTCGAGGCGCTCGGCGGCGACGTGGTCGTGAAGCCGCTCTTCGGCTCCGAGGGGCGCGGGATCGTCCGCGTATCCGACCCCGACCTCGCCTACCGGACGTTCCGGGCCCTGGAACTGACGCGCTCGGTGTTCTATCTTCAGGAATTCGTAGCCCACGGAGGCCGGGACGTCCGGGCGTTCGTCGTCGGGGGCCGGCTCCTGGCGGCGATGGCGCGGCGGGCGTCGGGCTGGAAGACGAACGTGTCGCAGGGCGCGCGGGCGGAGCCGCTCCCGTTGTCCGAGCCGCTCGAGCGCCTCGCCGTCCGGGCGGCGGCGGTGCTGGAGGCGGACTACGCGGGCGTCGACCTCCTGTGTGCCGACGACGGGCGCGTGCTCGTGATCGAGGTCAACGGGATCCCGGGATGGCGCGGACTCCAGCAAACGACCGAGATCGACGTCGCCGGCGCCATCGCCGAGCACGCGATCGCCGCCGCCGCGCGCGGCCTTCCGGCCGGAGCCGGCGGATGAGCCCACAGGCCGCCACAGGCCGGAGGCCGTCCGGCCAAGGCCGTCCGGTCAACTCGGGCACAGCGAGGGTAGCCCGCGCGAGCGAGGCGGGGCGCGGCGCATCGCGCGCCTCGGCCGCCCGCATCGCGGCGGCCGCGACGCTCGCCTGCGCGCTGGAGGCCTGCGCCGAGAAGGTCGGCAACGTCACGCCGACGCGCGCCTTTCGGGATGCCCGGTTCGACGACTTCGCCGTGAGCGCCCGGGCGCTGGGAGAGGCGATCGCGGCGGCCGCGCCGGGACGCGTCGGCCGCACGGTGTACCGGGCGGTCGCCGCGACGGCGCGCGTGGCCCCGTCGAACACGAACCTCGGCATGGCGCTCCTGTTCGCGCCGCTCGCCGCGGCCGCGCGCGCGTCCGAGGGCTCGGGCCTTCGGCGTCGGCTCGCCCGCGTCCTGCGCGATCTCAGCGTGGACGACGCCCGCTGGGCCTACCGCGCGATCCGGCTCGCCCGGCCGGGCGGGCTCGGGCGGGCGGACCGGGCGGACGTCGCCCGCCCACCCGACGTCACCCTGCGTGAGGCGATGCGCCTGGCCGCGACGCATGACACCGTGGCCGGCGAGTACGCGCGGGGGTTCACGGTCACGTTCGACCTGGCGCTGGTCGGCCTCCGCCAAGCGCTCGGCCGGGGCCTGGGTCTGCTCGACGCGATCGCCCAGGCCCACCTCGAGCTGATGGCCGAGGTCCCCGACACGCTGATCGCGCGCAAGGCCGGCGCGGCCGCGGCGACGGCGGTGGCGCGGCGCGCCCGGGCCGTGGTGCGGGCCGGAGGGCTCCTGACCCGGAAAGGGCTCGCGGCGGCGCGACGACTGGACGCGGATCTCCGCCGGCGGGGCAACGTGCTGAACCCCGGGACGTCCGCCGACCTGATCGCGGCCGCGCTCTTCGTGTGGCTGCTCGAGACGCCGGCGCATCGCCGCGCGACGGGGCGCGCGTGACCCCCTACCGCGTGCGGATCGAGAAGGACTACACGGTCTTCTGCGCCGGGCACTTCATCACCTACGACGGCCACCAGTGCGAGCCGCTCCACGGCCACAACTACCAGGCCGCGGTCGCCGTCGAGGGGCCGCTCGACGAGAACTTCTACGTGCTGGACTTCACGCGCCTGAAGCGCGCGCTCCGCGCCGTCGTCGACCGCCTGGACCATCGCATGCTCCTGCCGACCCGAAGCACCCTCATCCGGGTCACGCCGTCGGCCGCCGAAGTCGAGGCGATCTACCGGGACAAGCGATACGTCTTCCCGCAGAGCGACGTGGTCCTCCTCCCGATCCCCAACACCACCGCCGAGATGCTGGCCTGGTGGATCGTCCAGGAGCTCCGGCAAAGCCTGGGCGCGGCGCTGGACGGCGCGACTGCGATCGAGGTCGAGGTCGACGAGTCGTCGGGTCAGCGCGCCTTCTACCGCGAGGCGCTCGGCGAGGGCCGCGAAGGCCGGGAGCGCGCGTGACGGCGGCCGTCGTCTATCTCGGGCTCGGCTCGAACCTGGGCGACCGCCAGGCCCACCTCGCGGAGGCGCTCCAGCGCCTTCGGGGCCACGTCCGGATCGAGCGCGTGTCGCCGGTCTACGAGACCGAACCCCTTCACGTGACGGACCAGCCGCGCTTCCTGAACCTCGCGGTGAAGGGCGTCACGACCCTCGATCCCGAGGCGCTCCTCGCCGCGATCAAGCGCATCGAGGACCGGATGGGCCGCCGCCCGGGCGAGCGGTACGGCCCGCGGCCGATCGACGTCGACATCTTGTTCTTCGACGACCGCGTGATCCACACCGAGGCGCTGGAGGTGCCGCACCCGCGGATCCCGGAGCGCGGGTTCGTCCTGGTGCCGCTCCACGACATCGCGCCGGACCTGCGCCATCCCGTCGAGGGGCGCACGGTGGCCGAGCTGCTCCGCGCCCTCGGCGCGGGGGCTCGCGGGATCGTCCGGGTGGAGCGCGGCCTGACGGCGCGGCTCGTGCGGGACGTGCAGGAGGAGGCGCCGGCAGCCCGCCTCCGCCTCGACCAGACGGGGGTGACCGGGCTCCACCGCATCATCCGGCTCGCCGACGGCGGCGGGCTCTTCTACGCGACGCTCGACCTCTTCGTGGAGCTGCCCGCCGATCAGAAGGGCGCCCACATGTCGCGCTTCGGCGACACGGTGGAGGAGGTGCTGGAGGACCTGGGCGCGCTCGAGGCGCCGATGATCGAAACGCTCGCCGAGCGGATCGCCCGGGCGCTCACGGTGGGCCACCGGGCGGAACGCGCGGACGTCGAGATCCGCGCGCAGTTCCCCCTCTCGCGCCGGGCCCCGATCTCCGGCAAGCCCTCGCAGGAGCTCTACACGCTGATCGGCCTGGCCGCCGCCACGCCCCGCCGCGCGGTCCAGCTCATCGGCGTCGAGGCGGAGGGCATGATGGCCTGCCCATGCGCCCAGGAGATGGTCCGCGCCCAGGCCGAGGCGCGCCTCCGCGAGCACGGCCTCGGGCCGGAGGCCACCGCCGAGGTGCTCGCCCTGGTACCGGTCGCGACGCACAATCAGAGGGGCCGCGGGCGTCTCCTGGTCGGCGCCGACCGCGCGCTTCGCGCCGAGGACCTGGTCGAGATCGTCGAGAGCTCGATGAGCTCGGAGAACTACGACCTGCTCAAGCGCCCCGACGAGCTCTTCGTCGTGGAAAAGGCGCACCGGAATCCGCGCTTCGTCGAGGACACCGTGCGGGAGATCCTGCGGAGCTTCGCGGTCAGCTACCCCGAGCTCCCGGACGACGCCTACGTCCACGCGCGCCAGGTGAACATGGAGACGATCCACAAGCACGACGTCTTCGCCCAGCGCGGCGGGCGACTCGGCGAGATCCGGGCCGAGCTCTCGGGCGGCGAGCCGCGCGGCAGCACCACGCTCTCGGCGTGGCTGGCCGACCGGCTCGAGCGCTAGCGGGCCGCGGTCAGGTCGTCGGCCCCCAGGACGCCGGTGTGGAGCGCCGTGCCGATCAGGGCCGCGTGATAGCCGGCCGCCGCGAGCGCGCTGAGGTCGTCGGCTCCGCGCACGCCGCCGCCCAGCACGACCTCCGCCTCCGGCAGTCGCGCCCGCAGCCGCCGGGCGGGCTCGGTCTCCGGGCCGGCCCGCGCGCCGACGCGCGCGAGATCGAGCACGATGAACGCCCGGATCCCGGCCGACCAGGCGGCGACGGCGATCCCGAGCGCGCCGGCCGCCGACACCGCCGGCGAGCCGCCCAGGAGCCGCCCCTCGCGGTGGTCCAGGCTCAGGATGCAATCCGCGCGGCCCTGCGAGGCCGCCCCGGCCGCATCGGCGATCGCCGGCAGGTCGCCGACGTCCCGCAGGGTCTCCGTCCCGACGATCACGCGCGCGGCCCCGCACGACACGGCGCGGCGCGCGTCGTCCGCCGTCGCGACGCCGGCGTCCAGCCACACCGACAGCCCGACCGCCGCGATCGCCCGGACGGTCGCGCCGTGCTCGCCGACGCGCGCGATGGCGTCGAGATCCGCCACGTAGCAGGCCTCGCAGCCCAGGCGCGCCCGGAAGGCGCGCGCCAGCTCGACGGGATCGGACGAGGCGGCGAGGACGCTCCGGACCGGCGCGTAGGCGTGCCGCTCGCCGCGCACCGCGTGCACGGCCACGCCGCCCTTGAGATCGAGCACCGGGATCACGCGCAGGGCGGGCATCGCGGGGGAGGATAGCACGCGATGGACGGCGCGGGCGGCGTGCTCGGCTGGGACGTCGGCGGGGCCAACGTGAAGGCGGCGGTCGTCGAGGCGCGCCCGGGCGGGCGGACCGTCCACACGCAGAGCCGCGCCTTCGAGATCTGGCGCGACAAGTCCGCCCTGCCCGGCGTCCTCCGCGCGCTGGCCGCCGAGCTGCCGGCCGTCTCGTCGGTGGCGGTGACGATGACGGCGGAGCTGTCGGACGTGTTCCGGACCAAGCGCGAGGGTGTGGGCTTCGTGCTCGACGCGGTCGAGGCGACGGCGGAGGCGCCCGTGCGCGTCTTCACGACGGCCGGCGAGTTCGTCGACGCCGCCGCCGCGCGGGCGCGACCGCTCGAGGCGGCCGCCTCCAACTGGGTCGCCACCGCGCTCCTGGTCGGCCGGTTCGTGCCCGACGCGCTCCTGGTCGACGTCGGCTCCACCACCACCGACGTGGTCCCGGTGGTCGGCGGGCGGGTGGCCGCCGTGGGGCGGACCGATCCCGAGCGGCTCCTGGCCGGCGAGCTCGTCTACACGGGCGTGGTCCGCACCAACGTCGCCGCCATGGTGCGGAGCGTCCCGCTCCGCGGCGGCCGGTGCCCGGTGGCGTCGGAGCTCTTCGCCGTGAGCGGCGACGTCCACGTGCTCCTGGGCGCGCTCCGGCCCGACGACTACACGGGGCCGACCCCCGACGGCCGGCCGCCGACCCCGGAGTTCGCCGCCGAGCGGCTGGCGCGGGTCGTCTGCGCGGACCGGGAGATGCTCGGCGCGGAGGAGATCCGCGCGATCGCGGTGGCGGTCGCCGAAGCGCAGGTCGAGGAGGTCGCCGGTGCCCTTGCCCGGGTCGCGCGACGGATCGGACGCCCGCTGCCGGTCGTCACCACCGGACTCGGCGGCTTCCTCGCCCGCCGCGCCGCCGTCCGGCTCGGGATGCGGGTTCACGACCTCGGCGAAGTTCTGGCGCTCGACGTCGGCACCGTCGCCCCCGCCGTCGCCGTCGCCTGGCTCGCCCTCGAAATCAAAGGCGGGGTCAGGCCCTCACTTTGACTCCGCGGGCACGAGGGCAACGCAAAGCGTCACGAAATCAAAGTCGGGGTCAGACCCTGCCTTTGACTTCCCGAGCACGCAATCAAACTCGGGGTCTGGCCCCGCCTTTGACTTCGCGGAGGGGGGCCCCGGAGTGGGTGATCAAGGTGGGGGGGAGCCAGGGGGCGCGGCCGACGCCGCTCAGGCGCCTCATGGAAGCCCTCGGCCGACAGGCCCGCCGCCGCTTCCTCGTCGTCGTGCCGGGCGGGGGCGCGTTCGCCGACGAGGTGCGGCGCGCGGACCGGCGGTTCGCGCTGGGGGACTCGGCCGCCCACTGGATGGCCATCCTGGCGATGGACCAGTACGGCCATCTGCTCGCCGACCTCGCGCCGGGCGCGGCGGTCACCCGGAGCCGGCGGGAGCTCGCGCCGGGTCGGCTGAACGTCCTCGCGCCCTCCGCCTGGCTCCGGCGGGCCGACCCGCTTCCGCACTCGTGGGACGTGACGTCGGACTCGATCGCCGCGTGGGTCGCCCGCGCCCTCGGCTGCCGGCGCCTCCTGCTGGTGAAGCACGAGGACGGCTTCATCGGACCGGAGCGCGGACCCGGACGGGTGCCCGCTCACGTGCGCGCGATCGCGCTCGACCGGCACACGAGGGTCGTCGACCGCTACTTCGCGCGCGCGCTCGACCCGGCGATCGCCTGCTGGCTCGCCCGGGGGCACCTGTCCCACCGGATCGAGCGCTTGATCGAGACCGGCGGCGCCCCAGGGGCCGGAAGGGCTCGGGCGGGTCGCGCTGCTCGGAGCTGACCGGCGACCGCTCGATCAGGCCGCCAGCGGGTTCCGCCAGCGCAGCGCCGCGAACCGGCCGAAATCGCCGTCCGTCGAGCACAGCGTCAGACCGTGCTCGATGGCGAGCGCCGCGAGATGCGCATCGGGGACCAGATTGGCTTGCATCCCGGGCGCCACGAGTAGCGACGCGAGTACGTCCTGGTGGCGCTCCGTCGGCTGCGGGATCCAGGCCACGTCCGCCTCGAGCCACGCGGCGACCTGGGCCCACGCGTCGGCCATGGGCTCCGGGCGCCGAAAGACGCGGGGGTTCGTGACGAGCCGCAGAAACCCGAGCAGGCTGGGCCAGGGCAGCCCGACGCGCGAGACCCCGCCGAGCGCGCCGTCCAGCCAGGAACGCGCGCGATCGTGCTGCGGGACGGAGCCGACATGCGCGTAGACGAGAAGGTTGGCGTCCACCAGGATCACTTGTACGAGTCACCCTCCGCGACCGCCAGGACCTCGGCCACGTTGTCGACGTTCCCGGGGAGGCACTGGCCAAGATCCACCGCCCGGGTCCGGAAGCGCGCCCGCTTCCGGGGCGGCGCGGTCAGGCTCCGGAGGCCCGCCCGGAGCGCCTCGTTGACCAGGTCGCGGAAGCTCCCGCGCCGGGCCTTCCGGAGGCGCTCGAGCGCGGCGGCGACGTCGTCGTCCAGCGTCAGGGTGGTCCGCATGCATCACATCATATTGACGCTGATGCCGTGATGTCAAACTCGAGCCGGCGCCCGGCCTCCCGATCCCGCGTCCCGCATCCGGACCAGGGCGCGGACGCGCTCGGCGTCGACCCGCCCGCCGACCCGATCCCCGACGCAGGCGGCGCCGCGGACGCCGACGAGATCGGGACCGATCGGCCCCAGGCGCCGGAGATCCTCCGCCCGAAGCGAGCCGGCGAGAGCGGACAAGAGCCCGCGGGTGCGGCAGGACTCGACGAACGCGAGCAGCTGCGCCTCGTCGAGCCAGTGGAAGAGCCCGCGGCCGTCCTTCACCGCCGTGTCGAGGAGGCACCCCTCCGCCCCCGCCGCGGCGGCGAGCGCCGGCAGGTCACCGGGCGCCGGCGCGCCCGCGCGCTCGAAGTCGGCGAAGCCGGCCGCCACCAGCCGGACGCCGGCGGGCAGATTCGCCCGGACCGCGCCGAGCGCCGCGCGCGCCTCGGCGGGCGTGGTCCCGCGCAGGCCGAGCTTCACGAACGCGGCGCCCGCCTGGGCGGCGGCCACCGCCCGGGCCGCCGCCGTCGCCGGGACGAACGGCCCGTCGCCCAGCGCCACGCTGACCGGCAGGTCGGCGGCCGTCGCCAGGCGCACGGCGCGCACGACGGAAGGCGACGCCTCGCCCAGCGCGCCGCGCGAGGGGTCCTTGACGTCGATCACGTCGGCGCCGGCCTGCGCGGCGACGAGGGCCTCGGCGGCGTCGACGACGCTCACTAGCAGCCGCATGGCGCGGCATTATAGTAGTCGCGTGAGACGGCGACAATCGAGCGCCGCCCGCGCCGCCGCCCCGGGCGGCGGACGCAGGCCCGGACCGCCGCCGATGACGGGCCTCGGCGGCCAGGTGGCGGTCGTCACCGGCGCGAGCCGGGGGATCGGCCGCGCGATCGCCCTCGCGCTGGCCGGGGCCGGCGCGCGCGTCGTCGTCAACTACGCCCGCTCGCGCGAGGCCGGGGAATCGGTGGCGGCCGAGGTCAAGGCAGCGGGCGGCGAGGCGCTCGCCGTCGGCGCCGACGTCTCACGCGCCGACGAGGTCGAGCGGCTGCTGCGCGCGACGCGCGAGGCCTTCGGCGGGCTCCACGCGTGGGTCAACAATGCGGGCGCCGACATCCTCACTGGCGAGGCGCGAACCTGGCCGGCCGAGCGTCAATGGGACGAGGTGATGGCGGTCGACCTGAAGGGCGCCTGGCTCTGCTCGCGGGCGGCGGCCGCCGCGATGCGCCGGGACGGCAGCGGTGTGATCGTGAACGTGTCGTGGGATCACGTCGCCCACGGGATGGGCAACGCGACCGCCGCGATCTACGCGGCGGCCAAGGGCGGCGTGGCGGCGATGAGCCGGAGCCTCGCGCGGGAGTTCGCCCCCGAGGTCCGGGTGAACGTGGTGGCGCCCGGCTGGATTCGGACCCAGTGGCTGGACGGCGCCGGCGCCGAGGTCCAGCAGCGAGTCGCGACCGCGACGCCGCTCGGACGGGTCGGCGCGCCGGCCGACGTGGCGGGCGCGGTCGCGTTCCTGATCTCGCCCGAGGCGGCGTTCATCACCGGCCAGACGCTGGCCGTGAACGGTGGGGTGGTGATGGCCTGAGGCCGCCCCCGCGTCCCCTGACCGAGCGCGCAACGCCCGCGCGGGATGCCGCGCGGCGCGGCGGAGCGCAGAACCCGCAGGAGGTCCACGATGAGCGAGGAGAAGAAGCTCCCGGTCCTGGCCGACGACGAGATCGTGCGCCGGCTCGAGGCCACGCTGCCGGGCTGGTGGTACGAGGGACGCTGGATCCGGCGGAAGTACAACACCGACGGCTGGCTCACCACGCTGGCGCTCGTGAACACGATCGGGTTCGTCTCCGAGGCGGCGTACCACCATCCGGACCTGGAGGTGACCTGGGGCAAGGTGTGGGTCAAGCTGCGCACCCACTCGAGCAACGGCGTCACCGAGCGCGACTTCGCGCTGGCCCGGCGGATCGAGGACGCCGTGCTGTGGCGACCCGGCCCTGACTCGCACATGGAGGGCACGCCCAACAAGTGGGTGAAGGGCGGGAGCCCCGACCGGCCCGCCTGAGCGGGCCCGGCCTCGCCGCCGTCGCGTGCCCAAGACCCTCTTCGTCACCGGCAAGCTCGCCGAGCCCGCGCTCCGCGCGACGCTCGAGCGCATGGCCCCCGATTTCCCTTACGAGGTCGCCGTCCTCCGCATCACGGTCGCCGCCCTGATGACGACCCCCTGGATCGCGCGCCACCTCACCGACGTCACGGATTGCGCGCGAATCGTCATCCCGGGCCTCTGCGAGGGCGACGTGCGGGCGATCGAGGACCGCTGGGGGGTGAAGACCGAGAAGGGCCCCGACGACCTGCGCGATCTCCCGGAGCACTTCGGGCAGGCGGCCGCCCGGGTCGACTACGGCGCCCACGACATCCGGATCTTCGCCGAGATCAACAACGTGCCCTCCCTCGCCCGCGAGGAGATCGTCCGCATGGCGGAGTACTACCGCCGCAGCGGAGCCGACGTGATCGATCTCGGCTGCTCGCTCGAGCGGAAGTTCGACGAGGTCGCGGACGTCGTCGGGCTGCTCAAGGGCCAAGGCTTCACGCTCAGCATCGACACGCTCGACCCGGTGGAGATCGTCGCCGCCGACCGCGCGGGGATCGACTACGTGCTCAGCCTGAACGGGCAGAACGTGAGCGTGGCCGACGAGCTCCGGGCGACGCCGGTGCTGATCCCCGACGTGGTGCAGGATCTCGCCACGCTGGACCGGACCGTCGCGCGCCTCGACGCCCTCGGCCGCCCCTACATCCTCGATCCGGTCATCGAGCCGGTCGGGTTCGGCTTCGCCGCCGCGCTCGACCGCTACGTCCAGGTGCGCGGGCGCTATCCCGACGCCGAGATCCTGATGGGGATCGGCAACATCACCGAGCTGACCGACGCCGACACGACCGGGATGAACGCGCTCCTCGTCGGATTCTGCCAGGAGCTCGGCATTCGCCACGTCCTCACGACCGAGGTGATCCCCTGGGCCCGCGGCGCGGTGCGCGAGATCGACGTGGCGCGCCGCCTCATGTACGCCGCCCGCACGCGTGGGGTGCTCCCGAAGCACATCGACGACCGCCTCCTCACCGTGAAGGACAGCCGTCCGAAGTACTACACCGAGGCTGAGCTGCGGCGCCTGCACGAGGCGATCACCGACCCGAACTTCCGGATCGCCCTCACGCGGGACGCGATCCACGTGTTCAACGATCGCCTGTTCGTGAACGGCACCGACATCCAGGCGCTGTTCGAGCAGCTGCCGGTGGAGGACCCCGGCCACGCCTTCTACCTCGGCAAGGAGCTGATGAAGGCGCGCCTGGCCCTCCTCCTGGGCAAGACGTACGTGCAGGAGCAGCCGCTCTCCTGGGGGTATCTGACGCCGGAGCGCGAGGACACGCCGCACCGGCGGGTCCGGATCGAGGGGCGCCGGCGCCGTCCAGCCGAGGAGCCGCCCCCGCCGGAGGCCTGAGCCCCCGGGCGCGGCGGGCTGCCACCGGTCGGAGGCGTCCGCTCGGTGGTCGAATCGAGTCCTCCGGTCGACCCCCCCGGATGGAGCCCGTCCGATCGGCGCCAGCCGAGCCGGTGAGCGCGGTCGGCCGCGGCAGCCGGCCGTCGGCCCGGAGCACGGGGACGCGGGGAAGTACGGTAGGATGGGCATCGCGTGAAAAAGCTGCTGATCCAGCTGGACGTCGACCGGCATCCGAGCGCCTTCGACCGGATCGTCGCCCTCGACGCGGGCGCCGACCACGTGCTGAGCTATGGCGGCGTCACGGCGGGGGACGTGACCGCGCTGATCCACGGCGCGATCTTCACGCGCGGTCCCGGCGATCTTCGCCACACCGCGGCGTGGGTCGGCGGCACCGACGTCGTCGCGGCCGAAGCCCTGGCCGAGGCGGTCCAGAAGGCCTTCTTCGGGCCCTTCCGCGTGAGCGTCATGATGGACGCCAACGGGTGCAACACGACGGCGGCCGCGGCAGTGGCGCGCCTGGCGTCGGTCGCCACGCTCGGCGGCGCGCGCGCCGTCGTCCTGGGCGGCACCGGGCCGGTCGGGGTCCGGGCGGCGGCGCTCCTCGCGTGGGAAGGGGCCGCGGTGACGCTGTGCTCGCGGTCGCTCGAGCGCGCCCGGGCCGCGGGCGAGCGCCTGAAGGCGCGCTTCGCCGTCGAGGTCTCGCCGTGCGAGGCCTGGGACGAGGACGGCGTCAGGCGCGCGCTGGAGGGCGCGGACGTCTGCCTGACGGCCGGGGCGGCCGGCATCCAGTTCCTGCCGCGCGCCGTGTGGGCCCCGCATCCCAGCCTGAAGGCTCTCGCCGACGTCAACGCCGTGCCGCCGCTCGGGATCGGCGGCATCGAGGCGGGCGACAAGGGGGCCGAGCGGGACGGCAAGCGCGTGTTCGGCGCCCTCGGGATCGGTAGCCTGAAGATGAAGGTCCACCGCGCCTGCCTGGCGCAGCTCTTCGAGCGGAACGACGCGGTCATCGATCTCGAGCGCATCTACGACGTCGCCCGCGCCAGCTGACGGCTGACGGCCGGAGCGCCCCGCCATGCCCCGCGTCGTGGGCGTCGACCCCGGCACGCAGAGCTTCGACCTCTGCGGCCTCACCGACGGCGAGGTGTTCCTCGCGGAGTCGATCGCGGCCGACGACGCGCGGCGCGCCCCCGCGACGCTGGTGGCCCGGCTGGAGGCGGCGGGCCCGCTCGACCTGATCGCCGCACCGTCGGGCTATGGGCTCCCGCTGGTCCCCGTCGGCGCGCTCGATCCCGCGCGCCTCGACCTGGCGATCCTGACGCGGCCCGAGGATCGCCGCCAGCCCGAGCGGGTCGGCGGCCTTCGCGCGATGCTCGAGCTGATGCGCGACCACGGGCTCCCGGCGATCTGCCTCCCGGGCGTGATCCACCTGGACACGGTGCCCGCCCACCGCAAGGTGAACCGCGTCGACATGGGCACGGCCGACAAGGTCTCGGCCGCCGCCCTCGGCGTCCGGGACCAGGGGGAGCGCCTCGGGCTCGCGCCGGCGGAGGTCTCCTTCGTGCTGCTGGAGCTGGGCGGCTTCTTCACGGCGGCGCTGGCCGTCGAGAGGGGGCGGATCGTGGACGGGATCGGCGGCAGCGCGGGCGGGCTCGGCTACCGGGCGCTCGGGACGCTCGACGGCGAGGCCGCCTACGCGCTCGGCCGCGTGAGGAAGTCGACGCTCTTCTCCGGAGGCGCGGCCGTCGTGGCCGGCGCGCCGGATCTCTCGCCCGAGGAGCTGATCGCCCGCGCGGCCCACGATCCGCGGGCCCGGGTCGCGTGGGAGGCCCTGATCGAGTCGACGCTGAAGATGGTCGCGGCGCTGCGGGTCTCGGCATCGGGCCTTCGCGAGGTGCTGGTCTCGGGCCGGCTCGCCCGCGTGCCGGCCGTGGTCGAGACGCTCGGTGAGCGCCTCGCCGGGACGCTGCCGGTCCGGCGGCTCGCCGGCTTCACGCCGCGGGTCAAGGAGGCCGCGCAAGGCGCGGCGCTGATCGCCGACGGCCTGGCCGGCGGCCGGTATCGGGACGTGGTCGCCACGCTGCGCCTCCGCGCGAGCCGCGGGTCCGTGCTGGACCACCTGTATCTGGACGGGGCGGACGAGGTGCGCCGGCACTTCGGGGTCCCGTGAGGATCCTCCTCACCGGCCTCACGACCCGGGCCATCGCCGAGTCGGCGGTGCGCGCCGGCGCCGCCGTCGTCGGCGTCGACTACTTCGGCGACCTCGACCACGCAGGCCTCTGCGAGACCCATCCGCTGCGCGAGCGCGGGCGGGGGTATTCCGCGGCGGCTCTGCTCGAGGTGGCCCGCGAGCTCCGGTACGACGCCGTCGTCTACGGGGGCGGCCTCGAGAACCATCCCGACGTGGTGGCCGCGCTGGCCGAGGGCCGCGTGCTCCTCGGCAACGCGCCGGACACGCTCCGGCGGGTCCGCGACCCGGGCCGCCTCTTCGCGTATCTCGCGCGCGCCGGCTTCGCCGTGCCCGACACGCGGCGCCCGGGTGATCCGCTGCCCGCGGCCGGCCGCTGGCTTCTCAAGCCGGCGCGCGGAGGCGGCGGCCAGGGCGTGCGCCTCCATGCCGGAGGGCCTCCCGCGGCGTCCGAGATCCTGCAGGAGCTGGTCGAGGGCGTGAGCGCCTCCGCCTCGTTCGTGGCCGACGGCCGCCGGAGCGTGGTCCTCGGCTGGACCGAGCAACGCCACCGACCGGGAAGCTTCCGCTACGCGGGCAACGTCCTGCCGCTCGCCGGCGGCGCAGCCGCCTGGCAAGAGGTGGAGGCGATCGCCGACGCCCTCAGCCGCGAGTACGGCCTCCGTGGCCTGAACGGCTTCGACTTCGTGCTGCGCGGGGAGCGCCCGGTGGTGCTGGAGGTGAACCCCCGCTACTGCGCGTCGATGGAGCTGGTGGAGCGCGCCTCGGGAGCCTCGCTCTTCGCCCTCCACCGGGCTGCCTGCGACGGTCGGCTCCCTGCTCGCCCCGCGCTCGCTCCCGGTGTCTTCGGGAAGGCGATCGTCTACGCCCCGCACGCGCTGGTGGCTCCGGACACCACCCCCTGGGTCCCGCGAGGCATCCGCGACGTGCCCCATCCGGGCGAGGTCATCCGCACCGGGCGTCCCGTCTGCACGGTGCTGGCGACCGCGCCGGATCGCGCGCGCTGCTCGGACGCGCTCGCTGCCGAGGCCGCGTGGGTCCTGGCCGCGTGCGCGCCGGCGAGCGGGCTACCCGACTCCGCCGACGAGCCGGACGACGACTAACGTCTCTTCACGACGCGCGAGAGGTCGCTCAGCGCGCCGTCGTCCTCGACGAGCCCCGGCCTCTCGGCGCCGGCGCGGCCGTAGCGGACGAGCCGCATGGGAGGCGAGAGTACCGCGCGCGCCCGACTCCGCAACGGCGGGAGCATGCGGCCGTCACCCGGGAGCCGCGCGAGGACTCACGACGCGGAGCGTGCCCCCATCGGGCAGGAAGCCCGAGCCCACCACCAGTCGGCGCCCGCCCGCGCGCTCCGCCTCGAGGTGGCCGGCGACCAGGATCCGATCACCCGCGTCGGCGGCGCCGCAGTAGAGACCCTCGAAGGACACGACCTCGTCCAGCGCGCCCGAGCCTCCTTCGGGCCAGCGCACGTCGGCCACCCGGTAGACGGCCGGCAGGAACAGGGACTCGGCGGCGTCGATGACGCGAGCCTCCGCGACCGCCGGGCTCAGCGGAGCGTACCGGCGGGTCCCGTAGGACTCGCGGATCTCCCCGTCGGCGCGCGTCGGATGCAGCGAGACGTAGCGCCCGCGAAAGAGCCGGTAGTGCCAGCGCCGTCGATCCAGCGCGGCCGCCGTGTCCGCGTCGAGGCCGAAGCGGCTCGCCGTTTCGGCGCGCCACCGGGCGCGCCGATCCCCGGGCAGCGGCACCAGGCCCTCGCCCGCCAGCCCATCGATCACCGCCCGGACCCGGTGCGCCCGCTCGGCTCCGTAGACGAGCAGGTCGATGTCGGAGAACGCGGGATCGTGGAGGCCGATCAGGATCGAGCCTGAGACCCCCAAGGCGTCGAGCGGCAGGCCCGCGCGCTCGGCCAGGAGGATGGCGAGATCCCGGGTCTCGCGCTCGAGGGAGTCCTTCGGGTCCGCGAGGATCTCCGCCAGTCGCCGCTCCGGGAGGTAGTGGCGCGCGACAGCGTCCAGCGGCACGTGAGAAAAGCGGAGCCCGGTCGCGGGATCGGTCCATAGGTACTGCGGGCGCTCGGCCTCCAGCCACGCCAGGGTTCGCTGGACGTGCCGCACGTGATAGTAGGGGAGCTCGCGCCGGTAGGTGACGTCACCGCGCGCCCACTTGCCCCCGCTCGCCGGCGTGTACTTGAGATACGCGACGCAGCGGCCGGGCGGATGGACGTAGCCGACCACGCAGAAGAAGAGCCCGTCGGTCGTCTCGACGAAGTCGCGATCCTTCGGAGGCCGCACGCTCGGATGCTACTGCCCCGCCCGGCGGGAGGTCCACCGGCGGCGTCGGGTTGGCTCGGAGCTCCCCCCAGGCGAGGCGGGTTGTCCGGCCGGCTCGATATGTGAGAAAAGACGTCGGGCCCCGTGAGAGACGACCTCAAGCTGCTCGTCGCCGCCGCCCTGCCCCTGGCGCTGTTCGCCGTCGTCGAGCGCGCAGTCGCCGGCGTCTCCGGCTTCCCGCTCGACGACGCGTGGATCCACCTGCACTTCGCGCGCAACATCGCCGAGGGTCACGGCTTCGCCTACAACCCCGGGCGGCCGGTGGCCGGCTCGACCGCGCCCCTCTGGACGCTCCTGCTGTCGGCGGGCGTCCGGGTCGCTGGCCCGTCGGTCGCGCTCGCCAAGGTCCTGGGTGTGAGCGCTGCGCTCGGGGCGGCGATGGTCACCCGGCGCGCCGCGCTGGCATGGGGCGCATCCCCCTTCGGCGCCCTGCTGGCGGGCGTCGCGCTGCTCTGGACGGGGCCGATGACCTGGGGCGCGCTGTCGGGAATGGAGGTGACGCTGGCGGCGCTCCTGGTGGCCGGAACGCTCCTCGCGCTGGCCCGCGATCGAACGCTGTGGACGGTGTCCCTGGCGTCCCTCGCGATCCTCGCCCGCCCGGAATCCGCCTTGCTCTTGCCCTTCCTCGCGCTGGCCGGACCCCGGCGCGCGAGACGCCTGGCGGCGTTCGCCGTCGTGCCGGCCCTCGTCGTCGCGCCGGCGGTCGCGTTTGCGTACGCGACGGCCGGCGTCCCATGGCCGGTCACCGCGAGCGCCAAAGTCGAGGGCGGGCTGGTCGGTTGGCTGGCCGGGCAGCGCGAGACGCTCACCCAAGCGCTCGTCACCCGCCCGTGGGCGTTCGTTCGCGATTGGCTGAGCTGGCTCTGGCGCTCGCATCCGTTCTTGCCGTTGGTCCTCTTGCCCGCCCTGCCCCTCGCCTGGCGGCGCGACCGACGGCTCGGAATCGTCGGCCTGGCCCTGCTGGCTCACCCGCTGGGGATGGCGCTCATCGCCCCGTTCCGCGGCCCGGGCTTCCAGGAGGGGCGCTACTCGATCCACCTGCTGCCTCTCGCCCTGATCGTGCTGGCGGTGGGACTGAAGGAGATGATCGAGCGGCGCCGGAGCGCCGCGCTGGGTTTCTGGCTCGCGCTCGCGCTCTGGGCCCTGGTTCCAGCGGCCCACCGCTATGCGTGGGGCGTCCAGAACATCGACGGGATGCAGGTCCGGCTCGGGCGATGGGTCGACGCCAACCTGCCGCGGCGCGCCCGTCTCGCCCTGAACGATATCGGCGCGATCGCCTACTTCTCGCGGCGCGAGATCTTCGACCTCGTGGGCCTCGTGACGCCGGAGGTCCTGCCGTATCGGCGGCAGGGCGAGGAGGGGATCATCCGATTCGTGGGCGAGGTATGCCCCGACTACGTGATCGTCTTCCCTTCCTGGTTCCCGCAGCTGACCGCACGAGCCGACCTGCTGGAGCCGGTGCACAGCGTGGCGCTTGCGCGCGTCGAGGTCGCCGGCGGCTCGGAGATGGTGGTGTACCGGCTGAGGCGCTGCGCGGTCTGAGCTCCGCCGTGACGGGGACTCCGGACCCGCCCGGCGCTGACGGAGCGCGTCCGACGGAACTCGACCAAACGCCGCCGGCGCCCGTGCGTCGCTAGGGCCTCGCGCCCTTGCCAGCCCGCCAGTACGGGCGGGAGGCGGGGAACACGGGCTGGCACCGGATCGCCTCGGTGGGGCCGTCCAGCGTGTCGGCCGCGGCGCGCCAGATCGCGTAGTGCGGCGTGGCGCGATGGGCTTCGAGGGCGGCCGCGTTCTCGTAGACCTCGTAGAAGTAGTAGACGTTCTCGTCCCGCTCGTCCCGGAGGACGTTGAAGCGATAGCACCCCGGCTCGTCCCGCTCCGAACCCAGCGCGTCGGCCTCGATCGCGTCCAAGAAGCGCTGCCGGAGCTCGGGCTTGACGCGCGCCTTCACCCAGATCGCAAGCATGCGGCCCCCTTTTCGAGTCGCCGGTCCTCGGCGTGGCGCCAAGCATATCCGCTCCGGAACGACGTCAACAACCGGCGAAGCGGCCGAGGGAGGCCGGGCCGAGGAAGGCGCCCTTCAGGAGATCGTGTTCGCAAGGCCGGCCTGGCCTACACTGTCAGCGGCCAGCGGCGGCGGGACCTCGGCCGGGACAGACCGCACGATCCGGAGGTGCCGATGAGCACGGATGCTTCCGCACCTCGGTGGCTGATCGTCGTCCGGAGGGACAAGCCCACGCTGTACCACGATCTCTCCCGGACGTTCCAGACCACGCCCCAGGTGGCGGTCATCCTGGACCGGCGGGTGACGGCGCGGGGCGAACGTCCCGCCACCCAGCGTCGCACGCCGCTCACGGCCGCCGAGATCGAGCTGTGGGAGACCGTGGGGTTCCGGCTGATCCCGCCTCCCATTCTCGTCCTCCAGGACACGCCCCACCGCTAGAGTCGCGCGCCGGGCCCCCCGCCGGCGTGGACTACACTGGAAGCATGAGACAGGCGTGGCGCTCTCGCGAGTGGCTCTTCCACGGGCTCCTCGGCTTCCTTCTGCTGGGGCTCGCGCCCTCGCTGGCCACGGCGGGGTCGACGGGCGAGATCCGGGTGAAGGTGGTCGGCCTGGCCTCCGACGACGGGATGGTCCGATTCGCTCTCTACAACAAGAAGGAGACCTTCGCGACCAGCGACGGCCCGATCGCCAAGGGTGCCCGGACCGTCAAGAACCGGCAGTGCGAGTTCGTGATCCCGAACGTGCCCTACGGGACCTACGCGGTCATCGTGGGGCACGACGTGAACGGGGACGGCAAGGTGAGCCGCAACCCGTTCTCGGAGGAGCTCAAGGGGATCAGCAACTACACCGCGAAGGTCCTGTCCTTCCCGGACTTCGACAAGGCGAAGTTCCGGGTCGACCAGCCACGGGTCTCGCTCGAGATCCGCGTCCACTAGGGCGCGAGCTCCCGCCCCGCTGTCGTCCAAGCAAGGGCCTCGTCGTCGGCGCCTGGCTCGGCGATGACGCACCGCCTCGATTGGCCTTGAATCGGGCGCCTTCCCTGCCGGGATTGGCGATTGTTCCTGCCGAGCGGTCCCGGTAGACTCGCCCGGGCCCCTCCCAAACGAAAGGCGCACGAACGCATGACGACGCACCCCGCAGCATCCTTCGCATCACTGGTCGAATCTCCCTACGCGTGGCGCCGGCTCGCCGCGTCCCTGACCCTCAGCACGATCGGCGGCGTCGGTCTCTGGTCGGTCGTCGTCGTCCTGCCGGCCGTGCAGAAGGAGTTCGGCGTGGCGCGCGGCAGCGCGTCCCTGCCCTACACGTCCACGATGCTCGGATTCGCCCTGGGCGGGATCCTGATGGGGCGGCTGGCGGACCGCGTGGGCATCATGGTGCCGCTCGTCCTGAGCTCGCTCGCCCTCGGCCTCGGCTACGTTCTCGCCGCCTGGTCGCCCAGCCTTGCTCAGTTCGCGCTTGCCCAGGGCCTGCTGATCGGGATGCTGGGAAGCTCCGTCACCTTCGCCCCCCTCGTGGCCGACGTCTCCCACTGGTTCACGCGCCGCCGAGGGGTCGCGGTCTCGATCTGCGCCAGCGGCAACTACCTGGCGGGCACCGTGTGGCCCCCGATCCTCCAGCACTTCACCGCGACCCGAGGCTGGCGGGCGACGATGATCGGGATCGGGGTCTTCTGCCTCGTGGCGATGCTCCCCCTGACGTTCGCGCTTCGACGGCGGTCGCCGGTCGACCGGGGAGCCCGTCCGACGCGCGCCGCGGCGCTCGACGTCGGCCGGTCCCATGTCTCGCCCGGCCGGCTGCAGGCGCTCCTCATGGTCGCGGGCCTGGGCTGCTGCGTCGCCATGTCGATGCCTCAGGTGCACATCGTGGCCTACGCGAGCGACCTGGGGCACGGCGTGGCGCACGGAGCCGAGATGCTCTCGGTCATGCTGGGGCTCGGGGTCGTCAGCCGGCTGGCCTCTGGCTGGATCGCCGATCGGATCGGCGGCGTCCGCACCCTCCTCCTGGGATCGGCGCTCCAGTGCCTCACCCTGGCGCTCTACCTTCCGTTCGACGGCCTCGTCTCGCTCTACGTGGTCTCCGCGCTGTTCGGCCTTTCGCAGGGCGGCATCGTGCCGAGCTACGCGATCATCGTGCGGGAGTCGTTCGCCCCGCAGGAGGCCGGCACGCGAATCGGCGCCGTGGTGATGGCGACGATCATCGGCATGGCGCTGGGCGGCTGGATGTCGGGAGCGCTCTTCGACCTGACCGCCTCGTACCGCTGGGCGTTCGTCAACGGGATCCTCTGGAACGTGCTGAACGTCGCCATCGCGCTCTGGCTGCTCGGCCAGCCCCGTCGGGTCGTCGCGGCGGCCTAGCCGCCCGCCCTGAACTCGGCGACGACCGGATTGTGGTCGCTGAGTCGCGTCCAGCGGGAGCCGGTGACGACGCGGCACGACGCGAGCCGGGCGCTCCAGGCGGCCGGGACGAAGATGCCATCGCAGTGGTACGGGGCGAGACGGTCCCCCGACCAGCGGAGCGTCTGGGCGAGGCGCCGCCCCGGATTGGCGGCCTGCCAGCAGCTGATCAGGTCGAACTCCCCGGCCAGCCGGTCCAGGATCGTCCGCTCCCCGTGGGACACCCGGAGCTTCTCCCCGGGCTGCCGGTGCCCCACCGCCACGTTGAAGTCGCCCCCCAGGACGAGGTCGGCATCCGCCCGCAGGGAGGCGATCCGGTCCAGGATCGCGTGCATCGTCCGGACGTAGCCGCGCTCGCCCGCCGGACAATGGACGCTGAAGAGGCGCAGCGGGCGGCCCGGCGCCCAGGCCGAGCCGGCGAGCTCCGCGCCCATCACCCAGCCCTCGAAGCCCGGCACCTCGAGAGGCCGTCCCCGGAGACCGCGCAGCAGGATAGCGCTACCCCACCGGCGACCGGCCACGGCGGTCCAGAGCAAGGCGTCGCGCTCAGTCGATCCGAGCCTCTCCGGGCGAAAGTCCTCGGGGAGCCGGCATTCCTGCGCGAGCACGATGTCGGGAGCGAGACGGGATCGCAGGCGCGCCCAGTGACCGGCGCGCGTGCGGCTGCCCCCGCTGAGAAAGTTGTACGCGACGATCCGGAGCGAGGCCGCCCCGGCACCCTCAGCGGATGTCATGGCGGGCGACGTGACCGACCAGGGTCTCCGGGCCGATCGTCACGTAGAGGTCGCCGCCGGTCACCGACAGGCTGAAGGCCATGCGGCGCTCGAGCCGCGCGGCCAGCGCCCCGACCAAGGCACGGTCGATCGCGTAGAGCTCGAGGGCCTCGGCGCGGTGGATGCGCTCGCCCGCCAGGCGATCCATGAGGAGGGCCGGGTCCCGGTGCGTGTACACGGCCACGCGGGCCGCGGCCTTCCCGGCGCGATGGAGCCGCTCGGCGTCGGGCAGACCCACGTCGATCCAGGCCAGGAGCGCGCCGGTCAGGTCACGGACCTCGATCGCCGGCGAATCGGGCTCCGACAGTCCGCGCGAGAAGCGGATACCCTCGGTGAACTCGAGGGCGAACGCGAGGACGCGGGTCACCAGGTATTCCGCCGACTCGGACGGGTGCCGGGCCACCCGAAGCGCCAGCGACTCGTAGACGTGACGATCCGAGTCGGCGAGCTCGATGTCGAAGGCGTGGATGGTGGCGGTGAGCGCCATGAGGCGCCGTCTCGGGCGTGCCGGGGCCGCGGGCGCCGGCGGCTAGGCCAGACCTTCCGCGATGCCCACGAGGGCCTCGTACTCGTCCATCCAGTACCGCACGTCCTTGAAGCTCGGGAAGGCCGGCGGGAACGACGGGTCCGTCCACCGCTTGGCGATCCAGCCCGACATGTGGATGATGCGCATCGCGCGCAACGGCTCGGCCAGCGCGAGGGTCGACCGGTCGAACTCCCGGAAGACCTCGTAGCCCTCGATGAGGTCCTCGCGTGCCTTCCGGGCCTCCTCGGTGCCGCCGCTGGCCAGGAGCCAGAGATCCTGCACGGGCGGCCCCATCATGCAATCGTCGAAGTCCACCAGCAGGGGATCCGGTGTCCAGAGGATGTTCCCCCAGTGGAGGTCCCCGTGGATCCGCTGGGCGCGAGCGGCGGCCAGCGGGGCGGCGACGGCATCGGCGATGCGCAGGGCGACGTCGCGGTAGCGCGGCCCCAGGTTCTCGGGAATGCACTTGCCGCGCGCGAGCGCCGCCAGCGGCTCGTGGATGTAGGACCGCACGTCGAGCTTGCGTCGGTGCGGGGCCGGCCGCCCGGCGCCCACGGCGTGCATGCGGCCGATCGTGCGGCCCATCCGGCGGCGCTGCTCGGCGTCGAGCTCGTCGAGCGTGCGGCCGCGCACCTTCGGAAACGCGGCGTAGTGGATGCCGTTCGCCTCGTAGAGCGTCTGCCCCGTGCCGAGATCGACGGGGGCGGCCACCGGCAGCTCGGCCTCCGCGAGGTCCTGCAGGAATCGGTGCTCGTCCAGGATCGTCTCGCGGGACCACCGGCCGGGCCGGTAGAACTTCACGACGAGCCGGCGCTCGTCCTCCAGCTCCACCTCGTACACGCGGTTCTCGAAGGCGCGAAGGGGCAGGCACCGCCCCGTGCACCGCAGGCCGCCCACCTCCACCGCGTCGAGCACGCGATCCGGGGTGAGTGCGTGAAACGCGGAGCCGGCTTTGGCGCTCATGGCGTGAGAGTGTACGCCAAGAGTCCCGACCGAGCCCGGTGCGACGAGACGGAGCGCGGCCGCCCCGTCCCGGCCCGTGGCCGTTCGTGCTACCGTCTCTACCCATGATCGACGACATCAGTCCCTCGGTCCGTGCGGAGCTGACGCCGACGGGCACGCTCCGGGTCGGCATCAACTACGGGAACTTCCTCCTGGTGACGTCGTACTCGGAGGGCGCCGAGCCTCGCGGCCCGGCTCCGGACCTCGCGCGGGAGCTGGGCCGGCGCGTGGACGCGCCGGTCGAGTTCGTCGCGTTCGACACGGCCGGCAAGCTCGCCGACGCCGTGACGACGGGGGCCTGGGACGTCGCGTTCCTGGGAGCCGAGCCGCAGCGCGCCGGGGAGATCGCGTTCACCGCCGCCTACCTCGAGATCCCGGCGACGTACCTGGTCCCCGCCGGCTCGCCCATCCGAACGATCGCGGACGTGGACCGGCAGGGCGTGCGCATCGCGGTCGCCGAGAAGAGCGCCTACGAGCTCTATCTGAGCCGCAACATCAAGCGCGCGACGCTGATGCGGACGCCGGGCATCGAGGGCTCCCTCAAGCTCTTCCTGGCCGAGAAGCTGGAGGTCCTGTCCGGGCTCAAGCCCAGGCTGCTCATGGACGTGGAGAAGATCCCCGGCGCCCGGCTGCTGGACGGGCAGTTCACGGCGGTGCAGCAGGCGATCGGCACGCCGAAGCCGCGCGAGGGCGCGGCGCGATTCCTCCGGCGCTTCGTGGAGGACGTGAAGGCGTCCGGATTCGTGGCCGGCGCGATCGCGCGAAACGGCGTGAAGGGCGTGTCGGTCGCGCCTCCCACTCCGGCGACGTAGGCACCCACCGCCCGTCGAGCCGCCGCAGCCCTGCCTCGCCGAGGGCGAGCCGCGGCCGGGGCATTTCAGGGCGACCGCGGCGAGAACTCCGATCGGGTGCGATCCGGGGGTGTGCGCGGCGCGTCAGGATGGCGCGAGCGCGCCATCCCGACGCCCACCCGAGAGCCCCTAGCGGTTCGGGGGCGCGGCGCTGATGCCCCCCAGCGCGGATTCGGGATCGCGCTCTACGGCGAGGTCGCCCAGCGAAACGATCCCGACCGGGCGCCCGCCATCGACGACCGGCAGGCGACGGATCGCCTTGTCCCGCATCATCGTCACGGCGTCGCTGATGGAGTCCGCCGGGGACATAGTCGCGAGCTCGCGGCTGCAGATCTCCCCGACCGTCGTGCTGGCGGGATCACGGCCCTCCGCCAGCGCGCGCACGACGATGTCGCGGTCCGTCAGGATTCCCTGGATCTGCCCCCGCTCGACTACCACCACGTCGCCGATGTTCCCGTCACGCATCGAGCGAGCGGCGGCCACGACGGTGTCGGTCGTCTGAACGGTTACGGGATTCTGGGTCATGATGTCGCGCAGGTACCCTGTCATTCCGGCTCCTCCCTGGGGCTGGTCGCTCGCTTCGGCCGACACACCCTGCGCGCGCCGGGCCGGCATCTGGATGTCGTGCAAGCGACCTGCCGCGAGGTCGCCTCCAGCTCGCTACGTCGCGTAGGACTCCGTTCCCAAGGTGCCTGTCCTCCGGGACACAGCGTCACGGCGTCTGCCCGCCGAAGGCGTGTAAGCGACCAGCGACCGGCGCCCGCGATCGAGGCGAACCAAGCCGAAGCCGGACGACATGCAGATCAGGTCCCACGGTATGAAAGTCTGTTCACAGCCTCGGATTCGGCCTGGCTCTAACGTCCCGCAAGGATGGCGTTCCCTGCCATCGAGCCCTGGCATCGAGGTTGCGTCCGAACCAGTCCGGAGGCCTCGCGGCAGGAGCCTGTCGCACGGTCTTCGGTCCCAAATGGACGCCATCGGGTCATCGTGTCGGACTCGTCGAGCGCATGCTGGGTCTTCGTCCCGGCGTGCGATCTCGCCGTGCAACTCGGCCCCGCGACCTGGCGATCTCGCAACGCCTGACACCGTGCCCAGCTCCGAGCGTCCCCCGCTCAGGGAGTGCGATCGATGATCCTCCGGCGCTTTCGGTCGCGAGGGCTCCTCGGACCCATAGCCATCCTCCTTTCCGTGCTGGTCTCCGCGTTGGTCGAGCTTCCCCCCGATGGGAACCGCGCCGCGTTCGCCAAGGGCAAGGGCGGTGGTGGAGGTGACGGCGGATCAGGTGGCGGCAAAGGCGGCGGGGCGGATTCGGGTGGCGGCAGGGGCGGCGGGGGAGGCACCGGCGGATCGGGCGGCGGGGGGAAGGGCGACGCCAGCGCCGGCACCGGCAGCGGCGGCACCAGTGGCACGAGTGGCGCCAGCACCGGCACCGGCGGCACCGACGGCACCAGTGGCGCCAGCACCGGCACCGGCAGCACCGACAGCACTAGCGCGAGTGGCGCCAGCACCGGCACCGGCAGCAGCGGCAGCAGCAGCGGCGCGAGCGGCGCCACGGGGACCAGTGGAACGGGAGCCAGCACCGACGCGAGCTCCCGCGGCACCGACAAGGGCGGAAGTCCCGGGCGAGACGGCGGAGGGAAGACCGGCGGCAACGCGAGCGGCATCGGCACGGAGAGTGGAGCCGGCAGCAAGAATGCCGGGAAAGACACCGCGGCCGTCGGCGGTCATGGAGGCACCCGCGGCGGCCCGAACCCGGGTTCGGGCCTTTCTCCCGGACAGGAGGTCGCCCCCGGTCCGAACGTCGGCGTCTGGGGGCGTGGGGACTCGCAACCCGATTCCGGGGCCGAGGGCGAGAACGGCGCATCCCCGCGCTCGGCCGCCCGGGACCGCGGCGACGTGCGGGAGATGGCCCAGGCCGCCGCTGACGCTGCGCGGGCGGCGTCGGCTCAGGCGGTCGTCGCCGCGTGGCTCGCCGCGGGGGCCTCGAACGACGAGCAGGGCGCCGCCGCGCGCGATGCCGCGCGCGCCGCCGGCGATGCCGCCCGGGCGGCGGCCCTCGCGGCGGACGAAGCGAGAGAAGCGGCTCGTTGGGCCCCGCTCCAGCCGTGGCGTCGCGACGTCGCGCGGCGCGCCGCGAGCCTGGCGCAGGACGCCGCCGAGCTCGCGCGGGAGGCGGTCAGCGAAGCGAACGACCGGCCCGTCACGATCACGATGACCCTGGTGGCTCCGTCGTCAGCGGTCTCGCAGCCGGCGTCCGAGCCCGCGCGCCCGGTCGACAGCGCCCAGTCGCTGTTCGCGAAGGGTCGAGCCCAGTTCGAGGCGCGCCGCTACCGCGAGGCACGCGAGCATCTTCGTCGGAGCCTCCAGCTCGACCCCGAGGATGACGCCGCCCGGGCGCTCCTCGGGTGGACCCAATACTTCCTGGGCGACTACCGGGAGGCGACCATCACCTTCAAGACGGCGCTCCGACGACAACCCAGCTGGGAGGGGCTGTATGCCGGGCTCGGGTGGAGTCGACTCCAGCTCGGTCGGGGACGCCTGGCGCTCGTCTCCTTCCGGGACGCGCTCGATCGCAATCCGCGGTATCCCGATGCCCTCATCGGCGCGGGCTCGGCGCTCTTCGGGCTTGGCCAGTACGACTCGGCGCTGCCGCCCCTCGAGGACGCGCTCCACCACCTCAGCGCGGACGGATCCGATCCGGCGGTGGCCACCGCCGTCCAATCCAAGCTCGCGTGGACGCTCTACCACCTCGGCCGTTACCAAGAGGCGATTGGGCTGTTCGAGCGCGCGATCCAGGCCACCCCCGGTCGCCCACAGCTCCTGGCCGGCATGGGCTGGTGCCACCTCCGACTCGGACAGGCGACCGAGGCGCGCAGGGCCTTCGAGCAGGCGCTCGGCCTCCAGCCCGGGTTCCCGGATGCGGTCGAGGGGCTGTGGCACGTGGGGCGGCTCGCCAATTGAGCCGCTCGATCTCCGAGCCCCCGGAGCCTCCCCGCGCGCCGGGAGGCCACGAGGAGCTCACCGAGGAGCATCCGCTTCGTCCGCCCCACACCCATCGCTGCCCCGAGTGCAAGGGCAGCTGGGTGCACGAGGGCCGCTGCCGAGGTGGGCGGCTGGCGTGGTGTGCCTGGTGCCTTCCCCAGACGGACGCCGCACCGGACAGCGGCCCGGAGCGGGGCCCGCACGAGCACCGCTGCCCTGCATGCGACCAGGTCTGGCGTCACGCCGACGCTTGCACGGGGGGGCTTCGCACCGCCCACCGCGAGTGCACGGTCACCTCTGGTCCGAAGCCGGTCCCGGTCATCGACCTGGACGCGGTCGAGGCGCGGCGAGCCCGGACACGAGCCTCGCGGCGTCGCAAGCGCCGGGCTCGGTACCGTCTCCGACGGCTGGTGGCCGCCGGAGCGCTCCTCGTGCTCGTCGGTCTCCCGCTCTCGTTCCTCTTCCGATCACCATCGGACGAGACGAGTTCCCCGTCGTCCGTCCCGGAGATGGCCTTCGACCCCGACGACGCGCGGCGCGCGGCCCCGACCACCGAGCCGCCGGCGAGTGGGACCGGCCAGGCGAAACGAGCAGCGGACCCGACGCCGCTCGCCGACGCGGGAAAGCCTTCGGCACCCGCCGCGCCAGACCCGGACGATCAGCTGGCGCGGCTCCCGGCGCCCGCGGACCTTTTACCGAGTCGACCGTCTCCCGACGTGGCGCCACGGGCCACGGCGCCCGCGACGATCGTGCCCCCGGCGCCGCCGCTACCGGTCGTCCCTCCACCCGCCCGACCCCCGGCCCCGGTCGTGGACGCGACTTCCCCGGCTTTGGAGAGTCAGCCCCGGGCGCTGCCAGCGCCGCCGCCGGTGCCCGTCAGTCCGCCACCACTGCCCACGCCTCCGGTCGCGCCGATCGCCAGGGCGCCCGCAAGTCCGACTCCCGCGCCGGCTGACATCCCGCCGACGGCGCCCGCGCCCGGGTCACCCGCAATCCCTGCGCCCCCCGCGGCGACGCCGCCAGCGGCCGCGACGCCGCGCGCGCCAGCACCGCCGTCAGGCGCTCCCGCCGGCGCTCCGGTCAGCGCGCCTCCCACACCTCCGCCGCCGGCGCCGCCAATGGGCTCGGCATCGGTTCGGGACGTCCCGCCGCCGCGCGCCAGCGCCACGGAGAGCCGCCCCCAGGATCTCCCGACGCCGATCGCTGGCGCCCCTCCCGCGGGCTCGCCCGGTGGGGCGGCCATGCTCGATGCCAACCCGTGGCCGCCCAGCGCCCTCCGCGGACTGCCTCCGTCACGGGCCCGTACGGCGATCTCCGCGCCGCCATCCGTCAGCGCGCCCGCGCGAGCGCCCGGGGCGCCTACGCAGGGCGACCTCGCGTCGATGACATCGCTCCTCCGGGCGGTGGTGCGCCTGCGTGTCGCCAAGACGGGGGCGGCGCCCGGCGCGGCGCGTGTGGAGCGCGGTTTTCTGATCGACTCTCGGGGATACATCGTCACGAGCGCTCGCCTCGTGAGCGATGCGCGCCGGATCGAGGCCATCCTCCACGACGGCCGCACGCTCACGGCCTCGCTGGTCGCCCGGGACCCGCTGAACGACGTCGCCGTTCTGAAGGTGCCGGCGACCGGGCTACCGACCATCGCGCTCGGCGATTCTCGGAGCGTCGTGACGGGAGAGGCGGTGCTGACTCCCGGCCCGCCCGGCCGCGATCGCGAGTTGACCGTGGCCACCGTCCGCGCGACCGGCGCCGCGACCGGGGGCAACCTGGCGGTAGACCTCTCGCCGCGGCCCGAGGGCTGGGGGGGCCCGCTCCTCAACCGTCGCGGGCAGGCCATCGGCGTCCTGACGAGCGGCGGCCCCGGCGGCGCGCAGCGCTCGACCACCTTCGCCGTCCCCATCGACCGGGTGAAAGCGGTGCTTCGAGACCTGCCCTCGACCGCCGGGGCGACCGGCCCGGCCACGTCGGACCGCTGAGCCGCGGGCCCTCTCGACGCCGGCGCGGCCACCCGAGTCGCGAGACGAAGCGCACGCCCCCGTCGCCGCCCGTCGATCGCGGGCGAATTGCCGCCACGCGAAACTCGGCGCGCTCCGCGATCCTGAGATTCAAGTCCCGGTCTTCGCAGACTGGCCGCCATCCTGCTCGGCGCGGGTGAGATAGGGCCCGACTTCCTCGTGGGCCTCGGCGCACGAGGGTAATCAAGCGCTCACGGCGTCGTCCCCGACGGCCCGGTGCCGAGAACATCGTCCCCGCTCATCTCGAACGCCACCGGGAATGTCCGGTCCTTGAGCTTGAGCTTGCCGGTGAGCCGGTAGCTGAACCTCGGCCCGCCGGACCGCGCCTGCTCGAGCTGTCGGACGAATCCCATGAGGGTGGTGATGGCCTCCGTCTCGAGGACGTTCTGTCCGTAGGCCGGGATCACCAGGTCCGCCTTTCCGACGCCCTTCGCGAACGGCTTGCCGTTCAGCTCGAGGTCGTACGAGACGCCCTCGACCGGTATGTCGAAGGCGTTCGGGTTCTGGATGCGGAGGGTGGCCACGAATCGCTGCTCGAGAAACGTGCTCTCCTTGGGCCGGAGCTCGGAGACGGTGATGGAGGGCGCTGCCATCCCGGGACCGAACACCGCGCAGCCCGCCAGCAGGAAGAGCACGGCGCCGTTGAGGGCCTGCGTGCTTCGTGTCGCCATTCGTTCCATCCCGAGACCTCCGCGGGCGAGTCTGCGCCCGCTATCGCGCGACCCCCCGGGCCCGGTGCCTCCGGCCGTTCCTCGTGCGACGGCCGCCGCCTGCGCCCTCCGACGTCGACCCGAGAGGCGCGCCTCCACGGAGCCTAGAGGACTGACACAGGGCACCGACAAGGCCTACGAGGTGGTCAAGCAGTAGCGGATCACGACAGCGTGGGGTACCGATGCCCTGTTCGACTCCACACTGGCTGCTTCCCAGGGTGCCCAGTTGGCCAAGATGGTGAGGGTTCACCCCGTGCACGGCGTCCTCGACGACTGACCCCGAAGGGGGATCATCTCGGAGGGTCAGAGGACTATGGCAGAAGCGCCCCCGCGTCCAGGGCGATCGTCTGGCCGGTAATCGAGTCGTTCCTGATCAGCTCGAGGGTCGTCGTCGCGACCTGTTCCGGCGTGACCGAGTGCTGGAGCGGCATCGACTTCGCCATCTGGCTGAGGCGCTCCTCACCGGCGTGCGCCCACCAGCGCGTGACCACCAGCCCCGGCGCCACCGAGTTGACACGCACGTCCGGCGCCAGCGCCGCGGCCAGGCACCTCGTCAGGTGGATCGCCGCTGCCTTGGAGACGGCGTACGCCATGCTGCTACCGGTGACCTTGAGCCCCGCGATCGACGTCACGTTCACCACCGCGCCGCCGCCTGCCCGCCGCATCGCCGGGGCCGCTGCCTTCGTGCAGAGCCAGGTCCCCTTGACGTTGACGTCCATGATCCGGTCCCACTCGTCTTCGGGCATCCCCTCGAGGTCGTTCATCGGCACGAACTTCGTGTAGCCGGCATTGTTGACCAGGATGTCGACCCGGCCAAGCTGGCGCTCGGTCTGCTCGATCATCGCCGCGACGTCGGACGCTACGGAGACGTCGGCGCGGATCGGCTTCGCCTCGACACCGGCCTTCGTCAGCTCCTCGGCGGTCGCCACGGCGTCGGCTTCGGAGCGTGAGTAGTTCACGGCGATGCTGACGCCGGACGCGGCCAACAGCGTCGAGATCGCCTTCCCGATGC
The DNA here is from genome assembly GCA_044867785.1 of Candidatus Rokuibacteriota bacterium. Classification (GTDB taxonomy): domain Bacteria; phylum Methylomirabilota; class Methylomirabilia; order Rokubacteriales; family DASRDR01; genus DASRDR01. The sequence goes on along the minus strand of JBIOVM010000165.1, from coordinate 3,202 downwards.
CGGTGCCGGCGCCCGTGACGATCGCGACCTTGCCCTTCAGATCCATGACCCTCTCCGTTCCAGCATCGGCACGTAGAAAGAAGTGTCCAGGGATGTCTCTCGGGCCCCTTGTCCAGGCCCCGCCCCCGGCCGCTGCTGGAACCATCGCACGGGCCCGTCGGAACCATACCGCTGCCCCGCCTGGGCCGGCAAGGGCGCCTGGAGAGTCGGTACGGGATGGCCCGTAACCGTCCTCCCGAGCCGGCGAACAGACGAAAGTGTGCGCGACGAAACAGGCGGCGCTCCGCGGCAGTCGGGGAACCGTCCTGTGAGTCTCCCGCCCAGTGTCAACGCGGACCCGCGCCAAGGCGCAGGCTGGCGCCCCCGGGGCTATACTCCGCACCGCGAAGGATCTGTGATGCCCGAGCGTCGGTGGAAGTGCATCGCATGCCGGGCCACGGGCCCCAGAGTCGGGGCTGTCGAAGACGAGCCTGACGGTCACGCGATCCGTGCCGCCCCATGTTCTAGTGGAGCGCCACGACGTTCCCTGTTGTCCGATCTGCTGGGCCACCGACTTGGTCGAGCAGGACCTTAGCGAGTCGCGTGATTGCCAGGAAGCCCATGCAAGACACCGTGACCAGCTACGGCGCTCCATCGTCGACTCCGAGCGCCTCCGCGTGCGGTACATCTCGGAGAAGGAAGGCGGCCGGGAGTACGGGCGGCTGGAGTTCCCGGGTCCGGTCGATCTGGGTCCCAGTTGCAGGAGCGTTGGTGTCCCCGACGGGATTCGAACCCGTGTTTCCAGATTGAAAATCTGGGGTCCTGGGCCAGCCTAGACGACGGGGACGTGTCCTAAGTAGCCGCTACGTAAGGCTATCACAACCGGCCGGCTCGCCCAAGCCCAACCGGTGACGGAACTGGTGGCACTCCTGGTGGCACTGCACGCTGGCCGGGGTCCCATCATGAGGACTTGGCCGACCCCCGAGCGCCGCGCGGCCTCGGGGCGGCTCGCCTCCGATCGGCCTGCCGGAACGAGGCGAGTTTCTGAAGGCCCTCAGCCAGGTCCCGTTCGGCAACGATGGCGTACCTGCGGTAGACGCTCTCGGTCTTGTGCCCGGTCAGCTTCATGGCCACGGATCGGGAGACGCCCGCGCGTTCGAGGTTCCTCACCGCCGTCCGCCGGAGGTCATGCGGGACGCGCCCTTTCAGAGCGATCTTCGTGCACGCTCGGTGCCACGCCCGCCGGAACGCTACTTGGTAAATCGGGTTTCCCCGCCGGTGGAAGACCCAGCGAACGATCTGCCCGTGCGCCCGCTCGTGGACCCGGGTTCGCTCCCGCTGCTCTCGGAGCATCGCCTCCAGCTCCGGCAGCACGCCAAACGGAAACGTTCGACCCTCGCGATTCTTCGTGGTACCCACCTCGAGCCGCACCACTCCCATCCGGAAGTCCACCTGGTTCCACTGTAGCGCGAGTGCCTCCCCGAGGCGCCAGCCGGTCAGGTGAAGGAAGGTGGCAAGGGTGCGTAGATGCTCGGGCAGCAGCGGAAGCAACTTGCGAAACTCATGTTCCTCGAGGAACCCCCTGCGCACGTTCTGCTCGGAGAAAAGGCTGATGACCGGCACTTCGGTCGGCGCCACCAGCCCCCTCTCGCGGCCCAGCCGCAACGCTCGCTTGAGGCACGCCAGCTCACGGTTGATCGTGGCCGGGGCTATCTCCTTCTTGAGGCGACGGTCCTTGTACCTGTCGATGTCTCTCGTAGTCAGATCCCTGCCGGAGCGGCGCTTCCCGAAGTGGTCTACCAGATGAGTTCGGTATTCACGGATCCGTTGCACCGCTGCTTTGCCATTGTCCTCGTAGTCTCTGAGGACGAGCCCAATCAGCTCGTCCAGCGTCACCCTCTCCCGCTGCTCCTGCTTCCGACGCTCCCGCTCGATTTGGGGACAGTATCGGTCCGCCCGGACCAGGGCCCGACGCTTGGCTGCAGCAGCGCTTGCGAGGTCCCGTGGTCCGATTTCCTCCCGATGCCGATGCCCATGGGCGCAGAAATACTGAATCCACCAGGCGCCGCGCTGTCTCCTTCCGCCCGGCAGCCTCATCTCCTGACTGCCTCTCTTCGCAGGCCTCCAGAAGACTCCTCTCACCCCGGACGTTGCTACCTCCATCCACGCCCCCCTCGTCGTGCTCGCAGCTCACGCGCCAGGAACCCGATCGGCGCTCGGATGCCGGGATTCACCGCGTTCCCCATTCGCGGCGTCATCCGGAGAACTGTCTCGTCATCTGGAGGCGCCGACGCGCGGACGGACACCCTTGGCGATCGCGGCCTCAAGATCGGCCTCGCGCAACCGGACCAAGCGCCCGATCTTCACGGCTGGCAGCCGTCGCTGGCGGAGCCACTTGCGGATCGCCGCCTCGGTACATGCCAGCCGCTGAGCTGCCTCCTTGACGGTCAAAAGCTGTTCCACGGCCAACCTCCGCGTCGGTTCTCGACACGCCGCGAACCACGCCCGCGGGTACCAGAACAGAGCCCAGTCTGTCCGCCAGAGCCCGGTCGATGGGTCACCCGTAGCAGGCAGTCTCAACCAGTCCAAATGGCGTGCCAGCCCTCTCCCTGCCGTTGGCCCACAGTCAACCTATTGGGAGAACGGATCATTCGAGCGCAAGACCTCGGGGTTGCGTTCACGAACACCCGCGACAAAATGCAGCGGACCGCTGCATATTGAGGCGGTGGCCAGGCTTGGGCCGCACCCCTCGCTCCCTGCCTGTGAGCTTCAACGGCGGTCCAATGCTGCCACGCGGCACGGGCGATGTCGTGGTGCTCTTGAACCGAGTCACCGGCCCCGCGCCCCCGCGAGCCAGCCCTTGTAGATGCACAGGACGTCTTCTAGCTCGTGAGGTTCCAACGTCCGAAATGGTATCGGCAGCTCCCCGGGCGGCACCGAGCGCCTCCTGTGATCGAGACCAAGCGCAGCGGCTCCTACCCTCGTCCCGGCGTGGAGATAGACCGCCGACGGCAGCTTCCCGAGATATGCACCGATGCGCAGCGCGGTGTCGTAGATGTACAGCTCGCCGATCCCACGGATCGGTCGCACCGCCCTCTCGATCAACGAGAGTAGTTCTTCAAACGACCTCGCGTCTGTCAGCTCGGCTCGTTCCAGTCGTCGCGCCGCCTCTTGCAGAGCCGCCTGAGGTATGCGCCGCTGGTGGGACCACCGCTTACCGCTC
>JBIOVM010000164.1:0-10312 GCA_044867785.1 Candidatus Rokuibacteriota bacterium | reverse complement strand
CGCCGAGGGCGGCGCCGAGCAGGACCACCCCGGCCGACAGCTCCAGCATCTGGGTGCGAGTCATCGTCGACGATGATAGACCTGGCCGGAACGGCGGACAACGACGCGGGCGACGGCGGGCGCGGTGGTAGGCTCCGAGGAGCGTGGCCTCTTCACCCGTTCCGCCCGCCCGTCCGTCCCGGCGGGCCTGGATGCTGCCGGTCGCCCTGGGCGTCCTGGGAGCGGCGCTTCGCCTCTGGCAGTACGCGTCCGGCGCGTCCCTCTGGGCGGACGAGGCGAACCTCGCTCTCAACATCGTCGATCGCCCGCTCGGCCGGCTCCTCGGCCCGCTCGACTACCGGCAGATGGCGCCGCCGGGCTGGCTCCTCCTCCAGAAAGCGGCGGTCACCGTCCTCGGCGGCGGGGAGCACGCGCTCCGCCTCGTCCCGCTCCTCGGCAGCCTCGCGGCGCTGCCGCTCACCTGGCTCGTCGCCCGCAGGGTCCTCCGACCGGGGCTCGGACCGGCGCTGGCGCTGGGACTCGTCGCGACCGCCGTGCCGCTCATCTTCTTCGCGGCCCAGGTGAAGCCCTACGCGACCGACACGGCGGCGGCGCTCGGACTCCTCCTGCTGGCCATCGCGCCGGGCGGCGCCGGCGCAGGGAACCGACGCCTGCTTCCGCTCGGCGTCGCCGGCGCCCTCCTGCCCTGGTTCTCCTATCCCTCGCTGCTGGTCGGCGCCGGGGTGCTGGGGGCACTCTCCGGGGCGGCGGCCCTCGCGCGCGACCGCGAGCGCCTCCGGGCGCTCGCGGCGGTCGCCCTCGCGTGGGCGGCCAGCGCCGCCGCCGCGGTCGCGTGGGCGCGAGGGACCCTCGGGCCCGACGACGTCGAGTACTTCCGCCACTTCTGGGCCCACTGGCTCATGCCGCTGCCTCCGCGAAGTCTCCGGGACCTCGGCTGGCCCGTGGCGCGGGTGACCACCGTCTACGGGGGCGGCGGGCTCCGCTATCCGGCGCCGGGTGTCTTCATCGTGCTCGCCGTGCTCGGCACCGTCGCGCTCTGGCGGCGCGCGCGCCTTCACGCCTGGCTGCTCCTCGGGCCGATCGCGGCGACGTTCGCCGCCGCGGCGATCCAGGTGTACCCGTTCTCGCCGCGCCTCGTGCTGTTCCTCTTCCCCGCCTTCCTGATCCTGACGGCGGCCGGCCCGGAGGCGCTCGCGCGCTTCGGGCGCGCGGCGGGGACGATCGCGACGCTCCTCTGCGCCGGGCTCGCGCTTCACGGCCTCGTGCGCGACCCCCCGCCCTACGCCCCGGAGCCGCTCAAGCCCGTCCTGGCGCCGATGCGCCAGGCCTGGCAGCCGGGCGACCGCGCCTACGTCTACTACGGCGCGGAGAAGGCCTTCGTCTACTACGCGCGGCGCTTCGGCTTCGGAGCGGACGCCTACGTCCTCGGAAGCTGCGCTCGCGAGGACCTTCGCGTCTACCTGCGCGAGCTGGATGCGCTCCGTGGCGCGCCCCGCGTGTGGGTGGTCATCGCGCACGGGCGCCGTGACGAGGAGCGGCTCCTCCTCGAGTATCTCGACCGCATCGGGATGCGCCGGGCCGCGTTCCGGGCCGGGGGGCGCGCGCCCGGCGCGCGGACCGACGAGTACGCCCACGCGTACCTTTACGACCTGTCGGATCCCCGCCGCCTGGCGGCCGCGACCTGGGACACGTTCCCGGCGCCGCCGGCCCGGCCGGCCGCCGCCTGGTCCTGCCATCCGGGAGCGTAGCCCGCGGGCGCCGCCCTACCAGATCCGCATCGAGCCCCGCACGATGGTGTCGAGGTCCCGCGGCCCGACGCTGCGGGGCGCGTTCGCCAGGAGGCGCGGCTGCCGGAGGGTCGCCTCCACCAGCGCGGCGGCGTCGCTCTCCGTGTAGCCGACCGCCTGCAGGCCGTTCGGGATGCCCACGTCGCGCATGAGCGCGATCAGCGCCCGGGGAAGCGCCTCGGGGCGCGCGGTCTCGTCGAGGTCCCGGACCGGCGCGCCGAGCAGCTCCGCCGCGCGCAGGTGCCGCTCGGGCGCGGTCGCGTACGTGAACCGGAAAGCGGCCGGCGCGGTGAGGATCACCGACATCCCGTGCGGGACGAGCGGGTGGCCTCCCGGGTAGCCGGGCGGGCGGTAGTCGCGCACGAGGCCGGCGATCGGGTACGCGACGGCGTGCGGCAGGTGAACGCCCGCGTTGCCGAAGCCGATGCCCGCGTAGTTGGCCGCGAGGGCGAGGTGCATCCGGGCTTCCACGTCCATCCCGTTCAGCACCGCACGGCGCAGGTACCGCCCCACGTGCTCGATCGCCTTCTCGCACCAGATGTCGCTCGTGGGATTGGCGCCGATGTAGGCGGGCCGGTCGGGCGGGTGATGCTTCGGACGCGCGTCGTACGGCCGCGTGGTGTAGGACTCGATCGCGTGGGTCAGGATGTCGGCTCCGGCGGCGGCGGTCACCTCGGGCGGCACGGTGAGCGTGTTCAGCGGGTCCACCACGCCGAGGGCCGGCCGGAGGAGCCGGTGCGAGACGCCCGCCTTGGCATGCTGCGCGACCACGTGCGTCACCGCGACCGCCGTGGTCTCGCTGCCCGTGCCGGCCGTCGTGGGCACGGCGATGAGCGGCTTCAGGGGCCCGGGGACCGGAACGCCCCGCCCGATGGGCCTGTTCACGTAGTCGAGGAGCGGGGCCGGATAGCACGTCAGGAGGTTCACGGCCTTCCCGGTGTCGATCGCGCTGCCGCCGCCCACCGCGACGAAGCCGTCGACCTCCTTGGTGCGCGCGTAGTCGGCCGCCTCCTCCATGGACCGGTCGGTCGGCTCGACCTCCACACCGTCGAAGACGTCGGCCTTGATCCCCTGCTCGTCCAGGAGCGCGCGCACGCGTTCGGGAAGGCCGAGGGCGGCGAGCCCGGGATCGGTGACGATGAGGACCTTCCGGAGACCGAGGCGACGCGCGTCGAACCCGATCTCGTCCATCGCGCCCAGGCCGAACTTGATCGGCGACATCTCCATGACGAACACGGTCTCGGTCGGCAGCGTGACACCCTTCATGGCGCTCCCTCCGGCGCGGTATGCTGCGGCACGCGGATTATAGCGCCGCCCCGCGAGCGGCGCGGGGAGGATCGAGCGTGGTCGGAGGCATCCGGTCGGAGTCACACGAGGCGCTGGCGCAGGTCGCCCGGGCCGGGCTGCCGCCCCGCTCGGGACGCCCGAAGAAGGTCGTCGTCGTCGGGGCGGGAATCGCCGGCCTGGTGGCCGCCTGGGAGCTCGCGCGGGCCGGCCACGAGCCCGTCGTGCTGGAAGCGCGGGCCCGGGTCGGAGGACGGATCCACACGCTGCGCGAGCCGTTCACCGACGGGCTCTACGCCGAGGCCGGCGCGATGCGGATCCCCCGCACCCACGATCTCACGCTCGCCTACTGCGAGCGGTTCGGCCTCCCCCTCACGCCCTTCACCGGGCACAATCCACAGGCCTACGTCCACCTGGGCGGGAAACGGTGGCGCCACGCCGAGGTGCACACGGATCCGGGGTGCCTGCCGTTCGCCCTGGCCGACGGCGAGCGCGGTCGCATGGTGGACACGCTCTGGGCCGAGGCGATCGCGGGGTTCACCGACCGGATCGCCCGCGAGGGGGAGGCAGCCTGGGCGGACATCGCGCGGGACTGGGACCACTGCTCGACGCGGGAGTTCCTCGAGCATTGCCGGTGGTCGGAGGGCGCCATCGAGGCGTTCGGCCTGCTCCAGTTCCAGGAAGCCCTGATGAACGCCTCCTTCCTCGAGCTCCTGCGGGAGGAAGTCACGCGGTGCTACGTCGACCTGGTCTCGATCGCGGGCGGCATGGACCGCCTCCCGATGGCCTTCCTCCCCGATCTCCGCTCGCGCATCCGGTTCGGCGCCAAGATGATCGCTCTCGACCAGGACGCGCGCTCGGCGACCGTGCACTACCAGACGCCGGCCGGTCGGTTCCGCGAGACGGGCGACTACGTGCTGGTGACGGTCCCGTTCACCGTCCTCCGGCACGTCGAGGCGCTCAAGCCCTTCTCGCCGTCGAAGCAGCGGGCCATCCGGCAGCTCCACTACGATGCCGCCGCGAAGATCCTCTTCCAGTGCCGCCGCCGGTACTGGGAGGAGGACGAGGGCATCCGCGGCGGCGGGACGGTGACGGATCTCCCGATCCGCGCGCTCTACTACCCGGACCACGGCGGGGAGGCGGGGCGCGGCGTGCTCCTGGCGAGCTACACGTGGTCCGAGGACGCGCAGCGCTGGGGCTCGCTCGCGCCGGCCGACCGCGTGGCCCAAGCGCTCGAGAACGTCGCGGCGATCCACCCACAGGTGACGCAGGAGTTCGAAACGGGCACGTCGTACATGTGGCACCACGATGAGTTCGCCGGCGGCGCGTTCGCCCTCTTCGACCCGGGGCAGCAGACCCACCTCTACGAGGCGATCGTCCGGCCGGAGGGGCGGATCCACTTCGCGGGCGAGCACGCCTCGCGCGCCCACGCCTGGATCCAAGGCGCGATCGAGTCCGCGCTGCGCGCCGCGCTGGCGATCGGTGAACGCTAGTCGGGGTCAGACCCCGCAGTTCGTCATTCGAGGCGCAGCGAGACCTCCTCGCCCTTGCCGACGGGAACCGTGACCGAGAACAGCCCCGGATGGGACTTGATCCGCCCCAGGTAGTCCTCGAGCTCGGCGCGATGCGAGACCACGTTGTCGGCCACCAGGAGCGCTCCGGGCACGAGCTTCGGCACGACCAGCTCCAGGTACGTCCGGTAGCTTGACCGGTCCGCGTCGAGGAACGCGAGATCGAAGGGGCCCGCGAGCCCGGTCAGGGTCTCGGCGGCCGGCCCCTCGCGGATGTCGACCCAGCCGGCCAGCCCCGCGCGCGCCAGGTTCTCCCGCGCGAGACGGACCTTGTCGGCGTCGCGCTCGAGGGTCGTCACGCGCCCCCCGACCGCCCGCGCCGCGTCGGCGAGCCAGATGGTCGAGTACGCGTTCGAGGTCCCGATCTCGAGAATCCGGGCCGCCCGGGCCGCCCGGGCGAGAATCCAGAGCAAGCGGCCCGTGTCCGGCGTGATGTTGAGCATGCGCCGGCGGCGCTCCGTCTCGCGGGCGTCGTTGTCGTCGCCGCGCCGCCACAGATCGTCGAGGAGAGCGAGCAGGGCATCGTCCATGGTCTGTTCCCCCGTGTCGGCGATCAGATCACGCCCTTGGCCCGGAGCGCCGCGACGTCCAGCCCCAGGAGACCGCCCCAGATCGCGTCGTTGTCGCGGCCGGTCGGCGGCGCCGGCGTGGCATAGCCGGCCCGCGCGCCGCCGAACTTCACCGGGAATCCGGGGGCGACCACGTCCGGCCAGGGTCCGACCGTCGGATGGCGGAGCGGCTCCAGCATGCCGCGCGCCGCGACCTGCGGACAGGCTTTCAAGTCGTCGATGCCGCGGACCGGCGCGCACGCTACTTCCGCCGCGCGCAAGCGGGCGACGGCCTCCGCGGTCCGGAGCGATCGCGTCCACATCTCGACGACCCGGTCGACGCGACCGTTGTTGGCGAGCCGCCACGAGCGACTCGCGAAGCGCGGGTCGGCCTTCAGCTCGGCGCGGTCCATCGCCTCCAGCAAGCGGGCCCATTCGGCTTCGCTGGCGGTGCCGACGGCGATCCAGCCGTCCACCGTGGGATAGACGTTGAACGGAGAGCCGCGCGGGAGGCGGTTGCCCGGGCGCGTCGGCAGGCCGAGCCTTCGCCACACGTCCGGCGACTCGTCCAGCACGAGCGCGAGCAGGCAGTCGACCATGCTGACGTCGACGTGCTGCCCCTCGCCGGTGCGAGCCCGGTGCAGGAGAGCCGCGAGGATGCCGGCGAAGGCGAACGTGCCGGCCACCGTGTCGGCCAGCGGCGAGCCGGCCTTCATCGGCGGGCCTTCGGGGTCGCCGGTGAGACTCATCAGCCCCGACGCCGCCTGGGCCATCGTGTCGTAGGCCCTCAGGGCGGAGTCGGGGCCGGTCTGCCCGTAGCCGCTGATCGAGCAGTAGACGATGTCGGGCTTCACCGCCCGGCAGGCCGGGTAGTCGACGCCGAGGCGGGCAGCCGTGCCGACGGTCCAGTTCTCGACGACGACGTCGGCCCGGCGCGCCAGGGCCAGGAAGAGCGCGGCGCCGTCGGCATGCTTCAAGTTCAGCGTGATCGCGCGCTTGCCCCGCGCTCGCTTCAGATAGGGGACGCCCAGGTCCTCCGGCGTCCGCCGGTCCAGCGACAGACCCTCCGGCCCCAGGTACGGCGGGCTGTCCGCCGTCAGGTCGCCGGTCGCCGGGTTGTCGACGTGGATGACCTCGGCGCCAAGGCCGGCGAGAAGCAACGTGGCCTGCGGCCCCGAGAGGTACTGCGTGAGGTCGAGGACGCGGATGCCCGCGAGGATCTCCAACATGGGTGTCCCCCGGCGAGGACCTTATCATCTCGAGACCCACTACGCCGCCGCCTCGCGAGAGCGGCGGACGGACCGGGAGCGCTAGAACCAGCGCTGCTTGTCGACGAGGTTGGCGAGCGGCTCGCCGCGGGCGAAGCGGCCGACGTTGTCGAGCAGGACGGCGAGGTGGCGCTCGGCGATGCGCGGCGAGGCCCCGGCGACGTGGGGCGTGAGGATCACGTTCGGCATCTTCCAGAGCGGGTGGTCGGCCGGCAGCGGCTCCGTCTCGTAGACGTCCAGGCCGGCGCCGGCCAGCTCGCCGGCGCGAAGCGCGTCCACCAGGTCGCCGAGGTCGACGATCGCGCCCCGCCCGATGTTGATCAGGTAGCCGCTCGGCTTCATCTGCCGGAGCTGGGCGCGGCGGAAGAGCTTGGCCGTCTCGGGCGTGTGCGGCGCGGCGATGACGACGAAGTCGCTCGCGCTCAAGAGGTCGGACAGCCGGTCGAGCCGCCAGAGGGCCGCCATGCCCGGCGGCGCCGCCGTCTGGACGGGATCGACGGCGAGGACCCGCATCCCGAACGCGAGCCCGCGCCGGGCGATCTCGGAGCCGATCTGTCCCAGGCCGACGATCCCGAGGGTGGCGTCGCCGAGGTGGAGGTGCGCGCGGTCCACGGCGTTGACGGTCGCCGGCCCGGTGGCGAAGCCCGACGGTCCGGCGGCGCCCAGCGTGTCCCGGAGCCGGCGGCGAACCGCCCGGCCCAGGGCGCGAGCGGGACTCTCCGCCTTCCCACCCACGGGCGCCCACCGGGCCTCCAGCTGGTTGCGGATGTAGTGGTGGAAGTTTCGCGCGAAGCAGAGCACGTAGCCGAACACGTGGTCGGCGATCACGTCCGAGTAGAGCCCGCGCATGTTCGTCAGGACTGACGGATGCGTCACCAGCTCCGCGAACATGTAGTGCTCGAGGCTGGCGGTGGGCGCCTGGACCCAGCGCAGCCGGCGCGCCGCGTCGAGGAGCGCCGGGGTCAGCTTCCCGAAGAACGCGTCGGCATCGGCGATCTCCCGGCGCGCCTCGGCCTCGTCCGCCGCGTTGACGACGGTCATGGGCCGAGCGGCGTCGACGATCTTCCCGAGGCGCTCCGGCTCGACGGGCGGATGCAGGACCAGCTTCACGGGCATGGCTCCTTCGCGGCTGGTGCGGACGAGGCGGCGCCGGCCTGTGCGCCCTCGCCGGGCGGGTCGATGTCGAAGGCGAGACGGCGATGCCCCGCGCGGAGCGCCGCCTCTACCGCCTCGGGCGATTCCGCCCTGGCGAAGATGAACCCGAGGTACTGCGCGCCTTCCGGGAGCGGCACCAGCTCCTGGCCGACGTGCGCGCTGATCGTGACCTCCTCGATCCCCGGCACGGCGAGCGCCGCCTCGCGGCCCCGCGTCGCCCGCAGCACACCGCGCCGGGGGATCGGGATCATCATGACGCCGGCCGGCCGCCGCTCGCGCTCGAGCGAATCGAGGTCGATCCCCAGGGCGTGGCGGATCACGAGCTCCTCGAGGCTCACGCCGGCGCCGAAGCGGAGGGTGCGCGAGCAGAGGCCGCCGATCGTGCGCGCGGCCACCTCCACGACCCAGGGCCCCTCGGCGTTCCACCGGAGCTCGGCGTGGACCGGCCCCTCCGTGAGGCCGAGCGCGTGAGCGGCCCAGCGCGTCTCGGCGGCGATCGCCGCCTGCGTCTCGGCCGGCAGCCTGGAGGGCGTCACGTAAATCGTCTCCTCGAAGTACGGACCATCCAGGGGATCCGGCTTGTCGAACAGCGCCAGGACGTGGAGCTCGCCCCCCGTCAGCAGCCCCTCGAGAGCGACCTCGCGCCCGGGAATGAAGTCCTCGACGAGGATCTCGTCGGCCCCGTCTCCCAGGGCCGCCGGATCCGCATCGGCGAGGATCGCCGCGATCCGCCGGAAGGCGGCGACGAACGCCTCCGAATCGTCGGCCCGGATCACCCCGCGGCTGCCGGCGAGGACCGTCGGCTTGAGGACGCACGGGTACGCCACCCGCTCGGCCGCCGCCGCGGGGTCCTCGGAGACGCGCCAGAGCGCGAAGCCGGGGGACCGCACGCCGGCATGGGCGAACGCCTGGCGCATGCGGTGCTTGTTGCGCGCCGTCGCGACGGCGGCGACCGGGCTCGACCGGAGCCCGAGCCGTTCCGCGATGGCGGCCCCGGCCACCGTCGTGCGGTCGTCCACGGGCACGACGGCGTCCACCCGGTGCCGGCGCGCGAACTCGCCCACCGCGCGCGCGGCCTTCTCCGGGTCCGCGAGATCGACCGTCAGGAGGTTGTCCGGAAGGGCGGCCTCGAGGACGTTCGGCCGCTCCGACGCCACCACCAGCTCGACGTCGAGCTTCGTCGCCGCGGCGACGAAGTCCTCCGTGCGATACGTGGTCGTCGGGATCAGCAGGAGGAGGCGCAGCACGGCGTCAGGCCCTGCGCGAGGGCCGGGGAGTGGGCGCGGCTAGGACGCCACGATCAAGGTCTGACCCCGGGGTCAGGCCTTGGAGGGGGCGTAGTAGGGATTGGAGCCGGAAGCGTGGTCGGTCGTGTCCAGAACCTCGGTGACCTCGGGAATCTCCTCGAAGATCATCCGCTCGATGCCGGCCTTGAGCGTCACGTCGGCCGCGCCGCAGCCCTGGCAGCCGCCGGACATCCGGATGTAGACCGTCGAGTCCTTCACGTCGATCAGCTCGATGTAGCCCCCGTGGCCTGCGACCGCGGGGTTGATCGCCGTGTCGAGCAGCTCCTGCACCTTGTCCTTGAGGCCGGTCTCTTCCGCCATGCCGATCCTCCTCCTCGCGAGCGCAACGTGGGCTCGACGCTCATTCTACTCCAAGCCGGCCCGGCGCGGTCAGAGCGCGCTGCCTACCGGCCGTCCTCGGAGGGCCAACTGGCCCTCGGTGGGCTCCGCTCAGCAGAACCACGGCTCGGTCAGGCGAGGCGGTCGCGGCCGGTCCGGCCTCGAGCGCCAGGCGTCCAGGCGCCGAGCCGGGGTCCCGGCTCCCGCGTCGGCGAGAGCGCGCACCCGGTCGAACGTCGCCGCGTCGTCCGCCCGAGCCTCGGCCGCCTCCTGGACGACCCGCGCCACCTCGGCGTGGAGGGCATCCATCCGGGGATCCGGATGGGCCCAAGCGTGGGAGAACGCGTTCTCGACCAGCGGCCCCAGGTAGGGCCGCATGGCCGGGTGTCCGGCCAGGAGGGAGCCCGGCGGCACCAGGAGCCGGAGGGAGTACTGGACCGGATCGACCGCGTCGACCAGGTCCTCGGCGTCGACGAAGTCCAGCATGGCCCGGTAGTCGTCGAGCGTCGTCCAGGGCGTGAACGCCACCCACGTGGGCCGGAGCGCGATCCCCGCCTCGCGCATCAGCGGGACCAGCGTCAGGACGTCGGCGCGCGTGTGCCCCTTGTCGAGATGCCCGAGCACCGTGTCGCTCAGCGACTCCACCGCGGAGACGACGAACGCGCAGCCGAGGGCCCGGAACTCCGGCAGGAGCGCCCGGTGCTTCAGCAGGTGCTCGACCTTCGCCGTGAAATCGAAGCTCACGTGGGGAGCCGCCGCGTGGAGATCCCGGGCGACGGCGACGGCGTGGCGCGGCCCGTTGAGGAAGTCCGGGTCGCCGAACGTGACGTGCGTCGCCCCGGCCTCGACCTGCTGGCGCGCGTCGGCCAGCACGACGTCGCGGGGGACCGCGAAGAAGCGGCCGTTGTAGACGGGCGGGATCGGACAGTGCCGGCAGAGATGCTTGCAGCCTCGGCTGGCCTCGACGTAGCCCACGAGCTCGTGCCGGCCGTCGCGCTCGAGCCGCGCGTACTGCTTGAGCGGCGGCAGCGCCACGCGGCTGGGGACCGGGAAGCTCAGGCGCGCCAGGTGCGG
>JBIOVM010000163.1:0-15382 GCA_044867785.1 Candidatus Rokuibacteriota bacterium | reverse complement strand
CTACTACGAGGAGCGGAGACCCGAGCTCGCGACCGATCAATTCAGGCTCGCCGAGCAACTGGACCCGAACGACCCGACGCCGTGGCTCTACGACGCCATCCGCCTCCAGAGCGTCAACCGCCCCGTCGAGGCGCTCCAGTCGCTCCAGCGCTCCATCGAGCTGAACGACAACCGCGCCGTCTACCGCTCGCGCCTGGAGCTGGATCAGGATCTGACCACTCGCAGCGCCAGTCTGGCGCGCATCTACGACGACCTGGGCTTTCAGCAGCGCGCGCTCGTAGAGGGGTGGCTGTCCGTGAACGCCGACCCGACCAGCGACTCGGCGCACCGGCTCCTCGCCGATGTCTATTCTGTTCTGCCACGACACGACACGGCACGCGTGAGCGAACTCCTGCAGTCCCAGCTCCTCCAGCCCATCAACGTCCTCCCCATCCAGCCCCAGCTCGGTCTCAACAACACATTCATCCTCACCCGAGCCGGCCCGGCCGATCCCGGGTTCGGCGAATGGAACTCGCTGTTCACCCGGAACGGGATCCATGTCCTGGCCAACGGCCTCGTCGGCGGCAACGACACCTACGGCGACCAGGTCGTCGTCACCGGCATCTGGGATCGCCTCTCGGTCAGCGCGGGCCAGTTCTACTACACGACCGATGGGTTCCGGCCGAACAATGACCTCGAGGAGATTGTCTACCAGATCTTCGCCCAGCTGCAGCTGTCGTCGAGCACGAGCCTCCAACTGGAATATCGCCATCGGGAGAACGAGCAAGGGGACCTGCCGCTTCGCTTCGATCCAGCCAACTTCGAGCCGACCCTTCGGCAGACGTTCGACTCGGATTCCGTGCGCTTCGGCCTACGCCAGGTCCTCACACCGTCCTCCCTGCTCCTCGGCTCGCTCATTTACGAGGACGATCGTACGACCCTCGATATCTTCGGGTTCCACAGCCGGGTGGATCAGTCGGGATACCATCCCGAGCTCCAGTACCTGTATCGGTCACGCCGGTTCGATCTCGTCGGTGGCGCGGGATATTTCACGGCTGAGGGCACGGACTCGGATCTGGGCGACTTCGAGACGCAACACGGCAACGTGTATGTCTACCCACAGCTTCATCTGCCATGGAACGTCCACCTGACCCTCGGCGCCAGCGTCGACGTCCTGTCGACGACCGGCCGTGATACGACGACCCAGTTCAACCCGAAGCTCGGCGTCATCTGGAACCCGGTTCCCGAGACGACCTTCCGGGCCGCAGGCTTCCGGGCGCTCGAGAGGCCGCTCTTCTCCGGCCGTTCGATCGAGCCGACCCAGGTCGCGGGATTCAACCAGCTCTTCGACGACGCCGGGCTCGGTGCGGACTCCTGGCGATACGGCGTGGCATGGGATCAGCGACTTCCCGGTGCCGCCTACGTGGGGGTCGAGCTGTCGCGACGGGACTCGACGGTTCCGTTCGACACGTTCGATCTGGACACGGGGGTCGCCGGCACGGCTGAGGCGGATTGGCGCGAGTACCTCGTGCGCGGGTACGCGTACTGGGCGGTCACGAACCAGATCGCCCTCGGCGTCGAGTACCTCTACGAGCGGTTCGAGCGGGACCCCGAGAACCCCGGTGTCTCACAGGTGGTCGAGAGCGATACGCATCGCGTCCCGCTCTCGCTCGCCTTCTTCCACCCCTGGGGATTCCAGGCGCGCGTGACCGGCACGTACGTGAACCAGAGCGGCCAGTTCGGCATATTGGACACCGTGCAGTCGGGCAACGACAGCTTCTGGGTGCTCGACGCCTCGATCGGGTACCGGCTGCCGAAGCGACTCGGCCTCATCACGCTCGAAGGCCGAAACCTGCTCAACGAGAAGTTCCGTTACAACGACTACGGCTTCGGCAACCCGACGTTCTATCCCGAGCGGCTCATCCTCTTGCGAGTGACCCTGGCATTCTAGCGAGCGCCGTTCCCACCGGCGAAAAGGAGGATCGCCGGAGTCCGGAGTCTAATCATGAGCGCACGTTCTTGCACGCCACAAGCCGCACAAGGAGAGGGTTCATGACCAAGTTCAGGTCCCCCGTGCAACTCATAATCAATGACGTGACGCTCATCTTCAATGGTCCCGCAATGGACCCTGTGTCGAAATCGTCCACTCCGCATCCAAAGGACAAGGCGGGTCCCACCCGTGATTACCTGATATGGACGACCGCAGATACCACCCCCGCCACTCACAATGTCGACCCCGTCAACGTCAGTGGCGATAAGATCGAGCTCTACGCTTTACGGACGGAGGAAGACTGGTGGCATTACAAGATCTGGGCGGGCTCCCAGACGTTCAAGCGAAAGTACAAGGGCGGCCAATGGGAAAAGGAAGCGGCGGTGACCGATCTGCGAATTCAGCTCACCGGGGAAAGCGTCTCAAACGCAGTCATCGAGGTCGCTACCTTCCTCGATGACGCCATCCTGACTCATGCGGGAAGCAACTGCACGGTAACCTGGAATGCGTCAACCAGGCGATATACGCGCATTTGCTCGTGAAGCGGAGAGATGCCAGACTGGAAGGCTGGAACGAGGGTCGCGTAGAGCCTCCACAACCACCGACGGATAGGAGATCGTCCAGTGAACGACCCTCTGGCGTACGAGCTCCAGGAGACCATCGCGGGTATCACCTTCACCTACCGCGGCCGCGGGACCGACCCGGTCGTGGCGGACGCTCCCGGCCTGCGCCACAACGGAGGCGACTTCGAAGAGATGCTCCTCCGGTCCGGCGGGGACGACTCCGTGATGCCAATCGTGGATGCCCGCCCGATCACCTTCGATCTGGTCTCGATACTCGCGTACGAGGGCAAGGCACGGTTCTGGCGCTACACCATCGACACTCTCAGCCAGACGTGGACGCGAGATGACGGAAAGGGGCCATCCGAACCCCGGCCGGTGAGCGACCTCCGGATCAGGATCGACCGAGACGGCGAGATCGAGCACACGCCTGTCCAGATACAGATCGCGGGGACCCGGGGCGAGTACGTGGCGGTCATCCATCCGGGGAGCACATGCCGGATGGTCTGGAACCCAGCCACTCGCAGGTACGTCCAGGTCTGCAGCTGATAGCGCGGGGGGACGGGTAGCCCGGCCGCCGGCGGTCAGGCCGCCGGGCACGGCGCGGCGAGCGCCTCGATGCGCTCCGTCGAGACGGGATGCTCGTGGAGCCAGGGGGTCCAGGCGGCTTCGGCGGAGTCGCGGAGCCGCTCCGACAGGAGCGTGACGAGGGCGCGGCAGCCGGATGCTTCCGCCTCGTTCAGGTAGGCGACGGCTCGGGCATCCGCGGCGCGCTCCTCTTCACCGAGATACGCGTGCCCCTGAGCGTCCAGCGCCGCGGTGGCGGCCTTCCGCGCGGTGCCGATCCCTTTCGAGACCCACCCGCCCACGCCGGGGATGAAGCTCACCGCCTTCGAGGCGGCGCCGCTCGCGGTCTTGACTCCCTTCTCCGTCTTCTTCCGTTCCTCCGCCCGCGCCACGCGCGCCTCCTCGTGGCCGAGCTCGAGGTGGCCGAGCTCGTGCGCCAGCACCACCCGCAGGGTCGCGCGATCGAGCCGGGCGAGGGCGCCCTCGGTGATGACCAGCTTCACCCGGCAGGGCGCGTGCGGGATCAGCTCGACCCCGATGGGCTGGTCGGGCACGACGGCGAAGGCGGCGGCGCACCCGTCGGTCGGCCCCCGCCAGAGTCCGGCCGCGGTCAGGAGCGGCTCCAGGGCCTGGGACAGAGAGTCCCGCTCGGCCGGGGTGAGGTCCCGCGGCGTGCCGGCCGGCGGCGTCCCCGCGCAGGCACCGAGCCAGCCCAGCGACACACCGAGGGCAAGGGCGCGCATCCACGCGCCGGTCGCCGAGACGCGGATCGCGCCATTCACGCCGGCCACCGTAGCAACGGACGCCCGGCGGCGCAACGCGGCGCGACCCGACGGGACGGCGCCGTCAGGCGTCGGGGGCCAGGAGCCGGACCTCCTCCCGCGGCCAGCGGAGCGTCACCGGCGCACCTGGACGGAGCGGGAGGCCGGCGGTCCGGCGCGGCTGCGTGATCGTGACCCGCTCGCCTCCGTCGAGGCGGACGCGGCCGCGCACGATCGGCCCTGGATCCGACACCGCTTCGACGACCCCGGCCAAACCGTCGCCGTGGGGGGCCTCCGTGACCTCCGCCGCATCGGGACGCAAGAGGACCAGCACGCGGTCGCGGGGCCGGACGTCGCCCGGCGCCGCCCGGAGCCGCGCGCCGCCGGCCGTCTCGACGACCGCCTCCTCGTCGTCGACGGCGAGGACGACGCCCTCCAGCAGGTTCGACTCGCCCACGAAGCCCGCGACGAACGCGCTCGCCGGCCGCTCGTAGAGCGTCCGCGGAGACGCCACCTGCTGGAGGCGCCCGGCCCGCATGACGGCGACCCGATCGGACAAGTCCATCGCCTCGTCCTGATCATGGGTCACCAGGACGACGGTGATGGCGAGCGCTCGCTGAAGATCCCGGAGCTCGGCCCGCATCGTCTCCCGGAGGGCTCGGTCCAGCGCCCCGAAGGGTTCGTCCATCAGCAGGACCCGGGGGTGGAAGACGAGGGCGCGGGCCAGCGCCACCCGCTGCTGCTGGCCGCCCGAGAGCTGACGCGGGAGCCGATCGCCGTGGCCGGGCAGGCGCACCAGCTCGAGCATCGCCTCCACCGCCGCGCTCACCTCCGCTTCAGCGGCGCCGCGCACGCGGAGCGGGAAGGCCACGTTCTCGCGCACGGTCAGGTGGGGGAAGAGCGCGTAGTCCTGGAACACCATGCCGACCTCGCGCCGATGCGGCGGCCGCCCGGCCACGTCCACGCCGTCGAGTCGCACGGCCCCGGCGTCGGGCGTCTCGAATCCCGCGATGAGGTTGAGGACGGTCGTCTTGCCGCAGCCCGAAGGGCCGAGCAGCGTCAGGAGCTCGCCCGGCTCGACCGTCAGCTCGATCCCGTCGACCGCCGTGACCGCCCCGAAGCGCTTCACGAGGCCGTGAAGCTCCAGGCGAGCCCCGGTCCGGCCCGGTGCGCTGCCGCGGCGCGGCGTCCCGCCGGGCGCGGCCGCCGTCTTCGCGCGAACACCGAGCTCGGGATCCGCGAAGCGCGTGCCCGCTCGGCGCCCCGCGGCCGCGAGCCAGGCGACGGCGCCGAGGAGGCCCAGCGCCACGACCATCTGGAGCGTCGCCACCGCCGTCAGGAGCGGATTGAACTCGTCCTGGGTGATCGTGCTCCACATCTTTCGCGGGAGCGTCTCCGTCGTGGGGCCGCCGACGAAAAGCGCGACGACCACCTCGTCGAGCGAGACGATCGCGGCGAACAGCATCCCCGCCAGGAGGCCGCGCCTCGTGAGGGGGAGCGTCACCCGCCGGAGCGCCTGCCACGCCGTGGCCCCGAGGCCCCGGGCCGCGCGCTCGAGCCGGGGATCGAGCCCCCGCGCGGCGGCCTCCACGCTCAGGACGACGAACGGCACGCCCAGCGCCGCATGAGCGAGCGCCAGCGCACCGAGCGTGCCGCCGAGGCCCGCGGCGGCGAACGCCGCATAGAGCGCGATCGCCAGCAGCACCGCCGGCACCATCACCGGCAGGAGCACCAGGCTCCGAAGCGCGCGGCGCAGCCCCGGCACGAACCGGCCCCGGCCGAGGGCGAGGCCCGCGGGCGTCCCGAGGAGGCCGGCCGTGCACGCCGCCATCACGGCGACCGCGAGGCTGGTCCCCGCCGCCTCGCGCCACTCACGGTCCCCCAGGACGCGTCCGTACCACTCGAGCGTCAGCGCGTCGGGCGGGAACGCGAGCCACGTCGTGCGGCTGAGCGACATGGGCACGAGGGCGAGGATCGGCAGGAGGAGAAACGCGACGGCGAGACCGGCCGCGCTTCCCATCAGGGCCCGGAACGCCACGTCAGCGGCCTCCCGCCCCGACGAGCGCCTCGAGCCGGAGCGCCCGCTGGGCCGGCAGGAGCGCGAGCAGCGTGGCCGCGAGGAGGAGCAGCCCCAGCGCGGCGGCGAGCGGCCAGTCCTGCGCCTGGCTCACGTGCGCCTCGATCAGCATGGCGAGCGTCGTCACCTTGCCGCCCCCGAGCAACGCCGGCGTGACGAAGAAGCCGAGCGCGACGACGAAGAGGAGCAGGCTCCCGGCCGCGACGCCGGCGCGGGAGAGCGGCCACCACACACGCCGGAACGCCTGCCACTCGGTGGCCCCGAGCCCCGCGGCCGCGCGCAGGAGCTGGGGGTCGATCGTTCGCATGGCGCCGTAGAGCGACAGGATCATGTAGGGCAGGAGCACGTGGATCATCCCCACGTGGACGCCGACCTCGTTGTAGATGAGCGGCACGGGCTCGGTCACGAGCCCCAGGGCGAGCAGCACGCGGTTGACGACGCCCTGGCGCTGGAGGAGGACCATCCACGTGAAGCTCCGCGCGAGAACGCTGATCCAGAACGGGGCCACGACCAGGGCCAGGAGCACGTGCCCGCCCCAGCCGCGCGCCCGGGCGAGCGCATACGCCACCGGGTAGCCGAGGAGAAGGCAGCCGAGGGTGACCGTGAGGCTCAGCCGAAAGGTCCGGACCAGCGCGTCCCGGTAGAGAGGCGTCGCCGCGATCTCGGCCCACGGAGCCTGGGTGGGCGCCGTCGGCGCGAAGGACGGCGCGAGGCCCCAGACGAGGACGCGGACGATCGGCCCGACGACGACCAGCGCGAGGAAGGCGACCAGCGGCAGGAGCGGCCAGAGCGCCCGCCAGGCGCCGGCGCGGGGCCTCACGCCGGTCGGCCTCCCCGGCTCAGCCGAGGAACGTCAGCCAGCGCTTGAGGACCGCGTCGATGTTCTTCGCCCACCAGGGGCTGTCGATCTGGAACTGGCGCTCGACGTTGCCGGGCGCGGTGGGCAGGAGCGCCAGCGTCTCCTTCGACATCTTCTGATAGGCGAGCCGGTTCGGCACGCCGTAGGGAAAGAGCTCGGCGAACTGTGCTTCGGGCTCCGGGCGCGTGTAATGAGCCATGAGCCGCATCGCCGCCTCGCGGTTCCGCGCGCCCTTCGGCGTGATCCAGAACGATTGCATCCACGCGCCCTGGTCGAACGTCCAGTCGACGTCGGCCCCCGCTTTCTTGAGGTCGATCAGGCGGCCGCTGAAGCCCTCGATGAGGTCCACCTCGCCGCCGCGGAGCAGTGTCTGGATCTGGGCCGGGCTCTCGTACCAGACGTTGACGACGTCCTTCCGGGCTTCGAGGAACCGGAACGCGCGGTCGACGTCGAGCGGGTACAGGCTCGACGGGGCGACGCCATCCGCCAGGAGCGCGAACTCGAGCACTGGAATCGGCTGCCCGTACATGGCGCGGCGACCCGGAAAGCCCCGCGCGTCGAAGAAGTCCTTCCACGAGCGCGGCTGGCGGCCGGCCGGGAACTTCTGGGTGTTCCAGCCGAGCGAGTACGCGTAGGCGACCGACCCGATGCCCCACTCGCTCACCGCCGACGGCTGGAGATCGGCGCGCGGGATGACGGAGAAGTCGGCGCGCTCGAGCATGTCGTCGGCCGCCAGGCGCAGCATCATCTGGCCCTCGGCGTCGACCAGGTCCCACTCCACGGCGCGGGCCTGGACCATCGCGCGGATCTTCGCGATGTCCGGGACGCCCACCGTGCGGACGCGGATGCCGGTCTCGCGCTCGAACGGGTCGAAGAAGAACTTCCGCTGCGCCTCGGTGTACGTGCCGCCCCACGTGCAGACGACCACCTCGCCGCCCGACTGGGCACCGGCGTGGCGACGCCCGAAGGCGACCCCCGCGACGGCCGCCGCGGTCACGCCGGCTCCGAGGGCCTGGCGAACGAACGTGCGCCGGCCGAGTCCCCTCTGCTCTCCCGTCCGATGCTCCGTCGTCATGTCGCCTCCGTCGCGCCGACCAGGGCGCTGGTGAGTCGCGGATCAGCCTAGCATGACGCGACCCTCGACCGCGGACTCGGCCGGGAGTTGGCTGATCTCGACCCGGTCGAATTGGCTGGCCATCCCCTTCGACACGACGAGACGACGCCGGCCAGTCCGGGCTCACCTCCGTCCATCGAGTTTTCGGCTCGCGAGCATACGCTGGAGTCGGAGACCTGAGCGCCTTTGGCGCGCCGACCTCGCGTATGGATTCCGTCTGGCGCCGTCTTCGTCGGCAAGATCCTGAAGGGCGCGCGGCGCGGTGACCCGCCGATCGAGCAAGTGACGAAGATCAGCTGGGCGTCAACCGCAAGACGGCCCAGGCGCTCGGCCTGACGATCCCGCCGTCGGTCCTCGCACGGGCGGAGGAGACGAATCGAGTAGCCGAGGCCCCGCGCGCTACCGCGCGAGGCGCGGGCCGATCGTGCGGCGGAACGCCTCGATCTCACGCTCCGGCATGTCGTAGCCGCCGGCGAATGTGTGCGCGGGGAAGAGGAAGACGTCCTCCACGCCCGCTTCCTCGCGCGCTCGGAGGAGCCGGTCCGCGCAGCGCTCCGGGGCTCCGAACAGCCCGAAGGCGTCCTCGATGCGACCGGCCAGCTCGTCCGACACGTCGTCGGGCGTGACCGTGTCGGGCAGTGGAAGCCCTGCCTCGCGGAGCCAGTGCAGGTTGGACGCGCTCGGATACGTGAGCCACGGATGGTCGGCGGCGTACCAGCGCTGGGGCCACCGAGGCTCGCGCTCGGCACTCCCGTCCCGCTCGAGCGCAAGGGTCACGATGAACACCGTGCGGAAGCCGTCGAGCGAGCGGCCGGCGCGGCGAGCGCCCGCCTCGAGGCACCGTCGCGCAGCGGCCACCGAGTCCCGGTGAAGGCCCACCATCAGGAACGCGCCGTCGGCGACCTCGCCCGCCAGCTCCACCATGCGGGGCCCCGCGGCCAAGAGGTAGACGGGCGGCGGAGCGGCGCCGGCGTTCCGGAGGCGGCTCGGCGGATCCCCGAATGCCACGGATTCGCCGGCCAGCAGCCGGCGAATCGCGAGCACCGCCTCGCGCATGGGCTGGAGCGCCGCCCGGCGCCCGCCGATTCCCCGCACGGCGAGGAAGCCCGGCGCGAGCGTGAGCCACGTCCGGCCCGGCGCGAGCTCGGAGAGGCTCTGGGCCGCCGCGGCGAGGAGCATCGGGTGGCGCACCGCCGGGCTCGACGTCGCCGGGTAGAGCCGGATCCGGTGCGTCCGCTCGGCGGCGAGGGCCAGGGCCAGGTAGACGTCGCGGCCCATGTGGGGGTGATCGTGGATCCCCGCCCCGTCGAGGCCGGCGTCCTCGCAGCGCGCGACGAAGTCCGCGACCTCCCGGAGCGGGCGCCCGACGGGCACCCGGATGCCGACGTGCACCGCGACGGCCTACGCGGCGGGCGTCACGGGTCGTCCGCGCGCGCGACGACGGTCCGGTCGAGGTCGCCGACGCGCGGCACCCCGACCAGCGCGAGCGTGTGGTCCACCTCGCCCGCGAGGATGTCGAGGGCTCGCCGGACGCCCGTCGACCCGCCGGCCCCGAGCCCGTAGAGGTACGGACGCCCGACCATCACGGCTCGCGCGCCGAGGGCGAGGGCGCGCACCACGTCCGCCCCGCGACGCACGCCTCCGTCGAGCAGCACCTCGATCCGGTCGCCGACCGCGTCCGCGACCTCCGGCAACGCCTCGACGGACGCGGGCGCACCGTCGAGCTGACGCCCGCCGTGGTTGGACACGATGAGGCCGTCGGCCCCGTGATCGGCCGCGCGCCGCGCGTCGGCGGCGGTGAGCACGCCCTTGAGGAGGAGCGGCCCGCTCCAGAGCGATCGGAACCAGGCGAGATCGGCCCAGGCCACCGACGGGTCGACCTGGCGGTTCGCCACGCCGCCCAGCGTCACGATGTCGGTCCGAGGCGCGCCGGGCGCGCCGACCAGATTCGCCAGCGTGAGCCGCTGGCCCAGCAGCACGCGGCGCATCCAGCCCACGCGCCGGAGCGTGTCGAGCGCGTTGCGCACCGTGATCCGGGGCGGGATGGTGAACCCGTTGCGAATGTCGCGCTCGCGCCGGCTGATGATCGGCACGTCGACCGTGAGGACCAGCGCGCGGTACCCCGCGGCCCGCGCGCGCTCGACGAAGGAGCGCGTCAAGTCTCGGTTCTGCCACACGTACAGCTGGAACCACAGCGGGCCCGGCGCCTCGGCCGCCACCTCTTCGATGGAGCAGCTCGAGTGCGTGCTGAGGGTGTAGATCGTCCCCGCCTCGTGCGCCGCGCGCGCCGCCGCCACCTCGCCCTTCGGCCAGCAGAGGCCTGCCATTCCCGTCGGGGACACGAGCACGGGCGTCGCCACGCGCTGCCCCAGCACGGTCGTCGCCTGCTCGCGCTTCGAGACGTCGACGAGGACGCGCGGCCGGAAGAGGAGCCGGTCGAACGCGGCCCGATTCCGGGTGACGGTCCGCTCGTCACCCGCTCCGCCCTCGACGAAGTCGTACACCGCGCGCGGGAGTCGGCGGCGAGCGAGGCGCCGGAGGTCGTCGATGGTGAGAGCCCGGGTGATGCTGCGCATGCGCGCGGTGATGATACCATCGCCGCCGTGAGGTCCGGATGAGCCCTGAGGCCGCCACCGGTCGAAGAGCGTTCGACGACGGCCGTCCGATCGACTCGCGCGAAGCCAGGGTCGCCCGGTGAGCGGCGAGGCTCGGCGCGACGAGGTCGAGCTCACCTGGCAGGGCGGCCTCCGGTTCGAGGCGCGCGCCGGCAACCATCGCCTGGCGCTCGACAGCGAGCACGTGACGGGGCCCTCCCCGACCCAGGCGCTGGCCGTCAGCCTGGCCGGATGCATGGCCATGGACGTGGCGGACATTCTCCAGAAGGGCCGCTTCCCGCTGGACGGGCTCGAGGTCCGCCTCGTGAGCGAGCGGCGCGGGGATCCGCCGCGCTACGTCACGCGGGTGGCCTTCCACTTCGTGGTGAAGGGCGACGTGCCCCCCGACCGGGTCGAGCGCGCGATCGAGCTGTCCCGCGAGCGCTACTGCTCGGTCTGGCACAGCCTCCGGCAGGACATCGCGTTCCACGCGTCGTTCGAGGTCCTGCCGGGACGCAAGGCCTGACGCGCCCGCGCGACGGGGTTCCGTCCATGCCTCACGAGACCGACCAAGCCTCCGCGTTCCACGCCTTCGAGCGGGCCGGCTGGGAGAGCATCCCCCGGGCGTACCAGGACGGCTTCGGCACGCTCACCACGCAGGCCGTCGGCCCGCTGCTGGACGCGGCGCGCGTCGGACCAGGCGTGCGCACGCTCGACGTCGCGACCGGACCCGGCTACGTCGCGGCGGCGGCCGCCGCTCGCGGCGCGCGCGTCGTGGGCCTCGACTTCTCCGCGACGATGCTCGCCGAGGCGCGCCGGCTCCACCCCGGCGTCGATTTCCGGGCCGGGGACGCCGAGGATCTCCCGTTCCCCGACGGGAGCTTCGACGCGGTGGTGATGAGCTTCGGCCTGCTGCACCTCGGGTGCCCGGACCAGGCGCTGGCCTCGGCAGGCCGCGTGCTCCGGGCCGGCGGCCGCCTCGCTTTCACGGTGTGGGCGACCCCGGACGCGGCCGTCGCCTTCGGCATCGTGCTCGGCGCCGTCCAGCGCCACGGCCGGCTCGACGTGCCGCTTCCACCCGGACCACCGTTCTTCCGCTTCAGCGACTCCGACGAGTGCCGCCGCACCCTGCTCGCCGTGGGGTTCCGGGCGCCTGACGTGGTCATGGTTCCCCAGATGTGGCGGCTCGCATCCCGCGACGCGCTCTTCGAGGTGATGCAAGGGGGCACGGTCCGGACCGCCGGACTCCTGCGCGCACAGACCCCCGAAGCGCTGGGGGCCATCCGAGCCGCGATTCGCGAAGCGCTGGCGCCCTACGAGCGCGACGGCGCCGTCGAGCTGCCCATGCCGGCCGTGCTCGCGGCGGCCACCGCGGGCTGACGCGGACGCGGCGCCGTCAGTCAGCCGCCACTCGGCGGACGATCAGCTCCCGGTGGTGGTCGGCGTCGCCCCAGGTCGCCTCCAGGGTCTTCGCCCGCTTGAAGTAGAGGTGCAGGTCGTACTCCCAGGTGAAGCCGATCCCGCCGTGAACCTGGATCGCGTCCCCGCACACCCGGCGCGCCGCCTCGCTCACGTAGGCCTTCGCCACCGAAGCCGCAAGCTCTCCGTCCTCGGCGGACGCGTCCAGCGCCCACGCCGCGTAGTAGGTCGCCGCATGCGCGTTCTCCACCTCCAGCAGCATGTCCGCGCATCGATGTCGGATGGCCTGGAAGGAGCCGATGGGCTGGCCGAACTGCTCGCGCACCTTGGCGTAGCCGACGGCCATCTCCAGGCAGCGGCGCGCGGCGCCGAGCATGGTCGCGGCCGCGCCCACCGCGCCCCGCTGGAGCAGCGCGCCCAGGAGCGCGGCGGCGTCCCGCGGCGCGCCGACCCGCGCCGCCGGGCTCACGCGGACGCCGTCCAGACGGACCGTCGACCAGCGCATCCCGGGGTCCATGGCGGGCACCGGGGTGACCTCGAGGCCGGGAGCGTCCGCCTCCACCAGAAACAGGGCGAGGCCGTCGGGATCCCGCGCGGGCACGAGGATCACGTCGGCCACGTGGGCCCAGGGCACCCACTGCTTCAGTCCGCTGAGCCGGATCCCATCAGCGGCGGGCTCGGCGCGCGTTCGCACCGCCTCCGGACGCCAGTCCAGCTCGGCGTCCAGCAGCGCGACGGTGCCTCGCGCGGCGCCTGCGGCGATCGCGGGCAGCCATCGCGCCTGCTGGGCGGGGCTCCCCGCGAGCTCGAGCCCGTAGCCGAGGACGACCGTCTCGAGGTACGGCCCGGGGCAGGCGACGCGCCCCATCTCGTCCAGCACGATCGCGGTCTCCACCATCCCGAGCGCGCTCCCGCCGTGCGACTCGGGGAGCGCCAGGCCCAGCCAGCCGAGCCGCGCCATCTCCTTCCACAGGTCGTCGCGCTCCCCGCGCGGGTCGTCCCAGAGAGCGCGGACGACGGGCGGGGTCACCTGCTCCTCGAGGAAGGCGCGGGCGGTGCCGCGCAGGAGCTCCTGGTCCGGGCTGAAGGCGAAGTCCACGGCCGCCTAGGGTCGGACCCGGTCGGCCCGAGCTTCCTTCGGGAGGCCGAGGACCCGTTCGCCGATGATGTTCTTCTGGATCTCCGAGGAGCCGGCGTAGATCGTGCCCGCGCGAGACCACAGGAAGGCCGTTGCCCAGGTGCCCGGCTGGCCCGAGGACGAGTCGACCTCGGCGAAGTCGGCGGCGGCGCCGCTCATGACCTGGCCCCACGGCCCGAGGATCTCCTGGACCAGCTCGTGGTAGCGCTTCTCGAACTCGCTGTACGAGAGCTTGGTGATCGACGCGGCCGCTCCGGGCGAGTCTCCCTTCTGGAGGGCCGACAGGATCCGCAGCGCCGAGTAGCGCTGCACCTCGAGATCGGCGTAGATCCGCCCGAGCTTCGTCCGCACGACGGGGTCGTCCAGCAGCGGGCGCCCGCCGCGCTCGAGCGTGCGCACCGCGCGCACCAACTGGTGGAACGCCGCGGCGTACCGGGTCACCCGCGCGAGGGAGCTGCCGCCGCGCTCGTAGGACAGCGTAGTCTGGGCGATATCCCAGCCCTGGCCGGGACGGCCGACGAGGTTCTCCCGCTCCACGCGCGCATCGGTCAGGAACACCTCCGAGAAGTCGTCCGCCCCGGTGATCTGGCGGAGCGGCCGGACCTCGACGCCCGGCTGACGCATCGAGATCAGGAAGCAGGAGATGCCCTTGTGCTTGGGCAGAGCGGCGTCCGATCGCGCGAGCAGGAGCCCCCAGTCGGCGATGAGCCCGCCGCTCGTCCAGATCTTCTGGCCGTTGACGACGAAGTGGTCGCCCCGATCCTCCGCACGCGTCCGCAGGCTCGCCAGGTCGGAGCCGGCGTTCGGCTCCGAGTAGAGCTGGCACCACAGCTCCTCCGCCGTCAGAATCTTCCGCAGGTAACGCCGTCGCTGAGCCTCGGTGCCGTGGGCGATGATGGTCGGGCCCACGATGGCGATGCCGAGCGGGTTGATCGGCGGCGGGGCGTTCGTCCGAGCCATCTCGTCCGCCACGATGGCCTGCTGGAGGGGCGTCGCGCCGCGCCCCCCGTACTCGACCGGCCAGCCCATGCCGACGTAGCCCGCCTCGTAGAGCCGCCGATGCCAGGCCCGGCGTGCGGGGAGCGTCGTCGGCTCGTCGGGCGGGACGTTGGCCAGGAGCCACCGGTGGGTGGCCTCCCGAAACGCGCGGTCCTCGGCCGAGTACGCGAGATCCATGGCGTCGCCTCCGGGCCGGTCCTCGGCCGGCCCCTCTCACCATATGCGCGCCCCGGCCGGTGCGCCAGCCCTGGAGGAATGCCGGCTCAGCGGCCCTCGCGGAGCGCCCGGTGGAGGTCCTCGGTCGCCGCGGCGGGCAGCGATGCCTGGCTCGTCCGGGAGGAGCCAGCGACAGCGCTCGTAGGCGCGGAGCACCGCCACGCGGTCGCCGGTGAAGAGAGCGCTGCGGTGCGCCGACGTGGCGCCGGGGTGCGCGGCCGAGGTCCAGGCGGACGACGAGGCCGAGATCCTGCAGCAGGCAGCCGAGCACGCGCGCGAGGCGCACGGTCGCCAGCGGAGCGACACGGCCACGCTGGAGCGGGTGCGCGCCGCCATCCGGACCGGGCGCTGGCGGTCCGGCGGCCGGGGCGGGCGCGCCGCGCTCCCGGCCGCGCGCCCGGACTCGGCTCAGGCCGGAACGGCCTCCGCGACCGCTGACCGGCGGAGCACGGCGTCGGCCACCTCGGTGGGCGTCGGCCGGCCGAAGAAGTAGCCCTGTCCCTGATCGCAGCCCAGCCCTCGCAGCTCGGCGAGCTGGTCCTGCGTCTCCACGCCCTCCGCCACCGCCTTCAACCCGAGCGCGCGCGTCAGGCCGACCACGGCGCGCACGATCGCCGCATCGCCCCGGTTCGCGGGCAGGCCGGCCACGAACGAGCGATCCACCTTCAACACGTCGATGGGAAACCGCTTGAGGTAGCTGAGGCTCGAGTAGCCCGTGCCGAAGTCGTCGATGGCGAGCCGGATGCCGATCCCCTTCAGGTGCTCGAGCGTCTTCACGGTCGCGTCGGCGTCCCCCATCGCGGTGCCCTCGGTGATCTCGATCTCGAGGCCGGCCGCCTCCAGCCCCGACTCCGCCAGCACCTGGCCCACCTCGGCGACCAGCCGCGGGTGGCGGAACTGGCGGGGCGAGAGATTCACGGCCATGACCAGCTCGAAGCCGATCTCCGGGTCGTGACGCCACGTGGCCGCCTGCCGGCAGGCGGTCTCCAGGACCCAACGGCCGATCGGGAGGATCAGCCCCGTCTCCTCGGCGATCGGAATGAAGCTGCCCGGCGGCACCAAGCCGCGCTCCGGATGCTCCCAGCGGACCAGAGCCTCCAGGCCCACGA
>JBIOVM010000162.1:0-8172 GCA_044867785.1 Candidatus Rokuibacteriota bacterium | reverse complement strand
GCGGCCGGCGGCGGCGAGCGGGATCGGCCCGTCGGCGGGCGAGCGCGGGGCCACTCCCGAGAGCCCGCGCTCAGTGCGGGCGGCGGATCGCTCCGACGACCGACGCGTAGCCAGCCCGGAGCACGGCCGCATCCGACGCGTAGTTGACCAGCGTCGCCCCGAGGGCGATCATCTGGCGCACCCCCTCCACGCTGTCGGTCAGCATCGCCACGCCTTTCCCGTGACGGCGCGCGGCGGCCACGAGCCGCCGGCGATGCTCGTCGATCGCCTCGGCCTGCGCGGGCATCCCCAGCACGCCCAGGTCCTGCGCCAGATCGGACGGCCCCAGCGTCAAGGCATCGATGCCCGGGACGGCGGCGATCTCGTCCAGGCGGTCGAGGGCTCGGCGCGACTCCAGCATGACCGTCACGTGCACCAGCGCGTTGGCCGCCGCCACGTGCTCGGCGATCGGAGTCGACCGGTAGCCGGTGTGCGGACCGAAGCCGTACATGCCGCGCTCGCCCAGGGGGGCGTACCGGGCCGCCCGCGCCACCTGGACGGCCTGCTCCGGGGTGTCGACCTGGGGCACGTGGAGGTTCGGCACGCCGGCGTCGAGGAGCCGGGTGATCCATTCCCGGCTGCCCTCGGGCGGCCGGACCACGAGCGGGAAATCCAGCGCGCGGGCCAGCGCGGCCATGTCGGCGACCGTTTCCATCGAGAAGGCGCCGTGCTCCATGTCGATCCGCGCGAAGTCGAGCCCGGCGGCGTGCAGCAGCGTCAGGATCCCGGGCGTCCGGATCATGGTGATCCACGTCCCGATCTGCCCTCTCCGCGTTCCGCGCGGGTCCGCAGGCGGTTCTCGGTCATGCCGGCTCCTCGGTCGAGCCCGCCGAGTGGTCCAGCGCCCGGCGGGCCTGGGCGATCTCGGCGGCGACCTTCTCCGGGCCGGGAAACTCACGCCGGGCGCGCCGGTACCAGTACCGCGCGTTCTCGAGATCGCCCTCCAGCGTGTGGACGATCCCGTGAAGCCAGGCCGCCAGCGCCGACTTGTCGTCCTGGACGATGACGTGGGCAGCTTGCCAGTCTCGCTGTTCGAGATGGGCCACGGCGCGGGCGAGATCGGCGGCGGACTCGCGGGGTTCGGCCATCCGGTGGAGCGCCGGCGTCAGGCGCGGGCGCGCGCGTCCGCGAGCATCGCGATCAGGACGCGCCGGGCGTCGTCGGCGCTGGTGACCTCGGTCGGGAAGGGGATCCGCGCGCCGTGGAGGCGGCCGGCGGTGCGAATGCGAAGGCGGAAGCCCAGGCGGTCGACGGCGACCATCGTCGCGGCTTCGGCATCGGGCGCGCCGCCGAGCACACGGGCGAAGACGATCAGCGCGTCCGCGTGGTCCTTGTTCATGTGCTCGAGGATCCCCGCCGCCACGTCCGCCAGCGGATCGACGCCGGCCGCGCCGTAGATGGCGCCGTCGATCCAGTCCATGGCCGCGAAGCCGCCGACGAAGTAGAGATCGGCGACCTCGAGGCGGTGGAACGCGAAATCCTCGAAGTCGACCCAGTAGGCGGCATTCGCGTGTCGGGCGAGGTACGCGGCGCGGGCTCCGGCCAGCGCGTCCTTCGGGACGGCGCGCACGACGCCCATCAGGGTGACTCGCCCGGCCGCGAGGGGGTCCCCGCTCCAGTCCGGCTCGGCGACGAACAGGCTCGCCCGCGCGTCGGCGGCGAGGTTCTGGGTGTGGATCGCCATCGAGCTGATGAGGAAGAGGGGGCGGCCCGCTTCGTCCAGGGCGTAGGGCATGAGCGATGCGAACGGATGTCCGACATGGCGGCGCGAAACGGAGGCCAGCGTTCCCGTCCGCGCCCGGTGGACGAGGGTCCGAGCACGCTCGGCGTAGGTCGGCTCGGGGACCGGCGGGGCCTCCGAACGGCCCGGGTCGGCCGGCGGACCGGCGTGCCGGCTCACGCTTGCCAGCTTCCGGCGGGCGGCGTCATCGGCCCCGGAACGCGGGCATCACGTCCCGGGCGAACCATCGGAGCTGCTCCATGAACGCGCGCGGGGGCACGCCCTCGGGCCAGTGGAGCATGATCTGGTCGAGCCCCGGATACTTCGCCTCGTACTCCCGGATCAGCGCGATGCAGTCGGCGGGCGAGCCCACCATCCAGGCCTTCTGCTCGACGCCCTCGCGGAGTAGCGGCGCCCGCGCCGGCGCCCCCGGCGTGCCCCAGGGTCGGCCGTGCTCATCCGCATAGCGCACGAAGCCGAACGGAGCGAACCACTTGTAGCGCTCGTCGTGGGCCGGCTCGACCTGCCGGATCGCCTCTTCCTTGCTCTCGGCCATGTAGAAGCCGAGGCCGAGGCAGAGGTCCTCGCCGAGCCGCTTCTGCCGGCCGTGGCGGGCGCAGGCGTCCCGGTACGCGTGGAAGACCTGGTCGGTGATCCGCTCGCCGTTCAGCGTCACCATGCCCTTGAGATCGTGCTTGGCCAGGAAGTCGATCGTCTTGCCGCTCGCGATCGGCTGCCAGATCTCGACCGGCCGATGGATCGGGCGCGGGACCAGGGTCACGTCCCGGAGCTCGTAGCCCCGGTACGTCACCCCCGGCGGCACGGTGTAGTACTTGCCGCGGTGGGAGAACTGTTCCTCGTGGAGCGCCTTCCACATGAGCTCGAACTGCTCCTCGAACATCTCGAGATTGGCCGCCGCGTCGAGGAGCGGCGCGCCGAAGGATTCGACCTCGCGCGTGTGGTACCCGCGGCCGATGCCCATGATCACGCGCCCGCCGGTGAGGATGTCCGCCACCGCGTAGTCCTCGGCGAGCCGGATCGGGTGCCACATCGGGAGGATGTTGAACGCGCAGCCGAACTTGAGCTGACGCGTGACCGCGGCGAGGTACGTCCCGACCAGGATCAGGTTCGGCAGGACCTCGTAGCCCTCGCGCTGGAAGTGGTGCT
Organism: Candidatus Rokuibacteriota bacterium; assembly: GCA_044867785.1. GTDB lineage: Bacteria > Methylomirabilota > Methylomirabilia > Rokubacteriales > DASRDR01 > DASRDR01. The sequence goes on along the minus strand of JBIOVM010000162.1, from coordinate 5,246 downwards.
CCGCGGTCCAGAAGCAGTAGTACCCCTCGTCGTCCATGACGCGCGCGACGTCGACCATCGAGCGGTACGCCTCGACGACCGGCTCGTTGCCGTAGCGCCGCTGGTCGGCGGGCGTGCCGTCCCGGCCGATGTTGTCGAGCTCGATCTGGCCGACGTAGAGCACCGAGAACTTGCGGATCATGGGGCGGCCTCCCTCTCGCGGACGGACAGGTGGCGGGCCATGGCCCGGACAAAAGGATTCTAGCAGAGGGCCGGGGGGCCGTGAGGGGCCCGAGGACTGCGCGGAGGGACGGGAGCGTCGCGTGCCGCCCTGCGGGCGGCGCGCCCGTCTCGATCGTCGACCACCGCGCTCGACGGTCGAGAACGGCGCGTGGCCGCGCCGGGAAGGTCTGAGGCCGCTACTTCACCTCACGGAGGCGTCCGGTCCGGACGTCGTAGACGAAGCCGCGCACCTCGTTCCGATGCGGGATGAACGGGTTCGCCCGCACCCGGGCGAGCGACTGGCGAACGTCGTCGTCCAGATCGAGGAAGGACTCGAAGGCGAAGGCCGGTCGGATTGGCTTCGTCGGTCCGGCTCACTCCCGGTAGTTCAGCGGCACCTCGACCCAGCTCTTGCAGCGGGGACACTTGGCGACCGCGCGGCCGGTCGTCGCGCTCACCCGAAGGACGGCGTTCTTCACGACGAGGCCATCGGGCTCGGGGACCACGATCTTCGTTCGGCAGGTCGGGCACCGGCGCCCCTGGACGTCCGCGAACGGCCTGACGAGACTGCGGTCGGCCATGTGCGAGAACTACCCATCTTCATCGGGATTGTCAAGAATGAAGTTGGGGACGACGTGGGGACGGACCCGCGCGACGGGCGAGAGCGGGCGTGCCGGGAGCGTCCGAGGCGTCGCTACGACAGGTCCACCCGGACGCTCTTGACCTCGTGTAGAGATCGAGCCCCGCCGGGCGGAGCTCTCGCCCCATTCCTTCAAGCCGCCGAAGGGCAGGAGGGCGTCGTAGGGGGTTGTACGCGTTGACCCACACGGTCCCTGCCCGGAGCTGCTGTGGGCCAGCGTCGAGGAAGGTCTCGTTCCCCTGGGCGACGGCGTCACTCCGTGCCCTTGAACGGGATGACGGCCAGGACCGGCCCGGAGATCTCCTCGCGCGCGATTCGCAGGGCGCTCGAGACGCCCGTGAAGACCGTCGGCGGGACGAAGTAGCCGCGCCCGTCACCGACTTGCATCCGCTCGCCACGTGTCCGGAGTGTAGCCCCGCGTGCGCCAAGCGGCCCCACTCGCGAGCTCCGGGACGACCACCACGAGTGCCTTGACAGCGGCGCCGCATGGCGCGACACATTGTGCCGTGCCTACGCCGACGGATCGCCCCGCGACCGGATTCGCCCGCCGCCAGCTGCTCCAGGGACTGGGGGCCGCTCTGGCCGGCGGATGGTGGGCCGGCTGTGCGACCAACCCGGTCACGGGCAGCTCCGAGGTGATGTTCCTGTCGGAGGAGGAGGAGCTCGAGCTCGGCAAGAAAGCCTACGCCCAGCTGGCCTGGCAGCAGGGCGGGCCGCTACGGACCGATTCGGTGACGCAGAGCTATCTCTCGGGCATCGTGCGCGAGCTCCACCAGGTGTCGCACCGGCCGAACCTCCCGGTCGACTTCACGCTGGAGAGCGCTTCCGAGCCCAACGCGTGGGCGATCCCCGGACACACCGCCATGAACCGGGGGCTGCTCCAGCATCTCGAGAACGAGGCGCAGTTCGCGTTCGTGATGGGCCACGAGATGGGCCACGTGGCGGCCCGGCACAGCGCGGCGCGCCAGAGCCGGGCGACGCTGGGCGACGCGGGCCTCGGCATCCTCGGGGTCGCGTCCGACGTGCTGGGGTTGGGAGCCCTCGGCGGGCTGGCGGTCGGCGCCGCGGGCGCCGGCACGCAGCTCCTGCTCTTGAGCTACGACCGGGGCCAGGAGCTCCAGGCCGATCAGCTCGGCGCGCTCTACATGGCGCGCGCCGGCTACGACCCGAACCAGGCGGTGCGCGCCCACGAGGTACTGAACCGCGCCATCGACGCTCACCTCGCGAACCTCGGCCAGCGCCGGGGCGACCCGTCCGCGATGTCGCAGATCCTCTCCACGCATCCGCGCCACGAGGTGCGGGTCTCGGAGCTCCAGGCCTACATCAAGACGCTGCCGCCGGCCGAGGTGCGGACCGAGGGCGACGGACTCCACGCCGACCGCTGGCTCCGGCAGACCGATCCGGTCCGCCGCCTCGCCCCGGCCTACGCGCGATACGATCGCGCGCTCCAGGCGTTCGAGCAGGCGTTCAAGGCCGACAAGCAGAAGCAGCCGGCGATCGTGCGCCAGAAGGTCGCCGAGACCCAGCGCGAGATCCAGGCGGCGATCCAGATCGCCGATCAGGCCCAGTTCGCCACGCTCCAGGGGTACCTCCTCGCCGTGACCGGCCGGAAGGGCGAGGCGCGCAGCGCCTTCAACCGCGCCGTCGCCCTCTACCCCGGGTATCAGCCCGCGCTCCGCGCGCTGGCTCAAATCCGCAGTTAGCTCCCCCGGGCGCGGCCGGCCGCGAGTCGGGCACGCGCGGCGGGTCCGTGCTCGCGCGCACGAGGGTGCTCGCGGAACCCGGCGCCGCGTCTCCGAGGATACGGCGCGTGCGCCCCCGGAGACGGTCCCGTCGGTGCGGACACGAGGATTCCGGACGGCCCGCGCGGCGCCGCGGCGCCAAGTGCCTGCGAGATCAATCGAAGGGCCGGCGACGTGTGTGTGAAGCCCCGCGCGGTGGCGCGACGAGCGCGCTGGCACGGCCCTCGCACGATCGACGCGCAGCGGTGAACCCTCACACATGGAGGTGCCCGATGCGCTTCGTTCGGACCAGTCTCGTGCCCGTGTTGATCGCTGTGGCGGTGGCCGCGCCCATCGCGTCCGCCCAGTCTCCGGCCCCGCCGGCATCGCGGCCGACCCCGGCCACGACGCCGGAGGCTCAGCGAGTGCCGCTGAGCATCGCGCGGGGAGTGGTGAAGTCGGTCGCCGACAGCCGCCTCGTCATCGACCTCGGGCCGGCGGCCGCGGGGCCCGGCGCCGCCCCGAGCGCCTTCGTGCTGGACGGCCAGACGCAGATCCAGCGGCTCGGGCGGCCGCTGGCCGCGAAGGATCTACGGGTCGGCGACGCCGTGACGGTCGGGTATCAGATGCGCGGCGACAAGGCGGTGGCCAGCCGCGTGTGGCTCCGCTTCGGCGGCTCCACGGCGGGCGCCCCCGCCCCGCCGCGCTAGCTCAGCGCGCGGAGCCCGGGGCGGCGGGCGGCGCAGCGCCCGCCACCCCGGGCGGGCCCTCCGCGACATCGATTCGGATGCCGCGAGCCCGGAGCTCGTGCAGGAAGGGGTCGGCCGTCGTGCCCGCGATGAGCGCCTCGGGCCGCTGCACCCCGCGCCCCTTCACGGTCCCCTCGGCGATCATGCGGGCCGCGATCGAGGCCGGGAAGCACGTGGTGCGCGCCATGGCCGTGAAGCCGTCGGTGAGGCGGTCGACTATCTCGGCGGTGGCCTGCCAGGGGCGGTCCCCCCGCACGCCGAGCACTCGCACTCGGACCAGCGCGAGATCCCGCTCGCCGGGCTCGAGCCGGACGCGGGGGTAGAGCACGGCGTCGACCACGCGCTTCGGCACCACGGACACGCCGTCCACGACCACCGGCGTGTCGGCGAGGAGGCCGAGATCGCGGAGGACCGAGACCTTTGCGGCATAGCCGGGCCAGCGGACGGTCTTCTGGGTTCCCGCGCGGAGCTGCCGGAGCGCGGGCACCTCGAGCAGCGAGGTGGCGAAGCCCTCGTGCCACGCCTCGAGGTCGCCCACTCCGGTGAAGCTCACCGGTTCGACGCCGGAGTAGCGCGGCACGGTGACCACCCGCCCGTCCACGACCGCGGTGGCCGGCGTGGCCCGCAGCGGCAGCTCGCGGCCGCCGAACACGATCTTGTAGCCGAGCGGCGGCGCGGGCCGCTCCGGCACGCCGCCGCACAGGATGTGGAGCTCGTCCACGCGGTCGAGCCCCTCGGCCAGCCGACGCGCGAGGATCTCGGTGAGGCCGGGCTCGAGGCCGCAGCCCAGCACGACCAGCCCGCCCCGCTGCGCCGCGTCCGCCGCGAGACCGGGGATGGTGGCGGCGCCGCGGGCGGAGAGCGTGACGAGCGGCGTGCCCGCCTCGAGCGCGGCGTGAATGGCCAGCGGGCTGGCGCGAGCCGGGAGCGCGTCGATGGCGGCGTCCTGCCCGCGCAGCAGCGCGACGGCGGCCGTCCGGTCGGCGAGGTCCAGGCGCGCCGGCCGGAGCTTGGCCGCGCCCGGCCGCGCCGCGAGGCCCGCCATCGCCGCGTCGAGCTGCGCGGGACTGGCGTCGCAGAGCCCGACCTCGCGGACCTTCGGATCGGCCATGGCCTCGGCGGCCGCGGCGGGCCCCATCAGGCCCGCGCCGAGCACGACGAGCCGGCTCACCGCCGACCCCGCGCGGCCGAGTCCGCGCCGCGCGCCGCGCCGTCCCGGCGGCGCCGGCGGGCGACGCGGTCAGTCGCGGACGGGTTCGGGCGGCGTCTTCGTGTAGTCGTAGAAGCCCTTGCCGGTCTTGCGGCCGAGATCGCCGCGCTGGACGCGCTTCTCGAGCTCGGCCGGCGGCCGGTCCTTGGGATCCCGGGTCGCGGCGTGGGTCTCGAGCCGGGCGTTGTAGCCGATGTCGAGGCCGGAGAGGTCCCCCAGCCGGAAGGGCCCCATCGGGAAGTTGAGCCCGAGCTCCACGGCCTTGTCGATCTCCCAGAAGGGCGCCACACCCTGCTCGAGGAGGAAGTAGGCCTCATTGCCGAGCGCGCGGAGGATCCGGTTCACCAGGAAGCCGGGCAGCTCCTTCCGGAGGACGACGGGCTCGCGCCCGATACGCCGGACGAGCTCCGCGGTGGTGTCGAGCGTGGCCTCCGACGTCCACTGGCCCTTCACGACCTCCACCAGCCGCATGACCAGCGGCGGATAGAAGAAGTGCATGTTCACGCACTGCGCGGGGCGCGTCGTCGCCGGCGCGATGAGGGAGTTGCCGAGCGTGGACGAGTTCGTCGCCAGGATCGCGTGGCGCGGCGCCGCGCGGTCGAGGCGTGCAAAGCACTCCTTCTTCGGCTCGAGCCGCTCGACGATCGCCTCGATCACGAAGTCGGCGTCCCGGGCGGCCCGGTCGAGGTCGGGCTCGAGGCGGACGCGCCCGACGGCCGCGTCCA
>JBIOVM010000161.1:0-12442 GCA_044867785.1 Candidatus Rokuibacteriota bacterium | reverse complement strand
CTCCTGCTGTCGGCCCTCGGCCGAGAGCGCGCGCCCGAGGTACTCGTGGGCGCGCGCCGCCTCCGGGTCGAGCCCGAGGGCGTGCCGGAGCTCCCGCACCGCGGGCTCCGCGGCGCCCTGCTCGTAGAGCACCGAGCCGAGGTCCGTCCGCACCTCCGCCGACCGCGGCGCGACCACGACGAGATGACGGAGGATAGTGGCCGCCTCGTCGAGCTGCCCTCGCGCCGCGAGGATCCGCGAGAGCGTCTGGAGGACGGCCGGGTGGTCCGGCCACGCGCGCGCGGCGCGGCGGGCGTGGGACTCGGCCCGCGCCAGCTCGCCCGCGTGAGCCAGGATCCAGGCGAGATTGTTGTGAGCGACCGGAGAGTCCGGCACCATGACGAGGGCCCAGCTCCAGAGCGTCCCGCCGTCGCGCCAGACCTTCGACTGGTTCCAGCTCAGGACGCTCCAGCCCAGCAGCACCGTCACGACCGCCGCCCCCACCAGCCCGGCCCAGGCGCGACTCACGCGTCCCCGCTCCCAGGCTCGCCATCCCAGCACGGCGGCGCCGCCCGCCGCGACGGCCCAGGCGACGCACGCCGCGTACGTGTAGCGGTCGGCGACCCCGCGCAGGCGCCCGAACGGCAGGACGCCCGAAAGCGGCGCGATGACGACGAGGTACACGACCCAGGCGGTCAGCGCCCCCGGCCAGCGTCGCCGGAGCCAAACCAGCGTCACCGTGATGCCGGCGACCACGATCGCGCTCAGCAGCACCGCGCCGAGCATGAGGTCCTGGCGCTCCGGCATGGGATAGAGAGGGCCGAGGCCGAGAGGGACCAGCGTCTTCCAGACGTAGAACGCGGCGCCGTAGACGCCCCAGGCCAGCGCGATCGGCAGGTCGTAGCCGAAGCGCCAGAAGTCGCCCACCTCGTCGCCGCGCGCCAGAAAGCCCATCGGTACCGCCAGGAGCGAGAGGATCGCGAATCCGAGCTTCTCCGCCCAGACGCGCCGCGCGGCGGGGCCGAGCCAGCGTCCGGGTCCACCGCCCAGTCGGCGGAGGGGATAGATGTCCAGCACGACCAGAACGGCCGGCAGGACGAGACCCGTCGCCCGCGCGAGAAGCGACGCGGCGAACAGCAGCATCGACCCGACGAGCCACGGCCCGGACACCCGCCCCGCGCCCCGCCCGCGCTCCCACCCGATCGTGTAGACGAGCACCGAGAGCATCAGCAGGACCCCGCCCAGGATGGTTCCCCGCGCGCTCACCCACGCCACCGCCTCCACCCGGAGCGGGTGGAGGGCGAACACCAGGGCGGCCAGCGTGGCCCCGATCCAGAGACTCCACCCTTCGCCGTCCCGCGCCGGCCCATCCGGCCCGAGCGCATGCCGCAGGAGACGCCGAGCGAGCGCCAGCACGAGCAGCGCCCCGATCGCGTGGAGCAGCCAGCTCGTGAAGTGGTAGCCCGAGGCGTCGACGTCCCACAGCCATCCGTCGACGGCGTAGCTCATCCACGTGACCGGCATGTACTCGCCGAGACGGTGCGAGGCCCACGCCCCGCGGAGGCGGTCACCCCAGGAGCCCTGGTGGGCGGGATTGTCGAGGAACATCCGGTAGTCGTCCCAGTTGACGAAGTCGTTCGGGATGACGGGCAAGAAGGCCAGCAGGGTCCAGATGACGACGATGCCGGGAAGGATCCGCGGCCGGATCCGGGCCGGGCCGCGTGGCCCGCTCACGCCGGCTCCCTACCGGATCTTGGCGGCGAGCTTGTTGATGCGATCGGCGAGGCAGGCGGCTCCGTAGCCGTTGTCGATGTTCACGACCGCGATCCCGGGCACGCAGGTCGCCAGCATGGTGAGGAGCGCGGCGAAGCCCCCCTCCGACACGCCGTAGCCCACGCTGGTCGGCACCGCCACCACGGGCCGGTCCACGAGGCCCCCCACGACGCTCGCCAGCGCGCCTTCCATTCCGGCGACGACGATGATCGCGTTGGCCTCCAAGAGCAGCGGATGCTGCGCCAAGAGGCGGTGAAGGCCGGCGACGCCCGCGTCATAGACACGCTCGACCCGGTTGCCGCGGACCTCGGCGGTGACCGCCGCCTCCTCGGCCACGGGGAGGTCGGACGTGCCGGCCGACACCACCACGACGAGCCCCACGGCCTCGACCGCCTGGGGGTTCGCGACGAGGAGCCGGGCCGTCGGATGCCAGTCGACGCGCAAGCCCGCCCCGACGGCTGCCGCGTGCTGCTCGGCGGTCGCCCGGGTGGCGAGGACGTTCACGTGGGACTCGATGAGGCGGGACAGGATCTGGACGACCTGCTCCGTGGACTTCCCCGGGCAGTACACGGTCTCGGGCGCCCCCGCACGGATGGCCCGGTGGGTGTCCAGGCGCGCGTAACCGAGGTCCTCGTAGGGCAACCGCCTGAGGCGCGCCAGCGCCTCGTCCGGCGAGACGCCGCCGGCCTGGACCGCGCGGAGGAGCTCGCGCAGCCGCTCGGCATCCATCAGGCGGGATCCGGCCGGCCGGCCCGGCGAGCTCGCAGCCGGAGGAGCGCCTCGTTCAGGCTGCCCGAGCGGAATCCCCGGAGGTCGAGCGTCACGTGGATGAACCCCAGCTGGCCGAGCGCCTCCGCGATCGCGTCGGCGCGTCCCTCCTCCCAGAGGCGCGCCATCTCGTCCCGGGCGACCTCCAGGCGCGCGATCTCCCCGTGGTGCCGCACGCGGAAGTTCCGGAAGCCGAGGGCGCGGACGGCGGCTTCCGCCCGGTCGACCTGGCGGAGCTTCTCCGCGGTGATCGGCGTGCCGTAGGGAAAGCGGGACGAGAGGCACGCCATGGCGGGCTTGTCCCAGGTGGGGAGCGCGAAGGCCTGCGAGAGCTCGCGGATCTCGGCCTTTCCCAGACCGGCGTCGATCAGGGGCGCCTGGACGCCGGCCTCGCGCGCCGCCGTCATGCCGGGACGGTGGTCGCCGAGGTCGTCCACCGTCGCGCCGTAGACCAGCGTCCGCAAGCCCTCCGCGCGCGCCAGCGGCTCGAGCTTCGAGAAGAGCTCCTCCTTGCAGAAGAAGCACCGGTTCGGCGGATTCGCGGCGTAGTCGGGGTTGTCGAGCTCACGGGTCTCGATGACCACGTGCCGAAGGCCGATCCGCGCGGCGAGCCGCCGCGCCTCCTCCAGCTCCCCTTCCGCGTAGCTTTCCGAGTCGGCGGTCACCAGGATGGCCCGGTCGCCGAGCGCCTCCCGCGCGGCCCAGCCGAGCAGCGTGGAGTCGACGCCGCCCGAGAACGCGACCGCGACGCTCTCGAGGGCCTGCAGGCCGGAGAGAAGTCGCTCGTACTTCGCCCGGGTCCCGGGAGCCAGGCCGACCAGGGCGCTCGTGCCGCGCGAAGCGTCAGTGCTCAACCTGCATCATCTCCCGGAACGCGCGGTAGCGCTGCTCGATGTCGTCGCGCGTGAGGCGCTTGAGCCGGTTCAGCGAGAAGTCCTCCACCGTGAAGGAGGCGACCACGCTGCCGTAGACGATCGCCCGCCGGAGCGCACGCTCGTCGGTCTCTCCGGTCCCCGCGAGCATCCCCATGAACCCGCCCGCGAACGTGTCCCCCGCCCCGGTGGGGTCGAACACCGACTCGAGCGGGTACGCCGGGACGAAGAAGAAGCGCTCCCGGGTCGCCATCAGCGCGCCGTACTCGCCCCGCTTCACGACCACCACGCGAGGCCCCCACTCCAGGATCGCGCGCGCCGCCTTCACCAGGTTCGGCTCCTCGGCGAGCATGCGCGCCTCGGTGTCGTTGATGAGAAGGGCGTCCACCTCGCCGAGGACGGCGCGAAGCTCGTCTCGCTTGCCCTTGATCCAGAAGTTCATCGTGTCGAGCGCCGCCAGCCGGGGGCGTGCCATGCTCCGGAGCACGTCCAGCTGGATCACGGGGTCCAGGTTCGCCAGGAAGACGAACGGGCAGCGCCGGAAGTGCTCCGGCAGCTCCGGCCGGAAGTCCGCGAGCACGCCCAGGCGCGTGTCGAGCGTGCGGGCCTCGTTGAGGTCGTAGCCGTACTCCCCCGTCCACCGGAACGTCGGGCCGTCGGCGACCTGCACCCCGGCGAGGTCCACCCCCCGCGCGGCCAACAGATCCAGATGCTCCTTCGGGAAGTCCGGGCCCACGACGGCGACGAGCTTCACGTCCGTGAAGAACGAGGCCGCGTAGGAGAAGAACGTCGCCGAGCCGCCGAGGGCGTCGGTGACCTCGCCGAACGGCGTCCGGACGTTGTCGAGGGCCACGGTGCCGGTCACGAGGAGCTCAGCCACGGCGCGGCCCTCGACCGTTCGTTCCCTTGGCCGTCCCCTTGGCGCGCCCGCCTCGGCGTCGAGGCGATCGGAGCGGGGCCGCCGGGCGGCGCGGCCCCGCCGTCGGCACCGGCGGAGCCGGGGGGAAGTACTTCCCGATCAGGAGATCCAGGCGCCGCCGCGCCTCTGCGGGAAACGCCGCCGGGGACGTGATCACGGCGTTGCGGAGCAGGTCGGGGCATGCGCACGTTCGGGGCCCGTGAAGGCGCGGGACGACGCGCCGGAGGACCTCCTTCGCGGTCTGGACGTTCTTGAGGAGGTTCGCGATGACCGCCTCCACCGTGACCTCGGCCTCGGTCTCGTGCCAGACGTCGTAGTCCGTGACGAGCGCGAGCGTCGCGTAGCAGAGCTCCGCCTCGCGCGCCAGCTTCACCTCGGGCACGTTCGTCATCCCGATCACGTCGACGCCCCAGCCCCGGTAGATCCGAGACTCGGCCTTGGTCGAGAACTGGGGTCCCTCGATGCAGAGATACGTCCCGCCGCGGTGGACGTTGGCGTTGGCCTCGACCGCGGCGGCCTGGAGCGCCGCCGCCAGATCGGGGCACACCGGCTCCGCCATCGCGACGTGGGCCACGATCCCCCCCTCGAAGAACGAGCTGACGCGACGCTTCGTGTGATCGTAGAACTGGTCGGGGATCACCAGGTCGAGCGGCGCGATCCGCTCCCGCATGCTTCCGACCGCGCTGACCGAGATGACCCACTCCACCCCGAGGGCCTTCATGCCGTAGAGGTTCGCGCGGAACGGCAGCTCGGTGGGGATGAGGCGGTGCCCGCGGCCGTGACGCGGGAGGAACACGATCTCCCGGTCCCCGAGCCGGCCGATGCAGTAGGCGTCGGAGGGATCGCCGAACGGCGTCCGGACCCGGCGCCATCGGACGTCGGTCAACCCCTCCAGCTCGTACAGCCCGCTGCCTCCGATGACGCCCACTCGCGGCTCACCCATTGACGACGAGCACCCCCTCCACCCGCGGGTCGCCCGGTCCGGTCGCGCGAACCTGCGCGAAGCCGCGCATGAGCGCGTCGGGCCCCGCGAAGGCGATCTCCAGGTAGTTGTCGGTGAGGCCGAGCAGCCGTCCGGTCTCGGACTCCCGGTGCTCCAGCACGAGCACGCGGTGCTCCCGGCCGGCCTGCGCCCGGCGGAAGGCGAGATTCTTCGCGGCGCCGAGGCGGCGGAGCCGGCCGGTGCGGCGCCGGATCGCCTCCGGAGGCACGCGCGGGGTCGGCCGCCGGGCCGCCTCCGTTCCGCGGCGGTCCGAGTACGAGAAGACGTGGAGGTACGTGAACGGCAGCGCCTCGATCACGGCTTCGGTCGCCTCGAAGTCCGCATCGGTCTCCCCCGGGAAGCCCGTGATGACGTCGGCGCCGAGGCCCAGGTCGGGGATCGCGCCCGCCAGGCGCTCGGCGAGGGCGCGGTACATCCCGACCGTGTACGGCCGCCGCATGGCGCGGAGGACCCGATCCGCGCCCGACTGGAGGGGCACGTGGAGGTGCCGGCAGATGCGGCGCTCGCCGACGACCAGCTCGATCAGCTCCTCGGTGAAGTAGGCCGGCAGGACGGACGACAGGCGCAGCCGGGCCAGCCCGCGGACGTCGAGCAGACGGCGCGCGAGCGCGGCCAGGGTCGTCCGGGGCGCGAGGTCCCGGCCGTAATGGCCGAGGTCCACGCCGGTGAGCACCACCTCGGCGTACCCGGCGCCGACCAGCCTTTCCACCTGGTCGACGACGACGTCCACCGGCTGGCTCCGGCTGTCCCCGCGAGCGAACGGCACGATGCAAAAGCTGCAGCGGTGCTGGCACCCGTCCTGCACCTTCACGAAGGCCCGCGTGTAGCCCGGAGCGAACCGCCGCAGCGGGATCACCGGCAGCGGCCCCGGCGCGAAGACGTCGCTCACTCGGACGAGCGGGCGGGCGCGCTTCCGCGCCTCCGCGAGGAGCGCGGGAAGGGTGGGTCGCTCCCGGGTCCCGAGGACGATGTCGACGCCGGGGATGCCGGCGACCGCATCCGGGTTCGTCTGCGCGTAGCAGCCGGTGACGACGACGACGGCCCCCGGGTTTCGCGCGACCGCCCGGCGGATGGCCTGGCGGTCCGAGTGGTCGGCGCGCGCCGTCACGGTGCAGGTGTTGATCACGTACACCTGGGCCGGGCCCTCGAACGGCACCGTCCGGAAGCCCTCGGCCTCCAGCAGCGCCTGGACCTCGGTCGTGTCGTACTGGTTGAGCTTGCACCCGAGCGTCTCGAACGCCACCGTCAAAGTCGGGGTCAGGCCCCGAGTTTGGCTTTCGAGCGCGGAGATCAAAGTCACGGCCTGACCCCGCTCTTAGGAGGCGAGCTGACCGCAGGCGGCGCCGACGTCCTCGCCCTTGGACCAGCGGATCGTGGCGGTCAGCCCGGCGTCGAGGAGCGCGCGCTGGAACGCGAGGATGCGCTCGGGCGCCGGTCTCCGGAAGGCGGCGCCGGGCCACTCGTTGAACGGGATCAGGTTCACCTTCGCCCGTAGCCCCTGGAGCCGCCGCGCCAGGCGCCGCGCCTCCTCGGCCGAGTCGTTGACGCCGTCGAGCAGCGTGTACTCGAACGTCATCCGCTGGCGGACCGGGAGCGGGAAGCGGCGGCACGCCGCCAGGAGATCGTCCAGCCCCCAGCCGCGGTTGACCGGCATCAGGCGGCTCCGCACGTCGTCCGTGGTGGCATGGAGCGACACCGCCAGGTTCACCCGGAGATTCTCCCGGGCCAGCCGTTCCAAACCCTTCACGAGGCCGACGGTCGAGACGGTGATGCGGCGAGGCGAGAACCCGAACCCGAGCGGCGCCACCAGTATTCGGAGCGCCTTCACCGTGGCCGCGTAGTTCGCCAGGGGCTCCCCCATCCCCATGAACACGACGTGGGTCAGCCGGGCGCCGGACGGGAGCGACGCCCGCGCCGCCCAGACCTGCCCGACGATCTCTCCGGCGGACAGATTGCGCTCGAGGCCCATCGTTCCGGTCAGGCAGAACGCACACCCGAACCCGCAGCCCACCTGGGTCGAGACGCAGAGCGTGAGCCGGTCGCCGTCCGGCATGACGACCGACTGAACGCGGCGGCCGTCGGCCAGGCCGAGCTCGAGCTTCACGCTGCCGTCCCGGGAGACGTGGCGCGCGACGATCGCGGGGGGCGAGACGACAGCGACGGCCGGCAGGCGCTCGCGGAGGCCGCGCGGGAGATCGGTCATCGCGGCGAAGTCCGCGACGCCCTTCACGTACACCCAGGTCGCCAGCTGGCGGCCACGGTAGGCCGGCTCCCCGAGAGCCTCGACGAACGCGACGATCTCGTCCGGAGTCATTTCGAGCAAGTTCGTCGCGGACATGGCGCACTCAAGATACCGAAACGGTAGAGTGAGGTCAAACCATCCACCGTCGTCGTGCGACGGCTGTGGATAAGACGTGGGCAACGCGCGCAACCGCGGATCGCACAATGGCGCCGGACCGCTTCGCCCAATTCGGCGGCACGCCGTCCGCGTGGCGGAACTGGCGCTCCATGGCGGTTCGGCTCTCCTCCGCCTTCCGCCGGTCCTCTTGGGCCTCGTCGAGCCGCCCGGCTATCGGTTGAAAGCCCGGGCGAGCTCGCCCACCTCGGTGTTCCCCCGGGAGGGGATCCGGGCCGCCAGGTTCCCGCGCGCGACCTCCTCGACGCCGGCGATGAGCCTCCGGATGGGCCGGGTGACGAAGAGCGCGATCCCGATCCAAAGCGTCAGGCCCATGGCGAGGAGCACCAGGCCGCGCTCGACCAGGATGCTGTTGCGGAACTCCTGTAGCGGGCCGGAGACCCGCGCGGCATCGAAGACGAGCTTGAGGAAGCCCCGGGGCGTGTCGTCGGCGTCGGTCAGCAGGACCTGGACGTTGTAGGTGCCCGACAGGGTCCACTGGCCCGAGACCGCCTCGGCCACCGGCTGCGGCGTGATCGCGGGCCCGCAGACATCGGGCGCCCGATCCGCGGTCCCGGGCTCGAAGGCCGCTCGCACGAGGCGCCCCTCGAGGCTGTAGGCGGCGACACACTCGGCGTCCTTGGCCTGGCGAACGTCCTCGAGCAGCCTCCCCAGCCGACCGTCGTCCGCAGCATGGAGCAGAGGCTCGACTTGCCCCTGGATCGCCTGGGTCACCAGGCTCGCCTCGCGCTGAAACTGGGCAAGCACCCGCGTCCGCTCCCGCCGGAGCCGCCAGGCATCCGCCGCCATGGCGATGGCGACGATGGCGGAAGCCAGAAGGAAGAGACGGAGCCCGACCCCCTTCGGGGACACCAGCGCGACCAGATGATTGCTCACACGTCGGCTCGCCGGTCCTCCGAAACACGAAGACCCCTCGCGGCACGACGCCACGAAGGGTCTTGATCCGAGGAGGATTCCTCGCTGGCAGGCCGGGCCCCGTCGACGGCGGCCGGCTTGACGACCTCGCCAGACTGCTAGTGACCTACTCCCCCTTGTGCTGGCACTCTAACCAGCCCCGCCGGCCCTGTCAAACCGAGCGCGATCCTCGGCAGGACCCCGCTCGCTGATGACGCCTCCGCGTGACCGCGCGGCCCGAGGCCTGCGACCTAGCCGACCAGGCCCAGATAGAGGTCCATGAGGTTCGAGCCGGTCGGGCCCGTCACCACCAGGTCGCCCAGCCCGGCGAAGAACGGATAGGAGTCGTTCTCGGCGAGCGCCCGCCGGGGATCGAGTCCCGACTCGCGCGCCCGGATGAGCGTGGCCGGGTCCACGAGGGCGCCGGCCGCATCGGTCGGCCCGTCGCTCCCGTCCGTCCCGGCGGCCAGGACGACGACGTCCCGCATCGCCGCCAGCTCCGGGACGAGCGCCAGGGCGAACTCCTGGCATCGCCCGCCCCGGCCCGCGCCCCGGACGGTCACCGTCGTCTCCCCGCCGGCGATGAGGCACGCCGGCCGGCCGACCGGCGAGCCGCTGCGGGACACCTCGTCGAGGACGGCCGCGAACACCCGGGCGACCTCGCGCGCCTCGCCCTGGAGTCGCCGCGTCAGCAGGCAGGGCGTCAGCCCGAGGCGCCGGGCCTCCGCACTTGCCGCCTCGACGACGAGCCCGTTGTTGCCGATGACCACGTTCGTGACGGCGGCCAGCGCCGGGTCGCCCGGCTTCGGCGTGTCGGCGATCTCCCCCCGAGCCCCCCTCTCGAGGTGGGCCCGCACCGAGTCCGGCACACGGGCCCGCAGCCCGAAGCGGTCCAGAACCGCCAGCGCGTCGTCGTAGGTCGTCGGGTCGGGGGCGGTCGGCCCCGATGCGATCACGTCCAGCGGATCGCCGATCACGTCGGAGAGCATGAGGGCGACGACCGGCGCGGGATGGGCGGCGCGGGCGAGCTGGCCGCCCTTGAGGCGCGAGAGGTGCTTTCGAACCGCGTTCAGCTCGTTGATCGTCGCGCCCGAGTCGAGGAGGAGGCGCGTCACGGCCTGCTTCTCGACGAGGCTCACGCCCGACACGGGCGACGGAGTGAGCGCCGACCCTCCCCCGGAGATCAGACAGAGGACGAGGTCGTCGGGTCCCGCTGCCCGGACGAGACGCAGGATCTCCCCGCCCGCGGCCTCCCCGCGCCCATCGGGAATCGGATGGCCCGCCTCGACCGCGCGGATCCGGCTCGAGCCGCCCGGCCCGCGCTCCTTCACGGCCACCAGCCCCTCCACGGGGACGTCCCCGAGCGTCGCTTCGACGGCCTCGGCCATCGTCCCCGAAGCCTTGCCGGCGCCGATCGCGATCACGCGCCGCACCCGACCGAGGTCGAACGCGCGGTCCCCGACGTGGAGAAGCCGGCCCTCTCGGCGGAGCGCCTGCCGCGTCAGGCGGCTCGCATCTCCCGCTTGGATGGCGGCGTCGAGGATCCGCCGAGCGGCCCGGCGGAGCTCGCCGAGATCAGCCACGCGACGGGCGACGGGCAGGCCGGGCCTGCGCGCCGGACACGGCAGCGGGCACGCCGCGAATTACCGCCCCGGGGGAAGACGCTGGAGGCGCTGACCGGCTTCGAGGAGCACGTCGTCGGTCTTGGGGAAGCAGAAGCGGATCTTCGTCCGCCCGAGCTCGGGATGGGCGTAGAAGGACGACCCGGGCACCGTCGCGACGCCGATCTCCTTGATGAGGTACATGGCGAAGGCGGTGTCGTCGGCCAGGCCGTACCGCTCGAGGAAATGGGCGCACTCCGTGAGGATATAGTAGGCGCCGCGCGGCTCGAAGGTCTTGAAGCCCGCCTTGTCGAGGAGGCCCCGCAGGAGGTCGCGACGCGCCTGATACGTCTCGCGGAGCGTATCGTAGTACGCCATCGGCAGGTTGAGGGCGGTGACCGCCGCTTCCTGCAGCGGGGCCGGCGCCCCGACGGTGATGAAGTCGTGCGCCCGCCGGATGCCGTCCGCCACCGCGGGTGAGCTGATCGTGTAGCCGATCCGCCAGCCGGTGACCGAGTACGACTTGGACACCCCCGAGATCGTCACGGTGCGGTCCCACATCCCGGGCAGGGTGGCGATCGGGATGTGCCGCTGGCCGTCGTAGACCATGTGCTCGTAGATCTCGTCGGTGATCGCGAGCACGTCGTGGCGCTGGCACAGCTCGGCGATGATCTCCAGCTCGCCGCGCGTGAAGACCTTGCCGGTCGGGTTGTTCGGGGTATTGAAGATGATCGCGCGGGTCCGCGGCGTGAAGGCGCGCGCGAGCCGATCCGGGTCGAACGAGAAGTCCGGCGGCTCGAGGGGGACGAAGACCGGCTTGGCGCCGGAGATGATCGAGCCCGGGCCGTAGTTCTCGTAGAACGGCTCGAAGATGATGATCTCGTCCCCGGGGTCGAGCACCGCCAGGAGGGTCGCCAGCATGGCCTCGGTGGACCCGCAGCAGACGGTCACCTGCCGCTCGGGATCCACGCGGAGGCCGTAGAAGCGCTCGAACTTCGCCGCGATCGCCTCCCGGAGGTTCCGGGCCCCCCAGGTGATGGCGTACTGGTGGAACTCGCCGTCGATCGCCCGGTGGGCGGCCTCGATCAGCTCGCGGGGGGGCGGGAAGTTCGGAAAGCCCTGGGCGAGGTTGACCCCGCCGTACTGGGCGCTGACCCGGGTCATCTCCCGGATGACGGATTCCGTGAACCCCTGGACGCGTTGGGAGATCATCGCTCTACTCGCTCCTTGGAGGCAGGATACCGCAGGCCGGACACGCGGGATTCGGTCGCACCGTGATCGCACGCAGCTCCGGCGTCGCGCCGTCGTAGAGGAGGAGCCGGCCGGCGGCGGTGACGAGGCCCAGGCAGAGCTTGAGCGCCTCGACGGCCTGGAGACTCCCCACGACCCCCGCGACCGGCCCGACGATGCCGGCCGCCTCGCAGGTCGGCACGGCGCCCTCCGGCGCCTCGCGAGGGTAGACGCACCGGTAGCATGCGCTCTCGCCCGGCCGCACGACCAGGAGCTGCCCGTCCCAGCGGAGGATGCCCGCGGCGACGAGCGGCCGGCCCAGGGCCACGCACGCGTCGTTCACGACCAGCTTCGTCGCGAGGTTGTCGGAGCCCTCCACGACGACGTCGTATCCGGCGAGGACCTCCCGCGCGCTCGCCGCGTCGAGCCGGAGGGCATGCGGGATCACCCGCACCTCGGGATTGAGCTCCTCGAGCCGCCCCTGCGCGGAGGTCACCTTCGGCAGGTCCAGGGCCTTCGTGCCGTGGAGGATCTGCCGCTGGAGATTCGACAGGTCGACCCGATCCGAATCGACCACGCCCAGCGTGCCCACGCCGGCCGCCGCCAGGTAGAGCGCGACGGGCGAGCCGAGCCCCCCCGCCCCGACGACCACGACGCGCGACCGCCGGAGGCGCTCCTGCCCCGCGCCTCCGACCTCCGGCAGGATCATCTGCCGGCTGTAGCGGCGGAGGTCGGCCTCGCTGAACGGGAAGCGCACGGTCACGGCCTCGCGGCCCACGGCGGACGGGCTACCGGCCGCCGGCGATGGCCGGAACGATCGAGACCTCGTCGCCGTCCTTCACGAGGCTCTCCTTCCCCTGGAGAAAGCGCACGTCCTCCTGGTTCAGATAGATGTTGATGAACCGGCGAAGCTCTCCGGTCTCGTCGACCAGGCGGTCGCGGAGCCCCGGAAATTGGCGGTCCAGGTCGTCGATGAGCTCGCCGACG
>JBIOVM010000160.1:0-6153 GCA_044867785.1 Candidatus Rokuibacteriota bacterium | reverse complement strand
GGCCACAACCTGCAGGAGCACTCGATCGTCCTGATCCGGGGCGGCCGCGTGAAGGACCTGCCGGGCGTGCGTTACCACATCATCCGCGGCACGCTCGACGCCGCGGGCGTGAACGACCGCAAGCAGGGCCGCTCCAAGTACGGGGCGAAGCGCCCCAAGGCGGGTAAGTAAATGAGCCGTCGGCCCCGCAACGTGAAGCGCAGCGTGCCGCCCGATCCGCGGTACGACAGCCAGACGGTGTCGAAGTTCGTGAACAACCTGATGTTCGAGGGTAAGAAGAGCGTGGCCGAGGGAATCTTTTACTCGGCGATGGATCTGATCGAGGAGCGCACCGGGCAGCCGGGGGTCGCGGTCTTCAAGCAGGCCGTCAACAACGCCAAGCCCACGCTCGAAGTGAAGAGCCGCCGTGTCGGCGGCGCCTCTCTCCAGGTGCCGGTGGAGGTTCGCCCGGACCGGCGGACCGCGCTGGCCATGCGGTGGCTCATCTCCTTCGCCCGCGCCCGCACCGAGAAGACGATGTCGGAGCGGCTCGCCGCGGAGCTGATTCTCGCCTCCAAAGGCGAGGGCAATACGATCAAGAAGAAGGAAGATACCCACCGGATGGCGGAAGCGAACCGCGCGTTCGCGCACTATCGCTGGTAACCGCGGTTCCCCTTCCGGCAGCATCCGAGCGGGCGCCCACCGGGCGCCCGCTTCGCTTTCAGATGGGATTGATGAGCGGTGTCGGCGCCATGGACTTGAGACCCGCTGGGTAGTTCCCTCCTGCTTCTATCATCATTTCAACAGTTGCGCCATCTCCTCCGCCGCCGCCGCTCTGGCCTTCGACTCGGCGCGGAGCTCCGCGATGGAGCCGGCCAGCTCCGATTCCTCCGCGCCGAGATCGGCCGTCTGTCCCTGAAGCTGTCCCAGCACGGTCATGGCCTCGAGCAGCCGCTGTACCAGGGCGTCGCGGGCTCGCTCGCAGCGCGCGAGCGCGTCCATCGAGCCCGAGGGCCGCGCCGCGAGCCGCTCGCGCTGGCGCTCGAACCGCCCGAGGTTTGCGTCCAGCAGAGCCAGATCGGAGGCGGCGGATGCGGACGCGACCAGCAGCTCGCCCAGCACGGCGCCGGAGTCCCGGGAATCGCCCGAGCGCCGAAGCCCGGCGTAGAGGCCATGTCCCATTCGGGTGAGGTCCGCCAGGAGGTCCCGCGCCGTGCCCGGAGGCAGCTCGGCGAGTGTCGAGAGCAGGGGGCGAGCGACATCGTGGGGCAGCTCGACGGCGTGCGCCCGGGGCGAGAGCACGGGGGTCGCGGCGGTCCGCAGGGCGCTTACCAGCAGCAGGCCGGCGAAGGCCGGAGTGATCCAGCGAAGCGAGGGCGCCGCATCGATTCCCGCCGCGGTGCCCGCGATCAACACGGCCGACAGCATGAGGAAGAAGCCCACCGGTAGTGCGCTCATCGCGGATTTGACCGGGACTGCCCGCGCCGGGAGGTCCCGCCGGGCCAGCACCTCGACGATGCGCTCGGCGCCACCGACCGAGGCACGGAAAAGGGGCCGTTCACCACGGATCGCGACTCCCGCATCGGCGGCTACCACGGGCAGCGCCGACAGCAACCGACTCTCGGCGGCTCGTGCCTCGGGACCCGAGGGGCGCTGGAGGTACACCAGCGAATCGGACGGTCCACCGTCGCCGCCGCAGGCTGGGCAGAGACCCAGACCGAGCGGATCGGGACCGTTGCAGAGCACGCACCGGGACGTGGGTGAGGGCGCTTCAGCAACCGAGCGCAACAGCGCCCCGTCGAACGCCGAGGCGGTGGGGAACCGGTCCTCGGGCGAGGCGGCCGTCGCCCGTGCCACCACCTCGTCGAGCCATTCGGGGACGGCGGGCGCCACCTGCCCGGGGTGATGACCGGTCCCGGCAGGGGTGGAGATCACCGCTGGCTCGTGGCCAGGGAGCTCACCGGTCAGCCCGAAGTAGAGGGTGAGACCCAGGGCGTAGATATCGGCCCGAGCATCACCCCGGCGCCCGCCAAGCACTTCGGGCGCCGTGTAGTCCGGAGTTCCAGTCAGCGCCCCGGTCGTGGTCACCCCCGCCTGGCCGTCGAGCCTTGCCGATCCGAAGTCCGTCAGCCGGTACCGGCCATCGGGGTCGAGCAGGACGTTCTGCGGCTTGACGTCGCGGTGAAGGATGCCGTGGCGGTGAGCGGTGCCGAGCGCCGCGGCGATGTCGCGGCCGAGCCGAACCGCCTGTTCTGCCGGCAAGGGGCCCCGTTCGCGCACCCGGACGTGGAGGTCCGGGCCGGCGACGTACTCCATGATGATGAAGCTCCACCCGCCATCCTCCACGAAGTCGTAGACCGCCACGATGTTCTCGTGGGAGAGGCCGCGAACTACCTGGACTTCCCGGCGCATCCGCTCCCTGGCCACCTTCGCCGCGGCTGGCGGAGGCACCAGCAGCTTCACTGCCACTTGGGTATCCAGCGACCGATCGTGGGCGAGATAGACGACTGAATAGCCGCCCCGGCCCAGCTCGCGATCGATGGTCCAGCGGCCCTGGATCGTGGTGCCCGGGGCCAGGTACGGGTCGTTCATGACCCGATTCGGCCCAGCACCTCGCGGGCATTGGACCGCCAGCCGTCCTCCGACCGGTAGAGCTCGAGGAAGCGGGTGAGGTGGGTACGGGCGAAGTCCATCTCGCCCAGCATGTACTCCGAGATGCCGGCGTGGTACAGCGCCATGTAGTTCTCCGGCTGGTACTCCACGACCAGGCGCATGATGGGGCCGGCGGAGGCGTCGTCTCCGGCGTCGGCGACGGGGTGGCCGATCGCGAACACGATCCCGGCTGCGGTGCCGCGCTCGCTCTCGGGCAGCGCCTCGATCGCCTCCCGGGCCCTGTCGATCTTCCCGGCCAAGGCGTAGCAGGCGGCGGAATACCCGGCTCCCTCGGTGCCGCTCGGCGGAGCGAGGTGCTGCTGCTGGACATCCACTTCGACGGCATTGCAGAAGGGCTTGATCCGGGCGAACCACGCGCCCGCCTCGCCGCGGAATGGAGTGGGCGGGGCAGGGGGCTCGCCCCCGGTGGGGGACCGGGGCTGGACGGCCATGATGGCGCCGCAGAGCGCGACGTAGCCCCACCCGGCGATGGTGAGCGTTCGACTCACGGGACCCTCGGTTGTCGCTGAGGCTCGGGTCCGGGAGGCAATCGGCGTGCCCGGACGCAGAGGGCGACGGTTGAAGATGCCGGCCGTGCACGTTTCCAGCAAACGGGGCGTCTCGATCGAGACGCCCCCTCCGTGGTTCAAGGAGTGTAGACCTGGGTCCTCGGGCTGTTTCGCCGAGCAGCTCCAGGTGTTGACTTCGGGAGCTAAGCCGCTACTTTTACTCGGCTTGGCGCTTTTGGACCGATCATCTGCGCCGGCCAGGACATCGGACCACGTGACGGGCGGCCCGCCACCTCTGGTCTTCCAGCGACAACGCGTGGACGCCCCTGCGGGGGCTCCTCATCCAGGGCGAGAGCCCGGATGCGCGCGGAGCGATACCACCGGGTTCTCCGGGTCGGTCGCCCCGCTTTTTCGTTGGCTTTTGCGTTGGCTTTTGCGTTCGCTTTTGCGTTGGCTTTTGCGTTGGCTTTTTGGCAGCGGCACGGCTCAACTGGCAGACAGGACACGACAGGACAAATGGCCCGGCAAACCCCGCTCGATCACTATCGCAACATCGGCATCATGGCCCACATCGATGCCGGGAAGACGACGACGACCGAGCGCATCCTCTATTACACCGGCAAGAACTACAAGATCGGTGAGGTCCATGAGGGCGCGGCCACCATGGACTGGATGGAGCAGGAGCAGGAGCGGGGGATCACCATCACCTCCGCGGCCACGACCTGCTTCTGGAACCGGAACGGCACCCAGTACCGGATCAACATCATCGACACGCCGGGACACGTGGACTTCACCGTCGAGGTGGAGCGTTCTCTCCGTGTGCTCGACGGCGCCGTCACCCTGCTCGACTCGGTCGCCGGCGTGGAGCCGCAGACCGAGACCGTGTGGCGCCAGGCCGACCGGTACGGTGTCCCCCGCCTGATCTTCGCCAACAAGATGGACCGGGTGGGCGCGGACTTCGACCGCTGCCTCGCCATGATCCGGGACCGGCTCACCAAGAAGGCGTATCCGATCCAGCTTCCCGTCGGCTCCGGCGAGATGTTCACCGGGCACATCGACGTGCTCCGGCGGGTCGAGATCATCTTCGACGACGAGACGTTGGGCAAGACATTCACCGAGATGCCGGTGCCCGAGGCGTATCGGGAGCGAGTCGAGGCGGCCCGGCACGAGGTGATCGAGGCGGCGGTAGAGCACGACGACGAGCTGTTGGGCAAGTACCTGGCCGGCGAAGAGCTCTCCTTCGACGAGATCCAGCGGGCCATTCGGAAGGCGACGACCTCCGGCTCGATCGTGCCGGTGCTCTGCGGCGCTTCCTTCAAGAACAAGGGCGTCCAGGCCCTGCTCGACGCGGTGATCGACTACCTGCCGAGTCCCACGGACATCCCGCCGATCCAGGGCCACCTCCCGCTGCACGACGACACCCACATCGAGCGCTGCGCCTCCGACACCGAGCCGTTCTCCGCGCTCGCGTTCAAGGTGGCGACCGACCCCTACGTCGGCCGGCTCACCTTCTTCCGGGTCTACTCGGGCTCGCTCAAGAGCGGCAGCTACGTCTACAACAGCACCAAGGACCGGCGGGAGCGGATCGGGCGGCTGCTCCAGATGCACGCCAACAAGCGGGACGAGATCGAGGAAGTGCTCGCCGGCGACATCGCCGCGGCCATCGGCCTCAAGGAGACCCGCACCGGCGATACCCTGTCCGACGAGGACAAGGCGATCATCCTGGAGGCGATGAAGTTCCCCAATCCGGTGATCGACGTCGCCATCGAGCCCAAGACCAAGGCCGACCAGGACAAGCTCTCCACCGCCCTCCAGAAGCTCCAGGAAGAGGACCCGACCTTCCGGGTGCGCTCCGACGCCGAGACCGGCCAGACGATCATCGCCGGCATGGGCGAGCTGCACCTCGAGATTCTCGTGGACCGCATGAAGCGCGAGTTCAAGGTCGAGGCCAACGTCGGCAAGCCGCAGGTGGCGTTCCGGGAGACGATCCGGAAGAAGGTCACCGACGTCGAGGGCAGGTTCATCCGGCAGTCGGGCGGCAAGGGCCAGTACGGCCACGTGGTGATCTCGCTGGAGCCGGCCGAGGCGGGCGCGGGATTCGTCTTCGAGGACAAGATCGTCGGCGGCGTCATCCCCCGCGAGTTCATCAAGCCGGTCGAGGCCGGCATCCGTGAGGCGCTGGAGAACGGCGTGCTCGCCGGCTACCCGATGGTGGACGTGAAGGCGACGCTCACCTTCGGCAGCTACCACGACGTGGACAGCTCCGAGATGGCGTTCAAGATCGCGGGCTCGATGGCGGTGAAGGAGGCCGCCCGGCAGGCTCACGCGGTGCTGCTCGAGCCGGTCATGGAGGTCGAGGTGGTGACCCCCTCCGACTTCCTGGGCGACGTGATCGGCGACCTCTCCAGCCGGCGCGGCAAGATCGGCGGCATGACCCAGCGCGGCGACGCGCAGGTGGTGGCGGCCGACGTGCCTCTGGCGGAGATGTTCGGGTACTCCACCACGCTCCGCAGCATGACCCAGGGGCGGGCGGTGTACACGATGCAGTTCGATCACTACGAAGAGGTCCCGAAGAACATCGCGGACCAGATCATTACGAAAGCGAAGAGCTAGGCGGTCGGCCGGTCGGCCGGTCGGGCGGTCAGTCCCGCCGGATGTGACGGCCTGACCGCCGGCGGCAGTGGGGGGCGGCGGCGGGGGACCGCCGGACCGCCGAAACCAGGAACCCAACAGGACACCAGCGCTATGGCGAAAGCCAAATTCGAGCGGACGAAGCCGCATGTGAACGTGGGGACGATCGGGCACGTGGACCACGGGAAGACCACGCTGACGGCGGCGATCACGGCGATCCAGGCGAAGAAGGGGCTGGCGCAGTTCACGGCCTACGACCAGATCGACAAGGCGCCGGAGGAGCGGGAGCGGGGCATCACGATCGCGACGGCGCACGTGGAGTACGAGAGTGCCAAGCGGCACTACGCCCACGTGGACTGCCCGGGGCACGCCGACTACGTGA
>JBIOVM010000159.1:0-58214 GCA_044867785.1 Candidatus Rokuibacteriota bacterium | reverse complement strand
CCTTCGGCAGCTCGTCCCACTTCTTCCGGTTGATCGTCACCTCCTGGTAGGAGGCCGGCTGTCGCAGGTCGGGCATGTAGTAGTACTTCGTCACGTTCTGGAACCCCATCACGATGTCGTGGCTGGGGATGGCCCATTCCGCACCCTCCACCGCGCCACGCTCGAGCGCCGGGATCACCTCGCCGCCCGCCAGCGTCACGACGGAGACGCCCATCGTCTTCATCATCTCCATCCCGAGCCCCGAGGTGCGGAACCGCATCTTGCGGAGGTCGTCGAGGTTGTTGAAGGGGCGCTTGAACCAGCCGAGAGGCTCCCAGTACGGCAGGCTGGTGGTGAAGGCCGGCGTCACCACGTTCATCTTCAGCTCTTTCTGGAGCAGCTCGTTGTAGAGCTCGAGACCGCCCCCGGCGATGAGCCAGGACAGGTACTCCTCCCGGTCCATGCCGAACGGTCCGCCGGGACCGGGAGAGAACAGGCCGGCCGCCGAGTTCTTGCCCGCCCAGTAGCCGGGCCAGGCATGGGTCGCGTCGATGATGCCGCGGTTGACGGCGTCGAGCACCTCGAAGGCGCCGACCACCGTGCCGGCCGGCGACATCTCCCACTTGAGCCGGCCGCCGGACATCTCCTCGACCATCTTGGCCAGCTCGACGGCGGAGACATGAAGGAGGTTGGTGGCCGGCCACGCGCTCTGGACCTTCCAGACGAATCGCTGCTGGGCGACGGCCGAGCCCGGTCCGTGCCAGAGGACGGCAGCCAGGAGCAGGACGGGAAACGCGAACGCGATCCAGACGAGGACGATCGTTCGTGGTTTCATGGGTCCCTCCCTGTTGAGATGCGTGGGTCGTTCGTCCCCTTCAGGCGCCGGCCGGGCCCGGGTCGCCGCCCCCCTACTTTGACCGGCGGCCGCCGCCGGCCAAGCAAAGGACGCGGCACCGGGCGGTGCCCCTCGGCCACGCCGAGGGTCCGGCCGGTCGCCTCCCTCAGTACACTACCGCGGTGCCGAGGTCCCGCCCACGACCGTGGTGAACCCGCCGCCGGGCGCGGCTCGGATCGAGGCTCTCCGCTCGGGAGGCCCCGGCCGCTAGTCGAGGAACCCCGCGAGCCTCGGGAGCCAGAGCACGATCTCCGGGAACCAGACGCAGAGTAGGAGCCCGACGATCTGCAGGGCGACGAAGGGATACATGCCCCGGTAGACGTCGCTCATGGTGACCCCGGGCGGCGCCGTCCCCTTCATGTAGAAGAGCGTGGCCCCGAACGGCGGCGTCATGAACGCGGTCTGCAGGTTGACCGCCACCAGCGCGCCGAACCACGGGAGGAGGTATCGCTGCTGGCCGAGATGGGCGGAGAAGTCGTACTTCTCCAGGATCGGCCCGAACACCGGGAGGACGATCAGGCAGATCTCGATCCACTCGAAGGGAAAGCCCAGCAGGAAGATCAGGACCATGATGAAGGCGAGCATCTCCCACCCGGTGTCGACACCCAGCTTCAGCAGCATGCCGATCATCAGGTCGTCGCCGCCCAGCACCCGGAACACGTAGGAGAAGCCCGTCGCGCCCAGGATGATCAGGAACACGAGCCCGTTCGCCCGGCAGGCCGACCACATGGCCTCGGTCGTCATCTGCATCGTCATCTTGCGGTTCAGTGCCGCGATGAGGAACGAGCCGAACACGCCGACGGCGCCGCTCTCGGTCGGCGTGGCCCAGCCGGCGAAGATCGAGCCGATCACGATCACCATGAGCGCCGTCATCGGGAACAGGCCCCGCCACAGCGCGTACCAGAACTCGGCGCGGGTCTGCGGACCGTGGTCGGGCGGGAGCTTGGGTGCCTTGCTGGGCTGAAAGATCGACACGGCGATGATGTAGAGCAGGAAGAGCCCCGAGAGCAGGAATCCCGGCATCGTCGCGGCAAGGAACAGCGTTCCGGCCGGGGTCACCAGCATCTCCGCCATCACCACCAGCATGATGGCCGGGGGGATGAGAATGCCGAGGGTGCCGGCCGAGGCGATGGTCCCGATGGCCAGCCGCTTGTCGTAGCCGGCCGCCATCATCTGCGGGAGCGCGATCACCGACAGCGTGACGACCGCCGCCCCGACCGTGCCGATCGGCGCCGACAGGATCGTGCCCATCACCATGACGGCGACCGCCAGCGCGCCCGGGACGCGGCGCATCAGGACCTCGGTCGCCTTCAGCATGTCGGCGGCCGAGCCGGAGCGCTCCAGGATCGCGCCCATGAAGATGAACATGGGGATCGACGCGAGCACCGGATCGGCGGCGGCCTGGCCCCACATGCGCAGCACGATGTCGTAGAGGCCGATCAGGTTGAATATGCCGAGAGACCAGCCCGTGATCGCGAAGAGGAACGCCATCCCGCCCATGACGAACGCGACGGGATAGCCGCAGAAGATGACGAAGAACATCGACACGAACATGATGAGGGCGAGGTTGTTGGCCAGCCAGTCGAGCACGGCCCCCCCTATCGCGACCTAGACATCGGCTTCCGTGTGTCCGATTGGCAGCTCGAGGTTGGCCTTCGACGGGCCCCCGAACAGGAACACGACGACGCGCAGCAGAACGCTGAGGATTCCGAGCAACACCAGCCAGATCCCGGCGGCGTAGATTCCCTTGATGAACCAGCGGTAGCTCAGTCCGACCGTGCTGTCGGACGTCTCGTTGAGGGCGTAGGACTCGGCGACGAAGTCGAGGGTGTGATAGGCGACGAACGCCAGGTACGGCAGGGCGAAGAGCAGGCCGCACGTCAGCTCGATCCAGGCCTTCCGCCGCATGGGCAGGTGCTCCGTGTAGGAGTCGACCCGGGGATGCGCGTTGATCGTGTAGCCGTAGCCCATCCACAGCGAGAAGAGCGCGGCGTGGAAGTGCCACTCCAGCTCCTGCAGCTTCGTCAGCGGCGCGGGGATGCCGGTCTTGCGCGCGAGCACGTCGAAGCAGGTCACCGCGGCCATCAAGAGGAGAAGCCATGCCGAGACGCGTGCCACCTGCTCCAACAGCCGCCGCAGGCTCTCGGACAACGCCAGCAGGGCGTTCATCGTCTCAGGGTCACGGGGGCAAACGGCGACATCACGTTCCTCCCTCGCTCCTTGACAGCCGCGCCTTCAGCGAGCATCGACCGGCTCGACCCACGATCCGCAGTAGTCCGAGGGGCACGAGGAAGCCTGATCGGCGGCCCACGTGCGCGCTACCCTATCCGTCAGGCGAAGCGCGTGTCAAGGAGGAATGTTCCCGACACGAACGGTCCCCGGGTCGCCGCGGCAGGCCCTTGACACCAGCAGGCCCCCCACCCCATGCTCATGCCACCGCGGCGGCGCGTCCCTAACGGCTCGCCGGTCGCCGGGGCAACGGTTGACGGCCGGGCCTCCCCCCTGGACCGTCCTAACCACGGAACTTCACTCTTCAAGGGAGCGCCGCATGGCACAGGTCGTTCTCAAGGATCTGGCGAAGAAGTTCGACGAGGTCGTCGCGGTCCGCGACGTCAACCTCCAGATCAAGGACAAGGAGTTCGTGGTCCTCGTCGGCCCGTCGGGCTGCGGCAAGTCCACCACGCTTCGGATGATCGCGGGGCTCGAGGAGATCAGCTCCGGCGAGATCTACATCGGCGATCGGCTGGTCAACGACCTGCCGCCGAAGGACCGCGATATCGCGATGGTCTTCCAGAACTACGCGCTGTATCCCCACATGACCGTTTACGACAACATGGCGTTCGGGCTGAAGATGCGGAAGTTCCCGAAGGCCGAGATCGACACGCGCGTGCGCGAGGCCGCCCAGATGCTGGGCATCCAGGAGCTCCTGACCCGGAAGCCTCGGCAGCTCTCGGGCGGGCAGCGGCAGCGGGTGGCGGTCGGCCGCGCCATCGTCCGGCACCCCCAGGTGTTCCTCTTCGACGAGCCGCTGTCGAACCTGGACGCGAAGCTCCGGGTGCAGATGCGCGTGGAGTTGAAGCGCCTCCACGACCGGCTCGAGACCACCGCGATCTACGTGACGCACGACCAAGTCGAGGCGATGACGCTGGGCGACCGGGTCGTCGTCATGAAGGACGGGCTCGTCCAGCAGGTCGGAGACCCTCTCACCGTGTACGCCAAGCCGCGCAACCGGTTCGTGGCGGGCTTCATCGGGTCACCGGCGATGAACTTCATCGACTGCACGGTGACCGGCGCCGACGGCCACTTGGCGGTGGATGCGCCGGGCGGCTTCCTCATCGCGGTGCCGGACGAACGGCGCGCGTCGCTCGAGCGCTACCGCGGCCAGCCGGTCACGCTCGGCATCCGTCCCGAGGACGTTCGCGAGAGCGGGCCGGGAGACCCCAAGCACTCCCAGGTCGAAGCGGTCGTGGAGGTCGTCGAGCCCCTGGGGAACGAGATCCTGATCGACGTGAAGATCGGACCGAACCCGATCGTCGCGCGCGTGCCTCCCACCTCCCGTCTTCGCATGCACGAGCGCGTCCGGCTGTCCCTCGATCCGGAGCGCCTGCATTTCTTCGACGCGCAGACCGAGCAAGCGATCGACTGAGCGCGGAGCGCGTACTCCGCACCCCTCGCGGCGGGGGGCCGTCCGGCTCCCCGCCGTTTTTGTCCTGGCCACCCGGCGCGCGCGGCTCGGCCCGAGAGAGGACGTCCCGCCATGATCGGACGTCGCACCGTCATGCTGATCGTCGCGGGGCTCGGGCTGGCCCTGGCCGGGACTGCGGTGGCCCTCGTCCTCGCCCCGCTCCCGCCGTCGCCTCGGGGCCCGGAGCCCGGCCGCAAGCTCTACCAAATGCATTGCGCTACGTGTCACGGCGCCGCCGGGCGCGGCGACTCCTGGCGAGCGCGGCTGCTCTTCCTGCGGCCCGGGGACCTCGCGAGTCCGGCGCTCGCCACCCTGCCCGACCGTTACCTCGTGGAGCTCATCCGCTACGGCGGCTCCGCCTACGGCAAGCCCGGAATGCCGTCGTTCGGCTTCGTGCTGACGGACGCGGAGATCGAGGCCGTCGTCCTCTACGTCAGGACGCTGGCGCAGGCGCCCCGGGACGTGGCCCGGGCGGCGGGCCTCGGAGAGTGGTCGACCAGAGAGCTCGGAGACTAGCCTGGCGGTCGGGTGGGCGCGAGCATGTGATAGCCGCGACCCGTCATGCACTGCTCGACGAGGGTGGTATCGTAGGACTGGATCCGCGTCCGCTGGGACTCCAGAGGCGTCGCGGTGCTGGCGGACGCCGTCTGCGCCGTCGGAACGGTTCCTTCCCGGCTGGCGAGAGACACGCATTCCGCCTCGTCACGCCGCCGCTCGGCGTCGCTCGTGCCGGTCTTCTCCCAGCGGACCGCGGCCGCGCATCCGAGCGTCCACACCACTGCCGCTCCCAGGACGACCGCTCGTCTCATGGATTCCTCCTCGCGCAGGTCCGCGACGTGCCGACGCGGGACCGCACCGGGGCGACCGCGCTCTTGCCGGGTCGCCGCGCCGGACGTCCTAGCCGGGCGGCGGGCCCGAGACCTGCTGATACCCGCGGCTCTTCATGCATTCATCGAAGACGCCCGTGTCGAAATCCCGTACCGTCGCGAGCTCGACTCCGTCCATGTTCCGGCGCATGGCCGACCCCGTGGTGCTCCGCGACACGGGGACCGAGCGATCCCGGTTGGCCAGGCCCGCGCACTCGGCCTCGTCGCGGCGCCGCTCGGCGTCGGTCGCGCCCGCCCGCTCCCATCGCGCCCCCGCCCCGCACGCTGCGAGAGCCAGGCCGGCCAGCCCAAGCGCCACGACGATCCGCCCCCGCATGCCTCGATCGTATCCCGGACCGCGCCCGCGTGATAGGCTGGAATCGCTCGTCGAACCCGTCGATGCCGGCCAGGGCGCCGACGCGTCCCGGCTTGGCCTCCGGCTCCGGAGGATCCGCTGATGCCTGGCCACGATCACTGAGGGCGATGTCTCCCGCGCGCGGCCACGCCGCTCCGATCCGCCCGTCCGGTCGCCAGGCCCCGCAACGCCTCGTCGTCGGCATCTCGGGCGCCAGCGGCTCGATCTACGGAATCCGGCTCCTCGAAGTGCTGCGAGACGTGCCGAGCCTGGAGACCCACCTGGTGGTGAGCCGG
Organism: Candidatus Rokuibacteriota bacterium; assembly: GCA_044867785.1. Lineage (GTDB taxonomy): Bacteria > Methylomirabilota > Methylomirabilia > Rokubacteriales > DASRDR01 > DASRDR01. The sequence goes on along the minus strand of JBIOVM010000159.1, from coordinate 52,138 downwards.
GCGGCGAAGCGCACCCTCGTGGAGGAGACCGAGTACTCGGTGCGCGACGTCGAGCGCCTGGCGACGCGGGTCTACGACGACCGCGACATCGGCGCCGCCTTGGCCAGCGGGTCGTTTCGCACGGGCGGGATGGTGATCGCTCCCTGCAGCATCAAGACGCTCTCGGCCCTGGCCACCTCTCACACCGACACGCTCATGGCCCGAGCCGGCGACGTCACGCTCAAGGAAGGTCGCCCCCTCGTCGTCGTGGTGCGGGAGACCCCACTCCACGCGGGGCACCTGCGGCAGATGCTGGCCCTGGCCGAGCTGGGCGCCGTGATCCTGCCTCCGGTGCCGGCCTTCTACCACCGCCCGAAGACGATTCGCGACCTCGTGGACCACACGGTCGGTCGGGTGCTCGACCGGCTCGGCGTCCCGCACGGGCTGGTGACGGAGTGGACCGGCACCGCGCCGGCCCCCGAGGACCCTGCCGCGCCGTGAACCCGGCGTCCGGCTCGTCGATGGCGCCGCCGGACGCGCCGGGCCGCGAGCCGTTTTCCGCGCGGCTCCGTCGGCTCGCGGACCCGGTGTGGCAGGCGCAGCACGCACATCCTTTCGTCCGCGCCATCGGTGACGGCTCGCTCGACCTCGAGCGCTTCCGCCACTGGGTGCGGCAGGACTACCGGTTCCTCGTCGAGTACTGCCGCCTGTTCGGGCTGGCCGCGGCCCGGGCCCCGGATCTCGACACGCTCGCGCGCTTTGCCGATCTTCTCCGGGCCACCGCGCGGACCGAGATGGACCTTCACCGCGCCTACGCGGCCGAGCTCGGCATCGGGGCCGCCGCGCTCGAGCGGGAGCCCATGGCGCCGACCACGCGCGCGTACACGGATTTCCTCGTGCGGGTCGCGGCCACCGGCGACTTCGTCGAGCTCGCCGCGGCGCTCCTACCGTGCATGTGGGGTTTCTCGGAGATCGGCCAAGCCCTGGCCGCGCGCGGGATGCCGAGCGAGGAGCGCTACGCGAAGTGGGTCCGCATGTACGCCGATCCGGAGTTCGCCGCGCTGGCAGAGTGGTGCCGCGCCTTGGTCGACCGCCTGGCCGACCGGGCCGACGACGACGCCCACCGCCGGATGGAGGACGCCTTCCTCACGTCGAGCCGCTACGAGTACCTGTTCTGGGAGATGGCCTGGTCGCTCGAGACCTGGCCCGTCTGACCTCGCACCGCCACGGAGGCCACCGATGGATCTCGGGATCAAGGGGAAGATCGCACTCGTCACCGCCGCGTCGAAGGGGCTCGGTCGTGGTTCGGCGGAAGCGCTGTCGGCCGAGGGCTGCCGGGTCGCGATCTGCTCTCGAACCCGCGGGGACGTGGAGCGGGTCGCGCGGGAGATCGCGGCCCGCTCCGGCCACGAAGTCGTGCCGTTCGTGGCCGACATGACGAAGGCCGACGACATCGACACGCTCCTGACCGGGGTCCGCGCCCAGCTGGGCGACCCCGACATCGTGGTCGGCAACGCCGGCGGGCCGCCGGCGGGGACCTTCGCCAGCACCAAGCTCGAGCAGTTCATCCCGGCGGTCGAGCTGTCCATGATGAGCTCGATCCGGCTCACATACGGCGCGGTGCCGGCGATGGTCAAGAAGAAGTGGGGACGGATCGTCTACATCACCTCGGTCTCCGTGAAGCAGCCGATCCCCCACATCCTTCTGTCGAACACCGCCCGGGCCGGGCTGACGGGGTTCATGAAGACGGTGGCACGCGAGATCGCGCAGACCGGCGTCACCATCAACGCCGTCCTTCCCGGCTCGCACGCGACGGACCGCGTCGAGCAGACGGCGCGAGCCCGGGCAGCGGCCGAGGGCATCAGCTTCGAGGCGGCGATGGACTCACACCGCGCCGGCAATCCCATGCGGACCATCGGCGATGCGGGAGACTTCGGAAGCGTCGTCGCCTTCCTCTGCTCCCAGCAGGCCCGGTTCATCACCGGCGAGAGCGTGCTCGTGGACGGCGGCGCCTACGCGGGGCTCGTCTAGCCGCGAGCCGGACCTCTCCGCGGAGCGCGCCGTGGGCAGGACGGACACGCCCTCGGGCGCGGCCGCGGCGGACGCGATCCGGAACCCGCGCCGGCACGGAGCGACCGCTAGTCGCTCGCCATCCCCGCGCCCTCTAGCGCGGGACGCGCTCCGAAGCGCATCCGCTTCAGGAGCCGCTTCGTCACCGGCTTCACGGCCGGGTGCACGCCGCCGTGCTGGCGCGCGGCGGTCCGCCAGGCGTCGGCGCGGCGGGCGCGAACGGCCTCGTCGACGAGCTCGCGGCAGTCCAGGCGGTCCTGGTTCAGGTCGACGACGATCGTGTCGCCGTCCTCGATGAGCGCGATCGGGCCCCCGAGGTAGGCTTCCGGCGCCACGTGGCCGATCACGAGGCCGACGGATCCCCCCGAGAAGCGGGCGTCGGTCATGAGCGCGATCGTGATGCCCTTGCGCCGGCAGAGCGTCGTGATGCGCGACGTCGGGTCCAGGAGCTCCGGCATGCCCGGCGCACCGCGCGGCCCTTCGTAGCGGATGACGACCATGTCGTGGTCGGCGAAGACGTCCGGCGTCGCCTCGAGGGCGGCGATGAGCGCCTGCTCGCTGTCGAAGACGCGGGCCCGGCCAGTGAAGACGCCGTCCTTGATCCCGCCCTCCACGCCGGCGACTTTCAGGATGGCGCCGCCCTCGGGGGCCAGGTTGCCGCGCAGGAGGCGGAGGCCGCCGGTCTTCTTGAACGGGGTCGCGATCGTATGGATGACATCGCCATCGGGCGCCGGTGGCGCCAGCCGCCGCACCTGCTCCGCCAGGGTCTCACCCGTGCACGTGAGACAGCTGCCGTCGAGGAAGCCGGCGTCGAGGAGCTGCTTCACGATCACCTGGAGCCCGCCCTTCGCTCCGATGTCGACCATCGAGTAGGCCCCGAACGGGCGGGCGTTGATGAGGACGGGGATGCGGTGCGAGAGTGCGTTGAACTCGTCCTGGCTCATCACGTCCTTCCAGAGGTCGAGGCCGGAGGCGCGCGCGATCTCGACGCTGTGAAGAGCGACGTTGGTGGAGCCGCCCATGGCGATCGCCACCGTCAGCGCGTTGCGCAGCGCCGGCGGCGTCACGATGGCGCGCGGCGTGATCCTCTTCCGCGTCATCGTGACCAGGCACTCGATGAGCTGTTCGGGGAACTCGCCGAGTCGGCGCGGGTCGTCGGAGGGCGGCGCCACCATGTGGAGCGGCTCCATCCCGAGCACGGCGATGAACGTCTGCATCGTGTTGTACGTGAACATGCCGCCGCAGCTGCCCTGGCCAGGGCAGGCGTGGAGCGCGATCTGGGTGCGACGCGCGGGATCGGGGTCGCCCGCGACCTGGAACGCGGTCACGAGATCGATGCGCTCACCGCTCACGGGATCGATGCCAGGCTTGATCGAGCCATCGGAGAGGAACACCGTCGGGACGTTCCGCTCGAGGACGGCCGCCAGCGTGCCCACCGGCGGCTTGTCGCACGCGACGACCGCGATCAGCCCCTGCACGTCGTTCGCGTTCAGGTGCGCGTCGATCGCGTCGTTCGCGAGCTCCCGGCCGATCAGCGAGTAGCGCATGCGGTCGGTCCCGTTCAGCTGTCCGTCCGACACGCCGAGCGTGTAGGCCGGCGCGATCAGCCGCACGGGCAGGTCGTCGCGACGGATCCGGGCGGCAAGCGCCGCCTGGATAGCCTCGACTTTCTGAGCGACGCCGAGATAGCACTGGCTGTCGCCGAGATTCCCGGTCACCGCCCACACCGGCTCGTGGACCTTCTGGGGATCCTGTCCGAGGAAGCGTGCGGTGCCCACGCGCTGGACGTCGCGGCCCGGGTTCCCGGACACGAAGCGATCTGACATCGGGTTCTCCTCCATCTGGCTAGGCTTCTCCCCGAAGCGCCCGCTCGAGCTGGTCCAGGTGGTTGACGTCGTGCCAGACCATCAGGTTGACCACGTCCTCGACGGTCATGCGCCCGTAGGTGGGATGAAGCCCCGCGCGCAGCCACTGAGGGTCCGACAGCCCCCGCAGGTGGGCCAGCGACTCCTCCCGCCGCCGCCGGAACGCACGGGTGGCCTCGGCGGTGTCGTTCCGGATGTACTGGCGGTCCTCGGCCCAGCGCTCCGGGTCCGCCGGCGCGAGCGGGGGCTCGTGAGCGGCCGCCAGCATCTGGAAGCGGAGCATGAAGAACTCCTCGGTGTCCCGGAGGTGGCAGACGATCTCCTTCGGCGCCCAGTTCTTCTCGTCGGGACGCCGGCACAGCACGGCCTCCGGCCCGTCGGCGACCGCGGCGTCCAGCGCGTGCCCCGCACGCCCCAGGCGCTCCAGGCGCTCGGCTCGCGGCATCCTGGCGACCTCTTCCCTGGTCAGCATCGCGTCGCTCCCCCCTTGCCAGTCTCATGGGCTGGATCGGCGGAACGCTCCCCGGGTGATGGCCCCACACGGGCGGCGACCTCGAGGTCCGCCGGGCGGTGCGTTCCGAGGCGGCTCCGGTGCAAGGATACACGGCCGACCGGCCGTCCGCCGGTGGGCCGGCGTCCGGCTTGACGCCCCGCACGGAGATCGGGCATCGTCAATGTGTCGTCTCCTAGCCTCATCGAGGGCGCGAGCGCGTCGCCCCGGGAACGGAGGACCATCCGTGCGTGTGCCGCTGAACGTCTGGGATTACCTCGAGCGCGCGGCGTACGTTCACCCCGGCCGCGTGGCCGTCGTCGACGAACCGAACGTCCTCGGCTCACTGGGCGCGATGACGTACGCCCAGCTCGAGGCGCGCGCCCGCGGCATGGCCCTCGCCCTCGACCGGATGGGCGTGGGCGACGGGGAACGGGTCGCGATCGTCAGTCCCAACGCGGCCCGGATCCTGGTGGCCTTCTTCGGCGTGAGCGGCTTCAACCGCGCGGTCGTCCCGGCCAACTTCCGGCTGACCGCCGAGGAGATCCGGTACATCGTCGATCACTCCGGGGCTTCCGTGCTGCTGGTCGATCCGGAGCTCGACCAGGCGCTGGCCTCCGTGAAGGCCCGGCACCGGATCGTGATGGACGGCGTCCACGACGCCGAGATGTTCGCCGAGGCGCCGCCGGGCGCGAGGCCGCGCCGTCGGGAGATCGACGAGAACGAGACGGCGAGCATCAACTACACGTCGGGCACGACCGCGCGGCCCAAGGGCGTCCAGGTGACCCACCGCAACATCTGGCTCAACGCCGCGACCTTCGGCTGGCACACCGGCGTCACCGAGCGGGAGGTCTACCTCCACACCCTTCCCATGTTCCACTGCAACGGCTGGGGCATGGGCTACGCCGTGACCGGCATGGCCGGCCGTCACATCGTGCTGCGGAAGGTCGACGGCGAGGAGATCCTCAAGCGGGTCGAGTCCCACGGCGTCAGCCTCATGTGCGGGGCGCCCGCGGTCGTGGCGGCGATCCTCGGCGCCGCCGAGCAGCGGCGAACAGCGGGCCGGGCCGTGCCCGGGCGCGGCAGCGTGCGCATGGTGGTGGCGGGTGCGCCGCCGCCCTCGAAGGTGATCGCCCGCATGCAGGAGGAGCTCGGCTGGGAGTTCATCCAGATCTATGGGCTCACCGAGACGTCGCCGCTCCTCACGATCAACCGCGCGGGACCGGAGCTGGACGGGCTGTCGAACGACGAGAAGGCGCGCCTGCTGGCGCGCACCGGTCCTCCGGCGCTGGGAGTCCAGATCCAGGTAGACGAGCACGGCGAGGTGCTGGCGCGCTCGAATCACGTCTTCGAAGGCTACTGGGAGCAGCCGGCGGAGACGGCGAAGGCGATCGTGGACGGCTGGTTCCACACCGGCGACGGCGGTCACATGGACGGACCGTGCCTCGTGATCAGCGACCGGAAGAAGGACGTGATCATCACCGGCGGCGAGAACGTGTCGTCGATCGAGGTCGAGGATTGCCTCTTCCAGAACCCGTGCGTGGCCGAGGCCGCGGTGATCGGCGTGCCGGACGAGAAGTGGGGCGAGACGGTCAAGGCGCTGGTCGTTCTCAAGCCGGGCACCTCGGCGACCGAGCAGGAGCTGCTCGAGTTCTGCCGGGCGCGCATGGCCCACTTCAAGTGCCCGACGTCGATCGAGATCCGGAAGGAGCTGGCGCGGACCGCCACCGGCAAGCTCCAGAAGTTCAAGCTTCGCGAGCCGTACTGGCAGGGGCGGGAGCGCCGCGTGAACTAGGGGCGCGAGGCGCCCCCAGCGCTAGCGAGGCGCGACGTGGAACGGCAACACCTTGCCGGCCGCCGTCGCCACCGGTGACCGGCGCACGACGCGAACGGTCTCGGCCCGGCGCCAGACCTCGACCCCCGTGCCCGCGGCACCGGGCTGCCGGGCCAGCGCCGCGAGGAACACCGAGCGCACCCTGTCGAGGTCCACGGCCCCCACGCGGGGGTCGACACTCAGGGTGAGCCGCGTGATGCCGTCCGGATCCTCCTCCTCGACCACCTGATAGTCGGTGCCGGCCCCGCCGAACCGGGCTGGCAACACCTCCTCCAGCACCCCCAGGAGGTCGAGCTGGATGAACGTCATGCCTTCCCCGGTCAGCTTCTCGAAGCTTCGAACCGAGTCCAAGTGCGTCGTCAGACCGGCCGCCCCGAGCCGGCAGTCGCATTCGCGTGGCACGATCCGGGCGCAGTCTCCGCTCTCGACGTTCAGCAGCACCTTGGGCGCCGACGGCAAGAGAGACGTGAACAGGAGGGACTCGACCGTCGGGCCCGCCTCCCCGACGGCGCACGTCCGCTGGATCAGCGCGTACGCATGGCGATGAAAGTGAAGATCGTCCGACGCCCGCGGCGTGCCGCAGCCGAGGCCCACGACCCCGGCCTCCATGAACGTGTAGCGGACCAGCGCCCGCGCGCCGACGGCCTTCAGCGCCGCCCGCTTCGCCTCGGTGAAGGGCTCCCCCACGGTGACGAACGTGACAGCCGAGAGATCGATGCCCCGCTCACGGGCGGCCCGTGCGACCCGCACCGCCGAGCTGGCATAGGTCGTGAGGCACACCGGGCCGTCTCGGCCCACGGCGGCGAGCCGAGACGCCAGCCGATCCGGCCGGCGCATGTCGAGGAGCCGCGGGGCGGGAAACGGGCGCCCGACGAGCCGGCTGACAGACGCCAGGTACCACGCCGCGACCCGCGTGCCGCGGTGCAGCGGCCCCAGGGGATAGAGCCACGACCGGGGCCGCCGCCCCATCCGGGCGTACTGGAGTGCGACCGCCAAGCCCGGGGAGCCGAGCCACACGACCTGCTCGGCGGCCAGGAGGTCGTGGGCGTCGAAGGCGAGCAGGCCGGCGCACGCCTGATCCGTCAGGAACGCCAGCGAGGTTTGCACCGGCGTCGCGGGACCGCGACTGCCGCCGGTTCGCGAGGGGAGAGCGGGCTGCGCCCCCGGCCGATCGAAGTCAGCCTCCCGGAAGCGGAAGCGCGCGCCGCCGCGCACAACGTCCCGGCGGCCCTTGAACTCGTCGAACGTGACGTAGACGCCTGCATCGAGCAGTCGAGCGAGGGCGCCCTCGACCCCATCGGCCGCGACCAGATGGGTCACGTCGCCCAGCTCGCAGCCGGACAGCCGGAGGAGGCGAAGGTACGGACTGGAGGGATTTCCGTAGACGTCCCGCGCCAGGAGATCCAGGAACCGCTGCTCCCGGTCGGCCAGGCGATCCCGCACCCATCGGCGCGCGGACACCGGGGAAATCGGGCGCCGCAGGAAGGCCGGGAGCTCCCGACCGAGGAGGATCAGGCGGTGAAGATAGCGGGCTCGCTCGCGGAGCCTCAACGTTACCGGTCGGCCGCGATGGACGCCCGCTCTCCCCGGCGCGGTCGGCGGCGCGGGGAGACGGCCGGGACCGGGTCGGACAGCCCCGGTCCCGGACAGCGGATCACTTCGGAACGAGGCCCGTCGCGGCGAGCGTCATGGCAGGGAGCGCCCCGTGCACCGTCAGGCGCGGCGGACTCCATGCCTTCTTGCCGGAACTCGATCCAGCCACGGCCTCGGACCCGGGAACCTTGGCATCCATCCTCATCGCTCCTCGCAAACGCATGGTTGACGACGCACCCATCATACGCGGCCGCTCGGTCGACTCCATCGCTTTCTCCGCGCCGGCGTCGCGACGACGAGGCATCGTACCGCGGGATGGCCGGAGCGAGAAACGGCGCGGCAGGGCGGGAGTCCGAGCCGCGATCCAGTCGCCCGTCAGGCCATGATGGCGGGATCGACGCGCAGCACGGCGTAACCGCCCACCGCGCCGGCCCCGAAACCCGGGGCGAACACGCGCATCGGGCGGTCGAGGACGCCCTCGCGGGCGGCGTCGTGGAGCGCGATCGGAATGCTGGCCGACGACGTGTTGCCGACTCGCTCGATGTCGAAGTACAGGCGCTCGGGCGCCACGCCGGCCGCCCGCGTCATCGCCACGACCATGGTCTTGTTCGCCTGGTGAGGCACGACGAGCTCGATCGCGTCCAAGAGCGAGCCCGGCTGACCGTCGGGGTGCGGGAGGCCACGGAGCTCGCCCAGCATCTGGTCGAGATAGCGCTTGACCAGGGCGCGCACGTCCGGGCCGAACACCGTGATGTTGTTGTCGAAGTCCGGGTTCGGCCAGACGATCGAATCGACTTCCGGCATGGGCCCGCTCGCGTACGTCTGGAAGTACTCGACGTCCGAGCCGGCGCCGGGCGGGGCCGGGCCGACGACGAGCGCCGCGGCGCCGTCGCCGAAGATCATCCGCGACGTCCGGACCGTCCCGATCTTGTCGGAGAATTTCTCGCCGCACACGACCAGCACGGGGCGCTCGACCTCCTGAAGGAGCCGCACCGCTTCCGCGAGTCCGTACGGGAGGCCGGCGCAGGCCGCCACCATGTCGACCGATGCATGCGTCTGGAGCATGCCGAGCTGCCCGGAGAGCCAGGTCGCCAGCGAGGGCATCATCTTCGTGCGCGTGCACGAGCAAAAGAGCACCCCGCCGATCTCCACGGGGCGCCGCCGAGCCTTCGCGAGGGCCCCCTGAGCCGCCAGCAGCGCCATGTGGTCGAGCTCGAGCTCGGAGTAGAGCCGCTGCTCGATGCCGGTCTTCGCCAGGATCTCGACCGCCGTCATCGGCGACCAGCACCACGCCGCGTTCCGGATGAGGTCGTCGTTCGTGCAGGCATGCTCGCCTCGGTACACGGCGAGGGCCTCCAGCCGGGGCAGGACCCGGAATCGCGCGCGCACGTCGACCGGCGGGAGCGGGGCGACCGGCGGGCGGGCGTCGGCGGGCTCCGGCCGTCGGGGCCGCGTTCGCCGCGAGCCCTTGGCGCGTCGGATGAACTGGAGGACCTCGTCGCTCCGTGGTTGGAAGACGACGACGAAGTCGTCCGCCTGCACCTGGCCGATCTCGATCAACCGCGTCTTGGCCCGATCCCAGGGGTACTGGTTGTGGAGCACCATCGTCTGACGCAGCAGGGCCTCCAGCTCGGGCACTGGGTGGCCGCATTCGATCAGATCGTCGTGGCCGTAGCGCGGGTAGTCCGGGTTGTACGCGAGGAGGTGGTACGTCAGGTTCTTCGGGTTGGCAAGGATCTCGGCGACGGTCGGCTTCAGGGCCGGCAGCTCCGCGCCCACCCCCTTCTTGTGGCGGAAGATGTCGATCAGCGTGCTGAAGACCTTCGTCTCCGTCCCTTCGTCCCACGTGGGCGGCAGCGCCCGGTAGCCGCCCTCGATGGCGCTCACCAGCTGGCCCGCATCCCAGGCGCGGAACACCGGCAGGAAGACGTCGTCGCGGGACCGCGCCACGTCCCGCCATCTGGTCGGCTGCTTCCGGTACATGGTCATCGCGTACCGGTTCACCCAAAACAAGTTCAGCGCCAGGTCGCGAAGGAGCTCGTAGCGGCTCTTGTACTCTCGCCCCTCCACCCGGGCGACGATCTCCGTCTCGGTCGGGGCCTTCTCCTCGAAATCGCGGCGGATCACCGCCGCGAACTGCTCGAGGGTCTGGAAGATCGAGAAGTCGAGCTCGGGGAAGAAGTTGAATGGAAAGACGATCCGGCCGTAGCGGTTCACCACGAAGGGCTTCATGCGGCGCTCCTCGGCTCGGCCCGCGGCGGCGGTGGATCGGGCGCGCTCGAGCCCGTCCATCATCCCGCCGGACCCCGGCGCTCGCAAGCGCCACCGGCGTCGCCACCGGCCCGAGCGGGGACGCGCCCGGCGGGGTGCGTGGGCGGCCGTTACGCCGGCGAACCGGCCCGGCGCGCCCTCTTCGCGCGACCCGGACGCGCCGTCAGGCGGAGACGGCGGCGTCGATCCACGCCCGCACGGCCCCCGGGCTCGCGTCCACGAGCTCGCGCGGCGTCAGCGCGTCGACGAGGGCATCCGGCCACTTCGCGCCGGCCCCAGTCAGGACGCACACGACGTCCTCGTCGGCGTCGAGCTCGCCGCGCGCCGCCAGGGCGAGCGCCGCCGCGACGGACGCCGCCGAGGACGGCTCGACGGCGATCCCCTGCCCGGCGAGCCGCCGCATCGCATCGACGATCGCCGTCTCCGACACCGCCTCCGCCGCGCCGCCCGACTCGGCGAGGGCTCGGAGCGAGGCGGGCCCGCCGGTCTCGTCGGCGATCGACACCGCGATGGTCCGGGGGTCCGGGTGCACCGGCACGCTCATGGCGCCCGCGCGCCAGCCGCGAACGATCGGGTCGCAGCCGGCCGCCTGGACGGCGACCATGCGCGGCAATGCGCCCGGCGCGCCGAGCGCCCGGAGCTCGCGGAAGCCCTTCCAGGGACCATAGATCGCGTCGCCTCCCGAGGTCGGCACCAGCACCCGCTGCGGAAACCGGCCGCCGAGCTGGAAGAAGATCTCGTGGCCGATCGTCTTGTAGCCCTCCACGCCGTACGGCGTGCCGACCGGCTCGGGGGTCATGCCGGTGGATGGGTACCAGCCCCGCTCGCGAACGAGCCACCCGACGTGGCGGCCGCGGTCAGCGAGGACCACGACTCGGGCCCCGAAGAGCTGCATCAGGCGCCGCTGGACCAGCGGCGCCCGCGGATCGCAGAACACGAGGGCCTGCATGCCGGCCCGCGCGGCGTAGGCCGCCAGGGCGGTGCCGTGGTTCCCCGTCGTGGACGCCACGGCCTTCTCGAAGCCGAGGAGCCGGGCCATCGTGATCGACACGGCGTGGAGCCGGTCCTTGAAGGATCCGGTCGGGTTCCGCGTCTCGTCCTTCAGCCAGATGCGGGCGCCCGTGGGACCTTCCAGCCGGACGAGCGGCGTCGCGCCCTCCGCGAGGCTCACCACCGGCGCCGCCGCCGGCGCCGGCAGGAGCTCCCGGAACCGCCAGAGACCGCCGGCGCGCGTCGCCAGCGCCGCGAGCGTCCCTTGCGCGGCAAGCGCCGCGTAGTCGTACGCGACCTCGAGCGCCGCCGGCGGGTGAGCCACGCACGCACGACAGCCCTCGAACGCGGGGCCAAGCGACGCGGCGGCTCCGCACTGTACGCAGACGAGGTGCGGCACTAGCGGGCGCCTCCCGGGCGCTCCGGGACGATCAGCTCGACATGCCAGCCGTCCGGGGCGCGCCGGAGCCCGACCGCCGTCCCGGGAGCGAACTGGACGCGCTCGAGCATCGGGCCCGGAACGAGCGCCGCGCCGAGCCGCGCGAGATGCGGCAGATGACCCACCAGCATGAGAGGCTCCGCCGCCAGCGCGAGCTCGGCGGCCGCGACGGCCGGATCATCCTCCGGCAAGAGGCCCGTGGTCTCGTGGACGCCGTGCGGGGGCGCCAGCGTCCGCTCCAGGATCTCCGCGGTCTCGCGGGCGCGGACGAGCCCGGAGTGTCGGATCTCGGCCACTCTGATCCCGCGGGCCGCCAGGCTCCCGGCCGTCGCCTCCACCTCGCGACGCCCTCGGGGCGTGAGAGGCCGCACCCGGTCGTCCGCGCCCGGCGCCGCGCTGCCGTGGCGCACGAGGTACACCTTCACTTGACGAAGCCGAGCACGCGGGGCACGAACAGCACGCTCTCCGGCACGAAGGCGACGATCAGGAGCACCGCCACGATCGAGATCAGGAAGGGCACGAGCGGCCGGAGGAGCTTCTCCATCGGGAGACCGCTGATGGCCATTCCGAGAAAGAGGCAGAGCCCGACGGGTGGTGTCACATGACCCACGGCGGAGGCGATGACGCATACCATGCCGAAGTGGATCGGATGGATGCGAAGCGTCTCGGCGACCGGGAGGAGCACCGGCACGGTCACGAGGATGATCTCCGACGGGGTGAGGAACGTGCCCAGGAACAGGTAGAGAACGATGATCAGGACCATGAACATCCACGAGCTCGGCGCGATGGACTGGATCGCCATCGCTACCGTGAACGGGAACTTCGAATAGGTCAGCACCCACCCGAACGCGCCCACCAGCCCGATGATGAGGCCGATCACGCCACTCAGGCGGGCCGAGTCCGCGAAGATCCCCGGCACGTCCCGCAGGCGGAGCTCCCAGTAGAAGAGGGGCGGCACGACGAGCGCGTAGACGACGGCCACCGCCGCGGCCTCGGTCGGGGTGAAGAGCCCGACGACGATCCCCCCCATGATGATGACCGGGATCATGAGGCCGGGCAGCGCCTTCCCCAGGGCGTCCAGGAAGCTCCGCAGCGTCGGGGCCGGCTCCCGCGGATAGTTGCGCTGGCGCGCGATGATGAACGTCGGCACCGCCATCCCGATCGCCACCATCAAGCCCGGGACATAGCCACCCGCGAAGACGGCCGCCACGGACTCGTCGGCCATCCACGCGAAGATGACGGCGACGATGGAGGGCGGGATGATCGGCGCGAGGATCGCGGTGCAGATCGTGAGGACCGTCGAGAAGTCCTTGTCGTAGCCCTTGCGCACCATCTGGGGGATGAGGAAGGTGCCGAGGGCCGAGACGTCGGCCACGGCCGAGCCGGAGATCCCGCCGAAGAACAGGCTGTCGACGATGTTGACGTATGCCAGGCCGCCCCGAAAGCGGCCGACGAGGACGGTCGCGAGGTCGATGATCGCCCGCGCGACCCCGCCCCGCGCGGCGATGTTGCCGGCCAGGATGAAGAGGGGCGCCGACAGGAGGATGAACGAGTCGGACAGGAGCCCCACCAGCCGGCCGGGAATGATGATCGGGTTCAGCGCGGGGAAGAAGGTCGAGGCGGCGAGGGTTCCGACCCCCAGTGCGAGCGCGATCGGCATGCCGAGCGCCGTGCACAGGACGAAGACGATCAGGAGCGTCTCGGCCACAGCTCGCGCCAGGCGCCCCACAGCTCCCGGGCCATGGGAAGGAGGATGAGCGCGGCCCCGACCGGCACCGCGGCATACACGTAGCCGAGCGGGAGACGCAGTCCCGGGCTCGTCTGGAGGTTCGCGTTGGGCACGAGCACCAGGCTCGATCGGATCATCGAAAGGAAGAGGAGCATCCCGAACGCGGTGGTCAGGATCGACAGCGCCGTGCGACCGACCGGGCCCAGGCGGTCTCGGAAATAGACGAGCGCGGTGTGCTCGCCGCGCGCCATGGCCGCCGCCGCCCCGATCATCACGAGCCAGACGAACAGGTAGCGCGGCACCTCGTCCAGGCCCTCGACGCCGGTTCGAAAGACGTAGCGCAGGACGACCTGGAGGAAGACGGCCCCGGTCATGACGGCGAGGATCGCGCCGCCGAGCAGACCGAGGCCGTCGTAGAACCGCTTCACGCCGAGCCGGCCAGCGGGCGTGCCGGGACGGCCGGGCCGATGGTCACTTCAGGCTCAGGATGTGCTCGACGATCTTGCGGGCATCCTGGCCCGCGGGCGTGGCGTAGAACTCGTCGTAGACGCCCTTCGTCGCCTCGCGGAACGGCGTCGGGTCGGGCTTCGTGATCGTGGCGCCCTTCGCCTTCACGTCGTTCTGGATCGAGCGGTCCTCGTCCAGGATGAACTTGCGGTTCCACTGCTCGGCGAAGCGGCCCGCCTCGACCAGGGCCTTCTGCGTCTCTCCGTCCACCTTGCCCCACGACGCCTTGGACATGACCAGCACGACCACCTGGTGGGTGTGGCGGACATCGGCCACGTTCTTCACGATGTCGTAGAACTTGTTGTGGTAGTAGGTGTTGATCCCGCCCTCGGCGAAGTCGATGACCTTGGTCTGGAGCGCGGTCGCCACCTCGGGGAAGGCGATCGGCGTCGAGATCATCCCGAGGGCCTTGAACGTGGCCACCAGGATCTTGTCCTCCTGCACTCGCACCTTCTTGCCCTTCACGTCGGCGATCGAGTTGATCGGGTAGTGACCGTAGATCCCCCGGTAGCCGGCGGCGATGAACGCGACGAGCTTGAAGCCCTTCCGATCCAGGACGCCGTCGTAGTACTTCCGCAGGGTGTCGTTCCCGTCGAGCGCCGCGTAGACGTGCTGGTAGTCCCGGAACAGATACGGGAGCTGGAGGGCCGAGAGCTCGGGGACCAGCGTGGACATGGGGGCCGCCGTGATGGGGCCGAAGTCCACCGTGCCAAGCTGGATCTGCTGGGCCACCTCCCGCTCACCCCCCAGCGCCCCCGAGTGGTGGTGGATGATCTTCAGCTTCCCGCCGGTCAGCTCGCCGACCTTGGCGACGAACTGGTCCGCGGCCAGGGTCGTGCCGTGCTTGGCCGGATTGACGTTGCCCAGGGTCATCTCGCGGGTCTGTGCGGTGCTCGAAGCCGTTCCGCCCGCGGTCAGCAGCACCGCCACCGCCACGCTCGCCCATCCTGCTCGCATGGTCTGCCTCCTCCGGCTCAGCATGTGACTGGAACGGGTGCGGAGAATCGCTCGAGAGGGAAAGTCTGACCCCCGCCCGTCGGCCCTGTCAATGCCGAAGCGGGCCTCCGGTCAGTAGCGCTGCCCGAGGCTGAGCTGCTGCGGAAGGCCGATGAGGTCGCAGAACTCCTGGAACGAGACGAGGCGGTCGCGGTCGCGCGGAGTCGCGTCCTGGTCGCGGAGCTCGACGAGCGCTCGCTGCATGGCGCGAGTCGCCGTGAACAGGAGGTCGACCGGCAGGATGACCACCCCGTAGCCCAACTCGCGGAGCCGGGCGAAGGGCACGAGCGGGGTGCGGCCGCTCGGCGCGTAGTTGAAGAGGAGCGGCCGGTCGAGCCGCCGTGGGAGGGCTTCGATCTCGGCGTCCGAGGTCGGCGCCTCCACGAAGAGCACGTCCGCGCCGGCCCGGGCCGCGGCCGCCGCCCGCTCGACCGCGTCGTCGAATCCCGTGACGGCGATGGCGTCGGTGCGGGCGATGATCAGGAGGTCGGGGTCGGTGCGCGCCTCGACCGCCGCCCGGATGCGCCCGACGAACTCGTCGGCTGGCACCACCTGCTTCCCCGGGAGATGGCCGCAGCGCTTCGGCGCCACCTGGTCCTCGAGATGCAGTCCGGCCACGCCGGCCTGCTCGTACTGCTGTACGGTGCGCCGCACCTGCAGCGCGCTGCCGTAGCCGGTGTCGGCGTCCGCGATGAGGGGGATCGACACCGCACCGGCGAGGTTCCGCGCCTGGTCCACCATCTCGCTCAGGCCGGCGAATCCGAGATCGGGCAAGCCGAGCCGCGCCGCCGAGACGCCGAAGCCGGTCATGTAGACGGCGGGAAAGCCGGCCTGCTCGACGAGCCGGGCGGACAGGGCATCGTAGGCGCCCGGCACGACGAGCCCCTGCCGGCGCTCGACGAGCTGTCGGAGCGCGCGGCGCCGGGCGTTCACGCCGCGGTACCCGCCGTGCGCGGCAGGCGCGCCAGCGCGCGGGTGAGCCCTCCCCAGATGCCAGCCGGCAGGAAGATGATGAAAAGCACCAACAGGAGGCCGTAGATCGTCTCGGCCATGCCGATGAACTTGAGCCCGAAAGCGATGCGCAACGACTCGCTCAGCGCGATGGTGAGCACGGTGCCGACGGTCGGGCCGAGGAGCGTGTACATCCCGCCCAGCACCACCGCGAACACGATGCGCAGGGACACGCCGATCCCGGCGAGCGTCTCCGGATTGACGTAGGTGATGTACTGCGCGTAGGCGACGCCGCCCACCGCGGTCAGCGCGGCCGACAGCACGGTGACGCCAATCTTGAACCGCGTGACGTGGATCCCGACCGACGCCGCGGCGGTCTCGTCCTCCCCGATCGCCTCCATGGCGGCGCGGGCCATCGAGCGATCGAGGCGCCACCACACCCAGAGCCCCATCGCCCAGAGCACGAGCGTCCCGTAGTAGAAGATCCGCCGGTCGGCGAACTGCACGGCGAGGAGGCTGCTCGTACCGGCCGTCTTGAGCGTGAGCCCGAGAGAGCCGCCGGTCCAGTCGCGCTCGGCGATGATAAGGAGCCGGATCACCTCGCCGACCGCCAGCGTCACGAGCGCGAAGTAGTGGCCCACCACCCGGAACCGGGAGCAGGGGTAGGCGACGACCGCCGCGAAGAGTCCGGTGCCCACCACCGCGACCACCGCCCCGATCCAGGGCGACAGGTGGAAGAAGTTCCAGAGGAGCGCCACCGTGTAGGCGCCGAGCCCGAGGAACGCCCCGTGCCCCAGGGACACCAGGCCGAAGCGGCCCATGAGCGACCACGCCTGGCCTACGAACGACCAGATGAACATCTGGATCAAGACGTGGAGGACGTACTGCCCGGTCCCCCCGGCCAGGAGGAACGGCGCGACCAGGAGCAGAGCCGCGAGGATGCCGCCGACCGCCCGATTCACTCGCGCCTCGCCAGGATACCGGCCGGCCGGAGGAACATCATGACGATGAAGACCACGAAGGCGATGACGTAGCCCATCTCGGTGGACCAGATGACGCCCGCGATCGAGATGATCCCGCTCATCACGAACGACGCCACGAAGGCTCCCACCATGTTCCCGAGCCCGCCCAGGACGCAGATCATGAACGTGAGCGGCCCGAACTGGCCGCCGAAGAACGGATGCACCGAGTACTGGAAAACCAGCAAGGCCCCCGCGAGGCCGGCCATCAGGCCACCCACCGCCGACGTCACGACGTAGACCCGCCGGGGATCGGCGCCCATCAGGGCCATGGCGTCGCGGTCCTGCGCCACCGCGCGGATGGCGGTGCCCATGAAGGTGCGCGTGAGGAAGAGGTAGAGCCCGAGCATCGCGAGGATCGAGATGCCGAACGGGATGAGCCGCGTGGCGGGCAGGAAGATCCCCCCGATCTCGAAGCTCGGCAGGGAGAAGCGGACGCTCCGGTGGTCGGTCGTCCAGAGGAACGTCGCGAGCGACTGGATGAAGAAAAGGAGCCCGCCGGTCGCGAGCAGCTGGTTGATCGGCGGGCTCGCGAGGATCGGCGAGATGACGAGGACGTGCACGCCGACGCCGAGGAGCGCGCCCAGGCCCAGCGAGATCAGAGCGGCGAGCCAGAACGGCCAGCCGTGGACCTGGTTCGTGAAGTAGATCGCGTACATGCACAGCATCACCAGGTCCACGTACACGATCCACACGATGTCGATGACACCGAAGATGAGGTTCAGACCGAGGGCGAGCAGGGCGAGGATCCCGCCCAGCATGATGCCGTTGATCGCGGCCTCGGCCAGGAAGATCGGATCGATCACAGGCCGACGTAGGCCTTCCGGACGAACTCGTCCTCGGACAGCTCCGAGGCGCGCCCCTCCATCCGGATGCGGCCGACCTCGAGGAGGTACGCGCGATCGACGATCTTGAGCGCCTGGCGTACGTTCTGCTCGACCATCAGGATCGTGTAGCCCTCGGCCTGAACGCGCTGCACCAAGTCGAAGAGCCGGAGCACCATGACCGGCGCAAGACCCATCGAGGGCTCGTCGAGGAGGATGAGCTTCGGGCGCGACATGAGCGCGCGGCCGATGGCCAGCATCTGCTGCTCGCCGCCCGACAGGCTCCCGGCGCGCTGGCTCCGCCGCTCCGCGAGGACGGGGAACAGCGCGTACACGCGCTCGAGGCTCTCGGCGAACTGGCGCCGCGCCGCGCGGAGGTACGCGCCCATGCGGAGGTTGTCGGCGACGGTCAGCGCCGGGAAGATCCGGCGTCCCTCGGGCACGTGGGCGATGCCGTGGGCCACCATCTCGTGCGCGGGCCTCCCGCCGAGGGACGCGCCCTCGAAGGCGAGCTCGCCGCTGCGGGGCGGGATCATCCCGGAGATGACCCGCATCAGCGTCGTCTTCCCCGCCCCGTTCGGGCCGACGACGGCCACCGCCTCCCCGGCCTGGACGCGGAGGCTCACGTCCCAGAGCGCGGTGAAGGCGCCGTAGCCGGCCGTGACGTGGCGAAGCTCGAGCATGCTCAGCCCTCGGCGAGATCCGCGGGGCGCCGGGGGTGGCGGTGGCGCCGACCGCGGGTGACGCCGGCGGCGCCCTCCCGCCCGAGGGCGCAGTGGGACCCCTTCGCGCTCCTGGCGCAACTCGGTGGAGTTGCGCCAGGGCGCGAACGGGTGACGAGCCGGAGGGCGGAAGGGCAAGCCGGCGGCAGGACCCGCGGTCGGCGGCCCGGCATCGCCTAGCTCACCACGAGCTTCTCGCCGAGGTACGCCTCGACGACCCGGGGATCCTCGGCCACCTCGAGCGGCCGCCCCTCGGCGATCTTCTCACCGTGATCGAGGACGACGACCCGATCGACCACCCGCATCAGCGTGGCCATGATGTGCTCGACCCACACGATCGTGATCTGGAGCTCGCCCCGGATGCGCCGCAAGAGCTCGACCGCCCCGGCCATCTCGGCCGCATCGAGGCCGCCCAGGCTCTCGTCCGCCAGCAGGAGCCTCGGCCCGGTGGCGAGCGCCCGCGCAAGCTCGAGCTTCTTGAGCCCCCCCGCCCCGAGGAGCGCCGTCGACGCCTCCTCCGTCGTGGGCAGTCCAACGAGCCGAAGAACCTCTCGGGCGCGCGCTCGCGCCTCGGCCTCGGTATTGCGGTGCGACGCCCCGAAGTGGGCGGCGACCGCGACGTTCTCCAGGATCGAGAGCTTCCGGAACGGGCGCGGGATCTGGAAGGTGCGCGCGACGCCCAGATGACAGACCGCGTCGGGCGTGAGCCCCGCGATCTCTCCGCCCCGGAAGCGGATCGACCCGGCCGTCGGCTGGAGCGCCCCGGAGATGCAGTTGAACATCGTCGTCTTCCCTGAGCCGTTCGGACCGATGAGCCCGAGGATCTCCCCCTCGGCGACGTCGAAGGACACCTCGTTGAGCGCCGTGAACCCCCCGAAGCGCTTGACGAGGGCGGACACCGCCAGGAGCGGCGTCATCGGCGGGCGTGACGGGCTGGGCCGAGGGCGCGGGAATCCCGCTCTCGGCCCAGGGTGGAACGACGGGCGGGGGCCCCGGGGCCCCCGCCGGCACGATCAGCGCGCGGCAAACGGAGAGGACGCCGGCAGGAGCACCGGCGGGTTGTTCATCGCAATGACCTTGGGCCAGACGTGCTGGAAGCGGCCCTCGACGATCTGGTACACCGCCGCGATGGCCCGCTCGTTCTGCCCTCGCATCGGGTTCCCCTCGCCGTAGAACTTCACCCCGTAGCCTTGCATGGTGCCGCCCTCGGGGATGTCCGTCTCCCGAGCGGCCTTGGCGAGCGCGTCCGGCGTGAAGCCCCCGTGCTTCTGGATGGCGCGGGGCAGCACGTCGTTCAGCAGGATCCACATGTTGTTGAAGCCCATGGAGACATGGGGGGCGATCGCGCCCACGGGGATGTTGGGCTCGAAGGCCTTGTAGCGCTTCACCATCTCCTGCGTCAGGTCTCCGACCCCCGCCTTGAGCTGCTTCGGGTCGATGAGCTGCGAAGCCGGCGGATCCACCGTGCCGAAGCCCTCGACCTCGTTCCCGAACGCTTCCTTGAGCTTGTCGAGCTGGCTATGCCCGGCGCCGTGCCCGATGTAGGCGCGCACACGAAGTCCTTGCTCCTTGCTCTGCCGGAGGAACAAGTTGATGTCGGGGTTGTACCCCGTGTGGAGCAGCACGTCGGGCCGCTGCGCGCGGAGCTTCGTCACGAGCGACGACAGATCCGGCGCGCTGACCGAGTAGCCCTCCTTCAGGACGATCTGCATCCCCTGGCGCTTGGCCTCGCCCTCGTTGGCTGCCGCCACGCCGGTGCCGTACGGTCCGTCCTCATAGATGATCGCCACGCGGAGATCCTTGACCGCCTTCTTGAACTTGTCCTGGGCGTTGCCGGCCACGAACTGGACCGAGGCGATCCCGAAGAGGCCGCCATTCGTCTGGGGCCGGAAGGTGTATTCGAGGTTGCGGTCCTTCACCACCGCGTCCGCGATGGCGGTGGTGATCCAGAGGAACTTCTTCTGCTTGTCCACCTTCTCCGCCAGCGGCACTGCGTGGGCGCTCGAGTAGACGCCGGCGAGGATGTCGACCTTCTCGACGTTCAGCAGCCGCTCGGCCTCGTTGATCGCCGCCTCGGTCTTCGACTGGCTGTCGCCGTCGACCTGGACGATCTTGTGCTTCCCGAGGACGCCGCCCTTCTCGTTGATCAGGTCGATCATCATCTTGGCGCCGCGCCAGACGTTGAGCGAGCCGGCCGCCGAGAACGGGCCGCTGTGGTCGTAGAGCAGGCCGATCTTGATCGTCTGGCCCTGCGCGTCCGTGGACCGGGCCGACGCGAATCCGAGCGCAACGGCTGCCGCCAGCGCGAGCGCGAGGACGAATCGAGTGCCTTTCGCCATCTGCGACCTCCTTGGTGCGATGAGTCCCGCGGGGGCGACGGATCGTGGATGCGGGTGCCCCAGACTACCATGCCGGCCGAGAGCCGGACAGAGCCGGCTGCCGGTGCATGCCGAACGCGCCCGGGTGGAGCGTCAGTGCCCGACAGCGAAATCGTTGCCGGCCCGGTCGACGCCCCGAACCAGCCAGAGGGGACGCTTGGAGAAGTCGATGACCGCGGTCCCGTAGCTGGTCATCGGAGGAATGGTCCGGTCGAAGTGCGAGGTGGCCGGCATGTAGCGGATGGCCAGCCCCGCCCGGCGCCGCGGCGAGCGGTTCGGGCGCGAGCCGTGAATCAGGTGGACGTCGTGCAGCGACAGCTGACCCGCCTCCAGGACGACGTCGCGCGCGGTGGCCTCGTCGTAGGCGCCGGCCTCCACCTCGAGGTCGAGGACCACGCGGTCCCGCGGGGCCTTGGCGTGCGGGAGGAGCCCGCGGGCGTGCGAGCCTGGAATGACGCGCATGCAGCCGTTCTCGGTCGTCGAGTCGTCGATGGCGATCCAGGCGGTCGTCGTGGCCAGGGGGCGGATCGGCCAGTAGTGGCCATCCTGGTGCCAGGGCACTTCCATGCCGTCGCCGCCCGGCTTGCAGAACACCTGGCACCCCCACAGGATCACGTCGGGCCCGACGAGCCCGGCCACGAGGTCCACGATCGCCGGGTCTCGGGCCATGTCCAGGAACACGTCGTTCCCGCGGACCCCCTCCGGCCCCTGCCGGAGATGGGCGTTCACCAGCTGCTCGGGGCGCCGATCGGGGTTGTCGGCGATCAGGCGGTCCAGCGCGTCGCGGAGCCGGCCGACCGCCGCCGGGGAGAGCCGGGCCTCGGGGATCACGATTCCGTCGCGAACGTACGCCGCCCGCTCAGTCGCCGAGAGGCGGGGCGGAGCGGGTGCAAGCGTGGCGATGCTCATGAGCGATCTCCTTTTCCGTAGGCCAAAGCTAGCGCCCCCCCGAGGATGGGTCAAGAACCGCTCGACACGGGCTCCCCGAGCCGCCGCGCGATCGCCACTCAGCCGGCGAGGGCTTCGAACTCGGCGAACACCGCGGCGGGATCGAGCGGTCGGGCGATCAGGCCCTGGGCGTGCTGCTCCTCGCAGAAGCGGGCAACCATCCGGCGGTTCTCCGGGCCGAGGCCGTACGGCTGGAAGCCCGGGCCCATCAGGCGCGCCTGCGCTTCCAGGTCGTCGAGGAGCCACGGGCTCGACTCGTGGAGCTTCCATCGGGTGTCGGAAGCGCGCGCCCGCGCGGCCTCGAAGGCGGCCTGGACGGCGCGCACCGCGCCCGGCTGCCGGTCCACCACGTCCCGCTTCAGCACCACGAGGTGGTGGGCCGGGAAGAGCCGCGTCCGGCGGTAGTAGTCCCGCTCGGCCGTGCGGTAGTCCTCGAAGAGGCGCCGGAAGGGGCCGTCGGGATCGTAAAAGCCCTCGGGCGTCCACGCCCAGACGAGGGTGTCGAGCTCTCCCTCCTGCAGGAGGTCGCGGAGCGGGCACCGCGCGAGCTCCACCCCGCGTGGCAGGGTGTCCGCCGGTGGCGCGGCGTCTCCCGCGTGGACCCGCCCGACGACCCACTGGACTCGGTCGAGGGGCACGCCTTCCTCCCGCATGAGGGCCCGGGTCCACGTGTTCCCGCTGTTGGGCCAGGCGTCCATCGCGACGCGCCGGCCGGCCAGGTCGGCGATGGCCCGCAGCTCGCTGTCTCGGCGCACGTAGAAGTTCCGGTGGCGGAACTCGCGCATCACGAAGATCGGCAGGCCGACCAGGGACCGGTCGCCGGCAGCCAGGCGCTGGACGTAGCGGCTGAACGAGGCCTCGCCTCCGTGCACGGCCGGGTCGGCGGCGCGCTGGAGCGCGTCAAAGGTGCGCAGGACGGTCAGGTCGAGCCCGTCGACCGTCACGTCCCCGGTCGCGAGCGGGGTCACGAAATCGTAGTCGCGCGTCGCCAGCGTGATCGACAGCGTGGGCACAGGGAATCCTCCGCCGCGTTCAGGATGCTAGCACGACGCGATGGTGGCCCGCCGGCGGTCTGGTCACGAGCGCCGGAGTCCTGTTACGCTCCTGGGGCCGGACCCGAGCAGGATCGGAGATCGTGCGCGATGCGACACGAGGGGCGACCGGACGGGCGCCCCGGGGAGGCTTCCATGCGAGAAGGAAGGATCGGACGGTGGGTCGCGATCGTGGCCCTCGCCTCGCTCGGTCTGGGCGCGAGCACGGAGCCCGGCCGCGCGCAGACCCGGGAGATCGTCTTCTCGGGCTACGGCGGCGACTACGGCGAGGTGATGAAGAAGCTCGTCATCGAGCCGTTCGAGCAGAAGTTCAACGCGAAGGTCGTCTATGACGCCACCGGAAGCTCGGCCCAGAAGCTGGCGAAGCTCCGTGCCACGAAGGACACCTACACCTGGGACGTCACGGTCCTGACCGGCTACGACCTCTTGGCCGCGGGCCGCGAGGGCCTGCTCGAAGCGGTCGGGCCGGAGCGCATCCCGAACATCGCCAAGCTCCACGAGTTCGCCCAGAAGGAAGGGCAGGGCTGGGGGCCGATCACCTCGGTGGACCCCCTGATCCTCCTCTACAACCGCGAACGCGTGAAGCCGGCGCCGGACTCGTGGAGCGTGCTGTGGGACCCGAAGTACAAGGGCAAGGTCGCCATCTCCCACGTGTCGGAGGGCAAGGGTCTGTTCCTGCTCCTGATCGCGGCCTACATGGGCGGCGGTGACGAGAAGCGGATCGATCCGGGCTTCGGGAAGCTGCGGGAGCTGGTGCCGAACGTCGGCGCGTGGCTCACGCTCTCCCCCCAGTACGTGCCCTACCTCCAGCGGGAGGACGTGTGGCTGACGCCGTACTGGAACGGCCGGGCCCAGCTCATGATCGACCAGGGCCTGCCGCTCGGGGCGGTGATCCCCAAGGAGGGCACCCTCGCGATCACCAACAGCTTCGGCGTGCCGAAGAGCGCCCGGAACAAGGCCCTCGCCTACGAGTTCGTCAACTTCTACCTGGACCGCGCCCAGCAGGAGGCGTTCGCGCGCAAGATCTACTACGCGCCCACCAACCGCGAGGTGACGCTTCCGCCCGAATACGCGGGCCGCGTCGCGGTGGGGGCGGAGGCCATCGGGCGGCTCCGGTTCCCCGACGAGGACCACCTCGCCAAGGCACGCGGCGCCTGGGTCGAGCGCTGGAACAAGGACGTCTACGACGCGCTGAAGTACCAGAAGTGACGAGCGCCCGCCGGCGCGCCGGCGCCGCGGGCCCCTGGCTCGCGGCGCCGCTCGCCCTCTGCCTCCTCGTCTGGTTCGTCCTGCCGCTCGCGCTCCTGCTCTCCGAGAGCTTCCGGGACGTGGTGGTCGGCCAGCCCACCCCGCCCGGGCTGACACTCGCGAACTACGCGCGGTTCCTCCTCGATCCCTTCTACCTCGGCACGCTGCGGGCCACCCTCGTGCTGGGCGTCGTCGTCACGCTCCTCGCCCTCGCCCTCGCCTACCCGGTCGCCTATGGTCTCGCCCGGGGCCGCCATCGGTGGAAGACCCTCCTGCGCCTCTGCGTCGTGGCCCCGCTCCTCGTGAGCGTCGTCATCCGCACCTACGGCTGGATCGTGCTCCTCGCGAACAACGGCGCCGTCAACCAGGCGCTCCTCGTCCTCGGCCTCGTCGACGAGCCCGTGCGATTCCTGTTCACCTACACGGGCGTCCTGATCGGCCTCGTGCACTTCGCCTTGCCGGTGGCCGTCCTCTCGCTGGTGGGGGTCATCGAGGCGGTCGACCAGACGCTCGAGGACGCCGCCCGCGGCCTCGGCGCGGGGCCCTGGCGGACCTTCTGGGCGGTGACCTTTCCGCTCACCCTGCCCGGCCTGGCGGCGGGGGCCATGCTGGTCTTCTCCCTGACGGTCGCGGCCTTCGTGACGCCGGCGCTCATGGGCGGGCCGTCCCTCGTGGTCCTGTCGACCTTGATCTACCAGCAGATGACCGTGACCCTCGAGTGG
The DNA here is from genome assembly GCA_044867785.1 of Candidatus Rokuibacteriota bacterium. Taxonomy (GTDB): domain Bacteria; phylum Methylomirabilota; class Methylomirabilia; order Rokubacteriales; family DASRDR01; genus DASRDR01. The sequence continues at coordinate 27,511 of JBIOVM010000159.1, read as the reverse complement.
GGCTTCGGCGCCGCCGTCGCGACGATCCTCCTGGTGGTGGCCACGGGACTGTTTCTCGGGGCCCAGCGGCTCCTCGGCCGCGCGCGAGGACTCGGGACCGCGGCGTGAGCCACCGGTGAGGCGGCGCGGGCGGCTCCTCCTCGGGGCGGTCAACGCGGCGATCTACGCCTTCCTCCTGGCCCCGATCCTGGTCGTGGTCGTCGTCTCCTTCGGCGACGCCGCCTACCTCCAGTTCCCGCCGCGGCGGCTGTCGCTTCGCTGGTACACCGACCTCGGCGAGTACCCGGACTTCGTCCGGTCGTTCTGGCTGAGCCTCGGGCTCGCCGCCGCCACGACGGCCGTGTCCGGAGCCCTCGGGATCCTCGGCGCCCTGGCGCTCGTCCGCCACCGCTTTCCGGGACGGGACCTCCTCGGCGCGCTCGTGATGGCGCCGGCGGCGCTCCCGGGTCTCGTCACGGGGATCGCGCTCCTCCAGTTCTTCAGCCTGTTCCGGACCGAGCCCTCGTTCTGGCGGCTCCTGCTGGGTCACGTCGTGGTGACGCTGCCCTACGTCGTCCGCTCGGTGGCCGCCGTGCTGGCCGGCCTCGACCGCTCCCTCGAGGAGGCGGCGCGGGGACTCGGCGCCGGGCCGTGGGCCGTGACGCGCCTGGTCACCTTGCCGCTCATCAAGCCGGGGGTGATCGCGGGCGCGGTGTTCGCCTTCATCCTCTCCTTCGACAACGTGGTCGTGTCGATCTTCCTGACGACGCCTCGTCTGGTACCGCTCCCCATCCAGATCTACAACTACGTGGAATCGAGCGCGCGGCCCATCATCGCGTCCATCTCGACCCTCCAGATCGCCGTGATCGTCGCCATGCTGCTGGCGGCCGAGCGGCTGATCGGCTTCAGCCGGCTCTACACCGGGGGGACCGAGCGCTGACCCCGGCCCTCGAGCTCGTGGCCGTCCGCAAGCGCTACGGCGACGTGATCGCGCTCCACGAGACCTCGCTGGCCGTGGCGGAGGGGCGGCTCGTGTTCCTCCTGGGGCCGAGCGGCTGCGGCAAGACGACCACGCTCCGGATCGTCTCGGGCTTCATCGAGCCCGACGCGGGCGAGGTGCGCGTCCGGGGCGAGCGCGTCGACGGGACGCCGCCCGACCGGCGGGGCCTCGGCATGGTCTTCCAGCACTACGCGCTCTTCCCCCACATGACCGTCGCCCAGAACGTGGCGTTCGGCCTCCGGATGCGCCGCGTCGCCGCCGACGAGGCGCGGCGCCGCGTCGGGCGCGCGCTCGAGCTCGTCCGGCTCGGCGGGCTGGAGGGTCGCTACCCCCAGGCCCTATCGGGCGGCCAGCAGCAGCGGGTCGCGCTGGCGCGGGCCATCGTGATCGAGCCGCGCCTGCTCCTCCTCGACGAGCCCCTGTCGAGCCTCGACGCAAAGCTCCGGGAGGAGATGCGGGGGGAGCTCCGGGCGCTCCAGCGGGTGCTCGGCATCACGACGGTGTTCGTGACCCACGATCAGGAGGAGGCGCTGACCATGGCCGACGAGATCGTCGTGATGGCCGGCGGCCGTGTCCTCCAGGTCGGCGCCCCGGCCGAGCTCTACGACCGGCCGGCCACGCGGTTCGTCGCTCACTTCATCGGCGAATCGAACCTGGAGGCCGGGATCGTCCGCGCGCCGGCTGGCCCGGGCCGGTGGCAGGTCGACGCGAGCGGGCTCGAGGTCGTTGCGACGGCCGAGCGGGTGTGGACCCCCGGCGCCGCCGTCGCGATCACCGTGCGACCGGAGAGGGTCCAGCTCCAGCGAGGCGCGCCTTTCGGGGTGCCGAGGCGGGCGAACGAAGCGCCCGGCACGGTGGAGCAGGTCGTGTTCCGGGGGCCGATGCGCCGCTACCGCGTCCGGCTCCCCCACGGCGCGCTCTGGAGCGTGGACGAGCCCGCGGCGTCCGACGCGGCGCCCCACGCGCCGGGCGCCGCCGTCACCGTCAGCTGGCGCCCGGAGGATTGCCGGGCGATCCCGGACGTGTGAGCGGCGGCCGATCGCCGGCGTCACCGACGACAGGGCCACCCGTCAGAAGACACCGCCGGCCTTTGGGGCCGTCAAGCGCACGACGTCGAACGCGGGCACCGGCCTCGAGAAGCCCTTGAGCGAAAGCTCGCCGACGGGCTCCGGCTCCGCCATCGCCGCCGCCTCCACGGCCCCGACGAGGCGCTGCGAGACCGGGACCTGGCGGGGCTTAGCCTCGCCGCAGCGCCCCGCAGCGGGTTCTCAGCCCTTCAGCCCGCTCATGACGACGGCGCGGACGACCCACTTCTGGCAGACCAGGAACACGACCAGGATGGGCAGAATGCTCAGCACGGCGGCGGCCGTGACCAGGTTGTACTCGATGAAGTACATGTTCGTGAAGCTCACCAGCCCGAGGGTCACCACCTTCATGGTCGGCGAGTTGATTACGACCAGCGGCCAGAATAGCTCGTTCCACGTCCACATGAACTTGATGATCACCAAGGTGGCGATCGCCGGCGTCACCGACGGCAGGATCACGCGCCAGAAGATGCCGAACTCGCTCGAGCCGTCGATGCGGGCCGCGTCGATGTAGTCGCTCGGGACGACCTCGATGCTCTGCCGCATGAGGAACACGCCGAACACGCTCACCAGGTCGGGAGCCAGGATCCCGGCGTAGGTGTCGAGGAGCCCGAGGCGGCTCACCCAGAGGTAGAGCGGCACGACGACCGACTGGAACGGCACCATCAGGATGCCGAGGATCGCGAAGAAGAAGAGCCCGTGCCCGGGGAACCGGAACTTGGCGAACCCGTATCCGGCGAGGGACGACACCACCGCGCTCGACAGGGCCGATATCGACGCCACCACCGCGCTGTTCAGGAGGAAGCGAGCGAACGGCTGGCGCTGGAAGACTTCCCGGTAGTTGTCGAGATTGGTCCAGTGGTCGGGCAGGATCTGGAGGGGTACGCGCTGGATCTCGGGCACCGTTTTGAGCGACGTGACCGCCATCCAGAAGAACGGGAAGAAGACGGTGACGGCTCCCGCCGCCACCAGCGCGGCGATCACCCAGTGGAAGCGCCCGGTCCTCAATACTCCACCTGCCGGCGGAACACCCGCCACTGGACGAGCGTGATCAGCAGGAGGGACACGAAGACGAAGATGGCCATCACCGAGGCGTCCCCCAGGCGGAAGTACTTGAAGGCGGTGTCGTACAGCAGCATGATCACCGTCTGGCTGGCGCCGGCCGGGCCGCCCTGCGTCGTCGCGTACACGGTGTCGAACACCTTGAAGTTGAAGATCAGCTCCAGGATCGTGACCATGACGATCTGCGGGTTCAGGAGCGGCAGGGTGACGCGGCGGAAGCTCTGCCACGCCCCCGCCCCGTCGATGGCCGCCGCCTCGTAGTACTCCCCGGGGATGGCCTGGAGCGCAGCCAGGAAGATCATCGTGTCGAACCCGAGCCGCACCCACACGTTCACCAAGGAGAGCGACGGCCGGACCTGGTCCAGGCTCTGGAGCCACTTCTGCGGGGGCAGCCCCACGCCGCCCAGGGCGTGGTTCAGGAAGCCGTACACCGGGTCGTACATCCACTGCCAGATGAGGGCGGCCGCGACCAGCGAGACCGAGAACGGCAGGAAATACATGGCCGCCCACGCGCTCCGCCACCGGAGGCTCACCAGCCGGTGAAGGCCGAGCGCCGCGGTGAGCGCCAGCACCACCGTGGTGGGGACCGACATGAGCAGGAGGCTGACCGTGTTCCGCACGGCCTGCCAGAACGTCGGGTCGGTGAAGACCCGCTCGTAGAGCCGGAAGCCGACGAACCGGCTCGCGCCGCCCGGCACGGTCCGGTAGAACGAGCCGATGACGGACTCGACCAGGGGGACGAGGAAGACCAGACTGAAGTACACCAGGGCGGGCAGGACGAAGAAGAGTCCCGCCCGCCGCTGGCGGTCCATGTAGGAGCGCGGGGCGAGCAGCCGGAGGACGCCCTGCACGACCCCCGCCCCGCCGGCCGAGCTAGTCCTTCAGGATCCGATCCATCTTGGCGGCCGCCTCGTCGAGCAGGGGCTTCGGCTGCCCCTTGCCGTAGAGGCCTGCCACCACCGCCTCCCCGAAGGCCGTCGCCAGCTCGTTCGACTTCGGGTGGTAGTACTCCGGCGGTACCGGCTGCTTCAGCATGTCCTGCGTGGACTGGTAGTCGGGGCGCGCCTTCACGTAGGCGGACTCGAGGTTCGCCGTCCACACCGGGAGGATGCCCTGGGCCTGATGCTGGTCCAGGTCGTCCTTGGCGTTGCTGATGAACTTCATGAACTCCCAGGCGGCCTGCTTGTTGGGGCTGTTCTTGTAGACGATGTTCGTCCACGGGAACAGGTTGCCGGCGCCCGGGCAGGTCTTGCCGCACGGCAAGGCGTAGACCTTGAAGTCGACGTCGGGCGCGTTCTTCTTGACCCAGCCGAAGAACCAGGACTCGCGGAAGATCGTCGCCGCCCGCTTCTGGCCGAAGGCGTCCTCGGGTGTGGGGAAGGCGAGGCTGGCGACCTTGTGCTTCTGGACGAGGTCCATGTAGAACTGGAGCGCCTCGACCATCTGGGGGCTGTTGGCGAAGCCGGTGGCCTTGTCGAGGTCCGGCGACAGCATCCGGGCGCCGAAGGCGTGGGCGAACGGGAGGAACTTGTCGGTGATGCCGACCGGATGGCCCTTGTGGCGGAGGGCGAACCCGACCTGGGTCGCCTCGCCTTTCGCGTCGAGCGCGGTCAGCTTCTTCATGCCGGCGAGCCACTCGTCGAGCGTCTTCGGCGGCTTGTTCGGGTCCAGGCCGGCCTTCTTGAAGAGGTCGGCGTTGATGTACATCTGCTGGAAGTTCCCGTGCTCGATGGGAATCCCGTAGCGCGCGCCCTTCCAGCGCCCGACCGAGACCATGTACTTCGGCAGGTTCTCGTCCCAGATCTTCGCGAGGTCGTCCGGCATCTTGTCGCAGAAGTCGTACTGGCCGCACCAGTGATGGGTCATCCCCATGAAGAAGTCGGGCGCACCGCTCTTGCCCATGAGGGCGGCCAGGTACTTCGCCTCGTATCCCTGGTACGGCACCGTCACCACCTCGACCTGCCAGCCGGTCTTCTGGGCGAAGTCCTTCCCCCGGGTCTCGTAGAACTTGTTGAACTCGGGGTTCTGCTCCCAGTGCGTCCAGTAGACGAGCTTCTTGGTCTGGGCCCAGGCCGGCGTCGCCGCCAGCGCCAGCACCACGGTCGCCGCGGCCACCGTCCTTACGACATGTCGTCGCATCCTGCGCTCCTTTCGCGTCCTGCGCACGGCCGATCCGGCACGGCCGCGCGTCGGGCGGGGTCGATTCGGGGCATCACGTGCACGTCGGCCACAACTACCGGAACCCCGGACATTGCGTCCCCAACGCCGCCGCCAGCGGCGCGACGGCGAGCCATTCTAGCATCGGGAGCGCCGCGTCACCGGGTGCCAGGCCAACCGTGTTTCGGCTCGCCCGATTGCCGGCCGCCGAGTAGAGTGAACCTAGGGACATCGTCCCGCGACCAGGAGCCGCCTCGCATGCCAGAGCCGACCCCAGCCCCGCGTCTCGCGGACGCCGTTCCGCCTCGCCTGCTCCGCGGCGAGCTGGCCCACGGCGAGCTCGCGCGCGAGCGGGTCCACGGCGTTCGTCGCATCAACCTGCTGCGCCTCTGGGGCGTCACGGCGTTCTTCGCTCTCTTCCTCGTGCTCGGGGGCCTGCTGCGCCTGCCGGCGTGGACCGGCAATCTCGGCCTGTTCGCGGTGTACTGGCTGATCACCGCCCTCGTGTTCTGGGCGAGCCGGCGCTTCGAACGTCTGACGCCGTTCACCGGCCTGGCGATCGCGCTCGTGGACACGCCGTTCGTGTTCCTTCTGCAGTGGTCGACGTTCCCGACCAGCCCGAGCGCGAGCGGGGTGGCGGGCTTCACGGTCGGCGTCTACGTGCTGTTCGTCATCCTGGCGACCCTGTCCCTCGACACGCGATACGTCTGGCTGACCGCCGCCAGCGGCGCGCTCTTCGAGATCCTGCTGCAGGCGCTCGCCGGCGTCAGCGTTGGGGCGATGATCTCGACGGTGCTCCTGCTCGGGCTGACGACCCTCACCTGCTCGTACGCCCGCGACCGCCTGGTCGCCCTGGTCCGGCGGGTCGAGACGGCCGCTCAGCGCGAGGCGGCCAGCCAGCGGACCGAGGATCGCCTGCGCGAGACCATGGGCTTGCTCGACATCGCCCAAACGCTCGGGGGCGTCACCGAGGTCCAGGAGGCGCTCCGCCGCATCTGCCGCGAGCTCGCCCGCCTCACCGGCGCCGACACGGTGGCCGCCTACCTGATGGACCGGGAGCGCGGCGAGCTCCGCCCGACCGCCGCCTATCGGGTTCCGAAGGGCAAGCTCGACGACCTCACGACCATGCGCGTGGCGCTCGCGGACGTCCGCTTCGCCGGTGCCCTCGAGAAGGGCGAGCTGCTCTGGAGCGACGACGTCCCCGGGGACGGCCGTTTCCGTCCCTGGAGCGAGCGCATCTCGCATCGATCGGCACTCGTGATCCCGTCCGTCGTGGGAGGCCGGGTGTCCGCGGTCTTCTACCTCGTCTGGTGGACGGCCCGGCACTCGTTCGATCGCGCGGAGATCACGCTGGCGCAGCTCATCGGCGAGCAGGTCGGGAAGTTCATCCAGAGCGCGCAGCTGTACGAACAGCTCGACGAGAGCCGCCAGCGGTCCGCCCAGGTGGAGCGGCTGCGTGCGGTGGGCGAGATGGCCGCCGGCGTCGCCCACGACTTCAACAACACCCTCGCGATCATCCTGGGGCGGGCCGAGCTCTTACTGGCGACCACGCCACCGCCGCCGGTGCGCCGGGCGCTGCAGATCATCGTGCAGGCCGCCCAGGACGGCGCCCGCACCGTCCGGCGCATCAAGGAGTTCACGCGGCAAAGCCCCGGCGAGGGGCGGGAGCCGGTCGACATCGGAGCCCTGGCGCGCGACGTGGTCGAGATGACCCGTCCTCGCTGGCAGGACCAGGCGGAGGCCCGCGGGATCCGCTACCACGTGGTCGTCGAGGACGGCGTCGTTCCGCCCGTACTCGGAGGCGCGACCGACCTGCGCGAGGCGCTGACCAACCTGGTCTTCAACGCACTCGACGCGATGCCGCAGGGGGGCCGCCTGACCCTCCGGACCGTCGTGGACGGGCCGCGGGTCCGGTGCGACGTGATGGACACGGGCGTGGGCATGTCCGCCGAGCTCGCCGAGCGGGTCTTCGAGCCGTTTTTCTCCACCAAGACCGAGAAGGGCAGCGGGCTCGGGCTCAGCATCGTCTATGGGATCGTCACCCGGCTCGGCGGGGAGATCACGGTGGAGAGCACACCCGGCGTCGGCACGGCGTTCCGGATGTGGCTGCCGCTGGCCGGCGCGGAGGCGCTGGCTCCGAGCGAGGGCCCACCGGCTGCACGGGCGGGCCGGAGCGCCCGCGTCCTCGTGGTGGACGACGAGGTCGAGGTGCGGCGGGCGCTCGTCGACATGCTGGAGCTGGACGGTCACCGCGCCGTCGAATGCCCCGACGGCATGGCCGCGCTGCGCGCACTCGACAGCCAGACGTTCGATCTCGTGCTCACCGATCTCGGCATGCCGGGGCTCGGCGGCTGGGAGGTCGCCCGCGCGGTGAAGCAGCGTCATCCGGGCACGCCGGTCGGCCTCATCACCGGCTGGGGGGATTCGGTCGACGCCACCGATGCGGCGCGCCGCGGGATCGACGTCCTGCTCGCCAAGCCCTTCGAGCGGCGGGCGCTCCAAGAGGCCCTGGCGCGGGTTCTCGGGAACGGGACGCCCTGAGCGACCGGCGCCCCTCCGCGGCCGGGGCGGTCCGCCGGCGGCCGCGGCTCAGGCGAGCAGGCCGGCCTCGATTGCGGCCCGGCGCGCGGCCCCCTGGAGCGCCGCCTGGTCGTTGAGGACGACGCGCACCGGGACGTCCTCGAGCAACGACCGCATCCGCCCCTTGCGGGTGAACGCATCCAGGAACGTCCGGCCCTCCATCGCGGGCAGGATGCGCGGCGCGATGCCGCCGCCCACGTACACCCCCGCGGTCGCCAGCATCCGGAGCGCGACGTTGCCGGCCTCGGCGCCGTAGATGGCGACGAAGAGCGAGAGCGCGCGGGCGCAGATCTCCGCGCGACCCTCGAGCGCGATCCGCGAGATCGCCGGGGCGGCGGGCTCCCGGCGAAGGGTCTCGGCGAGCCATCCGGGCTCGGTCACGCCCTGCGCGTCGCGCAGGAAGCGGTAGATGCTCTCGAGCCCCGGCCCGGAGAGCACGCGCTCCACGCTGACGTGGTCGACCTCGGCCGCGAGGAACCGCCAGAGCGCGCTCTGCAGCTCGCCCTGGGGCGCCCAGTCGGCGTGCCCTCCCTCCGAGGCCACCGGCCGATGCCGGGCGCCGTCCCACACGAGCCCGGCCTCCCCGAGACCCGTCCCGGCGGAGATCACCGCCGCGTTGCCCGTCGCCGCCGCGCGCCCGGGCTGGAGGACGGCGAGATCCGTGTCGCGGAGGGTCGCCAGCCCCCAGGCGTTCGCCTCCAAGTCGTTCAGGAGGATCACGTGCTCCAGGCCGAGCGCCGCCGCGAGCTCAGGCGCGTCGACCGCCCAGGGAAGGTTCGTGCCCTCGGCCCGGCCCTCCCGGACCGGTCCGGCGATCCCGAAGCACGCGTAGCGGGCGGATCCCGGCGCGTCGCGCATGAACGCCGCGGCGATCTCGTGGAGCCCCGCGTGACGCTGGCTCGGATAGGTCCGGACCGCGCCCCGCACGAGCGCCCCGTCGGCGACGTCGAACCAGGCGAGTCGCGAGTTGGTCGCCCCGATGTCCCCCGCGAGGATCATGGCGTCGCGTACCAGCGGCGGCCGTCCTGCTGCACCAGGCGATCGGCCGCCGCGGGCCCCCACGACCCGGCCGGATAGCTCGGGAAGTCCGGGGCCGGCAGGACCCGCCAGGCGTCCAGGATGGGCGTGGCGATGCGCCAGGCCGCCTCGACCATGTCGGTGCGGTGGAAGAGCGTGCTGTCGCCCGCCATGCAGTCGTAGAGCAGCCGCTGGTAGCCGGTCGCCGCGCTGATGTCGCCGAAGTCCTTGTAGCTGAAGTCGAGCTTCACGGTCTCGACCCGAACCGTCGGCCCCGGCCGCTTCGCCTTCACCTGTAGCTCGATCCCCTCCTCGGGCTGGATGTGCAGCACGAGGCGGTTCGCGTCGATCTCGCCCATGGCCGCCGTCTCGAGGAGCAAGAGGGGCGGCCGCCGGAACTCCACGACGATCTCGGTACGGCGGCGGGCCAGACGCTTGCCGGAGCGCAGGTAGAAGGGCACGCCGGCCCAGCGCCAGTTCTCCACGAAGAGCTTCAGCGCGGCATAGGTCTCGGTGGTGGACGTCGAGGACACCTTCGGCTCGCGCCGGTAGGCCGGCACGGGCTGCCCGCCGGCCACGCCGTCCCCGTACTGGCCGCGAACCGTCCGGTCCCGGATCTCGTCCGCGGTCATCGGGCGGATCGCCTGCAGGACCTTCACCTTCTCGTCCCGGACGGCGTCCGCCGCAAAGGAGATCGGCGGCTCCATCGCCACCAGCGCCAACAGCTGGAACATGTGGTTCTGGATCATGTCGCGCAGCACGCCCGCCGTCTCGTAGTAGTTGCCGCGGTCCTCGACGCCGACCGTCTCGGCGACGGTCAGCTGGACGTGGTCGACGTACTGCCGGTTCCAGATCGGCTCGAACAGCCCGTTGGCGAAGCGGAACACGAGGATGTTCTGGACCGTTTCCTTGCCGAGGTAGTGGTCGATCCGGTAGATCTGGTCTTCCCGCAGGACGGAGGCGAGCTCGGCGCTGAGCGCGGCGGCGGACGCCAGATCGTGGCCGAACGGCTTCTCGACGATGACGCGGCGCCAGGTGCTCCCCTCCTGCCGGACCAGCCCGGCCTCGCCCAGTCGGCGCACGACTTCCCCGAAGAGGCTCGGCGGGATCGCGAGATAGAAGACCGCGTTGCCCCCCGTGCCGTGCCGCTTGGCGATCTGGGCCAGGAGGTCCGCGAGCTGAGTGTACACGGCGGGGTCCGTGAGCTCGCCCGACTGGAAGTAGAGGGCCTCGCGCAGCTCGCCCCAGATCGCCGCATCCACGCGAGCCGTCGCGAACTCCACGATGCTCCGCGTCAGCTCCTCGCGAAACGCCTCGTGCGTCTTCTCTCGGCGGGCGACACCCACGATCGCGAACTCCTTGGGCAGGAGGCCGAGCACCTTGAGGTTGTAGAGCGCCGGCACGAGCTTCCGCTTCGTCAGGTCCCCCGCGGCGCCGAAGATCACCACGGCGCAGGGCGGCGCCGGGCGCGCCGGGCCGGACAACGCGTGCGGCCCTTGGCCGGTGACCCCCCCTACGGACATCGGGCCCTCCACCGCCCCTCCCCGTTGTCGCCGAGCTCGATGTGCCCGACCTGCACGTCGTCTCCTCTCGCGCGGGCGCCGCCCCGGCGGCGCGCTCAGCCGATCGCCTGCTCGATCGCGCGCGCGAGGGTCGCCAGTCCTCCGGCGACGTCCGGGCCGAGGTGGACTCGCAGCGCGCGGCGGCCGCGCTCGGCCAACACCTCGAGATCCCCCCGCGCCTGGGCCGCTTTCACCACGCCGAAGGTGTACCGCTGACCGGGCACCGGGACGTCGGCGACATCCTCGCACGTCACCTGGAGGAACACGCCGGTGTTCGGGCCGCCCTTGTACGCCTGGCCCGTCGAATGGAGGTACCGCGGCCCGAAGCCGACACACGTGGCGACCCGGTAGCGATCCCGGATCCGCGTGCGGATCGCTTGCAGCAGCGACTCGTGCTCGGCCGTCATCTCGACGAAGGCGAGGAGCGCCGCGTAGTCGCCCGGCCGGAGTCGCTCGAGATGGGCGCGCAGGACACCGGGGAGCGTTCGCTCGCCCGCCAGCTCCCGGCTGTTCCGCGGATCGGCGAAGAGCCGGACGCCGTCGGTCTCGGCGAGCGGCGTCTCGGCGGGCAGGCGTCCGGTGCGCTCGAACTCATCCGTCAGCCGTCGCGTCGCCACCTTGCTGGCCTCCACGTCGGGCTGATCGAACGGGTTGATCCCGAGCACGGCGCCGGCCACGGCCGTCGCGAACTCCCAGCGGAAGAACTCGGCCGCGACGTGATGGGGATCCGGGACCGCGATCCGGACGACCGCGCTGCCCGCGCGCTCGAGGCGCGCCACCGCCAGGTCCTGCGCCGCGTCCGGCGCCGACTGGAGCCGCAGGTAGACGAAGAGCCGGTCGCGACCGTAGGCGTCGGGCGGTCCGAGGGGCTCGCGGTCGACCGGGATGAGGGCCTTGCCGGCCTTGCCCGTCGACTCGGCCAGGAGCTGCTCCAGCCAGGCGCCGAGATCGTGGATCCCGGGCGACGCGACCAGCGTGACCTTGTCGCGGCCCTGGCCGGCGAGCACGCCGAGCACGACGCCCAGCGCCGCGCCTGGATTGTCCTCGATCGACCCCTCGGTGCGGCAGGCGCGGGCCATCGCCCGCGCCTCGCTCAGGAGGCGCTCGACGTCGAGCCCGATGAGCGCCGCCGGGACCATCCCGAAGTCGGAGAGAGCCGAGTAGCGTCCCCCGATCGACGGAAGCCCGAAGAACACGTCATGGAAGCGGTCGGCGCGGGCGACCTGCTCGAGCTTCGAGCCGGGATCGGTGATCGCCACGAAGCGGCCACCCGCCTGGTCGGGGCCGACGGCCTGCCGCGCGCGGTCCAGGAAGTACTGCTTGAAGATGTTCGGCTCGAGCGTCGTGCCGGACTTGGACGACACGACGAAGAGCGTCCGCCGGAGATCGACGCGCGCCTCGGCGGCCCGGACCTGGGCTGGATCGGTGGAGTCCAGCACCAGGAGCTCGGGCCATCCCGGCCGCCGCCCGAACGTCATCCCGAGCACTTCGGGGCAGAGGCTCGAGCCGCCCATCCCGAGCAGGAGCACGTGGGAGAAGTCCGCCGGCTGCAGGTCGAGCGCGACGCGGCGCAGCTCGTCGACGCGTGCCAGCTGGTCCTCGACGATGTCGAGCCAGCCGAGCCAGGTGCCCTCGTCGGCGCCCGTCCAGAGCGCGGCATCGCGCGCCCACAGCCGCCGCACCTTCCGCTGCTCGGCCCACTCACGGAGCGTCGCCCGCACCGCGGCATCGACCGCCGCCGGCAGGGTCCAGGTCTGCGGGTTCAGCATGGCGAGTCCGCCTGCTATGCTAGGCCCGCGGGTGAGGTCTGGCTAGGGCCTCCCCCGACTCCGAGGAGGCCATCCCTGGTCGGCGCACCCCTGAGCCCGCTGCCGAATCCGTCTCCGGAGGACCTTGCCCGGCTGGCGGCCGAGGCCGTGGCGCTGGTCCGGGACATCCGTGGCCGGGCGCAAGTCGGCCTCGGCTCCGGTCGGGCGGCGGAGGCGTTCGTGCGGGCGCTCGCCGTCGAAGCGGAGCGGGGACTGGCGGTCCGGAGCGTGCCCACCTCGCGGAAGACGGCGACGCTCGCCGCGTCGCTCGGTCTCGCCCTCACCGAGCTCTCGAGCGAGCTGCTCGACCTCACCGTGGACGGCGCGGACGAGGTGGACCCGCGGCTCGACCTCATCAAGGGCTACGGAGGCGCCTTCGCCCGCGAACGGATCGTCGCGGCCGCCTCGCGCCAGCAGATCATCCTCGTCGCCCAGGAAAAGCTCGTGCCCCGTCTGGGCACCCGCGGCCGCCTCCCGGTCGAGATCGTCCCGTTCGGGCGACCGGTCGCCGAGCGCCGGCTCGCGGCGCTCGGGTGCCGGCCCCGCCTCCGGGAAGGGACGGCCGGGCCGTTCGTCACCGACAACGGCAACTGGATCCTCGACTGCGGCGTCGCCGTCGTGGACGACGCGGCGGCCCTCGACCACGACATCCGCCGGATCCCCGGCGTCGTGGACACCGGCTTCTTCCTCGGCACCGCGGAGCGGGTGCTGGTCGCCCAGGAAGGGACGGTCCGGGTCCTGAGACGCGGGGCGGCGGGAGGCTGACGCAGCCGACATTGCACGGACGGCTCCACGGAGCCGTCTCACGGAGGACGCCTCGATGGAGCTCGGGTTCATCGGCCTCGGCCGCATGGGCATGAACATGGTCATCCGCCTGGTGCGAGGCGGTCATCGCGTGGTCGCGTACAACCGGAGCGCCGACAAGGTGCGCGAGGCGGAGGGGCAGGGCGCGATCGGCGCGTCGTCCGTCGCCGACCTGGTCGCGCGGCTCGCGCGGCCGCGCGCCGTGTGGGTGATGGTCCCGGCGGGTGCGGCCACGCAGGAGACGATCGACACGGTCGTGCGCCACCTCGACCGTGACGACGTCGTGATCGACGGCGGTAACACGAACTTCCACGATGACGCGCGCCGCGCGACCGCCCTCCGGCCGCTCGGCATCCACTATCTGGACGCGGGGACGAGCGGCGGCATCTGGGGCCTTCAGGTCGGCTACTGCATGATGGTGGGAGGCGACGAGCCCATCTTCCGCCGCCTGGAGCCCGTGTTCCGGACGCTCGCGCCCGAGAACGGGTACGGCCACATGGGCGCGCACGGCGCCGGCCACTACGTGAAGATGATCCACAACGGTATCGAGTACGGGATGATGCAGGCCATCGCCGAGGGCTTCGCCCTCATGCACAAGAGCCCGTACGGCCTCGACCTGCCGGCGATCGCCAACCTCTGGATGCAGGGCAGCGTCGTGCGCTCGTGGCTCGTCGAGCTGGCGGGGCGGGCCCTGGCCGAGGATCCGGCGCTCCAGAAGATCCGCGGCTGGGTCGAGGATTCGGGCGAAGGGCGCTGGACCGTGCAGGACGCGATCGACCAGTCGGTGCCGGCCTGGACGATCACCGCGTCGCTCTTCGCCCGGTTCCGCTCGCGCGAGGACGACTCGTTCGCCGACCGCATGCTCGCCGCTCTTCGCAACCAGTTCGGCGGGCACGCCGTCCGGTCTCGGGAGTGACGGTCGGCCCGACGCGCGCCCACCTGACCCTGGCGCAGCACTTTCGGGTCGCGGGGGACGGCGGCACGGCGATCGCCCCGACCCTGGTCACGGTCCTCCAGGCGCTCGCCGAAGCGGGCAAGCAGCTCGCACGCGCGATCGCCCGGGCGCCGTTCGAGAGCGCGCTGGGCGAGACCGGTGCCCTCAACGTGCACGGCGACCGGGTACGACACCTCGACGTCCGGGCGAACGACCTCCTGCTGAGGGCGCTCCGGGCGACGGGTGCCGTGTCCGTCGTCGCCTCGGAAGAGCTGGCGACGCCCGTCGTGTGGTCCCACCCCGGCGCGGGCGAGAGCCTGGCGGTGTGCCTCGACCCCGTGGACGGCTCGCTCAACACCGACGTGGCCGGCGTCCTCGGGCTGATCTTCGGCATCCGGTCCGTGGCTCCGTCCGAAGCCGGCGATCCCGCCCGGCGCCTCTTGGACCCCGGCGCGGAACAGATCGCGGCCGGCTACCTCGTCTACGGGCCGGCCACCGTCTTCGTCTACGCCGCGAGCGCGGGCGTGCACGTCTTCGTCCTGGACCCTCGCGACGGGCAGTTCCGACGCACCGCCGCCCACGTGCGCATGCCGCGCTCGGGGAAGACCTATGCCTTCAACGACGCGAACACGCCGCACTGGGGGCCGGCGCCGCGGGCCCTCGTCGACCGGCTCCGGGCGGCGGACACCGGTCAGGGTCGCTACTCCCAGCGGTATTCCGGAGCCCTCGTGGCGGACTTCCACCGGGCGCTGCTGGAGGGAGGTCTCTACCTCTACCCGGAGGACGCGGAGCGGCCCGAGGGGCGCATCCGGCTCCTGTACGAGGCTGCCCCGCTCGCGTGGGTGGCGGAAGCCGCCGGCGGGCGCGCCAGCACCGGCCGTCGCCGGGTGCTGGAGGTGGCCGCGACCGACCACCACCAGCGGACGCCGATCTACATCGGAAGCGCGAGGGAAGTCGAGTGGGCCGAGCACTGCTATCGGGGGACCGCGCCGTGACGGTGGCGCGCGAGTCGCCGGCGCTCGTGCGGGTGGCGAAGAGCG
This sequence comes from Candidatus Rokuibacteriota bacterium, assembly GCA_044867785.1. Classification (GTDB taxonomy): domain Bacteria; phylum Methylomirabilota; class Methylomirabilia; order Rokubacteriales; family DASRDR01; genus DASRDR01. The sequence goes on along the minus strand of JBIOVM010000159.1, from coordinate 12,483 downwards.
CCGCCGACTGGACGGCGATCCGCAGCCTGTGCTGCCGGACCGGGAACGCCGGCGAGCCGATCGACCGCGAGCGTTGGCCCCTGTTCGGCGAGCTCTGGATCGGCCCCTACCAGCGCCTGGTCCCGAACTGGACGTACGTGGCCGAGGTCGACGGGCGAGTCGTGGGCTACCTGACCGGCTGCCCGGACACCGCCGCGCTTCGGAGCGGCCGGCGATTCCGCGTCACGCTCCGGCTTCTCGTCGCCATCGCCTGCCGGCGCTACGCCTGGACGGTGGATGCCCGGCGGACGGTCGCGCTGGCGCTTCGGTTCCGCCGGGGCACGGAATCCCGGCTCTCGGCCCGGCTACCCGCCGACCTTTCGCGGACTCATCCCGCGCACCTGCACATGAACGTGGAAGCCGAGTACCGGAGCCACGGGATCGGGACCGCGCTGATCCAGCGCTATGCACGAGACCTGACGGCGATCGGGGTGCCGGGGATCCACCTCTTCTGCGGCGCCGATCCGCGCGCGTTCTACCAGCGCAACGGGTTCACGGAGCTGGCTGCGGTCGAGATGAGCGCGGACCGCTGGGTCTACACCCTCGGCCGCCGGCTGGGCCCGGGCGGCTAGCGCGCCGCGGCGGGCGCGCGCTACTGGCGGAGCCGCGCGAGGAGCGTCTCGAGCTGGTTGACCGCCAGCTGCTGCCGTCCCTCGGCAGCCTGGCACCGCTCGTGGAGCTGCTGCGAGACTCGCTCGTACTCGCCGCGCAGGAGCTCGTGCTCCGAGCGGAGGCTCGCGAGCGCGTGCGTGGTCTCGGCGTACGCCGCGTCCAGCGCCGTCAGCGCCCGCAAACGCTCCTCGAGCTCGCGGCGCCCGGTGTCCTGCGCCGTCTCGAGCTCGGCCAGGCGACGCGCCAGCTCCGCCCCGCGGCCCCGCTCCTCCAGGAGCTGGCGGCCCAGGTCTCGGTGGTCTTCCACCAGGCGGGCGTGCTCCGTCCGAAGCGTCCGAAGGCTCTCCTGGGCCTCCGACTGGGTGCGGCTGAGCTCGACATAGGCCTGTCCCCGAGCCTCGTGCTCCTGCCGGAGGGCCACGTGCGCCACCTGCAGCTCGCCCAGGCGCCGCTCGTTCACCTCCTGCAGGCCGGCCTGCTCGGCGCTGGCGCGCAAGAGGTGCGCCTGATCCTGGAGAAAGTCCTCGTGCACCTTGCGGAGCTCGCCGAGCGCCCGGACCGCGTTCTGGTACTCACGCCCGAGCACCGCGTGCGCCTGCTCGAGCCGCTCGTGCTGCCGGGCGAGCCCGACGCCGGGGTGCTCGCCGTAGACGCGGGCGAAGGCGCGCTGGAACGCGGCATCGGTCGAGATCACGAGCCGCACCCGGCAGCCGGTCATCGTCTCGAGGCTTTCACCCACCCAGCCGTCGGTCGGATCCGCGAGGGCGACGGTCAGCACGTCGTCGACCCGCGCCACCGGGAGAATCCGATGCTGCTGGGCGAAGGCCTTGGGAATCGCCGTCGCGAGGGCGGGATCGACGAAGAACCGGTCGAGATCGACATACGCGACGTCGAGCTGCGTACAGAGCGCCTGCTTGAGCGTCTCTTCGTTGACGAAGCCGAGCTGGAGCAGCGCGTCGCCCAAGCGGAGGCCGGTCCGGCGATGGTGATCGACGGCGAGCTGGAGCTGCGTCTCGCTGATCGCGTTCGTCTCGACGAGGATGTCACCGAGCCGGTACTTCCTGTGGTACCGCTTCAGGACCGTCTCCAGCTCCGTCGGCGAGAGCGCGCCTTGCTCGACGAGGAGCTGGCCGATCGGCGTCCCGTCGGGGCCGCGCTCCTGCTCCCGCAGCGCCACCGCAAGCTGGGACTCCGTCACCAGGCCTTCGCGGACCAGCAGCTCCCCCAGGAGACGCGTCCGCAGGGGCACCGAGACCCCGAGTCGCGTCGAATCCGCGGGTGGCATGGCGAGCGCCTCGCCGCCTTGGCCGTGGGTCCCGTTGAGGTGGGCCGTCGCCATGACTCGTCTCCTCAGCCACGCAGGCGGCGCGTGACTGTTTCGATCTCTTGTACGATCGCCGAATAGGCGGCGAGCAGCGCCTCGTGCGCCGCCTGCAGCTCGACCAGGCGGGCGGCCGCGTCGGCCCCCTCCGCCCGCGCCGCGTCGAGCTGGCCGCGGAGCGACTCGTGCTCGTTGCGCAGCGCGCCCTGGACGCTCCGCAGCTCCTGGAGCGTGCGGAGGTTCAGCTCGTTGCGCTCCTGCCGCTCCGACAGGGTGGTCTCCGTCGTCGCGTGCTCGGCCACCAGCCTCTCGTGGGCGGCGCGAAGCTCCTCGAGCGCGCGCGTTCCCTCGCCGTCCTCGATCCGCGTCTTTTCCAGGGTCGCGCGGACCGCTTCGTAGTCGGTCCGGAGCGCCGCATGAGCATCCCGCAGCGCGGACAGGGCCTGGTCGTTCCACTCGTTCCGGGTGCGCTGCTCCGCAAGCGTGCGGGTCGAGGCCTCGCGGTCGGCCACGAGCGCGTCGTGCACGCGACGCAGCTCGACCAGCTTCGCCTTCGTCGCCTCGTGCTCGGCGCGCAGGCCTTCGTACTCCCGGCCGAGCTGCTCGGCGCGCCGAACGAGGCCGACTTCGGCGCTCTCGCCGTAGGTCCGCGCGAAGGCGCGGCGGAAGGCCGCGTGCGTCGACGTCACGACGTTGACGCGCGAGCTGGTCGCCGCCGCGAGCTCCGCCACCACCGCCAGGTCCGACGGGTCGTCCATCGCGACCACCAACACGCGGTCGGTCTTCGAGATCGGAATCACCCGGTGACGCTCGGCGTACTCCCGGTTGATCACCAGCGCGAGGCTGTTGTCCAGGACCAGCCGGTCGAGGTCCACGAAGGTGACCCCGAACTGCTTGCAGAGCGCCTGGTTGACCTCCTCCTCCGTCACGAAGTTCAGCTGGAGGAGCGAGTCGCCCAGGCGGAGGCCCGTCTTCTTCTGGTGATCGAGGGCGATCTGCAGCTGGTGCTCGGTGATCGTCTCGGTCTCGACCAGGATGTCGCCCAGCCGGTACTTCTTGCGGTACCGGTCGAGCACGTTGTTCAGCTGGCGCTGCGTGATCACGCCCTGCCGCACGAGGATCTGGCCGAGCGGCGTGGTGGGCTCGGTCTCGCGCTGCACCATCAGGGCCGTGGCGAGCTGGGCCTCGCCGAGCAGCCCCTCGCGGATCAGAATCTCGCCGAGCAGCCCGCGCCGCGTCTCCGGCACCGGAGGCGGCGGAGTCTCTTCCACGTCGGGCGCCCCTCTTCCCACGCTCGTCAGGACCTCTTGCTCTTGCATGGCCGGCGAAGGTAGCAAGGCCAGTGCCACGCCGGCCGGGCGGACGGTCCGGGTCGCAAAGTGCCGCCGATACAGCCGAGCCTGGTCCTGGCCGGGCCAGGCCGGCCTCCGGGGAGGTCAAAACGACGGACGAGGTGACGAAAATTGTCAGCCAGCCGCGGCCGACGCCCGGTCACAGCGCTCCCCTTTCCGCCTATTTCCGCGAGAGCATCGGATCGCGACGGGGGTCGCGCCCTCCCCGCTCGATGAGGAACGCCAGAAGGGAGGGACACAGGCGCGCGAGCCACACGATGACCTTGCCGTGGCCCGTGATCACCGCTTCGCGGCGCCGCCGTGAGATGGCCCGCACGATGGCGCGCGCGGCCCGATCCGTGGGCACCACGAGCCACCGCGGGACGGGGTCGCGAGCTTGGGGATGGTACACGCCACGGTTATCCACCCGGCGGATCTCGCTCTCGACGAACCCGGGACTGACCAGCACGACGCCGACGCCGGCGGCCGCCAGCTCGCCCCGGAGCGCGCCGGCGAGGGCGCGGACCGCCGCTTTGCTCATCGAGTACGCCGAGCTCCCGGGCGTCGGCACGTGGCCGCTCACGCTGCCGACGATGGCGAGCACTCCCCGGCTGGCTCGCAGCGCGGGGAGCGCCGCCCGAACGGTCCGCAGCGCTCCGAAGACGTTGGTCTCGAACTGTCGACGGTAGTCCGCGAGCGTCAGGCGCTCGACCGGGCCAGCCACCACGAACCCGGCATTGGCCACCACGACGTCGAGACGCCCCAGCGCCTCGAGCCCCCGCCGGACGGCCTCCTCGACGTCCCCGTCTTCCGTCACGTCGCAGGGCGTGACGACGGCACGGCGTCCCATCGCCCGCACCTCGGTGGCCAGCGTCTCGAGCCGTGGCAGACGCCGCGCCGCCAGGACCAGGTCCGCGCCCTGGCGCGCGAACTCCCGCGCGACCGCCGCGCCGATGCCGGACGAGGCTCCGGTGATCAGCACGACCCGTCCCGCGAAGCGCCCCACCGTCGTCCCGATCAGCCCCGCGCGGCTCGCTCCCGGAGCTCCCGCCGCGGGAGCGTGCCCGGGCCCGGGCCGGCCGGCCCCGGGGCCCGCGGGGAATGTGCCACGCACTCCCCTTCGCGCGGCCGCTCGCAGACGGCGATCCGGTTCCGGCAGAAGTCGACCAGCTCGCGGCGGAGCGCGTCGGACGGCGCGTGGCCCGCCTGGCGGAGCATGTCGGCGTGCTCCGGCCGCCGGTAGGTCCGCTCCGGCCAGAGCGCCGGGGGCGAAAGGAAGCTCGCAGGGATCGGGATCATTCGCCTCTCCGGATACGCGGTCGTCCGTCGGGGCCGCCCCGGCCCGCGGGACGCCCGCTCCGATTCTATCCGGTCCGGCGCGCGGCGCCGCGGCGCGTGTGAGCGCGATCGCCTCCGCCGGTTTCCTTGACACGCGGGCGCCGGCTCCCTAGAGTCCGGGCCATGCGCTGGCGCATGCTGGCGTGGATCTGCGTCGCCGAGCTCGGCGCGCTCTCCCTCTGGTTCTCCGCCACCGCCATCATCCCGGCCCTGCGGACCTCGTGGATGTCGGTCGACGCGCAGGCGTGGCTCTCGATGGCGGTCACCGTGGGCTTCGTCGTGGGCACCATCGTCAGCGCCGTCCTCACCCTGGCCGACTTCGTCGGCGCGCGGCGCCTCTTCGTCGGCGCAGCGGTCCTCGGCGCGGCCGTCAACCTCCTCCTGCTGCTGGTCATCGAGTCCCTGCCGCTCGTGCTGGCCTGCCGGTTCGTGACGGGCCTGGCGATGGCCGGCACTTACCCGCCCGCGATGAAGCTCGCGGCGAGCTGGTTCGTGACCGATCGCGGCCTGGCCGTGGGCAGTCTGGTCGGCGCCCTCACGCTGGGCGGCGCCTTGCCCCACCTGATCAACCTGGCGGGCGGCCTGGTCTGGTGGCCCGCCATCGCGGGGACATCCCTCGCCGCCGTCCTCGCCGCGGTCGTCATGGTGACCCTGGTCGAGGACGGCCCTCACGTCCAGGCGCGCGCCCCGTTCAACCCCGCATGCATCGGCGAGCTCCTGCGCTCGCGCGGCGTGGTGCTGGCGAACCTCGGGTACTTCGGCCACATGTGGGAGCTCTACGCGATGTGGACCTGGATCGGGCTCTACCTGCTCGAGGCGTTCCGGCACGCGGGATGGCCCGGCGCGCCCCGGCTCGGCGCGTTGGCGACGGCCGCGGTGATCGGCGCCGGGGGCGTGAGCTGCGTCGCCGCGGGGCTCCTCGCGGACCGAATCGGCCGAACGGCGACGACGATGCTGGCCATGCTGGGAAGCGGGGCTTGCGCGGCGGCGGTCGGCCTCGTGTTCGACCGCCCGGCGCTCCTGGTCGCGGTGGCGCTCGTCTGGGGCTTCACGATCGTCGCCGATTCGGCGCAGTTCTCGGCGGCCGTGACCGAGCTCGCCCCGCCGGCCTACGTCGGGACCGCGCTCTCGCTCCAGACCAGCGTGGGCTTCCTGATCACGCTCGCGTCGACGTGGCTGGTTCCGCGCGCGGCCGAGGCCTGGGGCTGGCCCTGGGCCTTCGCCTTCCTGGCGCCGGGCCCCTTCCTCGGCGCGCTCGCGATGGGCCTCCTCCGCCGGCTCCCCGAGAGCGTCAAGCTCGCCCAGGGACGGCGGTGAGTAGACGGCGGGTCAACGCCGGGGCCTGCCCCCCTGGCAGGGGGACGCCCGATCGTCCGTCGGCTCCCGGAGGGGCACGACGCGAGCCTCGAGCGGGACCGTGACGATCGTTTCGTCCCACACCAGCCGTCCGCTGGTCAGCGAGACGACGTACCGTACCCGGAACCTCGGGGGATGCGACGTGAGGACGGCTGGACCCGGGTCCACCGCGCCCACTCGGGCCACGGTCCCCAGGCCTTCCCCGACGGCCGCGCGCAGATCCGCGCACGGCGCGCCCAGGTGACGACCGAGCTCGGCGGCGCGCGCTTGGACGGCGGCGCGCCGAGCGGCGAGCTCCTCGCGCTCGCCGACAGACAGAGTATCGAGGTCCGAGACGATCGCGCCACCGGTCCCAGGCGGCGGGTCCGCACGGCGCCCCGCCGACGACGGCAGCGGAAGCATCACCAGCAGGACCAGAGGGAGCATTCCGCGCACGCCTCGCCTCCGCCTACTCGCGGTCCTCGTACTGGGTCTTGAGGGTGGCGACGACGGCGGGGTCGGCGAGGGTCGTCGTGTCGCCGAGGACGCGGCCCTCGGCCACGTCCCGGAGCAGCCGCCGCATGATCTTGCCGCTCCGGGTCTTGGGGAGCTCCGCCGCGTAGATCACGTCGTCGGGCCGCGCGAGCGCCCCGATCTTCTTCGCGACGTGCTGCTTGACTTCGTCCTTGAGCGCCTCGGTCTGCGGGACGTCGTGCTTGATCGTGATGAACGCCGCGATCGCCTGGCCCTTGATCTCGTGGGGCCGTCCGATGACGGCCGCCTCGGCGACCGCCGGGTGGTCGACCAGCGCCGACTCCACCTCCATGGTCGAGACGCGATGCCCCGAGATGTTCATGACGTCGTCGATGCGGCCCAGCAGCCAGAAGTACCCGTCCTTGTCGCGCTTGCAGCCGTCACCGGTGAAGTACACGCCGGGGATCTGGCTCCAGTACTGGCGGTGGTAGCGCTCCGGGTCGCCGTAGATCCCGCGCAGCATGCCCGGCCACGGTTTCCGGATCACGAGATACCCCGCGTGCGCCGGCTCGCCCTTGTCGTTGACGACCTCGGCGTCGATTCCCGGGAACGGGTGCGTCGCCGAGCCGGGCTTGCAGACGGTGGTGCCGGGCAAGGGCGAGATGAGGATGTGGCCGGTCTCCGTCTGCCACCAGGTGTCGACGACCGGGCACCGCCCGCCGCCGATGACCTTCCAGTACCAGACCCACGCCTCCGGGTTGATCGGCTCGCCCACCGACCCGAGCAGGCGGAGCGAGGACAGGTCGCAGCGCTTCGGGTACTCGTCGCCCCACCGGACAAAGGTCCGGATGGCCGTGGGCGCCGTGTAGAGGATGGTGACGCCGTACTTCTCGACGATGCGCCAGAAGCGGTCCTTGTCGGGCCAGTCGGGCGTCCCCTCGTACATGACCGTCGTGGCGCCGTTGGCCAGCGGCCCGTAGACGATGTAGGAGTGCCCGGTCACCCACCCGATGTCCGCGGTGCACCAGTACACGTCCTCCTCGCGGAGGTCGAAGATCAGGCGGTGGGTCGCCGCCACGCCCGTCAGGTACCCGCCCGTGGTGTGGATGATGCCCTTCGGCTTACCGGTGGACCCCGACGTGTAGAGGAGGTACAGCATGTCCTCCGAGTCCATCGGCTCGGGCTTCGCGTAGGCGTCGGCGCCCTTCACGAAGTCATCCCACCAGATGTCGCGGCCGGGCTGCCACCCGATCTCCTGCCCCGTCCGCTTGTACACGATGACCGTGTGCACCTGGGGACACTCCTTGAGCGCCGCGTCGGTGTTCTTCTTGAGCGGAACCTGCCCGCCGCGACGGTAGCCGCCGTCGGCCGTGATCACGACCTTGGCCTGGCAGTCGTTGATCCGGTCACGGAGCGACTCAGGGGCGAACCCGCCGAACACCACGCTGTGGGGGGCGCCGATCCGGGCGCAGGCGAGGAGCGCGACCGGGAGCTCCGGGATCATCGGCATGTAGATCGTGACGGGGTCGCCCTTCTTGACGCCATGGCGCCGCAGCGCCGCGGCGAAGCGGTTGACCTCCCGCCAGAGGTCCCGGTAGGTCAGCACCCGGCTGTCGCCGGGCTCGCCTTCCCAGATGATCGCCGCCTTGTTGCGGCGCGGGCCCTCGACATGGCGGTCCAGGCAGTTGTCGGAGACGTTGAGCTTCCCGCCGACGAACCACTTCGCATAGGGGAGTTTCCACTCGAGCGTCTTCCGCCACGGCTTCATCCAGCGGAGCTCGCGCGCCTGGCGCTCCCAGAACCGGAGGGGGTTTCGGCGCGCCTCGCGGTAGATCGTGGCGCTCTTGATGCGCGCGGCCTTGGCGAAGGACTTCGGCGGCGAGAACTTGCGTCCCTCCTTCAGGAGGGCCTCGATGGGCTCGCTGCCTCGCGTGGCTTTCGGCATGGCGCTCCTCGCGTCGTCGAGAGGTTGACCCCAGCGGAGGGATGTCCGGCTTCCCGGCCCGAAGGGATTCTACCCCGATTTCTAGAGGCGTCTCCGCCCTCGGGAAGGCGCGGCCGGCCGGGGCCCCGGGGGCATGCCGTCACGGCATCCGAGCCCCATCGGCGATCCGTGGGTGGGCCGGCGGGAGCTCCGCCGGCCGCCTCGGCGCCGTGCTAGACTTTCTCCCCGGCAGATGGACCTCGACCTGATTCGAAGCCTCGCCATCCCCGGCAGCACCAAGATCGTCCTCCTCTCGGCGGACGGCTTGGGGGGATTCCCTGATCCCGCCACGAACCTCTCCGAGCTCGAGACGGCGCGGATCCCGCACCTGGACGCCCTCGCCCGGCGCGGGTCCTGCGGTCTGCTGCGCCACGTCGCGCCCGGGATCACGCCGGGCAGCGGGCCCGGCCATCTCGGGCTCTTCGGCTACGAGCCTCTCCGGTACCCCGTGGGGCGCGGCGTGCTGGAGGCCCTCGGCATCGACTTCGAGCTCCGGCCGGGAGACGTCGCCGCCCGCGGGAACTTCTGCACGCTGGACGCGGCCGGGCGCATCGTCGATCGGCGGGCGGGCCGCATCTCGACCGAGCGCTCCACGGCGCTGGTGGACCGGCTCCGGCGAATCCAGGTGCCGGGGGCGGAGATCTTCGTCGAGCCGGTCAAGGAGCACCGGTTCGTGCTCGTGCTCCGGGGCCCGGGGCTCTCGGGCCGGCTGTCCGAGACGGATCCCCAGGCCCTCGACCGCCCCCCCCTGCCCGTCGAAGCCCAGGCGCCGGAAGCTCGGGTCACGGCCGACCTGGTGAACCGGTTCGTCGCGGAAGTCCGGCCCCTCCTGGCCGATGCGGCGCCTGCCAACATGGTGCTGCTGCGCGGCTTCGATCAGCGGCCCGCCCTGCCGAGGTTCCCCGACGTCTACGGGCTCCGCGCCGCCGCGATCGCGGCCTATCCGATGTACCGGGGGCTCGCGCGCCTGGTGGGCATGGACGTCCTCAAGACGGGCAGCACGTTCGCCGACGAGGTCGCGACGCTGCGCGATCACTGGAACGCCTACGACTTCGTCTTCCTCCACTACAAGGACACCGACAAGGCCGGCGAGGACGGCGACTTCCCCGGCAAGGTCGCGGCGCTCGAGCGGCTGGACGCCGCGCTGCCGGCCATCGAGGCGCTGCAACCCGATGTCCTCGCCGTGAGCGGGGATCACGCGAGCCCCGCCGTCCTCCGCGCGCACTCGTGGCACCCCGTTCCCGTCGTGCTGGCGGGCCGGTACGCGCTCCCCGACGCGGTGGAGCGATTCACGGAACGGGCCTGTAGCACGGGCAGCCTCGGCACGCTGCCCGCTCACGACCTCATGCCCCTCCTCCTCGCCCACGCCCTGCGCCTGACCAAGTACGGCGCCTGACCGGCGGGCCTGGACGCGAGGTGTAGACTAGGGTCCGCTCATGCGGCGTGTCGTCGTCTGTCCGACCGATTTCCTCTTCCGCCTTTTCCAGGGACCTTCGGGCAACTCCGACTCCTGGGTGTTCCTGGTGAGCGACGTGAAGACCCGGAGCGGCCTGGCGCGTCAGGACGTCAGCGCCATGGCGGGCGAGCTCGATGATCCGGGCCTCTATCGCCGCGCGCATCTCTCGTCGGGAGACCTGGTCATGCTGATGGCGCCCGAGCGCGCCCAGCGCGGCCCGAGCCTGGTCCGGATCCTGGAAACGATCCTGGAGGTCGCGCCCGACGTCCCGGTGCTGGTCGTCCACCAGGGCGCCCGGGTGCCGTCGCTGCCGCCCTTCCCCAACGTGAGCACGGTCATGCTGGGTCGCAAGATGCGGGAAGTCCTGCGCCCGGAAATGGACCGCGCGCTCCTGCGCGTGCGCATCGAGCGGATGCGCCACCTCGTCGCCGGCAAGGATCGCGTCGGCATCCTGCTCCAGGACGACCCCGATCCGGACGCCATGGCCTCGGGGCTCGCGCTCCGGGCCCTTCTGGGCCGCACGCGGGCGACGGCTCCGCTCCTGTCGTTCGGACGCATCACCCGGCCGGAGAACCTGGCGATGGTCGAGGCGCTGGAGATCGAGGTCGAGCAGGTGGCCCCGGACACGCTCAAGAGCTACGACGCGCTCGCGATGGTCGACATCCAGCCCCCGTTCTGCGAGGAGGCGCTGCCCCAGATCGCCGTCGTCATCGACCACCACCCCGAGGCGAAGGGGTGGCGAGCGCCGTTCCGCGACGTGCGACCCACCTACGGGGCCACGTCGACCATCATGACCGAGTATCTCCGCGCGGCGGAGGTGAAGATCACCGAGCGGGTCGCGACCGCCCTCTTCTACGGCATCAAGACCGACACGCTCCACCTGGAGCGGGGCGGGACGCGGGCGGACATGGACGCCTTCGCCTACCTCTACGGGCTGGCGAACCACAACATCCTGCGCCGGATCGAGCGCCCCGAGCTTCCGCTGGACGCGCTCGACGCCCTCGGCGACGCCCTGCTCCACCGGACGATCATCCAGAACGCCCTCTTCGCGCACCTCGGCCCGGTGAGTCGGCCGGACCTCATCCCGCAGTTCGCGGACCTCTGCCTCCAGGTCAAGGGCATCGAGTGGTCGGTCGTCTCCGGGCTGACCGGCGAAGAGGTCCACATCTCCGTGCACAACGTCGGCTACGTCCGGGCGGCCGGCGAGGTGGTGCAGTCGGCCTTCGGCGAGCTCGGCTCGGCGGGGGGCCACCGCTCGGCGGCGAAGGCCGTGATCCCGGCGAGCGCCTGGATGACTCACGTCGGCAGCCTCGACGCGTCCGAGATGCGGCGCGCGATCGTGAGCCGCTTCCTGCACGCGTTGGACGCGGACGCACCGCCGTAGGCACCGCCGGGACGCTACCCCCCCGCGCGCCGGCGGTGATATGCTGGCCCCAGCCGGGGCGGCGCGAAAACGAGGGCTACCACGGCCTCGGATCGGCATGGCGCGCCGTCGGTCGGTGTCCCACGAGCGGAGGACGACGAGCGTGACGACGCACCGCAGGCGGGTGGCTCTTCTCGGGGCTCTTGCCCTGGCGCTGTTCCCCCTCGTGACCCCGGCGCAGGCGGCATCGCCGTGCGGTCGGTCGGTCGGCCTGGCGCAGCTCCCCGGCGGTCAACCGCTGGCGGACCCGCTCCCGCATGTGCCCATCAACGGCACCGCGGGGTTCGTCGTTCCGGGGGCCAACACGCTGCCCGGCGGCGATCTGTCGGTTGGGCTCGGCTACCTCGGACAGCGCTCGGTCTGCCAGCAAGAGGACGGGGTATTCGACCAGAACAGCCTCTTCCTCGCGCTGGGCTACGCCCTCACCGACCGCATCCAGCTCTCGTTCCAGGTCCCGTACACCTGGTACGAGGCGGACAAGTCGAACTTCGACGGGAGCGGGATCGACGACCTCAGCTTCGGACTCGGGTATCGCTTCCTCGACGAGGCGGGCTGGCGGCCCGGGCTCGCGGTCATCGGCTATGGCGTCGCGCCGACGGGCGAGCGCGACGAGGGGCTCGGGACCAACGAGTGGGGCGCGGGCGCCGCGCTCGCCGCGACCAAGACGATCACCGGGCCCCTCAGCGCGTTCGCCAGCGCGGGGTACCAGTACAACGGGCGCGGCGGGGCGAACGTCCTCGACCAGTTCGTCTCCGGCGTCGGCCTCGAGTACGCCATCACGCCGCACGTCTCGGTTCTCGCCGAGGGCATCGCCAACACCAACTGGCGGAAGGACGAGGATCGTCACTCCGACTGGATCGCGGGGATGAACGCGGGCGTGCGGCTCCGCTTCGGCGGGTTCCTGGTCAGCGTGGCCGGGCAGAAGGGCTTCACGAACGACGCTCCGGACTGGGGCGTGTTCGCCCTCGTCACCTATCAGATGAATGTCGGGAGCCCGCTCGCCGCGCGCCAGGCCGGGGGTCCGGGGGCCGGCGCCGCTGCGCCCGGCGCGGCCGCTCCAGGCGCCGGTGCCCCAGGGGCAGCGGTGCCGGGCGCCGCAGCGCCAGGGGCCGCCCCGGGTGCCGGCGCGCCCGGCGCGGCTCCGGGGGCCGGTGCCCCAGGGGCAGCGGT
>JBIOVM010000158.1:0-13750 GCA_044867785.1 Candidatus Rokuibacteriota bacterium | reverse complement strand
GACGCGTGGCCTTGTCGATGAGGTCGTCGAGACCGGACGGCGGTGCCTGAGAAGCCCTGATCGGCGACGGCGCCAGCAGAACGATCCCGAGCGCCAGCACGAGAACAGAGGGTGAGCCAGGTTTCCGGCCCCGTTCCGTGCTCGCTGCCGGACCCGGTCTGCCCACTCTGCCTCCGTGCGCCGCTCCCGGATTGACCGCTGCGCGACTCGTGCAGGCGCCGTGCCACCGGTCGGGTGGCATAACCCCTTGGAAGACGCGGGCGAATCCGCGACGAGGCCACTCGATTCCCCCAAATGGTGGACCAATTCCGCGGAGGGTTGCCCCATCTGGGCAGGACCCCCCCCCCGCGGTCCGCCGCGTCAGGCGGCACTCAGCCCGAGGCGCTGCAGCGCGCCCGGGGCTTGGCGCAGCACGCTACGTCGTCGGCCGACCGGAGGTCAAGTAATCAGCCTGGGCGGCGGGGAGAGCGTCCGGGACGCGCGAACACCGGGTCAGGCCCGTCGGGCCGCCTGGATGGCGGCGGCGACGCGCTCCATCGCGCGGGTCGCGGCCTCGGGACGGGCGGCGGCGAAGCCGAGCACGAGCGCATCGGGGGCCCGCGCGGGACGCGCGTAGTAGGCCGAGAGCGGCGTGACTTCCACGCCGCGGGCCGCGGCCTCCCGGGCCACCGCCACGGCGCCGACTCCCTCGAGATCGGCCACCACGTGAAGGCCGGTCTGGACCGGGCGCAGCCGGAGGGCGCTCGCGCAGAAGCGCTTCGCGGCGGCGCTCACGGCCTCCAGGCGCTCCCGGTAACGGGCCCGCATCCGCCGGAGGTGCCGGGCGAAGTGGCCCTCGACGATGAAGTCCGTGAGGACGACCTGGTCGAGCGCGGGAGGGTGCTGATCGGCCGCGGCGCGCGCGGCCACCAGCCGGTCCTGGAGATCGGGCGGCACGATCACGAAGCCCAGGCGCAGGGCGGGGAACAGCGTCTTGCTGAAGCTCCCGACGTAGATCACGCGTCCATCGACGTCGAGGCCGTGAAGACAGGGGATCGGCCGGGCCCCGTAACGGAACTCGCTGTCGTAGTCGTCCTCCAGCACCCAGGCCCGCGCCCGGCTCGCCCACCCGAGGAGCGCGAGCCGCCGAGGCAGGCTCATCGGCACTCCGAGGGGATACTGGTGCGACGGCGTCACGTAGACCAGGCGCCCGTCGCCGCCGCCGCGCACCCCTGCTTCGACGTCCAGGCCCTCCGCGTCCACGCGAACCGGCAGGATCCGCGCGCCGGCGCCCACCAGGGCGCTGCGGGCGCCGGGGTAGCCGGGATCCTCCATCCACGCGCGATCGCCCGGGTCGAGCAGCAGGCGGCAAGCGAGCTCGAGGCCTTGCTGGGCACCGGCCACGATCACGACCTGGTCGGCCTCGCACTGAGTGCCGCGGGCCGCCTGGACGTGGGCGGCGATGGCCTCGCGGAGCGCGCGGAGCCCGGCCGGCTCGCCGTAGTCGAGCTGCGCCGACGTGATCGAGCGCACCCGGCGCGTGAGGAGCTGCGCCCAGAGGCGGACGGGAAACACATCCACGCCCGGCGTCCCGATGCGGAAGGGACGCGGCGGGCCTGGGAGCCGCTGACCGCCCGTCGGCGTCGCCGCCAGGGCAGTCCCCCGGCGCGACAGCGGCGGGTGCCTGGGGCTCCCCGAGGCTCGCACCACGCGCCGTTGCGGCAGATCGTCCGGGAGATCCGTGGCCACGAAGGTGCCCGAGCCGGGCCGCGTGGCGAGATATCCCTCGGCCAGGAGCTGCTCCAGCGCGAGCACGGCGGTCGTGCGGGAGACGCCGAGATCCTCGGCGACGGCGCGCGACGAGGGGAGGCGGGTGCCGGGCGCGATCACGCCGTCCAGGATGGCGCGTCGCACGCCCGCATAGATCTGCTGCTGCAGCGCGCCACCGCCGCGGGGGTCCAGGCGGATCAGGAGGTTCGTGGCGGGCCATTCACGCATGTCGCGATCCCGGTGGTCGTACGGAGAGCGCCCGAAGTACCCGGCCAGATGATACCAGCGGGAGGCCGGTTCGAGGCGCCAATGCGGACGCCCATCGTCGGCGAACTGGTCTTACGCCATTTCGGGGAACTGGCTCTTCGCTCCGGCGGGACCCGCGGGAAGACTGAGAGCACGAGGATGAGTCGCGGGCGTCGCCCCGGCGGCGCCGGACAGGGAGGCTGACATGGACCAGCTGCTCGTACTCCTGGGGGGGATCGTGGTCTGGCTCTCCCCGCTCCTTCTGGTAGGCGGCCTGCTCGCGGTGGCCGGCCGGCGCGACCGCCGGGAGCTGGCGAGGATCGCGCGGCAGACGCGGATCAGCGATGCGCTCGCGGCAGAGGTGGGCGCGATCGTCGCGCCGGTCGTGGCGAAGCGCCATGGCACGTGGCGCGTGAGCGTGGCGGTTCCGCTCGGGCGTCCGGCGCTCGTCGCGCGCATCGTGGGCGTGCTTCACCGAACGCTCGGCCGTCTGGGCCCTGACGGCTACGAGATCGTCCTCTCGCCGCAAGAGCCCATGCGATCCGTGACGGCATGCCGGCGCGCCGAGCGACCCGCGAAGGTCGCCTGACCGCGGCATCGCTCACGTCGTGACGAGGAGACGAGCATGGCCGCGTCGAACGGAACCAAGCGAAGCGGGCAGGGCGACTTCGATTTCTTCATGGGCCGCTGGACGGTCCGCCATCGACGCCTGACGGCGAGGCTCCAGGGTTGCGATGCCTGGGAGGAGTTCGAGGGAACGGCGGTCGCCCGCCCGCTCTGGGGCGGACAGGCGAACGTCGACGAGATCGAGGCCGACACTCCCTCGGGCCCGCTCCGGGGCCTGACGCTCAGGATCTTCGAGCCGGCGTCGGGGCAGTGGCGCCTCTACTGGGCCAACGGCGCGAAGGGGGTGCTCGACCAGCCGATGGTGGGGGCCTTCGCCGAGGGGCGCGGCGAGTTCTACAGCCACGAGCTCTTCGAGGGGCAAGGCGTGCTCGTCCGCTACGTGTGGTCCGGGATCACGCCGAGCGCCTGCCGCTGGGAGCAGGCCTTCTCCCCGGACGGCGGGCGGACCTGGGAGACGAACTGGGTCATGGACTTCGCCCGCCGGGCGGAGCGATGACATGGAGATCTTCGTCTTCGGGCGGTTTCACGCGCGCCCGGGCCACGAGGACGCGGTGCGAGACGCGATGCTCGAGGTCCTCGCCCATACGCGGGAGGAGCCGGGCTGCCTCGACATTCACGACTACCGGTCGATCCGCGACCCGCGGCTCTTCTACGTGCACTCGCGCTGGAAGGACGAGGCGGCGTTCGAGACGCACGCCCGCCTGGCGCACACGGTGCGCTTCCTCGCGCGGGTCGAACCCTTGATCGACCACCCGCTCGACATCACCCGCACGGAGCGAATCGGGTGACGCGGCGGGACGCTCGGGGCCCCGGGATCGGCAGGGCGTAGACGGGCGCGCCAAGGGAGCGGAAGCCGCGTCGCGCCCCGAAGGGGCCCCGCCTGGTCCCTGCGCGTCCCCGGGCCGCGCCCCGGGCGCGCCGTGTCCCGGCTGTCGAGATCCGACCGGGCCGCGCGTCATCGTTCGGGTACACGCAGCGCGCGACCACCGACAGGGAGCGAAGACGACATGAGGTACCGGCGTCTGGACGCCGATGACAACGCCGTGCGGAGCCGATCCCGGGGAGAGGCGGGCCGAACGCCCGCCGCCGACGAGGCCGACACCGAGACAATGCGGAAGGCCGGGGTCCGGCTCGGCCCCCACCGGCTCCTGTCGGGGGCGGCGGCGACCACGGGGCGGACGCCCCGCGGCCGGCACCGCGTCGTGGACGGGCCGTTCGCCGAGACCAAGGAGCAACTCGGCTAGGGTCGCGAGATGGCGGTCCTGGGGGTCCGTCCACCCGCGGCGTGCCCTCCCGTCGGGGCGGTGGCCTTGACACGTTTCGGGCCGCTCGCCCAGAATTCCGAGCAACGGGCCTCGCTGGCCGACCACGCTCGATCGAACGCGGGGAGGATCGCCATGAGCCGATTGGACCGCCGCAGCTTCCTCAAGGGCGCAGGGATGCTCGGAGCCTCGACGGCGCTCGCCGGCGCGGGGACCCGACCGGCCCGCGCGGCCGACAAGCCCATCAACTTCAGCGGGTGGGTCTTCAAGCCCGACACCGTCAAGGACTACGTCGACTTCTTCAACAAGAAGCACGGGGGACAGGTGAAGTACGAGGCCATCCCCTGGGCCCAGTACCACCCGACCATGGAGACCCGCAGCTTCGCCGGCGAGGTGGTGGACGTGATGTACTGCGCCCACAACTTCCGCGAGCGCTGGCACGAGAACGGGCTCCTCCGGAAGGTCGACGACCTGCCCGGCATGGACGAGCTCAAGAAGAAGATGACGCCGGCGAACCTCGAGAGCCTCAAGAACAAGGACGGCTCGCTCTCGTCGGTGCCGTACTTCACGAGCCTGTTCATCCTCATCTACAACGAGCCGATGCTGCAGCAGGCGGGGATCAAGGCGCCGGCCAAGACCTGGGACGAGCTGATGGACCACTGCACGAAGCTCAAGAAGGACAAGGTCAGCGAGACCCCGTACCTGCCGAACTGGAACAACAGCCCGTCGGGGACGATGCCCCAGTTCATGAGCGACTGCTTCTCGGAGGGCGCCAACGTCTTCGACGCGAAGAACCAGGTCATCGTCGACCAGGAGCCCGGCGCCGCGCGCGCCATGGAGCGCTGGCAGAAGGCGTGGAAGGCCGAGCTGGTCAACCCCGAGGTCCTCACCAAGACCTCCTCGACGGACACGCACCGGCTGTTCTGGAGCGGGCGCTACGCCTACACGACGACCCATTCCTACTACCTGAAGTCCAGCGCCGGCGAGCCCGAGAACTCGAAGCTCGCCCCCAAGAAGGCGAAGATGGCGATGTATCCCGGTACCGGCCAGAGCTACATGTGGACGGACGGGTACACGGTCAACGCCAAGTCGAAGAACCTGGAGGAGGCCTGGAAGCTCGCCCGGTTCCTGGGCGGCAACCTCAACGGCGACTGGTACGTGCAGCGGCAGTGGTGCTTGATCGCCGGCCTCGACAACCCGTATCCCGAGATGTACGAGCATCCCGAGATCGTCAAGTCCTACGACAACTGGATCGACTTGAAGCTCCTGAAGACCCAGTACACGAAGGGCAAAGTCATCGCCGCCTACAAGGAGCCCTGGTACGGCGAGTACGACACGAAGGCCATCGCGATCGTGCAGAACATCATCCGCGGCAGCCTCACGGTGCCGCAGGGCCTGAAGGACCTGGCCAAGCTCCAGAAGTCGCTCGCCTAGGGCACACGCCGAGGGGAGCTCGGGGATGGCCGCCGAGGCGCCCGGGACCCTCAGCATCGGCCGGACCGGCCGGAGGCGGACGCGCGCCGTCTTCCGGCCGGTCGTGCTTTCGGAGGCGGCGTTCGCGTGGCTCCTGATCATCCCCGCCGTCGTCGGCATCCTCCTCGTCATCGTGTTCCCGCTCCTCTACTCGTTCTGGATGAGCTTCGCCGACGTCAACCTCCTCCGGGCCACCGGGCCGGCCATCGAGATCTTCGGGATCCGGCTCCCGCTCTTCCGGTTCGTGGGCCTTCAGAACTACGCGCGAACCTTCGCGGACCCGGTCTACTGGAGCTCGCTCTGGCGCACGCTCTACTTCGTGGGCGCGTTCGTGCTCGAGGCCACGCTGATGGGGCTCGGGATGGCGCTCGTGCTCCACGAGCGCTTCGCCGGGCGCCCGCTCATGCGGAGCCTCCTCCTCATCCCCTGGTCGCTCTCCCGCGTCGTGGTGGGGCTCCTCTGGATCGGGATCCTCGACTTCGAGTTCGGGGTGCTCAACGGCATCCTCCACCGGGCGGGATTGATCGACGGCTACATCGCCTTCTTCAAGGAGGGCTTCCGGGCGCTCAACGTGCTGGTGTCGGTCTACATGTGGAACCAGGCGCCGTTCGCGACGCTCCTCCTCCTGGCGGGGATGCAGTCGATTCCGGAGGAGCACTACATGGCGGCCGCCGTGGACGGGGCCGGCTATTGGCGGCGGCTCTGGTACATCACGCTCCCCGCGCTCCGGCCCATCCTGTTCCTGATCCTGGTGCTGAGCACGGTGAACGCCTTCCTCATGCTCGACCTGATCTACGTCCTGACCATGGGCGGACCCGCCCAGGACACCACGACCATCTCCTGGCTCGGGTTCCAGACGGCCTTCAGCTTCTTCAAGTTCGGGCCCGGCACGGCCATCCTCTACACGCTGACCGCTCTGTGCCTTCTCCTGACCTTCGTGTACCACTGGGTCGTGCTGCGCCGGTACGAGGCGGAGGCCTGATGGGCGGGACGATCGTCGGCGAGCGGGGGCTCGGACGCCGCGTTCTCGTCTACGGCCTGGTGGGCGCGGTGACGCTCTGGCTGGTCGGCCCGTTCGTCTGGCTCTTCGTGACGAGCGTGTCCTACCAGAAGCACCTCCTCGCCCGGCCGCTGTCCCTGATTCCGCCCGAGGTGACCTTCGACAACTACCGGATGATCCTCGGGCTGGTGCGCTTCCACGCGGAGGGGCAGGCGGCCAAGATCCTGCCCTCCATGCTGAACACGCTCATCGTGGCCGCCGTGGTGACCGTCGTGAACCTGGTGGTGGGGACGACGGCCGGATATGCCTACGCGCGCTTCCGGTTCCCCTGGAAGGGCGTCTCCCTCTACGTCCTGCTGTTCACCCGGATGCTCCCGACCATCGTCCTCATCCCGGCCATCTTCCTCATGTTCCGCGCGCTCGGGCTCCAGAACACGCTGACCGGGCTCATCATCGCGTACTGCGCGTTCACGCTCCCGTTCACGATCTGGATCATGAAGGCCTACTTCGAGACGGTGCCCGCCGAGCTGGACCGCAGCGCCCTGGTCGACGGCTGCAACCGCCTCCAGGCGTACTACCGGGTCATCCTGCCCGTGTCCGGGCCCGGGCTGGTCGCCGGCGGCGCCTTCACCTTCATGCTCTGCTGGAACGAGTTCCTCGTCGCCCTGATCTTGAACACCAAGCCCGGGACGACGACACTTCCCCCGGTGGTCGCGGCGATGAACGCGCAGATCAACATCGATTACTCGGTGATCGCCGCCTCCGGCTTCCTGGGGGCCTTGCCGGCGGTCCTCCTCGTCCTCGTCTTCCAGCGCTACCTCGTGCAGGGCCTGACGGCGGGCTCCGTCAAGGGCTGACGCCCGGGGTGGCGAGCCTCCACCGAGGGATGAGCGACGGGGTGCCGTCCCGGGACGCCGGCACCGGGGCGGCCGGCCGACACCCTGAAAGATGAGCCCCGCCGCGAAGCTGACGGCCAGCGCGCCCGTGCTCCTCGTCCGAGACGTGGTGAGCGCGGCGAACCACTATCGCGACGCGCTCGGATTCACCTACGAGCGCTTCTGGGGCGACCCGCCCTCGTTCGTGATCCTTCACCGGGACGGGGTGTACGTCATGCTCAAGCAGGCCGAGGACCCGCAGCACGTGGTCCCCCATTGGACCGTTTCCGACAAGCTCTGGAACATCTACTTCTGGGTCTCGGACGTGGACGCGCTCCACACCGAGCTCGTCCAGCGGGGCGCCCGGATCGACTATGGGCTGTGCGATCAGTCCTATGGATGCCGCGAGTTCGGCGTCCAGGACCTGGACGGTCACGACATCGGGTTCGGTCAACCGACCCGGTGACCTCGCCGTGTCGCGGGTCCTTGGACGACGTGACCGCGGGAGAGGCGATCAACCCAGGACTGCTTCGGGAGCGTGACGGCGAACTCGTGAGCGCGGCGTTGCCCCGTCCGTGATCCGGTTCGCCGCGCGCCGCCTCGGCTTCATGCTGCTGATCCTCGCGGTCAGCAGCGCGATCGTGTTCGTGGTGGGCCGGCTCGCGCCCGGGGATCCGGTCCAGCTCCTGATGGGCGACGTCCGGGATCCCGTGTCCGAGGCGCGCCTTCGCCGTGAGCTCGGGCTCGACCGTCCGCTCTGGGCGCAGTATCTCCACTTCGTCGGCCAGGCGTTGCGGGGCGACTTCGGCCAGTCCTACGCCAATCCCGGCCGGTCGGTCAACACGATGGTGGCCGAAGCCGTGCCGCCCACCGCGCGGCTCGCCGTGGCCGCGGTGACCCTGGCCGTCCTCGTCGGGGTCCCGCTCGGCGTCGCCTCGGCCGTCCGGCGCGCGTCGGCGATGGACGTCCTGTCCCGTGTGATCGCGCTCGGCGGCATGTCGCTCCCGAGCTTCGTCGTGGCGGTGCTGCTGATCCAGTGGCTCGCCCTCGGGTGGCACGTCGTGCCGGTGTCGGGGTGGGGTGATCCACGCCACTACGTGCTGCCGGTGCTGGCGCTCCTCGTCCAGCCGCTCGCGTACATCACGCGCGTCACGCGGGCCGGGGTCCTGCGGGTCCTGCCCGAGGAGTACGTGCGCACGGCTCACGGCAAGGGGCTGTCGCCGTGGCGGGTCCTGTCGCGGCACATCCTGCCGAACGCCGCGATCTCGGTGCTCACCATCATCGGGCTGGCGTTCAGCTACGCGCTCACCGGCGCCTTCGTGATCGAGACGATCTTTCGCATCCCCGGGCTGGGACAGGCCGCCATCGGGGCTCTCTTCTCGCGCGACTACCCGATGATCCAGGCGGTCGGGCTCCTCTACGCGGCCATCTTCATCACCATCAACTTCCTGGTGGACCTCGGCTACGCCTGCATCGATCCCCGAATCCGGTATCGATGACGGGCCAGGCGGGAACGCTGGGCCGCGCCGAGTCCGGGTCCTCGACCCGTCCTGCCGAACGGCGCGGGCGTCTCCTACGGGCCGCCCGGCGCGACCGGGCGATGCTGCCGGCGGCGCTGGCGCTGGCCCTCATCGTCGGTGCGAGCGTGATCCTGCCCGAGATCCTGCCGTACCGCTACGATCAGCAGAGCCTCGACCACACCTTCGAGGGGCCGACCGGGCGCCACTGGCTCGGGACCGACCAGTACGGCCGGGATCTTCTCGTCCGCCTGGCGCAGGGTGGGCGCATCTCGCTCTTCGTGGGGCTGGTGACGGTCCTGGCCGAGGTGCTCCTGGGCGGGTTCCTGGGCGGGATCGCCGGGTACGCCGGCGGCCGGCTCGACGAATGGCTGATGCGGCTGACCGACATGATGCTGGCGTTCCCGGCGCTCCTCCTGGCCCTTCTCCTCGCGGCCATCCTGGGACCGGGGACCGGTACGGTCGTCGCCGCGCTGGCGCTGGCCGGCTGGCCCGCGATGGCGCGCACCGTGCGCGGCGAGATCCTGAGTCTCAAGGAGCGGGAGTTCGTGGTGGCCGCGCGGGCGCAGGGGGCGAGCGCCGTCCGCGTGCTCCTGCGGCACCTGCTGCAGAACACCGTGCACCTGATCGTCGTGCGCGCCACGCTCGACATCGGGCCGATCATCCTCACCGAAGCCACCCTGAGCTTCCTGGGCCTCGGCGTGCAGCGACCGATGCCCTCGTGGGGCGTCCTGATCGCCGATTCCTTTCAGTACCTCCAGAGCGCGCCGGCGCTCGCGATCATCCCGTGCGTCACCCTGTCGATCACGATCCTGGCGCTCAACTTCGTCGGTGAGGGTGCGGCCGAAGCCATGGACCCCGGAGTGCGCCGGGCATCTTGACGTTGCTCGGCGCGTGACCCATCCTGGCCGAGACGACGTCGAGTGACCTGATCCGGGCAACGCAACGATCGGAGGATTCGAGATGCCACGCCACGCTACCGGAATTCGCGCAGCGCTGACGGCCGCCGCGGCGGTGATCCTGGCGGCCGCCGCGCCGGCGAGCGCGCAGGCGCCCACGACGTTCCGCTCGGCCCTGGTCGGGGAGCCGCCTCACATCGACCCGCAGCGGATGGCGGACTTCGGATCCTACACCGTCTCGAGCCAGATCTACTCCACGCTCACGATTCTCGACGAGAAGCTCCAGATCGTCCCGTACGCCGCGGAGAAGTGGACCGTGTCCCGCGATGGCCTCACGTGGACGTTCAAGCTGCGCGACAACCTCGTCTTCCACAACGGCCGAAAGGCCGACGCCAACGACGTGAAGTACTCGCTGACGCGGCTCGCCTCGCCGGAGTCGCGGTCGCCGAGCTCGTTCCTCCTCCTGTCCGACGTCGTCGGCTTCGAGGCGGTGAACAAGAATCAGGAGAAGGACCTGGCCGGCGTCCGCGTGGTCGATCCGTTGACGGTGGAGATCCGACTCCAGGCGCCTCCGAAGGGAGACCTCGCGACGCGCTTGTCTCACGTCTCCACGGCCATCATCGCGCGCGAGGCGGTGGAGGCGGGCGGCGCCAACTGGGCCGAAACCCAGCCGATCGGCACCGGACCCTGGAAGCTCAAGGAGTGGGCGCATCGCTCGCGGGTCGTGTACGACGCGTTCCCGCAGTTCTTCGAGGGGAAGCCGAAGGTCGACCGGCTGGAGATGCCGATCGTCCCGGAGCCGGCGACGCAGCTGGCGATGTACCAGAACGGCGAGCTCGACGTGGTTCTGGTCCCCCTGGGCGACTATGCCCGGCTCAAGGCCGACCCCCGATGGGGCAAGGAGATGAAGGTCTGGGACCGCACCCAGGTGCAGTTCCTCGCCCTGAACCCGCGCGTCTACGCGCCGTTCAAGGACGTCCGGGTCCGCCAAGCCTTCGCTCACGCGATCGACAAGCAGAAGGTGATCAGCCAGGTGTTCCACGGCCTCTACATCGCCGCCGGCGGAATGCTCCCGCCCGGCATTCCGGGGTACGACGCGCAGCTGAAGGGGCTGCCGTACGATCCGGCGCGCGCCAAGCAGCTCCTCGCCGAGGCGGGTTTCCCGGGCGGAAAGGGGCTGCCGCCCCTCAGCGTGACGGTCAACCCCGTGACGGCCGACTACCGCATGATGGCCGAGCCGATCGCCGCCATGCTCAAGGACACGCTGGGGGTCGGGATCGACGTGCAGCTCCAGGAGTTCGCCGCCTTCACGGCCGCGATGAACCGGCGGGACGCGCTGCCGGCGTTCATGACGGGCTGGAGCGCCAGCACGCTGGACTCGGGGTACTTCCACGAGCTCTGGCTCTACAGCAAGTCGCCGCTGAACCGCGTGAACTTCGAGAATGCGGCGTTCGACCGGCTGGTCGAGCAGGCCAACGGGGCGCCGGATCGCGCCCGCCGGATCGCATTCATCAAGCAGGCGGACGAGCTGATCGCGAAGGAAGTCCCCCTGATCCCGGTCATGTACACCCGGTTCGTGTACCTCGTCAGCCCCCGGGTGAAGGGACTGGAGCCAGTGCCGCTGGGCCTGGGCTTCAACCCGTTCCGGCACGTCGAGGTCGCCCGCTAGCGACGGCGGCCGAAGGAGAGAGTCATGGCGATCTGGGACGACGTCATCCCCCGCGCCGAGCAGCAGGTCTACGAGGACGGGGGGTGGGGCGGCCGCGTCGGGTTCGGGCAGCGCCCGGCCCTCCTGGTGGTGGACATGTACACCGCCTTCGTGGACCCGGCGTACCCGTTCGCGAGCCCGGACGCCCGGGACACGGCCCGGGTCATCGCGCGGGTCCTCGAGGCCGCCCGCTCCGGCGGCACACCTGTCTTCTACACGCGCGGCGAGCGGGCGACATGGCCGATCGAGCGGGGGCGCTGGAAGACCAGCGGGGTCTACCGGCCGATCATGGAGCGGCCCGAGGCCTACCAGATCGTGCCGGAGCTGGCGCCGCGTCCGGACGAGCCGGTCATCGTGAAGGCCTTCCCGAGCGGCTTCGTCGGCACCAACCTGCTGGCGTACCTGGTGTACCACGGCGTCGACACGGTGATCGTGACCGGCACCGTGACGAGCGGCTGCGTGCGCGACACGGTGCTGGACGCCTTCAATCACAACTACCGCGTCATCGTGCCCGAGGAGGCGGTCTGCGACCGGGGCCCCACATCCCACAAGGTGACGCTCTTCGACATTCACATGCGGTATGGGGACGTGGTGCCGGTCGCGGAGGTGATGGACTACCTGACCACGGTTCGCAGGGGGCGGGCGAGCCCCGCGCTGGAGGAAGCCGCCACACGCTGACGCACCCTCACTCGCGGTGTCGCTCCTCGAGCGGCGGCCCGGCCGCGCGCCGCCGAGCCCGAGTGCGTGCCATGACCGCGCCGCGATTCCGTCGTGCTCCGTCCGGACCCCGAGGTGGCCTGTTGAGCGTACAGTAAGTATGCGGGCGTCCGCGGTCCGCAATGTCGCAGGGTCGCGCCGTCCCCGAGCCACGCAGGGAGGACACCATGGGGTTCTTCGGAAGGATCCTCGAGAAGCTCGGCCTCGGAGGCGAGGCCGCCGCCGCCAGCCCCGCTCCGCCACCCACGGCCGCACCCGCGAGCCCGAGCGCGGCGCCGGTCGCACCGCCGCCGCCCGCTCCGGTCGCGCTCGTCGACGTCGTCGCACAACTGGAGCAGCGTGCCGCCGCGAACCCCCAGAAGCTGAACTGGCGGACGTCCATCGTCGACCTGCTCAAGCTTCTCGAGATCGACAGCAGCTTCGCGGCGCGCAAGGAGCTGGCCACGGAGCTGGGCTGCCCGGCGGAGCTGATGGGGGATTCGGCGAAGATGAACATGTGGCTCCAGAAGACCGTGCTCGCGCGCATCGCCGCCAACGGCGGCAACGTGCCCCGGGACCTCCTGGACTGAGCCAAACCCACACCGGCCAGCCAAGCAGCAGGAGGAACCGCTTCTCGAGTCCGCTATCTAGCGAGGGGTTCACTGGCGCGCGCCTGCTTGACAGGCCGGCGACCCGCGCCGATGATGCGTCAAACGCCCGACGCCTCATCCTGGTGCAGCGACAACTCGCGCCCCGGCGGCGGGCCCATGAAAAGGAGCTCCGCATGAGGAGAATCACCTGGCTTCTCGCGGCGGCGGTCCTGCTGGCCGGCCCCGCCCTGGCGGCGACGCCCAAGGACACGGTCGTCATGGCCAAGGCCATCGATGACATCATCTCGCTCGATCCTGCGGAGTCGTTCGAGTTCTCGGGCAGCGAGGCGGTCGGCAACGTCTACGAGCGGCTGATCACCTACGACTTCAAGAACGTGAGCCAGCTCAAAGGCGAGCTGGCCGAGAGCTGGTCGGGCGGCGCCGACGGCAAGACCTACACGTTCAAGATGAGGAAGGGCATCAAGTTCCACTCTGGGAACCCCGTCACCGCCCACGACGCCGCGTATTCCCTTCAGCGGGCTGTCGCCCTCAACAAGTCGCCGGGGTTCATCCTGACCCAGTTCGGCTTCACCAAGGACAACGTGAAGGAGAAGATCCGGGCGACCGACGACCAGACGCTGGTGATCGAGACCGGCGACGCGGTGGCGCCGACGTTCTTCTACTACTGCCTCACCGCGACCGTCGGCTCGATCGTGGACAGCAAGGTCGTCCAGGGCCACGACAAGGGCGGGGACTTCGGGAACGAGTGGCTCAAGACGAACTCCGCCGCCAGCGGCCCGTTCAAGGTCGTGAGCTGGAAGGCAAGCGAGTCGTACACGCTCGAGCGCTGGGACGGCTACCACGGGACCAAGGCGATTCCGCGTCGGGTCGTCGTGCGCCACGTGCCCGAGCCCGCCACCCAGCGGCTCCTCCTGGAGAAGGGCGACGTCGACTACGCGCGGAACCTGACCAAGGACCAGCTGGACGCGATCAAGGGCAATGCGAACATCGTGACGAAGCAGGGGCCCAAGGGGTCCATCTACTACGTCTCGCTCAACCAGAAGAACCCGACCCTGGCCAAGCCCGAGGTGCGCGAGGCGCTCAAGTA
>JBIOVM010000157.1:0-29894 GCA_044867785.1 Candidatus Rokuibacteriota bacterium | reverse complement strand
CCGTGTCCTCGGGGGGACGGCCGTGGAGCGCCGCCTCGAGGGTCGGCGCCTCGGGCGTGACCCCGACGACGTGCGCCAAGGCCAGCGAGCCCGAGCTCGCGGCCGCGGCGCAGAAGGCTTTGAGATCGGTGGCCCGGACCGCTGGCGGGACGTCGGTCAGGACCGGGATGCGCTCGCCCAGGATCCCGCCCAGGTGGTACCCGAGCACCGGGTACAGGCTCGAGTGCGTGCGGAGCCCGGCCGGCACGTCGGCGAGACGGACCAGGACCTGCGCGCGGCGCGGCGCGTCCAGGTGGAGCCCGAAGGCGGGGGCCCGGCCCGTCACCGCGCAGGCGACGTCGAGGAAGTCGGCGTACCGGTTCGTCCGCGCCCCGATCACCGTGTTGACGTAGGCGACCGCGTTCGACTCGCCCCAGGCGACCTGCTGGCCGAAGCGCGGGACGTTCCCCTGCTCGTACGGCGCGCACGTCCACGTGGGAAGACAGCCGAGGGCGAGATACGCCGCCTCGAGCCGCCGGCTCTTCTCCGCGAAGTCCGCTGGCACCCGGAACGCCTCCCATCGGCGGATGTCCCGCGCGGTCACGTTGAGCGTGGTCGGCACGCGGACGCGCGCGCCGAGGCTCGCGAGCCGCTCCGCGAACTCGAGGCCCGCGTCGTTCGTGTAGAGGCACGCGTCGATGTGCGCCTGGGCGACGGGGAGGAGGCGCTCGGCGCCGAACAGCTCCCCCATCCGGACGACCAGGTCGATGGCGAGACGGGTGCCCTCGCCCGCCCGCCCGTCCCGCCAGCCGCGCTCTTCCGGGGAGAGTTCCATGGGCCCTCTCAGCCGCGAGCGAGGTGCGTGAGGAAGAAGCGGAGGTTCGCGGGCCGCTCGGCCAGGCGCCGCACGAAGTAACCGTACCAGTCCTCGCCGAACGGGACGAGCACGCGCAGCCGGACACCCAGGTCGACGAGCGTCCGGTGCAGCTCCGAGCGGATGCCGTGGAGCATCTGGAACTCGTACCGGTCGGGGCCGAGGCCGAACTCCTTCGCCCGGTCGGCGATGACTCGAATGAGGCGCTCGTCGTGCGTGGCGAAGGCCGCGTAGGCTCCCGCCGCCTGCGCCTCGCGGGAGAGGAGCATCCCGGCCAGGCGGGCGTAGTTCCGGTCGACGTCGGCCTTGCGCGGGAAGGCGTGGCTCGCAGGCTCGCGATACGCGCCCTTGCAGAGGCGCATCCGGAGACCGCCCGGCACGAGCGCCCGGAGGTCCTTCTCCGTGCGACGGAGATACGCTTGAAGGACGCACGCCACGCGCGGCCAGCGCCGACGGAGTCGCCGATAGATCGCCAGCGTGCGGTCCGTGTAGGCGGATCCTTCCATGTCGATCCAGACCACGGAGTCCCCCGCCCGCTCGAGCACCCGCTCCGCGTTCGCGAGTGCGACGTCTTCGCCGAGGTCGAGCCCGAGGTGCGTGAGCTTGACCGACGGCGTCACCCCGAGCCGGCGCCGTTGGGCTTCGTCGAGCAGGCGGATGTATACGTCCGTCGCCGCGGATGCGGCGGCCGTCGTGGTGACGTTCTCCCCCAGGTAGGTGACCGCGGTCAGGAGTCCCCCGGCCTCCAGGCGCTGGAGGACGGGAAGAACGTCGGCCGGAGTCTCGCCGGCGACGAAGCGGCGGACCACGCGGCGGGACACGGGGAGCCGCTCGAGGCCTCGACCGATCGCGGGGCTGGTGGAGAGCCGGAGGAGAGTCTCACGGAGCACGATGGCGGCCTCGGATCCGCGGGCCGAGAGCGAATCGCACCCTGCGCATCCGACGGGAGTCTAGCAAAGCGCGAAAGACGCGGTCAAGGCGACGAGCGATCGACAGGCGACGAGCGATCGACCAGCCGGTCACCGATGCTCGTCGCGAGTCGGCGGCGCGTTCGCTCGCGATGCGGCAGGGCGCCAGCCCACGACGTCGAGCAGGATGCCCTCGCGGAGCCCCGCGTCGGACACGATGACGAACGGGAGAGCCAGCCCGGCGAGCGCCGCGGCGACCACGACGCCGCCGGGCACGATGACATCGGCGCGCCCGGATTCGAGGCCGGGCAGCCGGGCGCGCTCGGACAGCGGCAGGGCGGCGAGCCAGCGCGTCAGCCGCTCGATGGCCTCGACGCCGAGCTGGTGTCCCTGCACGCGGCGCGGGTCGTATGCCGCGAGGCCGAGGTCCAGCGTCGCCAGCGTCGTCGGCGTGCCGGCGGTCGCGACGAGGCGCGCCGGGCGGTGCGGCCGAAGGCGCGGCCATGCCTCGGTGCGGAGACGCTCGTCCACGTGGGCCCGGCAGGCGGCCAGCTCCCCGCCGTCGACCGGGTCCCGCACGAAGAATCGCTCGACGAGGTGGACGACGCCGAGGTCGAGGCTCGCCGCGGCCAGGATCTCTACGCCGTCGGCCACCAAGACCTCGGTGCTGCCGCCGCCCACGTCGAGGAGACCGGTCAGGCCCTCGGCGGCGCCGAGCCCCCACACGGCGCCGAGGAGCGTCAGGCGCGCCTCCTCCTCGCCACTCAGGACGCGTGGTCGGATTCCGGGCTCGTCGGCGAGGCGGGCCAGGAACGCGGCGCCGTCGCGCGCCTGCCGGACGGCGGCGGTGGCCGTCAGGAGGACCTC
This sequence comes from Candidatus Rokuibacteriota bacterium, assembly GCA_044867785.1. Classification (GTDB taxonomy): domain Bacteria; phylum Methylomirabilota; class Methylomirabilia; order Rokubacteriales; family DASRDR01; genus DASRDR01. The sequence continues at coordinate 27,266 of JBIOVM010000157.1, read as the reverse complement.
GGTTGCCCCCAGCGCCAGGGCCCGATCGCGGTAGCGGCGAACCGCTGCGAGCGCGCGGTCGATCGCGGCGGGCGCCAGCGTGCCCCGGGCGGCCAGACCTTCCCCCAGCCGGACCACCGCTTGGTCGACCCAGCGGGGGACGAGGCCGGCCTCCGCGTCGGGCTGCGCGACGAGCGCGCGGACGGTGTTCGTCCCGAGATCGATCGACGCGAGGAGGCGCCTCACTCGGCGCCGGCCGAGCCGCGCTCGACCAGCGCGGCGACGGCGGCCCGGAGCGCATCGAGGCCGACCGGCTTCTCGACGATCGCATCGACGCCGTGGCTCTTCAGCGTCTCCGGATCCACCCGGCCCGGCCAGCCCGTCACCAGGATGACCGCCGTCCCTGGCCGGGTCCGCTTGACCGTGCGAGCGATCTCGAGGCCGGATCCTCCCGGCAGGACGAGGTCGGTGACCACGACGTCGACGGCCTCTCGACCAAGGAGAGTCACCGCTTCATTCATGTCGTGGGCGGCGGAGACGGCGTGGCCGTGGCCCGCCAGCCCTTGGACCAGCGTCTCCCGGACCGGTTGCTCGTCCTCGACCACGAGGATGCGCACGACCCGCGGGGCAACGACCGGAGGACGGGAAGGATTGCGAAGTCCGCCGGCCGTCGGCAGCCGGAGGCGCGCCGTCGTGCCTCGGCCGGGAATGCTCTCGATCACGACCTCGCCGTGGTGCCGCGCCGCGACGGCCTCGGCCACCGCGAGGCCCACCCCCAGCCGACCGGGACCCTTGGTCGTGAAGAACGGCTCGACGGCTCGGGTTCGCGTCGCCTCGTCCATGCCACGACCGCTGTCCACCACGGCCAGCTCGACCCCGGAGGCGCCATCCCATCGGAGCCGGACGACGATCGGCGCATTGCCGTCCGTCGCTTCACGCGCATTCTTGAGGAAGTGCTGCAAGGCTTGGCGCAGCTCGTCTGGATGCCCGCGGACCGGCGGGACGGGCTCGAGATCGAGCGTGATCGGGGGGGCGCTCGCCTCGCCGGCCCAGAGCGTGCCCGTGGCTCGCGCGGTCTCTCGCACGAGGGCGCCGAGGTCCAGGGCGACGGCCGCGTGCGGGTCCGATCCGGGCGCGAACCCGAGCACATGGCGAACGGCCTCCGCCACGCGCCACGCCGCTTCCTCGGCGTCCGCGAGATCCCGGGCGGCATGCCCGTCGGTGACCCGCTCCCGCGCGGCGGCCAGCCGTCCGAGGACGACGGCGAGGAGACTCGCCATGTCGCCGAGTGGAGCGCCGGCGCCGGACGGCGGCTCGGGGCGCGGCTCCCTCTCCTCTCCCAGTGCGCGGAGCGACTCGGCATGGAGGCGCGCGTTCCGGAGCGCCACGGCGGCGTCCCGGGCGAAGCTCGGAGCGAGAGTGGCGCCGCAAGGACCCGGGTCGCCGATCGCGAGGAGCGCGACCAGCTCGTCTTCCACGCTGAGCGGCACGACGGCGCGCGGAGTGGTCCCGAGGCACGCCGAGAGCTTCGAATCGCTCTGGTCCCCCACGGCCGGCAACCAGGGACGACGCGAGGCGGCGACGCTCGCGAGGTCGGGCGACCACCCGGGCGTTGGTGCGCCGATGGGCAGCCCCGCGCCGCCGGCGAGAACGAGCGCGTCGCCGTCGAGCACCAGGACTGCGACCGCCTCGACCTTCAGGCGGGCTCTCACCTCGGCGGCGACCGATCGGGCGGTGCGCTCCAGATCGAGGCTGGCGAAGATCGCGGACGAGGTCGCGTCTTCGGGGACGGTCGCGGGGGGGGTGGCGAGCGATCCGGCTAGGCGGTCCGCCACCACGACCATCGCGCCCACCGCGTCCGGCTCGAAGGGTATGGGCCGCCGTCGTCCGGCCAGGAGCGCCGCGGCCGGCGCACCCGCGCGATCGAGGATCGGTACCACGAGCGCGCTTCCGATCCCATGCATCTCGAGGAGCGGGTCCGGCCCGCCCGAGCCGGGCGCCGTCTGGACGATCTCCCCCGTGCGGAGGGATCGGCCCACGATGCCCTCGTCCTCGCGCGGCGAGAGCGGCAAGCGGAAACCGCGCTGGGCAAGCGTCTCGAGCGCGCCGTCGGGCTCGCGCCGGACGACCGCCGCGCAGTCGGCGCGCCCGTGGGTCACGGCGCGGTCGACGGCCAGCAAGCAGGTCTCCTGCGTGGTCGTGGCGGCGCCGATCGCGAGCAAGCTCTGAAGGATGGCCAGGCGAGCGCGCGTGGGCTCGTCGAGGAGCGCGCCGGGCGGCTCGACGGCGGCCACGCCGACGGCCTCCGCCAGCGCGTCCAGGCGGCGCGTGATGCCGGCGAGCGCCCTCCGGATCTCGCCGAGCGCGCCGTCCTCGCCGCTCACGGTCGGGAGTATAGGAACGGGGCTGGACGGGGTCAACCGCTCGGAGTCGTGAAGCGACGGGGGCCGCGCGGCGCGCCGCCGCGCGCGGTCGTCAGGCGGCGGTCGGGGCCTTGAGGCCGTGGCCGGTCAGCGGGACCACGACGACGTCAGCCGCCGCGAAGGCGCCCTCGGCGAGGAGGCGCCAGGCGGCGGCGGGCGCGACCGCAGCGGTCGGCTCCACGAAGAGCCCTTCCCCTCCGAGCCGGGCGCGGGCCGCGACGATCTCGGCGTCGTCGACCACCAGGAAGCGTCCACCCGTCTCGTGAACCGCCCGGCGGATTTCGTCCGGCCGCACGGGCTGCCGCACCCGGATCCCTTCGGCCACGGTGTCTCCCGTGCCCGTGCCCACGTCGAGCGCAGGACCGGCCAGCGGAGCGCACGCCGCGCTCTGGACGCCGAGGAGGCGCGGTACCCGGGCGATCGCGCCTCCTTGCACCAGCTCCGTGAACCCGAGCCACAGCCCGAGCAGCATCGTGCCGTGCCCGACCGGCACGATCACGTGGGTGGGCGCGCGGCCGTCGAGCGCCTCCCAGAGCTCGTAGGCGATCGTCTTGGTTCCGTGGAAGAAGAGCGGGTCCCAGCAGTGGCTCGCGTAGCGCCCGGGCGCGGCGTGGGCGGCGGCGGCCACCGCCTCCCTGGAGCCCGGGACGCGGACGACGCGCGAGCCGTAGGCGGCGACCTGGGCGAGCTTCCCCGGCGACGCCGCGTCCGGCACGTAGATGGTCGCCTCGAGCCCGGCCCGGGCCGCGTACGCGGCGATCGCGGCGCCGGCGTTCCCGGAGGAATCCTCCACGAGCGCTCGGGCGCCCTCGGTCCGGACGGCCGTGAGCAGCACGGCCGCGCCGCGATCCTTGAAGGAGCCGGTGGGGTTGGCCGATTCCACCTTGAAGAGGAGGCGCCCGTCTCGGGCGGGAACGAGCGGGGTCCCTCCCTCGCCGAGCGACACGGGCGTCCCGTCGGCGGGAAGCGCCTCCCGATAGCGCCAGATGCCCGGCGGGCGATCGCGCAAGGTCTCGCGCGGCGGGACCCGGCCGAAGGGGGCGAGCGCCCACGGCGCGCCGCAGGCGCAACGCCAGCCTGCCCCGGCGGCCGCGGCACTGCCGCATGCGAGGCACCGACGCGGGAGCGTCATGGAGGAGTCGAGCGGACGGCGCCGCGCTCGTTGCGGCGGCATGGCGCCGTCCGGATGTCCGGCTGGGCTACTTCTTGAGCGTCCGGATGTAGTGGATGATCTGCCAGCGCTCGTTCTCCGGGATCGCGGCCCAAGGAGGCATCGCGCCGCGTCCCGTGGTGATCTTCCAGAAGAGGCAGCCGTCGGATTCCTGCTGCACCTTCGCCGAGGTCCAGTCCGCGGGCTTCGGATTGAGGGCCGCGGCGCCGGGCCCGTCTCCCTTGCCGCCCTCGCCGTGGCAAGCGGTGCACGCCTTGTCGACGGTGGCCTTCTTGCCGGCGGCCACTGCGGCGTCGCTCTTCGCCACGGGATTCTTCTTTCCCTTCTCGGCCGCCGGGCAAACCCAGGCCCCCTGCGCCGAGGCGGGGGTGGTGCTGAGCGCGGACACGGCCAGCAGGGCGGCGAGGGCCACCGTCCCGGTCAGGATGGATCGACGCAGCATCGGAGCCTCCTCTCTCGGACTGGAGACGCTACCTACAACCAGTGGACGCACGGGCGCGTGATCGAATTCACAAGACCTGGGTTCTGTGTATCACCGAGCGGCAGGAGGGTCAAGCACGGCGCGGCGTCCGGGCGCCTCAGGATCGGCGCCGGGCGCCCACGGGGCGAGGAGGACGAGGAGAGCGGCCAGGAGACCGTACCCACCCGCGAGGAGACCCGGCCAGCTCGACTCCGCTCGGCCGGGCCAGAAGAGGCCCCCCGATTCGAGCGGCGAGTGGATGACTCCGAAGAGGCTCGCGAGGCTCGCCACGGCCAGGGCTCCGGCGGCTGCCAGGAGGCGGCGGTCGATGATCATGGCGGCGGCGGCGCCCCAGAGGAGCGCGGTGAGGATGAAGCCGTTGCCCAGGAGACGAAGCGCCTGGAGGGTCGAGGCGGCCTGGCCGTGGATCGCGCTGGCTGCCAGCCCCAGGCTCCCCAGGACGCCGGCCAGCTGAATCAGCACGAGCGCCGCCGTCGTCGGGATGAACGCGAGCGCCACGGCGGCGGCGTGGCGCGCCGGCGTGGCGAGGAAGGCCTGCGCGGTGATCTCGACGCCCACGAAGATCAGGATCGGCGCCACGGCGGCCTCCGGCACGATCCCGACCAGGATCGACACGACTCCGGCCATGGCGCCCAGCCCGATCACGAGACCGGTGGCGAGGGTGTAGCCGGCCCGGGCGCCCATCGCCTTGTAGGCCGGGTGCCCGACGTACGGCGTGTTCTGGACTACGCCCCCGGCCAGCCCCGCGACGATGGTCGCTACCGCCTCGGTCAGCAGGACGTCGCGGGTTCGATAGGTGTCTCCCGCCGCGATCGCGCTTTCGGTGTTGTCGATCCCGCCGACGACGGTGGCCAGAGCGAAGGGCAGCGCGATCGACAGCGCGGCCCACGTCTCCCCGATGGCGTCGAGCCATCCGAGCGTCGGCCACGGCACGGCCGGGCGCCACTCGCCGGGCGCCGTCAGCCCGTGGCCGCCCGGAGCGATTCCGAGCCAGTGCTCCACGGCGTAGACTGCGCTGCCGAGGACGACCGCGGCCAGCGCGCCGGGCACCCGGCCCGGTAGCGCGATCCGTCCGACGAGGGCGACCAGGATCAGCCCGAGCGACACGAATCCGACCAGCGGGTCCGCGACGACCTTGAGGGTCGGCAGGAACGCGATCAGGAGCACCGACACGCCGGCGATCGAGCCGAGCAGGCCCGCGCGCGGCACGACCCGCCGCACCCACTCGCCCGAGAACGACAGCCCGAGCTTCGCGAGGCCCATCGCGACCGTGACGCCCATCCCCACCTTCCACGCGAGGACGGGATCGCCCGTCGCGAGCATGCTCGGTCCCAGCACGCCGAAGGTGATGCCGAAGAGCGACGGCGTGTCGATGCCGAACGGCATGGCGGTGACGTCCGACCGTCCGGTGCTCCGGGCGAGGCGCAGCGCGAGCCACGTGTACCAGAGATCTCCCACCAGGACGCCCAGCGCGGTGCCGGGAACGATGCGGTACAGGACCAGGTCGGCGGGGAAGCCGAAGACGCCGACGAGCAGCCCGGCGAGGACGACGAGGTTCGTGAGGTTGTCGACGGCGAGACCGAAGAACGCATTGACGTCGCCCGGGGCGTACCAGCGAACGGCGGTCGCGCGAGGCGTGGGGCCCGTCATCGGAGGATCTTCCGGAGCCTCGCCGCCGATGCCTGGTGGCTCGGCGCCGTCTCGGCGGGCTTTTCGGGTCGCCGCCGGGATCCTCAGCGGCCCGCGCGGGCGGAGCTCACCATCTCGCGCGCGGCCGCCCGGGTGCGAGCGCCGAGCTGCTCGGTCCAGTCGAAGCGCGTTCTCCCCTCGGCGACCTCGCGGAACGGGAGCTCGATCGGCGGGGAGTCGAGGGGTGGGTGCACGCGCGTCCCGAGCACGAGCCGCACGCCGTAGGAGTGGCCCTCCCGCGGCCCGTCCGCGTCGAGAAGGACCTCGATGCGCGGGTCCTCCCGTTTGGCGTGGGAGCGGACGCAGTTCTCGAGCCAGGCGGCCACCTCGTGGTACCCGGCCGGGATGCGTGGGTTCATGCGCGATGGGTCGACGCTCGTCGTAGCGCCGCCGCCCCGCCTCCGGCGAGCGGCCGGGGCGGGGCGGACCTGGCGCCCGAGGTCAGACGACGGAGCTCAGCACTCGTTGAAGCCGCAGCCGTAGCACTTCTTGCAGCCTTCCTCGTAGACGAAGGTCGCCTGGCCGCACTCCGGGCACATGTCGCCGGCGACCAGCTTGGCGGTCGGCGCGGCGGGCGCCTCGGCCTCGGCCTTGGCGTGCCCGAGGTGCTCGGCGAGGACGCGCGCGATCCCGTCGGGGAGCGAGAGCACGCGCTGTGGGCCGAACCCCAGCGGCCGGCCGCCACCGATTCCCGACAGCTGGGCGACGATCTCTTCGAGCCGCCGCCGGGGCGAGAGCGGTGACGGCAGGCGGAGCGCCAGCGAGATGAGCCGGCCCATCGCCTCGGCCACCGCCATCGTGTCGGATCCGGCCTTGCCCACCGAGACGAAGACCTCGAAGGGCTCCCCGTCGCCCTGCTCGTTGACGACCGTGTACGCGGTCCCGAGCGGGGTTTCGACCCGGTACGTGCGCCCGGTGAGCGTCCGCGGGCGCGGCTTGACGACAGCCGCGGACGCCGGGGCCGTCGCCTCCCCGCGCTTGTCGGCGCGGGCCGACTTCGTCCCGACATGGAGCACGCCCTCCTTGCAACCGTCCCGGAAGACCGTGATGCCGAGGCATCCCAGCTCCCAGGCGAGGAGGTACGCCCGGGCGACGTCGTCCACGGAGGCGGAGTTGGGAAGGTTGATGGTCTTGGAGACGCCGTTGTCCGTGTACTTCTGGAAGGCGCCCTGGTGCCGGACGTGCCACTCGAACGACACCTCGTGGGCCGTGACGAAGACGCGCTGAACGTCCTCGGGCACGCCCGACAAGCCGTGGACCACGCCCTGCTTCGCCACCTCCTCCATGAGGGCGTCCGAGTAGAAGCCGCGCTCGCGGGCGACCTCGGCGAAGATCGGGTTCGTGAACGGCAGGACGCGATCCCCCACCTTGTGGGTGAAGGCCACGGCGAACGCCGGCTCGACGCCGGAGGAGCAGCCGGCGATCATCGAGATGGTCCCCGTGGGTGCGATGGTCGTGACGGTCGAGTTGCGGAGCGGCCGCCCGTGCTTGTAGATCGACTGCGCCCAGTTCGGGAACGGTCCGCGCTCCTCGGCGAGCTTCGCCGACTGGTCGTGCGCCTTCTCGTTGATGAATGCCATGAGCCGGTCCCCGAGGTCGAGGGCGGGCTGGCTGTCGTAGGCGATGCCCATCCGGAAGAGGAGGTCGGCCCACCCCATCACCCCGAGGCCGATCCGGCGGTTCGCCTTCACGGTCTCGTCGATCTCCGGCAGGGGGTACGGGTTCACCTCGATGACGTCGTCCAGGAAGCGAACGGAGAGCCGGACGACCCGCTCGAGCTCCGTCCAGTCGACGGCCCACTCCCCGTCCGCCTGCCGGCGAGCGAACTTCGCGACGTTGATCGACCCCAGGTTGCATGCCTCGTTCGGCAGGAGCGGCTGCTCGCCACAGGGATTCGTCGCTTCGATCAGTCCGATCTCCGGCGTGGGGTTCGCCGGGCTCGCGTTGATCCGGTCGAGGAAGACCATCCCGGGGTCGCCCGTCTGCCACGCCGCTCGCACGATCCGGTCGAAGACCTCCCGGGCGTCCAGGCGGCTGACCACCTCGCCGTTGTGCGGCGCGATCAGGTCGTACTCGGTGTCCTTCTGAAGGGCGTCCATGAACGCGTCGGTGGCGGCCACCGAGATGTTGAAGTTCACGATGCCGCCGTCGAGCTTGCACTCGATGAACTCGAGGATGTCGGGGTGGTCGATCCGGAGGATGCCCATGTTGGCGCCGCGCCGGGTGCCCCCCTGCTTGACGGCCTCGGTCGCCCCGTTGAAGACGCGGAGGAACGAGACGGGGCCCGAGGCCTTGCCGCCCGTCGAGGTGACGACCGCGTCCTTCTGGCGAAGCCGCGAGAAGGCGAAGCCCGTGCCCCCGCCCGACTTGTGAATGATGGCGGCGGACTTCACCGCGTCGAAGATCTCCTCCATGGAGTCCCCGACCGGGAGGACGTAGCAGGCCGAGTACTGGAGGTGGTTCCCCTTGCCGGCGTTCATGAGAGTCGGCGAGTTGGGGAGGAACTTCCCGTCCACCATGAGGTCGTAGAACGCGTTCGCGATCTCGTGGACGACGGCCGGGCTCTTGCCCCAGCGGCCCTCCCCCTGCGCAATGGCGACCGCCACCCGCCAGCACATCTCCTCGGGAGTCTCCTGGACCTGCTCTCCGTCACGCGAGAGATAGCGCTCTCGCAGCACCCGGAGCGCCTGCTCCGTCCATTTCCCGACTCTGGCGGGACGCGTCGCTGTGATCGTCATCTGCGCCTCCTTGGGACTCTCGTTTCCCATCCGACCATTCTTCCGACCGGCTCGCATCCACGAGCGCGGCCCGCTCGTGGACATACCCTATCTTGTGGGCGGGCGAATCCTGGCATACCGGATCTGGGGCTGTCAAGAAAAAATCCGACGGGCCCATCGAGAAATCCTTCACAAGGCTCGGCGGCTCGTCGTCCCTTCCCGTCGGGCGCGGCGGCGCGCGCGTGAATACTCCGTTGCGCGGAGTCGGTCTCACACATGGAGAGTCGGTTGCTTGACACCACGACCGCCGGGAGGCTAGAGTCCGTCAGACTGATCCGTCAGCTCATCTCGCCGCTCGAGCCACCCCGGGCGGTCACGCCAGGAGCCATCCACCACGTCGACTAGGGCAGCGAGTCGGCCATGCGCGTCGGGCCAACGGGCTCCGCGCACGCGTCTCGTCGCATCGCGACAGGATGACGTGACGCAGAGGTTCGCTTCTGCGCCGGCGGACACGGGATGCCGCCGGCTCGCGCCGGCGCTCGCCCTCGCGCTTGCCTTGAGTGTCGCTCCGCTCGCGCATGCCCAGACCCCGGCGCCCTCCACGCCCGGCGCGCCCGCCGCTCCGGGAACCCCGGCCAGTCCCCGGTCGCCGGCGCCGTCGGTGACGCCGGCGACCTCTGCGGCTCCCGGGACCCCGCTCCGGCTGACCTTGCCGGAGGCCACCGAGCTGGCCCTCCGCCAGCAGCCCACGCTCCGGGCGGCGCAGGGCTCCCTCACCGCGGCGCAGGCGCGAATCCCTCAGGCCCGGTCCTTCTACTACCCGCGCTTCGATCTCCAGACCGGCCTCCAGACCGGCGAGTTCGTCAGCAGCACCACCGGCCGCACCACCCGCAGCGACAGCACGTTCATCAACATACAGGGCCGGCAGCTCCTCTACGACTTCGGGAAGACGGCGGCGCTGGTCGACGAGGCGAAGGCGGGGAGCCGAGTCGCCTCGGGCGAGCTCGAGCGCGTCCGCGACCTGGTCGTCCAGAACGTGCGCCAGTCCTACTTCAACGTGCTCGCCTCCCGGCGGCTCGTCGCGGTGGCGGATGCCGCACTCGCGCGCTCGGAGCTGAACCTCCGCAGCGCGCGCGGCTTCTTCGACGTCGGCACGAAGCCGAAGTCCGACGTGACGAGGGCCGAAGTCGAGGTCGCGAACGCGCGGGTCGGTGTGATCCGCGCCCGCAACCTCGTCCGCTTCTCCGAGACGACCCTGGCGAACGCGCTCGGTCTCGACGCGACGGCGCCGATCGAGATCGTGGATACGCTCACCTACGAGCCGGTGGGCCTCGACCCCGCCCAGCTCGCCGTCGAGGCCCTGGGAAACCGCCCGGAGCTCCGCCAGGCCCAGGCGCGCCTGGATCAGTCGCGCGCCCAGCTCTCCGGCGCTCGCGCCAACTACCTTCCGGATCTCTCGCTGGTGGGGTCGGCGGGCTACACGGGGGACGATGCCTTCGTCTCCACGGACGGCGTCGCCGGCGTGGCCTTCAACGAGTTCTGGTCCGTGACCGGCCAGCTGTCCTGGAACCTGTTCGAGGGCTTCTTCACCCAGAACCGGGTGAAGGAGACGCAGGCCCTGGTCGAGACCGCTCGGGCGAACTACGAGACGATCGAGCTCCAGGTGCGGCTCGAGGTCGAGCAGGCGTACATCGCCGTCGTGGAGGCGGACGAGCGCATCGGGGCCACCGAGAAGGCGATCGAGTCGGCCCAGGAGAACCTCCGCCTGGCCCAGGGTCGCTACGACGCGGGTGTCGGCACCATCCTGGAGCTGACGGAGGCCCAGCTGTCCCTCTCCAACGCCGAGGCGGACAACGTCCGGGCCCTGACCGACTATCGCGTCGGCCTGGCGGTGCTCGACCGGGTCGTCGGCCGCCCGTAGCCCGTCCCCGCGCGTTTCCGAACACTCCCCCGCCCGCCTGCGTCGAAGCTGTCGCAGTGGGGAGGCCGGATGCGACAATGGGAGCCGTGAAGCGTCGGGGGGGCGTCGTCCTGGTGACGGTCGGGGTCCTGGCCGCCCTGGCCACGGCGGGGTACGTTGTCTCCACGAATCGCGCTCCGGCCGCGCGCTTCCGGACCGCGTCGCTCGACCGCGGGACGATCGTCGCCAACGTGTCGGCCACGGGCGCCCTGGCGGCGGTGACCACCGTGCAGGTCGGCAGCCAGGTGTCGGGACAGATCCGGGAGGTCTTCGTCGATTTCAACTCCCCGGTCCGCCGCGGCCAGCTGATCGCGCGGATCGACCCTGAGGTCTTTCAGGCCAAGGTGAGCGCCGCCCAGGCCGACCTCGACAGCGCCCACGCCCAGGTGCTGAACCAGAACGCGAACGTGGAGAAGGTGCGGGCCGACGTGGAGAACGTGCGGGCCGCCGCCACCACGGCCGAGGCCAACGTCGAGCGGATGCGGGCCGACGTGGAGAACGCCCGGGCCGTGATCTCCACCGCGCAGGCCAACGTGGCGCGAGAGTCCGCGACGGCGAGCAACGCGCGCCTGGAGCTGGACCGCCGGATCGACCTCGTGCGGCGCCAGCTCATCTCGCTGAGCGAGCGCGACCAGGCGCAGACGACGTTCGACACCGCGCAGGCGCAGCTCGAGGCCGCCCGCGCGCAGGAGCGGGCCGGCCACGCCGCGCTCCGGTCGACGCAGGCTCAGCTGACGGCCGGCGAGTCGCAAGCGCGCGCGGCCCGGGCGCAGGTGGCCTCCGCGCAGGCGCAGCTCGAGGTGGCGCAGGCGCAGCGGAAGGCCGCCGAGGCCACCGTGCGGCAGAAGCAGGCCGCGCTCGAGCAGACACGGCTGGATCTCGTGCACACCGAGATCCGGGCGCCCGTCGACGGCGTCGTGGTCTCTCGGAGCATCGACTCCGGCCAGACAGTGGCGGCGAGCCTCCAGGCGCCGACCCTCTTCACGATCGCCCAGGACCTGACCCGGATGCAGGTCGAGGCGGCGGTGGACGAGGCCGACGTCGGCCGGCTTCGCGAGGGCATGGCTGCCGCGTTCACCGTGGACGCCTTCCCGGGACGGACCTTCCGCGGCGAGATCGCGCAGATCCGCAAGGCCGCCCAGGTCGTCCAGAACGTCGTGACGTACACCACGGTCATCACCGTGCCGAACCCGGACCGGACTCTCCTGCCCGGGATGACGGCGAACGTGCGCATCCAGGTGGATCGGCGGGAGGACGTGCTCCGCGTGCCGAACGCCGCGCTTCGGTTCCGCCCGCCGGCCGACGGCGCCGACCCTCCGGCCGGGGCCTCCCGCGCCCGGGTGTCCGCCGAGGATCCGGCGGGGGGCCGTGGCGCCGCGGGCGCAGCGTCGGGGGCCGGCCAGGGCGGTGGCCGGGGCGGCTCGCTTCGTGAGATGCGAGCGACTCTGGTTCGCGATCTCGCGCTGACCCCCGAGCAGCAGACGAAGCTCGACGCGATCCTGGACGAGGCGCGCCAGGCGTTCGCGGCCGCCCGGGCCCAGGGCGGCGACGACGGCGGCGGCGCCTCTCCGCGCCGGCGGGCCCGCAGCGAGGTCCGCGAGAAGATCCGGGCGATCCTCACGCCGGAGCAGCAGAAGCGCTTCGACGCCAGCGTCGCGGCGCAGGAGGACGGAGGGGCACCGAGCTCCTCGCCGGGCCGTGTGTTCGTCCCCGGCGCCGACGGGAAGCCCCGAGCGGTCGCGATCATGGTCGGGCTTTCCGACGGCGCGTTCTCGGAGGTCGTCTCCGGCGAGCTGCAGGCCGGCCAGGAGGTCTTCGTCGGCGCGCCGACCGGACCGTCGGCGCGGCCCGCCCCCGGCCAGAGCGGGCCTCGGCTCCGCTTCTGACGCCGTGAGCGCCGCCGGGCCGCCCCTGATCGAGGTGCGCGATCTCGTCAAGACCTACCGGCTTGGCGAGCACCAGGTCCAAGCCCTGCGGGGCGTCAGCCTGGACGTCGCCGCCGGCGAGTTCGTCGCGGTGATGGGGCCGTCGGGCTCCGGCAAGTCCACCTTCATGAACCTCCTCGGCTGCCTGGACACACCGACGGCGGGCGCGTATCGGCTGGACGGGGAGGACATCGCGCGCCTCTCGCGAGACGCCCTGGCGCACATCCGGAACGAGAAGCTCGGCTTCGTCTTCCAGACGTTCAATCTCCTGCCCCGCATGACGGCGCTCGAGAACGTGGAGCTGCCCCTGCTCTACGGCCTCGCGCCGACCAGGGAGCGGCGGGAGCGGGCGCTCGCGCGCCTCGCCGAGGTCGGGCTCCGGGAGCGCGAGGGCCATCGACCGAGCCAGCTCTCGGGCGGCCAGCAGCAGCGAGTCGCCATCGCCCGCGCCCTCGTGAACGAGCCCCGGCTCATCCTCGCCGACGAGCCCACCGGGAACCTCGACACGCGCACCAGCGTGGAGATCATGGCGATCCTCCAGCGTCTGAACCGCCGCGGGATCACCGTCGTGCTGGTCACCCACGAGGACGACATCGCGAGCTACGCGTCACGGGTCGTCGCCTTCCGCGACGGGCGGCTCCGGAGCGACACGCCCGTCGCCGCCCCCGTCGATGCCGAGGCCGTCCTGCCGAGCCTCGTCGAGGAGGCCGTCGCATGAAGGTCTGGGCGGCGGTCCGGATGGCTCTCGGGGCGCTTCGGGTCAACAAGCTGCGCACGGCCCTCACCATGCTCGGCATCATCATCGGCGTCGCGGCGGTCATCGCGATGGTGTCGGTCGGGGCCGGTGCCCAGGGGCGGATCGCCGATCAGATCCGGTCGATGGGATCGAACCTCATCGTGGTCTTCCCGGGCGCCCAGACCTCGGGCGGCATCCGGTGGGGGCTCGGCAGCCAGCAGACCCTCACCGAGGAGGACGCGCGGGCGATCGCGGTCGACGTGCCCTCGGTGGAGATCGCGTCGCCGATGGTGCGCGGATCGGCCCAGACGGTGTTCGGCAACCTCAACTGGGCGACGGCCATCCAGGGAACGACCCCGGACTACATCGACGCGCGGGAGTGGGGCATCGCGAACGGGAGGATGTTCGGCATCCAGGACGTCGATTCGGCCGCGAAGGTCGCCGTGCTGGGCGAGACCGTCTCGCAGAGCCTCTTCGGAGGCACCGACCCGGTCGGCCAGACGATCCGCATCAAGAAGGTGCCGTTCACGGTCGTGGGCGTGCTCGAGCCGAAGGGCCAGTCGGCCTGGGGCCAAGATCAGGACGACCTGATCCTGATCCCGCTGTCCACGGCGAAGAAGAAAGTCCTCGGGGCGAATCGCTCCAACCCGCGCTCGGTCGGCTCCATCTCGGTGCGCGTCCGCGACGCGGACCTGATGACGGAGGCCCAGGAGCAGATCCGCACGCTGCTCCGGCAGCGCCATCGGCTGCAGACCGACCAGGACGACGACTTCCAGGTGCGCGTCCTGACCGAGATGTTCGCCGCTCAGGAGGAGTCGGCCCGCGTGATGACGACGCTGTTGGCCGCGATCGCGTCCGTGTCGCTCCTCGTCGGCGGCATCGGGATCATGAACATCATGCTGGTCTCGGTGACCGAGCGGACGCGGGAGATCGGGCTCCGCATGGCCGTGGGAGCCCGTGGGCGTGACATCCTCGCGCAGTTCCTCGTGGAAGCGATGACCCTGTCGGCGGTGGGCGGGCTGATGGGCGTCGCGATCGGCGTCCTGGCGTCGGTCGTGCTCGCCCGGTGGGCCGAGTGGTCGACCGACATCTCGGTCCAGGCCGTCGGCATGGCCTTCGTCTTCGCCGGGGCGGTCGGCGTGTTCTTCGGCTACTACCCGGCGCAGAAGGCCTCGCGGCTGGACCCGATCGAGGCGCTTCGCTACGAGTGAGGCGCGCCGCGCGGCTTGAGCTCGATCCGGTACCCGTCCGGGTCCCGGATGTAGAGCGACGGGCCGTCCCCGAACGCCCCGCGCCGCATCACGACGTCCCCCTCGACCGTCACGCCGCGCTGCCCGAGCCAGGCCGCCGCCTTGGCGAGATCGTCGCACCGGATCGACAGGCACACGTGGTCCATCCGGGCGGAGGGCCCCGCAGTCTCGTCCGGCGCCAGAGGGAGGAGGTCGAGCAGATGACGGCCCGCCCGGAGCTGGACGAGCTGCGCCCGCTCGTTCACGTGATCGAGTCGGAGACCGAGGATCGTCGTGTAGAAGCGCTGGGAGGCCGCTTGGTCTCGTACCCTGAGCACCACGTGGTCCAGCTCGAGAACCTCCAGCGGGAGCCGGTCGGCGGGATCCGCCATCGCTACGAGGTCCGATGTGGCGGCAGGTTGTCCCGTGCCGGTTGCGAGTCGACTCGAGCGGCCGATGCCGGTAGCCGGTGGGCAGGGGGTCCCGGTGCGCCGGCCGCCAGATGGAGTGCCAGGGCCATCGCGCCGGCCGCGAAGATCGCGATGTTGACTCCCACGGCCCGCCGGTGGAGGCGCGAGAACTCGAGCGGCGCCAGGTCCCCCGCCGGCGCCGCCTGGGCACGGAGCCGCGCCGCGTGCGCCTGGGGCAGGAGGACGTGGCCGGCGTACACCGTCCCGGCGAGGGTCAACCCGAGGAGCCACGCCGCGCCCCAGCGGAGCGTCCCACCCGCTCGCGCGGCCAGGACGACCGCGAGGCCCAGAGCGGCGGCCGTCGTGGCGAGTCCGAAGGCGTAGTAGCCCGGGAAGACGCCTTCCATGAGCCGCACCGCCGTCGGGCGCTCCATCAGGCGAAAGGCGGTCGGTGCCACGAGGTACGAGAGGAAGACCTGCACGCCGAGACCGGCGCCCAGGAGCGCGCTGGCGAGACCGTGGACGGCGCCCATCACGAGGAATGATCCCGGTCGCCCCGCGCCGTTGTCAAGGCGCAGCGGAATCGGCGCCGAGGCGGACGCCGGGGCGTTTGACACCCCGGACGGCGGGCTGGTACCTTCCGCCGCGCCGAGGAGTCATCCGTTGCCCACCTCCCCTGCCCGCGGGCGGTCTAGGCCGGCCGAGCCGCCGTGGCTCGCCGGAGCGGTTCGCGCTCCGATGTCCCCCCAGGTGATGGGCGGCGTCATTCGGGCCCTTCGCCGCCGGGCATACTCCTGGCGGCCCACGGCGGTGGCGGAGGTCGCCGCGGAGCAGTCCGATCCCTTCCGGGTGCTGGTGGCGTGCCTCCTCTCGCTCCGGACCCAGGACGCGACCACTCGCGAGGCGTCCGAGCGGCTATTCCGGGTTGCCGCGTCTCCGGCGGCGATGCGCCGCCTGTCGGCCGACCGGCTCGCGCGCCTGATCTTTCCGGTGGGCTTCTACCGGACGAAGGCGCGTGTCATCCGCGCCATCTGCCGCGATCTGCTCCGGCGCTTCGGCGGAACGGTGCCGTCGGACCTCGACGACCTTCTCACCCTGAAGGGTGTGGGTCGCAAGACGGCGAACTTGGTGGTCACCGTCGGCTTCGGGAAGCCGGGCATCTGCGTGGATACGCACGTCCACCGGATCTCCAACCGCTTGGGATTCGTGCGGACGGCGACCCCGGACCGGACGGAGCTGGCGCTGCGCGCGAAGCTTCCCAGCCGCTACTGGATCGGCTACAACGACCTCCTGGTGGCGTTCGGCCAGAACGTCTGCCGACCGCTGTCCCCGCATTGCTCCCGGTGTCCGGTCGCGCGCCTGTGCCCCCGCATCGGGGTGGAACGCGCGCGATGACCGGAGAGCGGCGCCTCCGAGACACGATGACCCGGGCCCTCCGCGTCCTTCTGCTGGGCCTCGTGCCGGTCGCCTTGGCGGCGGGCGCCTGGCGCCTCGAGCGCGATCGCCCGGGCTGGCTCGTCGAGCCGGGGTCGCGATCCGCCCCGCCGCGCTCGATTCCGGCGCCGACGCTCCCGAAGCTGGTCCTGGCGGTTCACTACCCCTGGTACGGGACGCCGACCGGCCCAGCCCGACGCTGGCGGCACTGGAATCACCGCATCGAGATGCTGCCGGACGAGCGAATCCTGGGCTTCCACGATCCTCGCCGCTCGGCGGAGCCCGGCCGCCTCGACATCGCGGCGGTCCACTATCCGGATGGCGGGCCCTACGACAGCCGGGACCCCGCTCGTATTCGCGCGCAGCTCGAGCAGGCGCGGGCGGCGGGGCTCGACGGCTTCGCCGTGTCCTGGTGGGGCCACGAGGCCGAAGAGGCGCTCGGCCTGGCCGCGCTCTTCCGGCATGCGGGTGACGCGGGGCTCGTCCTGGCGCCGTACTACGAGACCGGGGAGCTTTGGCGGCGAGGCGCGTTCGGCGTGGCGGCGGACCTCGAGCGCCTCCTGGACCGTCATGGCGACGATCCGGCGTGGCTCCGCGTCGACCAGCGCCCGGTCGTGTTCCTCTACGCTTCCCACCGCCTTCGACCCCGGGCGTGGGACGCCGTGATGGCTCGCCTGGCCGCGCGGAAGCGACGGGTGTTCTTCGTCGCCGACGTCCCGAGTCCCGAATGGCTCGCCGCGCGCCCCGACTGGCTTCGGCGCTTCGACGCCCTCCACGTGTACACCCCGGCGGTGTTCCTCAGGCGAGGCCGGGACCTCGGTGAGGTGTACGCGACCCTGGCGAACCTCGGCCGCGCGGCGGGCCGCCCCTTCGTGCCGCCGGTCGGCCCCGGGTTCGACGACCGTCCCGTGCGCACGCCCGCGACCCTGATCGCGCGCGCCGGCGGCGCGGCCTACGACAAGACCTGGGAAGCCGCGCTGGAGACCGATCCCCGGTGGGTGCTCGTGTCGACGTGGAACGAGTGGCACGAGGGCAGCGAGATCGAGCCGAGCATCGAGCAAGGCCGGCGATACCTCGACGCCACGCGCGCGTGGGCGGAGCGCTTCCGGGGGCGGCCGTCCTGAGCGTCCGCGTCCGCGCCGCCGTGAGCGCGAGTGCGCACTGGCCGGACGGGCGGACTCGGTGTAGAGTCGAGCCCTCCCCGTATGAGCCTCCACGTCGACATCGCGGAGCTGGGGCACGGCGGGCGGCGCGTCTGGCTGCGCGGTCGTCTGGACACCGAGACCACGCCGGCCCTCGACCAGCAGATCCGCCCGCTCCTGAGCACACCCGAGGTCACGGTCGTGCTGATGGACTTGGCCGATCTCGAGTACATCGGCAGCGCCGGCATTCGCTTCCTGATCCAGACGCGCAAGACGCTGGAAGCGCGAGGCGGCGCCCTGATGGTCGCGCACCTCCAGCCCACGGTGCGGCGGGTCATCGACATCGTGAAGGCCCTGCCCTCGGCCGACGTCTTCGAGGACGACGCCGCGATGGACGCCTACCTGGACGCGGTGCAGCGCCGGACCGTGCCGGGAGCGGACCCGCCGAGCTCGTCCGGCTAGGGCGGCGCCGGGCTCACCGAGCCGGGCGCGGGCCGGTCGCCCGCTCGGCGACGAGGGCCCACGCGGTGGCCACGCGGCGAACTCCCGGGACCCGCGCGAGGGCGGCATCGGCGCGCCCGTACGCCGCGCCCGCCCACTCCGGAACCGTCAGCCGGTAGGACAGGCGCCCCCAGACGTTCCTCGGCAGCACGTGAAATGGCCGGCAGCTCATCACGACGAATCCGGCCTCCTCGAAGAGCGCGACGGCCTGACGGCGCGTGTAGGTGCGGTCGTGGTGGAAGCGACCCAGCCGTCGGCCGAGCCATTCGGTGTAGGCGTGGCGGTTCGGGAGGTGATAGGTGAACACGCGTCCCCCGGACCGCAGAACGCGACGGAGCTCCCTGAGAGCCGCGGCTTCGTCGTCGACGTGCTCCAGCACGCCGCAGTTCAGCACGGCGTCGAACGCCCCGTCGGGGAACGGAAGAGCGGGGCCGGCGCTCACGACGTACGGGACGTCGGTGTCGGCCAGGAGCCCGGTCGCCGCGCCTTTGTCCTCCACGTCGTAGGCGACGACCCGGGCGCCATGGGCGCGCAGGAGCAGGCTCGTCTGGCCCCATCCGGCGCCCCAGTCGAGGACGACACCCTCCCGCACCCACGCCGCGATCTCCTTCGCGATGCCGACGTACTGGGCGATCCCCACCGGGCTCGCGATGTTGGAGTACTCCGCGCGCCGGTCGAGGCCGCGACGGCCGAAGGCGAGCACTCGCGCCGCCGCGACCGGAACCGCTCCCGCCGGGCGGGGGGCGCTCACCGGCGTTTCCGCCGCAGGCTCCGAAGCGTCGCGAGGTTTCGCGCGTCGCCGTCGTCGCGCTTCGGCGTCTCCAGGATCATCGGCAGGCTCCCCACGCGGGGGTGCGTCAGCAGGAAGCGGAACGCGGCGAGCCCGACCTGCCCGGCGCCGATGTTCTCGTGCCGGTCGAGCCGTGAGCCCAGGCTCGACCGGCAATCGTTCAGATGGAAAGCCGCCACCCGGTCCAGCCCGACCGCGCGGTCGAACTGGCGGAGGACCGCCGCGAAGCGCCGGGGTGTCCGGATGTCGTACCCCGCGGCGAACAGGTGGCACGTGTCGAGGCACAAGGCCAGGCGCTCGGGACGGCGCGCGCGGCCGAAGACGGCGCCCAGCTCCTCGGCGCGAGCTCCGAGGACGTTACCCGCGCCCGCCGTGTTCTCGAGAGCGATCCGGACTCGGGCGCCGTCCGTTCGCCGGATCACCTCGTCCAGCGCGCGGACGAGAGCGGCGTAGCCGTGCGCGACGCCGGCGCCCCGGTGGGAGCCGGGGTGGAGGACGACGAATGGAAGCCCGAGCCGCTCGGCGCGTTCGAGCTCGTCGGTGAGGGCCGCCACCGCGCGGGCCCACTCGTCGGGCTCCGGGGTGGCCAGGTTGACGAGGTAGTTTGCGTGCGCGCACGCCTGACGGAGCGCTGATGCCTCGAGCGCCCGGCGGAATTCGCCGATCTCGTCGTCGCCGAGAGGTCGGCCCGCCCACTGCAGCTGGTTCTTGAGGAACAGCTGGACGACGCCGCACCCAGCCTCGACGGCGCGGCGCACGGCGTGAGGAAGCCCGCCGGCGATGGACATGTGGGCCCCGAGGTTGTCGGGGGTGCCGCTCGTCACCGCGGGCGGGGCTCCTCCCGTCAAGCGAGCTTCTTCACCTCGGCGAGGATCTTCGACGGGTCGGGCAGCTCGCCGCGGCCGTAACGCACCGCGAAGCGGACGATGCCCTGGCGGTCGATCACGAACGTGGAGCGGTAGCACGCGTTCAGCTCGGGCCAGTGGATCCCGTAGCGCTTGACGACGTCGCGCTGGATGTCCGACAAGAGCGGGTACGAGATCCCCCCCAGCGCCTTGGCCCACGCGTCGTGGCTGTAGATCGAATCACAGGAGATGCCCACCACCTGGGCATCTGCGGCCTCGAAGTCCCGAAGGCGAGATTCGAAGGCCGGCATTTCCTTGGTTCAGCCGGGCGTCCAGTCGAGGACGTAGAAGAGCAGGACCACGTTGCGCCCGCGCTGCGCGGCCAGGCTCCACGTCCGACCGCCGATCCCTTGAAGCTCGATGTCCGGCGCCGGCTCTCCGACCTTCGGCATCTCCGACATGATCCGCCTCCTTCACCGAGCGCGCGCGGCCACGGCTCACCGCCCCGCGGCCGCTTCGCGCCCATCCGCCGGTCCGCGTCGACGGCGGGCCCAGAGCATGGCCCGTCGAGCCTCGAGGCACTCGTCGCCGCGACCGAGGTACTCCGCCGCCGTCACCACCCGGCCCGTGCCGAACGCCTGCGCCAGCCGGTCCCGGAACCGCGGCTCCCTGACCGCGTGATGGTCCAGGATGACGCGGCAGCCCGTCTCGCCGACCAGTCGGACGAGGTTGTCGACGCCTCGCTGCACGACCTCGCGCCCGATCCGCCCCTCGAGGTACGTCGGTGCGCCGGAGACGTACACGAGATCCGGGCGCTCCCGCAGGAGGTACGCCGTCGCGACCGGCGAGGCCGGCCCCTGGAGGTCGGCGGCGTGGATGAAGCGCTCTCCGTCGTCCACGGTCACCGCCACGACGTAGCCGAAGCCCGACCCCTCGGGGCCGTGCGGGAGCGGGGGCGAGAAGCGCAGGGTCACCCCGTCCAGCTCGACCACGCGGCCTTCGGCCGGCTCGAGCCGGCAGTGCGGCCCGACCCCGCGCCAGAACTCTCGGCCCTGCGCCGCCTGGTGGGCGTCGGTCATCCGGCGCGGGTCTTTCGCCCAGACTCGGCGTCCGGCGTAGAGGGCCGGCTCCGACCGGAAGTGGTCGGTGTGAAAGTGGCTCACGGTCACGTGCGTCGCCCTGACCGCGTAGCCCTCGATCCGCGCGCGCGCGCGGGCCAGCGCCTCCTCCTCCTCGGGGGCCGGCCCGAGACCGTACCGGCGCGGGGCGAGCGTGGCCCCCGGGTCCAGCAGGAGGCGGAGCGGACCGGTCTCGACGTAGGTCGCCATCGAGCGCGTCCCGAGCGAATCGGCGGCCAGCGGGATCACGCGCATGGATGGCTCCCGGCTCGCCGCCGCCCCGCGCTCACGGGCGTGCGGCGTCTCCGTCGCGCTTCAGGTCGGCGACGGCGCCACCGGTCACCCGACAGAGGTCGGCGGGAGTGATCGGGAAGACGGCGTGCGGCGTGCCGGCGGCGGCGATCAGGCGATCGTGGGTGAGGAGGTCCCGGTCGATGAACACGCGAAGCGGCTGCGGGTGCGCGAGCGGCGGGACGCCGCCGATGGCGAAGCCCGTGACGGCCCGCACCGCGGCCGCGTCGGCGCGGCGCACGCTCCGGCCGCTCAGTGACGTGAGGCGACGCTCGTCGGCCTGGTTCGCTCCCGACACCAGCACGAGGATGGGCTCGTCGCCGGCCAGGAAGACGAGGGACTTCACGATCTGGGCCACGCCGACGCCGCAGGCGGCGGCCGCCTGGGCCGCGGTGCGGGCGCTCTCCGAGAGGAGGATCATCTCGCTCGGCACGCCGTGGGCCTCGAGGGCGGCGCGGACGCGGGCGGCCGCCGGCGGGATCACGCCAGCAGCTCCGGCCGGAAGCGCCGGGTCGCGCCGGGTCGCCGCCCGGCGGTCCAGCGGTAGCGGTCGAGGTCGATTCGGCCGCGGACGAAACGCACGCCCTCGCCCTCCAGGAGCAGGCGCTGGCTGAGAGCCCCGCTGCCGTCGCCACGCCGGCTCACCGCCCCCTGCCCGTTCACGACGCGGTGCCACGGGACGCCCGCCGGGCAGACGCGCATCGCCTGGCCCACGGCGCGGGCGGCGCGCGGTGCGCCGACCAGCGCGGCGACCTGGCCGTACGTCACGACACGGCCGCGCGGCACGCGACGCACGAGGACGTTCACGCGACGCCGGAGCGCGCTCGTCATGCGCGGGCAGCCGCATCGGCCGCGTCGGGACCGAACTGGAGCTCCCAGAGCGTCCGGTAGAGGCCGTCCCGCGCGAGCAGCGCCGCGTGGGGGCCCTCGTCGACCAGCCGGCCGTGCTGGAGCACGATCACGCGGTCGGCCCGGAGGATCGTCGAGAAGCGATGCGCGATCACCATGCTGGTGCGCCCGGCGAGGAGTTGGTCGATGGCGTCTCGAAGCAAGCGCTCGGTCTCCGGATCGACGCTCGACGTGGCTTCGTCGAGCACCAGGACGGGGGGATTATACAAGAGCGCCCGGGCGACCGAAAGGAGCTGGCGCTGTCCGTGCGAGAGATTCGCGCCCCGCTCGAGCAGCGCGGCGTCGTATCCGCCGGGAAGAGCGCGGACGAACGGGTCGGCGTGCACCCGACGCGCCACGTCCTCGATCGCCGTGCGCGGGAAGCTTTCGCCGAGCGCCAGGTTCTCGGCCACCGTCCCCGCGAAGAGCACGACGTCCTGGAGCACCAGGCCGACGTGCCGACGGAGCGCCACCAGGTCCCATTCACGGACGTCGACGCCTTCCACCAGCACGGCGCCCCGCTGCGCGTCGTAGGTCCGCGTGAGCAGGCGGGCGAGGGTCGTCTTGCCCGCTCCGGTGCCGCCGACGACGGCCACGCGCTCCCCCGCCTCGATGCGAAGCGAGACGTCCCGGAGCGCCCAGGTGGTCACCCCGCCTTCGGCCCGCGCGTCGTGGGTGAGCGGCCCGTCTTCCGGCCCGGGGTAGGCGAACCAGACGTCCTTGAGCTCGATCGCCGGCGGGCGTGTCCGGCGCACGGCGACGCCGGCGCCGCTCGCTCGGGTTCCCGGAGCCAGGGTACCGGTCGACTCTTCGGGCGTGTCCAAGAGGCCGAACACCCGCTCGGCGGCCACGGTGGCCGCCTGCATGACGGTGAACTTCGCCGACGCGTCCCGGATCGGCAGGTAGAAACGCTGCGTGTACTGCATGAACGCCACGAGGCCCCCGAAGGTCAGCGTGCCGTCGAGGATCTCGACCCCGCCCCACCAGAGGAGCGCAGCCACCACGATCGCGCCGACCGTCTCCGCCGCCGCGTAGAGCGCGGAGTCCAGCCCCACTCGCCTGAACTGTGCCGCGCGGTACTGCTCGCTGAGGCCGTCGAGCTCGGAGGTTCGGGCGGGTTCGCGCCCGAAGAGCTGGATCACCACCATCCCGGAGATCGTCTCCTGGAGGTCCGCGTTGAGGTGCGCCAGGCGGGTCCGTACGGCCCGATAGGCGCGCCGGGTGGGCGTCCGCAACGCCGCCGCCACGGCGACGAGGAGGGGCAGCACCGCCAGGGTCACCAAGGTGAGACGGAAGTGCAGGAGGAACATCACGGTCACGACGCCGGCCAAGGTGATGACGTCGCCCAGGATGGCGACCACACCGGCGGTGAACACCTCGCCGATCGCCTCCACGTCGCCCAGGATCCGCGTCATGACCCGTCCGACGGGATTGCGATCGAAGAACGCGGCCGGGAGGCGCTGGACGTGGGCGAAGAGCGCGGCCCGGAGATCGTGCACGACGCGCTGCCCGGTCCACGTGGCGAGATAGATCTGCGCGTAGCGGAGGGTGTACTGCGCCAGCAGGGTCGCGACGAACAGGAAACCGACCTGCGAGAGCCCAGGCCAGTCGCCGCGAAGGATGTGCTCGTCGATCGCGACCTTGACCAGGTACGGCTGGACCAGGTCCACCAGAGCCAGAAGCGGAAACAGCGCCGCCGAGACGGAGACCGCGCGTCGATAGGGCCGCACGTAGGTCCAGAGGCGGCGGGCGAGCCGCGTGTCGTAGAAGCGGCCGACGGCGTCGTCCTCTTCCCAGCGCCCGATCGCGCGCCGGCTCATTGCGCCGCCCCCGGCCGGCTCATCCGGCGGCCTCGATGGTCGACTCGAGCTGCTGTCGTCGCCACAGGCGCGCGTACAACCCGCCCCGGGCGATGAGCTGCGCATGGGTGCCGTCCTCGACGATCCGCCCGTCGTCCATGACGAGGATGCGGTCGAGCATCGCCGCGACGCGCAGACGGTGGGTGATCACGAGCGTCGTGCGCTGCCGGATCCGCTCGAGGAGGCGCTCCAGGATGGCGGCCTCGGTCTCGGCGTCGACGGCGGCGAACGCGTCGTCCAGGACCAGGATGCGAGGGTCGCGCAAGAGCGCCCGAGCCAGCGTCGCACGCTGCCGCTGCCCGCCCGAGAGCGTCAACCCACGCTCGCCGACCAGCGTGTCCCAGCCGGCCGCGAGCCGCGTCACGTCGGGCGCCAGGCCGGCCACCTCCGCGGCGCCGGCGACGCCGGCCTCGGGCGCGCCGAAGGCGACGTTCTCGCGGAGGGGCCGCGAGAACAGGAACGCTTCCTGCGGTACCAGGGCGATCGCCGCGCGCAGGTCGCGGAGGGCGATGGCGTGGATCTCGACCCCGTCGATGAGGAGCGTGCCCGGCGGCGGGTCCCAGAGTCGCGGCAGGAGCATGGCGAGCGACGTCTTGCCGGCGCCCGTCGGGCCGACGATCGCCACCGAGCCGCCGGCCTCGATCCGGACACTGACGTCGCGCAGCGCCGGGGGACGGTCCGTCGAATACCGGAACGTGAGATGACGCAGCTCGATCGCGCCGCGCCCGTGCGGCGGCAGGGCGCCGGTGCCCGGGCCGTCGGCGATCTGCGGACGGGTGTCGAGGATCTCGTTCACTCGGTCGAGGGCCGCCATGCCCCGCCGGACGATCGCCAGTACCCACCCGAGCGCCATGGTCGGCCACGCGAGGTATGCGACGTATCCGGTGAACGCCACCAGGACTCCGAGCGTCAGGCGTCCTTCCAGCACGGCTCCGCCTCCGACCCACAGGACGCAGAGCGCGCCGACGCCGCTCATGATCGCGAGGAGCGGCGAGAAGAGGCCGTGGGTGCGCGTCTGGCGGAGGACCCGGGCCAAGTGCTCGCGGTTCAGACTGCCGAACGCCTCGATCTCGCGCGGGGCGAGGGTGTACGCGCGCACGACCGCCATCCCGCTCAGGTTCTCCTGCGTCTTGTCGGCCAGGCGCGCCAGCTGCTCCTGCACCGCCAGCGCCTCGGCGTGCGCGCGGGCGGTGTAGCGCCGGGCCACGGCCACCAGGAACGGGTACGGGGCGAGGGCTGCGACCGTGAGCCAGAGGTCGATGCGGAGCATCACGATCAGCGTGCCGGCGTAGACGATGGCCGTGTTGACCAGGGACAGGAGGCCGAACCCCAGGAGCATCGACACGCTCTGCAGGTCGTTCGTCGCGCGGGACATGAGGTCGCCGGTGCGACGGCTCTGGTAGAAGGCGGGCTCGAGCCGCAGCAGCGCCTCGAAGAGATCGTGGCGCACCTCGGCCTCGACGCGCTGGCCGGCGCCGAGCAGAACCAGGCGCGACGCCGTCCGGCTGAACCCCTGGACGAGCGCGAGGCCGACGACGGTCAGCGCGCCCAGGGCCACCGTGGCGCGTGTGGCGTGAGTCCCGTCGGCGCCCCCGAGCGCGTCGATCACGTCCTTGATCACCCACGGAATCAGGAGCGCGCACGCGTTGGTGGCGAGCAGGAGCAGGACCCCGGCCGCGTACCGCACCCGGTGCCGGGTGAGATACCGGCCGAGTAGGCGGAGGGACATCGTCCGAAGTATACCGGCCCGGGTGGAGGCGATCAACGCGACCGCACTCGCTGTGGTACGCTCCGCAGGGTGAGCGCGAGCCCGTTTCTCTCGATCGCAGTCGATGCGGCGCGCGGCGCCGGTCGGCTCCTGCGGGACGAGCTCGGCGGCGCGCGTCGGATCAGCCACAAGCGGTCGGTGATCGACCTCGTGACCGAGATGGACCAGCGGAGCGAGCGATTCATCGTCGAGCGTTTGCTCGGCGCGTTCCCGGATCACGGCGTCCTGGCCGAAGAGGGCGGGGCGACCCGGGGTCGATCGGAGTACCGGTGGGTCATCGATCCCCTCGACGGCACCACCAACTACGCCCACGGGCTTCCCATCTTCGCGGTCTCGGTGGCGCTCGAGCACGCCGGCGTCGTCGAGCTGGGCGTCGCGTATGACCCGACCCGCGACGAGTGCTTCGTGGCGGAGCGGGGCCGCGGGGCGGCGCTCGGCGGCGAGCCGATCCGCGTGTCGACCACCCCGTCCCTGGACGGCGCCCTCCTCGTCACCGGCTTTCCTTACGACATCCGCACCACTGAGGAGACGAATCTGCCGGAGTACGCGGCGCTCTCGGTGCGGGCCCAGGCGGTTCGGCGGCTCGGCTCCGCCGTGCTCGACCTCTGCTATGTCGCCTGCGGCCGTTTCGACGGCTTCTGGGAGCTGGCCCTCGGTCCCTGGGACATGGCGGCCGGGGGCCTCATCGTGCAGGAGGCCGGCGGCCGGGTCACGAACGTCCGTGGCGGGCCGTGGCGACTCGAGGGGCCCGGGATTCTCGCCTCGAACGGCCTCGTCCATGACGTCATCCTGTCGGGCCTCGACGAGGCGCGGGTCGCCGGCTCGTGAAGGCTGAGCGGCGCGCCGACGCGGACCGCGGGGCGGACGCGCCCCATCCCCTGCCCGTCCACAGTCGCACGATTCGCATCGACGCCGCCGAGGCGGCGGGCGGCGACGACGGCTCGGCGGGCCTCCGGGTCCGAGGCAGCCTGGAGGATCGACGACCTCGCGGGGTGCCTGACTGGGTCCAGCACGACGGCGACGTCATCCATCACATGGAGGTCGTGCTCACCGTCTCCTGGCCGGCGCTCGTCGTCACCGCCATCGAGGGGGCGATGCGGACGTTCCCCCACCTTGGGATCTGTCCGGACGCGCTCCCGCCGCTTCAGTCGCTCGTCGGGGTGGCCGTCGGTCGCGGATTCACGCGTGCGGTGAACGAGCGGATCGGACGCGAGCGGGGCTGCACCCACGTCGCCGCCCTCATCCTCGCCATGGGCCCGGTGGTGCGCCAGGGTGCCGGCGCCGCCTTCGGGTTCGCGACGCCCGGCGACCCGCGCGGGACGCCCTGGTTCGTGAACTCCTGCCAGGCATGGCGCGAGAACGGCCCGCTTCACCGGGCATTCCTCGCCGGCGAGGTCCTCCGGAAGGACTGACGCCTCGTCCCGGTCTCCCGGCCGGGAGGCGGTCCGCATCGACGAGGTGCAGTCGGGCGACCTACACGTCGACTGGGGTCCGCAGCGGCGCGCCGATCTCATGCCGTACGGCGGGCTCGAGGAGTCGGGCTTCGGCAAGGAAGGCCCTCGACACGCCGTCGAGGAGATGACCCAGTTGAAGGCGGTGGTGCGGCCTGCGCGGTTGACGCGCCTCGGGGCGCCGATCCGGCGCGAGCCGGTCAGCCGGCTCGGCGCAGGACGAACCGCCGACCCTGATAGAGCAGGCTTGGATCGCCCGACGCGGGGTCGGGCTCGACCCGCTCGGCCAGCTGGAGCCATGCCGCGACCGACAGGCGAGCCGGAAACCGCCCGTCCTTGACGCGGCAGTGCGGGACGTCCCGCGGATCCATGGTGAGGGTGTCCGCGCGGAGGCGCTCGCGGCTTCCGTCGGTCAGGTGCAGCTCGATGACATCCGTCCCGGGGACCGTTTCGGCGCGC
>JBIOVM010000156.1:0-9120 GCA_044867785.1 Candidatus Rokuibacteriota bacterium | reverse complement strand
CCGGGCCCTGGTTCTTCCTGGCCCTGTGCCTCCTGTTCGGGCTCGTGGCGGCCCGGGCCCGTCGCTGACGGGGTCAGAGGCCAGGTGCCACACCCTTTCGGTCAGACTTTCATTTCCCGACATTTCGGCCCCACGCCGTGAAAATGTCGGGAAATGAAAGTCTGACCGAAAGGGTGTGGCACCTGGCCTCTGACCCCGTCAGCGACGGGCCCGGGCCGCCACGAGCCCGAACAGGAGGCACAGGGCCAGGAAGAACCAGGGCCCGGCGCGCGCCATTCGCCCCCCGAGAAGCAGCAGACAGGCGACGGTGACGCCGACGAGGGAACGTCGGCCGGACGCCGGCCACTCCGACGCCGATGCCAGGACCAGGAGACCCAGGGCCGGGAACGCGTATGCGAGATGGTGGATCTCGGAGATCGGTGTCACCAAGGGCAGACTGAGCAGATAGAGAGCGAAGACCCAGATCTCGCGCGCGCGGTCGTCTCGACGCCGGGACAGGAGCTCCACGAGGGCGAGGCCGGCCAGCGGAAGCATCGCGCCGGCGGCCCGTCGCCATAGTGCCCCGCTCCAACCCGGGACGAGCGTCTCGAGCGCGCCGTTCACCGAGAAGCGCACGTTCCGGTGCGTCGGAATCTCGGCGCCGAGCCGCGCCAGGATGAACGACTGCAGATAGACGCCGTACCCCCCTCCCTCGGGAAGCAGGACCAGGGGCCCCGCCACGAAGGCGGCGGTCAGGGCGAGGCAGACGACGATCACGACTCCCTTTCGCCGAACGCCGAGGTAGCCGAGGAGGAGCGCAGGGTTGACCTTGATCGCGATGGCGGCCGCCAGGGACCCCGCCGATCCCAGCCGAGCCTGACCGAGCCACCTGAGGCAGAGCACGCAGAGCAGCAGCACCACGAAGTTCACCTGGCCGTTGAGGAGCTCGCTCTGGATGGGATCGAAGAGCAGGAACCACAGCGCCACCAAGGGAACCGTCGACGGCATCGAAGGCGGGAGGATGCGGGCCTCTCGCGCCAGGCGGACCACGACCCACGCGGCGGCGGCCAGCGAGGCGACGCTCAGCAGGAACCAGATCACCGTGGCCACGTCGCGCGGCACGGCGGTCAGCGGCACGAGCACGAGCGCCAGGAAGAGCGGGTAGACGTACGGAAAGGTCGCGTTCAGCGTGTACGGGCTGCGACCGGCGAGCAACGCCTCGGCGGCGTCGAGGTAGGCGGTGAAATCGTTACCGTTGACTCGCCGAGCCTTGTGTAGCGCCCCGAGCGCGAGGATCGCGACCGAGATGGTCCACGCGCCGATGCTGGCCACCCGAGCCGAGCGGCTCGCCATGAGCTCCGCGGCCGAGACGGGCCCCACGCCGGGCGATTATAGCCGGCCTGTCGGATGATGCCGAAACGAGCCGGAGGGGAACCCTCCCATCATGGGCTCCGACGCGAGCGCCGCGAGGACGTCGGGCCGGTGGCGACCGTGTACACTGGCCACGGCGCCGCGGAGGTCGGAACCCTCCGCGCGGACGACTCCAACCGGAGGCGATGCGAATGCGTGCGAGGGAGAGCGGACAGCCGTCCATCGGGTTCGACGACATCGTCGGGGGCGAGGCCGGGCTCCTCGACGTCCGGACGGTGGGAGAGGGTCCCGCGGGCGCGCTTCCGCTGACGCCGGAGATGCTGCTCGAGGGACCGAGCGGCGACCTGTTCGGCTGGACCCAGAACGCGGGGATGGGATGGGACCCACGCGAGCTCGGGCGGCCGCAGTTCCTGATCCTCTCGACCCAGGGCGGCATCCGCGCGCCCGACGGTCGGCCGGTCGCCCTCGGCTACCACACGGGGCACTGGGAAGTGGGGCTCCTCATGGAGCAAGCGGCCGACGAGCTGCGCCGCCTGGAGTGCCTGCCGTTCGCCGGCTTCGTCACCGACCCGTGCGACGGCCGTACCCAGGGCACGGTGGGGATGATGGACAGCCTGCCCTACCGGAACGACGCCGCGCAGGTATTCCGCCGGCTCATCCGCTCGCTCCCGACCCGCCGGGGCGTCCTCGGCGTGGCCACCTGCGACAAGGGCCTGCCGGCGATGATGATGGCGCTGGCCGCGATGCGGGACCTGCCCTGCGTCCTGGTCCCGGGCGGCGTGACGCTGCCGGCGCGCGATGCCGAGGACGCCGGCACCGTGCAGTCCATCGGCGCGCGGTTCGCCCATGGCGAGATCACGCTCGAGCGCGCCGCGGACATGGGGTGCCGCGCGTGTGGCTCGGCGGGCGGCGGCTGCCAGTTCCTCGGCACCGCGGCGACGTCCCAAGTGGTGGGCGAGGCGCTCGGTCTCGCTCTCCCCCACTCGGCCCTCGCTCCATCCGGCCAGCCGATCTGGCTGGACGCGGCGCGGCGCTCGGCGCGCGCGCTGGTGGGGCTCCGAGCGCGCGGCCTCACGACGCGCCACATCCTGACCGACGCCGCCGTGCGGAACGCCATGGTGGTCCATGCCGCCTTCGGCGGCTCGACCAACCTCCTCCTGCACCTCACGGCGATCGCCCACGCGGCCGGCCTCAACCGTCCGACCGTCGACGACTGGACCGCAGTGAACCGCCGCGTCCCACGGATCGTCGACGTCCTGCCGAACGGCCCGCGCTACCACCCGACCGTGCGCGTGTTCATGGCCGGTGGGGTCCCGGAGGTGATGCTCCACCTCCGGCGGCTCGGGCTCCTCGAGCTCGACTGCCTCACCGCCTCCGGCGAGACGCTCGGACGATCGCTCGACTGGTGGGAAACGTCAGATCGGCGGCGCGTCCTGCGCGAGCGCCTGCGCGCGCAGGACGGCGTCGACCCGGACGACGTCATCATGTCGCCGGCCGAGGCGCGGGCGCGCGGCCTCACCAGCACCATCACGTTCCCGCGGGGCAACCTCGCGCCCGAGGGCTCGGTGATCAAGAGCACCGCGATCGACCCGACCGTGGTGGACGCGGACGGCGTCTACCGGAAGACCGGGCCCGCGCGGGTCTTCACGACCGAGCGCGCAGCGATCGCCGCCATCAAGAGCACCGGCCCCGAGCGCATCAAGCCCGGCGACGTCCTGGTGCTGATCTGCCGCGGGCCCCTCGGCACCGGCATGGAGGAGATCTACCAGATCACCGCGGCGCTCAAGCACCTCTCCTTCGGCAAGCACGTCGCCGTCGTGACCGACGCCCGCTTCTCGGGCGTGTCGACCGGGGCGTGCATCGGCCACGTCGGGCCCGAGGCGCTGGCCGGCGGCCCCATCGGCCGGATCGTCGAGGGCGACAGGATCCGCATCGTGATCGACCGGAACCGGCTCGAGGGCTCGATCGACCTGGTCGGCCACGGCGACCGGGAGTTCGGCCCGGCGGAGGGCGCCCGCATGCTGGCCACCCGGCCTCCGCGCCCCGACCTCGCGCCCGATCCCGACCTGCCCGCCGAGACCCGGCTCTGGGCCGCCCTCCAGGCGGTTGGCGGCGGCACGTGGGGCGGGTGCGTCTACGACGTCGACGCGATCACCGAGGCGCTCGAGCGCGGGACGCGCTGACCCCGGTGGGCTCCGAGGGCCCTCGGGCGAGCGAGCCCGCCGGGCTCGAGGGTCGCTACGACGGCACGGCGATCGCTCCGCCCCGGCGACCGCTCGGCGGGCTCCTCCTCCTGGCGGTGCTCACCGTGCTCTGGGGCAGCAACTGGCCCGCGATGAAGCTCGCGGTCAGGGAGCTCGATCCCTGGACCTTCCGGACGATCTGCCTCCTGGTGGGTGGCGCCGGCCTCCTCGCTCTCGTGCGGGCGGGAGGCCAGAGCCTCGCGATTCCTCGCGGGGAGCGCGGCCCGCTGGCGCTGGTCGCGCTCTTCAACATCACGGGCTGGCACCTCTGCTCGGCCTACGGGCTCACCCTGATCCCGGCGGGGCGCGGCGCGATCATCGCCTACACCATGCCGCTCTGGACCGTGATCTTCGGACGAGTCCTCGTCGGCCAGCGGATCGGCTCGACCCGGCTCGTGGCGCTCCTCCTCGGCCTCGCGGGCATGGCTGTGCTGATGGCTCCCGACGCCCGTGCGCTCTGGGCGGCGCCCGCGGGCACGGTCCTGATGCTCGCGGCCGCCGTCTCGTGGGCGATCGGGACGGTCCTGACCAAGGCCAGCCGGTGGACGATGCCGACGGCGGCGCTGACAGGCTGGCAGGTCGTGCTGGGCGGCGTGCCCATCGCGCTGGGGGCTGTCCTTCGCGCCGCCGGTCCCGACGGCGTTCCGCTCCTCTCCCAGCTCGCCAGCGCCTCGTCCGCGACGATACTCGGCACCGCGTACGCCACCTTCGTGGGCGCGATCTTCTGCCACTGGGCCTGGTTCCGGCTCGTGTCGATCCTGCCGGCGGCGACGGCGGCGATCGGCACCCTCGGCATCCCGATCGTGGGGGTCTTCGCGAGCGCCCTCGTCCTCGGCGAGCCGGTGGGCCCCGCCGAGCTCCTGGCGCTCGGGCTGGTCGTCGGAGGCCTGGCGATCCTGGTCCGGGGACTCGCGCCCCGGGACCCGGAATCGCCCGTGGGGACCCGCGCCGTCTCAACCGTCAGGAGGGACTGACGATGCAATCCCCGGGTCCGTCCACGGTCCGCCGCGGCGTCGAGCATCGCGCTCTGCGCCTCCTGTCCATCCTGGTGATCCTGGCCGCCGCGCTGGGCTGCGCGGCGCCGGCACGGATCGAGGTTCCGGCCGAGCTGCCTCTCGTCACCAACGAGCAGATGTTCGAGTTCCGCTGGGCCCTGGAGCGGGACGCGGCCCGGGCCCGGGCCGTGGGGCTCGTGCGCCCGTCCTTCAACACCGAGTTCAGCATGACGCTCGGCCTCTACGGCGTCGACGCGAGCGGCCGCATCGTGAGCCGCGGCTCGACGTACGTGCAGTCCGACTTCGGCCGGCAAGCCGCGCCGTTCAGCGTGGATCTCGCGCCCACCGGCCGGGAGACGCGCTACGAGCTGCGCCTGATCGACTACCACCTGACCGGCCTCCGCCAGGCCTGAGGGTCGGCGGCGACGCCGCCACGGCGCCCGCCTCTTGTCACGCGACAAGGCGTCGGCTATCGTGAGCGCGCGAGCGGCGCCAGTCGCGTCGCCGCGCCATCGCGTCCAGATGCCAGAGGCCATGTCCGATCCCCCCGTCGCGCGGCTCGCCCACATCGGCGGGTCGGGCACCTGGGCCTTTCCCTATCCGGACGGCGCGCTGGCCCGGCATCCCTATCTCGCGGTCGACGTCGTCGAGCCGCACATCCAGGTCGCGACCCCGTACGGCCCCTCGCCGGCGTTCCGGCTGTGCCGGCTCACCGATCGTCGCGTGGGACGCTCGACGGATTTCCTCTACGTGTGGATGCACGGCCTCGACCCCGACAACCGATCCGAAGCGCCGGGCAACAGCGTCCGCGCCAGCGAGCGCGTGTTCGACGTGCTGCAGCGCGCCGGCGTGCGTCGCGTCCTGATCGACAACAGCACCGGCGGCGTCGCCGAGGGCCTGAATCCCTGGGACCTCGCCGTCGTGGGCGACGTGCTCGACCTCTCGGGAGTCGTGCCGCGGCCGGTGTCCCCGGGCCTCATCCGATTCCGCGACCCCCTGTGCCCGCGGCTCGGCCGGAACCTGGAGTCTGCGGCGGACCGCGGCGTCGCCGCGCTGGCCGCCGAAGCCGGCGACGGGGCAAGCCCCAAGGTCAAGCGCAATGCCCTCTACGTCCACACCCCGGGCCCTTGGTTCGAGACGCCGACCGAGGATCGCCTCTACCGGCGGCTCGGTCTCGACCTCGTGGGAAAGACGGCCGGCCCCGAGTTCCGCCTGGCCCGCATGTACGGCATGTGTCTCGGCATCCTGTCGATCGTGGTGAACCCGGCGGAGGGCCTGGGGGAGTTCGAGCATACGGATCTCCGGTCGATTTACCGCCGCTGCGGTCCGGCCATGGCGCGGATCGTCCTCGAGGCCCTCGCCGACGCCGCCGCCGAGCCGGACCAGGCCGGGGCCTGCCACTGCGGCGACGATCGCACCGGGTCGCTCTTCCGAGAGTTCGCTTCTCACGCCCGCTATGGAGGACAGCGAAGTCATGGCTAGCCACCGCGCCCGGCTCCCGATCGCCCTCGCGCTCCTGCTCGCCTTCGCCTGGGCCGCACCGCCCGCGGCCGTCGCCCAGATGGAGGTCAGGACGCAGCTCGGCTGGCTCCGCAACGGAGAGTTCGCCCCGGTCATGGTCGCGGAGGCCAAGGGCTTCTTCGCCGAGGAAGGCATCCGCCATCGCATCATGGACGGCGGCCCCGGGAAGAACCCGGTGCCGATCGTCGGAGCGGGGCAAGCGACGTTCGGCATCACGGCCGGCGGCAACAACGTCTTCCAGGCCCGCCTCGCCAAGGATCCGGTGGACGTCGTGGCGCTGGGGACGCTCCTCCAGAAGGGGCCCTACAGCTACATCACGCTGGGCAACCCGTCCGACCCCGATCCCAAGCCGAAGGACCTCGAAGGCAAGATCCTCGGAATGCAGTCCGACGGCGACATCTTCTTCAAGGCGTTCGCGAAGAAGCACGGTCTGGACCCCGCCAAGGTGAAGGTCGAGGTCGTCCAGGCCAACGCCGAGCCCCTCCTGGTCGGCCGGGTCGACTTCTTCACCGGCTGGGTGACGAACCAGCCGTACCTGATCGAGCAGGAGATCGCCAAGCCGGACGCCCCGGCGCGCCTGCGCGGCAAGACGTGGAAGGCGATGCGGTACGCCGACTACGGGATCATCAGCTATTCCGACGTCGTCTTTGCGGCCGGCAAAACGATCCGCGAGAACCCCGACCTCGTCCGACGCTACATGCGGGCCCTGACCCGGGGGATGCAGTACATCCTCGACCACCCGGAGGAGACGGTGCAGATGGTGGCCGCCTTCCCGGACCAGGTCGAGAAGGCCGACAAGCTCGCCTGGCGGTGGAAGATCCAGAACCCGCTGTTCACCAGCGAGGACACCAAGAAGAACGGGCTCCTCTGGATGAACCCGCAGATCTGGGACGGGATGATGGCCTTCTACAAGGAGTACGACCAGATTCCACGCGTCGTCCCCACCGACGAGATGATGACGAACGCGTTCAACCCCGGCATCAGGCGCTGAGCGGGCGCGCCTCCGGACGCCCGCGACGTCGCGGCCCGGCGATCGGAGCCTGAGTCCGTGCTGCCGATCTCGATTCGCGGCGTCTCCCGCCGATTCGGCGCGACGCTCGCGCTCGAGCGCATGGACCTCGAGGTCGCGGCCGGGGAGTTCGTGGCCCTGGTCGGGCCGTCCGGCTGCGGCAAGACGACGCTTCTCCGCATCGTGGCCGACCTCGAGTCCCCGTCGACCGGGGAGGTTCGCATCGGTCCCGATCCGGCCGGGACGGCGCGGCAAAAGCGGCTGCTGGGGCTAGTCTCCCAGCGGCCGGCCGTCCTCCCCTGGAAGCGGGCGGTGGACGACGTGCTGTTCACCCAGCGGATCGCCCGGCGGGCGGGCTTTCCCGCCGCCGAGCTCCTGCGGGAGTTCGGGCTCGCGGGTCACGAGGACAAGCGGCCGCACCACCTCTCCGGGGGCATGCTCCAGCGCGTCAACATCGCGAGCGCGCTCGCCCATGACCCGCCCGTCCTCCTGATGGACGAGCCGTTCTCCGCGCTCGACGAGATGAAGCGCGAGGAGCTCGGCGAGTGGCTGGGGCAGGAGCTGGCGCGCCGGCCGAAGACCGTGCTCTTCGTCACCCACCACATCGACGAGGCCGTGCTCCTGTCGGACCGCGTGCTGATGTTCTCGCCGGCGCCCGGCCGCGTCCTCGAGCTGGTCTCCGTCCCGGCGCCGCGGCCCCGCGGGCCGGAGTTCCGCGGGCACCGGGGGTTCATCGAGACCACCGCGCACATCCGGCAGCTCCTCGCGCGGGCGGCGTCGGCGGGCGCCGCGGCCGGCGGGCCACCCCGATGACCCGCGCCCTGGGCCGGGCCCTGGTGCAGGTCGGCATGCCGGTCGTCTCGATCCTGGCCCTCTGGTATCTGGCGATCCTCACCACGGGCCTGCCGGCCTTCGTGATCCCCCGGCCCGAGCGTGTCTTCCAGGCGCTGATCGCCGACCGCGCGCTCATCACGCATCACCTGATCGAGACGCTGAAGGCGGCGACGGTGGGCTACGTGCTGGCGAACGTCGTCGGGATCGGGCTCGCCGCCCTGCTGGTCGCGGTCCCGGTCGTCCGCCAGCTGGTGATGCCGGCCGCGATCACCCTTCGAAACGTGCCGTACGTGGCCCTGGTCACGGTGCTGTCGCTCGCCCTCGGCGACACGCTCGGCTCGAAGGTGGCCATCGTGGTCCTGGCCGGATTCTTCCCCGTCCTGGTCAACACGTACCGGGGACTCCTCGCCGCCGATCCCGTCGCGCTGGACCGCATGCGCGTGCTCAGCGCGAGCCCGCTCGAGATCTTCCTCCACGTGCGCCTCCCGTACGCCCTGCCCTACATCGTCTCCGCGCAGGAGATCACCGGAAGCGGCAGCATCATCGTGGCGATCGCCGCCGAGTGGATGATCTCGGGGTCCGGGCTCGGGTACGTGATCAACCGCGCGATGCAGCAGTACCGGGGCGATCAGGTCTACGCCGTCGCGCTCCTGGCGGCGCTCCTCTCCTTCCTCGTCTACACGCTGGTCCACGTGGCGGGGCGACGCCTCGACTGGCAGGGCGCGGTCCGTGACCGCGCGTGAGCGGCCGCTGGCGCCGCGCGCGGGGAGCGGCACCCGGCCGAGCCGCTGGGGGCTCTTCACCGTCATCGCGGTCGGCATCGTGGCCGTCACCGCCATCGTGGCGGCGACCGGCGTCCTGTCCGGAGAGACGACGCTGCGGACGCTGGTCCGCGGGCTCTCGACGTACGAGCTGAGGCGGCTCGCCCGGACCATCCGGCCGCTCGGCACGTGGTGGGGCCTCGTGCCCTGGCTCCTCGTGCTCCTGGGGATGTCCTCGCACGCCCGGCGGCGCTGGTGGCTCTGGGGCGCGGCGCTCATCGCGGCGCCGCTCGCTGGCGAGGCGCTGCAGGAGATGGTGGGGCGCCACCGCCCTCACGGGTCCGCGCTCGGGTTCCCGAGCGGGCACGCCACGGCGGTCGCCGCGTTCGCCGTGGCGACCGTCTACC
>JBIOVM010000155.1:0-46473 GCA_044867785.1 Candidatus Rokuibacteriota bacterium | reverse complement strand
AAGTTCGGCGAGGGCCTCAAGCGGGCGAAGGACGACCCGAACCCGCCGGTCCGGCCGATCGATCTCGACTAGGTCGGGCCCGGCCGCCGTGACGCGGTCCGCGGGCGCCTCGAGCCCGGCGGCCGAGCTCCTCCGTGACATCCTGCCCGGCGTCAGCCGCTCCTTCGCGCTGTCGCTCCGCGTGCTGCCCGACGCCCTCGGCGTTCCGCTGGGCGTGACCTACCTCGTCGCGCGGGCCGCCGACACGATCGCGGATACGCACGCCCTGCCGCCTGGCGACCGCCTCGCCATGCTGCGCACCCTCCGCGCGGCGCTCGACGACGGCGGCGCCGCCCCCCCGACCCCCGCCATCGCGGGCGGCGGCCCCGAGCGGACCCTGCTCGCGCGCCTGCCCGACGTCCTGATTGCGTACCGGGCGCTGGAGGCCGGCGATCGCACCCGCGCCCGCGCGGTCCTGCTGACGCTCACCCAGGCCATGGTCGAGGCCCTCGAGCGCTTCCCGCCGGAGTCGACCGGTCACCTGGGGGCGCTCGAGACGCGGGCCGACCTGGACCGCTACACGTACCTGAACGCCGGCTGCGTCGGCGAGTTCTGGACCGACATGGTCGTGGCCCATCGGCCGCGCTGCGCCGCGTGGGACGTGCCCGCCATGCGGGCGCGCGGGACGCGCTTCGGCCAGGGTCTCCAACTGGTCAACGTGCTCCGAGACCTTCCGCGCGACCTCCGGCTGGGGCGCTGTTATCTGCCGCGGGTCGAGCTCCTACGCCTGGGGCTCGCGCCGGCCGACCTGCTGGATCCCGAGGCGATGCCGCGCGTGCGCCCGTTGGTCGACGCGGTGGTCCAGGACGCGGTGGCCCGGCTCGACGCCGGACGCGCGTACACCCTGGCCGTGCCCCGCCGCGAGGCGCGGCTCCGGCTCGCCTGCGCGTGGCCGCTCTTCATCGGGCTCGGCACCCTCGGCCGGCTCCGGCGCGCCGGGAACCTCCTCGATCCCGCCGTCACGGTGAAGGTGCCGCGGGCCGAGGTGCGCCGGATGCTCGCCCGCTCCCTGGCGCTCGTGTGGATCGACCGCGGACTGGATGCCTGGGCGCGCCGGCTGGCCGCCGGCGCGGGGTCCGACGGCGTCTAGCCCGACCTATTCCTGAAGACCGTTGATGCGGGACGGGTGACGCCGCGAACGGGGGCCCACCGCGCGGAGCGTAGGACGACTCAGCCGCCGCGCGAGGCCGGCCGCGACGCGGCCGGCGGCACCGTGTCGAACCACCTCGCGCAGGGTCCGAGTGAGCACGGTGGGGCTGTTCGCAGCGGCAGGACCCGTCCGGCACATGGCGTTCACGAATGATTGGGCTAGGGCGCCGCGCGCTCGGCCGGAACCTTGAGGGCGAGGAGCGCCTCGGGATCGACCCGCGCCCCGGCGAGGAGCACGCCGAAGTGGAGATGGGCGCCCGTCACGCGACCCGTGGCGCCGACGGTCCCGATCGCCTGGCCGGCCGCCACCAGGTCGCCGGCCGCCACGCGCGTCGCGTCGAGGTGGTAGTAGAGGGTGAAGAGGCCGAGGCCGTGGTCCAGGACCACGTTGCGGCCGGCGAAGAAGTGCTCGGCCACGAGGGCGACGCGCCCGGTGTTGACGGCGAGGACGGGCGTCCCCACCGGCGCGGCCCAGTCGTACCCGGTATGCGGGCTCCGCGGCTGGCCGTTGATGACGCGTCGGAGCCCGAAGCCGCCGGTCGGCTGGCCCCCGTCCAGCGGCGCCCGGAACGGCCCGCGCCACAGACGCTCGCCCGCTCCCCCGGCGAGGGCCGCCTTGAGCTCCGCGCGCTCGGTCTCGACGCGGGCGAGCGTCGCGGCGTCCAGGTCGACCATCCCTTTCGGTAACGTGAGCGGCTGCGTGGGGAACGCGCGGGAGCGCACCGTCACCGCGCCGGCGGCCAGCGCCCCGCCGTTCTTCGCCACGCTGGGGCGCGTGACGCGCCAGCCGATCGGCCCGGGACGCACGTCCAGATCGAGCCCCACCAGCGCACCCCAGCCGCCGGCGCTCGGATACAGGAGGGCCGGCCGGCCATCCCACTCCACCCGCAGATCGGGCGGCCCGCCGGTCACCTGGAGCACCACGATATCCCCGGGCCGCGGGCTCCCCGGCGTCACCGACACCTGGACGCCGCCCTCCTGGGCCGCCTCGGCCGAGGGTCCGCGGGGAAGGGCGAGGAGGGCGGCGCCGATCAAGAACGCGCGACGCGCGTCATCCACGCCGAGCCGATCCTCGCGCGGGCGTCCGGGGAGCGGCGGCCGACGCGCCGGCGCACGTCATTCCGGGTCGGGGGGCGGCGGTCCGGACGGGCCAGGCGGCTGCTGGCGGAGAAAACGCTCGATCTCGGCGACCAGGTCATGCGAGCTGGGGAGATCCCCGGCCGGCGGCGGCTCGGCTTCCTCGGCTTCCTGGTCCTTCGCCTCGAGCCGCCGGACGTAGGTCGCCACCTTTCGGTTCTGCTTCAGCACCTCGGTCAGCTGGGCGTCGAACTGCGTGGCCGCTTCCTCCAGCTCGTGCGCGTCCAGCGGGCCGTCGAAGAGCCGATTCACCCGCTGCACCAGGGCCAGCGTCGCGCGAGGATTCTCCATGGCCGAGATGTAGTGGGGCACGTTGGCCCAGAGGCTGGCGGTGGCGAACCCGGTCGCGCGCGCGGTCGAGGAGAGCACGCCGACGATCCCCGTCGGGCCCTCGTAGCGCGTCGGGCGGACGCCGAGGAGCGCGCCCAGCTCGGGGTCCGTCGCGAACCCCGAGAGCCGGACGGGCCGGGTGTGCGGGACCTCCGCGAGGAGCGCGCCCAGCGTGACCACCAGCCCCACCTCGAGCTCCCGGGCGAAGTCGAGCACGGCGCGACAGTACGTCTTCCACCGGAGGTGCGGCTCGATCGCGACGCCCACGACGACGTCGCGGCTCGCGCGCGTGCAGAGCGTGAACTCCGTCTCCGGCCACACGATCTCGCGCTCCAGGCTGCCGGGCACGAGCCGCACCAGGGGACGCTGGAGGCCGAAGTGATAGAACTCCTCGGGATCGAGGCTCGCGATCCGCTGCCCGTCCCACGCGCTCCTGAGGAAACGGGCGGCGTTGGTCGCCGACTCGGCCGCGTCGTTCCAGCCGGCAAACGCGAGGAGGAGAACGGGCCGACGGAGCCGCCCCGGTCGCGCGTGGATCGTCACCTGGGCCATCGATGCGCCTCCCATGC
The DNA here is from genome assembly GCA_044867785.1 of Candidatus Rokuibacteriota bacterium. Classification (GTDB taxonomy): domain Bacteria; phylum Methylomirabilota; class Methylomirabilia; order Rokubacteriales; family DASRDR01; genus DASRDR01. The sequence goes on along the minus strand of JBIOVM010000155.1, from coordinate 43,249 downwards.
CGAATTGTAGGGCGGCCGCATCGGGCGAACAACCGGTATATGCTCGGATCCGCGTGATGCCTGCTCGGGGCCCAGCGCCGTGAGCCCGCTCGCCCTCCTCCTCGTCCTGATCGCGACGCTCTCCCACGCGAGCTGGAACCTCCTCACGAAGCAGAGTCGTCACCGCCTCGCCTTCCTCTGGTGGACGGGCGTCGCGGGGTCGGTGCTCTACCTGCCCGCCGCGCTCGTCGTCGCGTCGGGCTGGGCGCCGAGCGCCGCCGACTGGGCGGGGGTCGCCGGCGGCGCCGCGATCCGCGCGGGCTACTTCGTCGCGCTCGGCACCGCGTACGCCCGGGGCGATCTCTCGCTGGTCTACCCGCTGGCGCGCGGCACCGCTCCCCTCCTCGTGCCGCCGCTGGCCGTGCTCCTGCTCGGGGAGCGGCCCTCCCTCGTGGGCTGGGCCGGGATCGCGCTGATCGCGCTGGGCATCTACACGCTCCATCTCCCGGGGTTCGGCGGCGCCACGTGGCTCGGGCCCTTCCGCGCCCTCCGGTCGCCGCACGCCGGCTACGCCCTCCTCACCGGGTGCTTCACCACGACCTACTCGCTCGTCGACGCGTGGAACATTCGGCGCGGTGTGCCGCCGCTCCTCTACGCCTACCTGACGATCCCCGTCGCGGCGCTCCTGCTCACGCCGGTCGTGGCCCGGCGGTCCGGGGCGCTGGCCGCGGCGCGCCGCGGCGGCGGGCTCGCGATCCTCGCCGTGAGCGTCCTCATGACCGGCGGCTATCTGCTGGTGCTCCTGGCGCTCCGGCTGGCCCTGGTGAGCTACGTCGCGCCGGCGCGCGAGCTGTCGATCGTGGTCGGCACCGTGCTCGGCGTGACCGCGCTCCGCGAGCCGCATGCGGGCCCCCGCCTCGCGGGCGCGTCGCTGATCGTCGCCGGCGTCCTCCTCCTGGCGCTCGCCGGCCGCTGACGGCCAGACTTGACGGACGGGCCACCCCGCCCATAATGACGACGCGATCCGAGCCTCAGGCTTCGGAAGAGCCCCGGCCGGGCCCGCTGTCGCCGGAGCCCGTGGTTTCGGGCGTCGTGTCCACGAGCGAAGCCGGCTCGCGCTCCCGGCGGGTCGGCGGGAGGAGGCCATGAGAGCCGTCACGCGCGTCGCGTCCCTGCTGCTCGCCGTCGTCCTGACCGGCGCCCTCGCCTCGACGGCCGGCGCCGCGCAGCTCCAGTGGTGGAGCCACTGGGCCGTGGAGGACTCGAAGAAGGCCGTGCTCTTCGAGGCCAAGCGCCGGTTCGAGGCGAAGCACCCCGGCCACACGGTGGAGATCACCTTCTACGAGAAGAAGAACATGTGGCCGGCGCTGCGCGCGGCCTTCACCGCCGGCTCCGGCTTCCCCGACGTCTTCTACTACGACAACGACGTCCCGGAGTTCATGGGCGCCGGCTGGCTCGCCGACCTGTCCCAGGGCATCCGCTGGGAGAACGTCGAGCCGTACGGCAAGGCGTTCTGGACGCGACCGGGCGCCGGCGGCAAGGTCGGCACCTGGGCGATTCCGGTCGAGGCGGCGTCGGACGAGCTCTACTTCAACAAGAAGATCTTCCGCGAGCTCGGCATCGCCGTCCCGGCGAACTTCGCGTTCACGCAGGACCAGTTCAAGGACGTCGTCCAGAAGTGCGCCAAGGGCGGCTACGCCGCCTTCGCCACCGGCGCCGCCGACCGGGAGTGGGCGGCGATGTACATCCCGGACATGCTGCTCCTGTCCAAGCTCGGCTACGCGGACGTGCAGAAGCTCTATCGGGGCGACCTCAGCTGGAAGGACCCTCGCGTCGTCGACGTCTTCCGCTACTACAAGGAGCTGGTCGACCTGGGAGCGTACGCGAAGGTGCTGACTAGCATGCAGCTCGCCGAGGCCCACCGCTACTTCCACACCGAGCAGAAGGCGTGCATGTTCCCGGTGGGCTCGTGGTACACGGGGCGGGCGTTCGTGCCCCCGGAGAAGGGCGGCCAGCCGAAGGACTTCGAGCTCGGGCTCCTCAACTACCCGCTCATGAAGGACGGCAAGGGGCACGGCGAGAAGATGCTCGGGGTGGCCGGCTCGCTCGCGGTCGCCGCGAAGAGCCCGAACCTCCCGCTGGCGATCGAGGTCGCGAACGCGTTCGCCGACGTCGAGATCGGCAACATGTGGATGGCCAAGACCGGGATCCAGACGGGCATCAAGACCGACCCCGGGAAGATCGACAGCCCGATCAAGTGGTACTTCGACGAGTTCGCGAAGGTGAACAAGACGTCCAAGTGGGTCGACCTCACCGCCCAGCAGGTCAAGCTCCTCATGAAGCCGGGCGTCTGGGAGACCTACGTCGCCACCGTCAACCAGGGGCTGCCGAACCGGCTCATCGGCCCGGACGAGGCGCTGGCGAAGCTCGAGGAGGCGCGGCTCAAGGGCAAATAGGGCCGCTCCGGGCCTCTACGGCCGGCACGGGACGCTCCCGCGCCGGCCATGGGCCCCGGACCTCTCATGCGATCCGTCCCCCAGTGCCCGCGCCTGCGCGGCTAGATTCGTGAGCGCCAACCCCGTCAGCCGGGCCGCGGCCCTGCCGCGCATACTCCCCCGCGTCTCCGCGCGGCGCACGGGGCCCCGACGCCCGTGGGGAGCGATCGCGATCTTCCTCGGGCCCACCCTCCTCCTCTACCTCGCGTTCACGATCTATCCGGTGGTCCTGACCTTCTACAACAGCGTCCACACCCTCCGCATGGATCTCGGGATGGTCTACGAGTTCGTGGGCCTCGAGCACTTCCGGGAGATCCTGACGAGCGACGACGTCTTCTGGAAGGCCGCCCGGAACTCGCTCACGTGGGGGCTGGTCGCGCCGCTCATCGACATCCCGCTGGCCCTCGGGCTCGCCCTGCTGCTCCACGCCGGGGTGCCGTTCGCGAAGTTCTTCCGGACCGTCTGGTTCACCCCCGTCCTGATGTCCTACCCGGTGGTCGGCGTCATCTGGCTCTGGGTCTACAACTACGACTGGGGCATGGCGAACCTGGTGCTCCGCGCGATCGGCCTCGGCGACTACGCCCAGGCCTGGCTGGCGAGCCCGGCGACCGCGCTGCCGGCCCTGATCCTCGTCACCACCTGGATGTTCGCGGGGTTCAACATGGTGGTCCTCCTGGCGGCCATCGCGGCCGTCCCTCCGGACTACCTGGACGCGGCTCGGGTCGACGGCGCCGGCGGCCTCCGGCGCGTCGTCCACATCCTCGTCCCGCTCCTCCGCCCGACGCTCGTGAACCTCGCGATCCTCGACTTCATCGGGAAGATGAAGCAGTTCGGCCTGGTGTGGGTCATGACGCGGGGCGGCCCGATGTGGGGCACCGAGACCGTGGCGACCTACGTGGTGAAGCGCGCCTTCGAGTGGAAGACGCTCGACCTCGGCTACCCCTCGGCGATCGCCGTCCTCTGGTTCGTGATCATCTTCGGGCTGTCCTACCTCTTCGCGCGCGCGCTCCAGCGGCGCGAGGCCCTGGAGTTCTGACGGTGCGCCCGCGCGCCGGTCGCTGGCTCCTCCTGCTGCCCGTCCTGCTGTACACGGCGTTCTCGGCCGGCCCCTACCTCTGGACCGCCACGATGTCGCTCCGCACGACCGACGAGATCTTCCGGAACCACTACGGGCTGCCGAACCCCCCGCGCTGGGAGAATTACCACCGGGCGTGGACCGAGTTCGGGTACGCCACGTACTTTCGCAACAGCGCGATCGTCACCGTGGTCTCGGTCGCCCTCGTGACCGTGCTGGGCGCGATGGCCGCCTTCGCGTTCGCCCGCCGCCGGTACGCCTTCCCGGGCCGCGAGCCGCTCTTTCTCCTGATCTTCCTCTCGGTCATGTTCCCGCCGCAGATCATGCTCCTGGCGCTCTTCCAGATCCTGGTCCAGTACAAGCTCTTCAACACGCTGACCGGGCTCATCCTCGTCTACGTCGTGACCGAGCTGCCGCTCACGATCTATCTCCTGCGGGCGTTCTTCGCCCAGATCCCCACCGAGCTGGAGGAGGCGGCCCGGATCGACGGCTGCGGTGACTGGCGGATGTTCTGGCGCGTCATGCTCCCGATCGCGCTCCCGGCCGTCGCCACGACGGTGATCCTGAACTTCATCTACTTCTGGAACGAGTTCCTGTACGCGGTCGTCTTCATCACGCGGCAGCAGAGCCGGACCCTCCCGCTCGCGATCCAGTTCCTGGTGAGCGATCAGTACTTCGACATCGCCATGCTGGCGACCGGGCTCATGATCTCCACCCTGCCCGTGCTCCTGCTCTACGTGTTCCTCTCCGACTGGTTCGTCCGGGGCATGACCGCGGGCGCGATCAAGGGCTGAACGCCAGCTCCCCGACCGCGGCGGTCGCGGAGGTCGGCTATAATGCCCGCGCCATGGCGCACGACCTGGTCGTCCGGCGCGGCACGGTCGTCACCGCCGCCGAGACTGCGCGCTGTGACGTCGGGATCGACGGGGGCCGGATCACGGCGCTCGGCGAGGCGCTCCCGCCCGGGCGCCGCGAGATCGACGCCGCCGGCCTCTACGTGCTGCCCGGCGGGATCGACAGCCACTGCCACCTCGAGCAGGTCTCGTCGGCGGGCGTCATGTGCGCGGACGACTTCTACTCCGGGACCGTCGCCGCCGCCTTCGGCGGCACGACGACCGTCGTGCCCTTCGCGGCCCAGCACCGCGGGATGAAGCTTCCCGCCGTCGTCGAGGACTATCACCGCCGCGCCGCCGAGAAGGCCGTGGTGGACTACGCGTTCCACCTGATCCTGGCGGACCCGACCGAGGAGGCGCTCCGGGAGGACCTGCCGCGGCTGGTCGCGGAGGGCATCACGTCACTCAAGGTCTACATGACGTACGACCGCCTGCGCCTGGGCGACGAGCAGCTCCTCGACGTCCTGGCCGCGGCGCGCCGGCTCGGCGCGCTCACGATGATCCATGCCGAGAACCACGGCATGATCGCCTGGCTGTCGGCCCGGTTCCTCGCCGCGGGCGCGAGCGCGCCGCGCTACCACGCGCTCGCCCACCCGCGGGTCTCGGAAGGCGAGGCGGTCCAGCGGGCGGTCGCGCTGGCGGAGCTGATCGACGTGCCGATCCTCATCGTCCACGTCTCCGACGCGGCCGGCGCGGGCGCGATCCGCGGGGCCCAGGCGCGCGGGCTCCGCGTCTACGGCGAGACGTGCCCGCAGTACCTCTTCCTCACCGCCGACGACCTCGATCGGCCGGGGCTCGAGGGCGCCAAGTACGGGTGCAGTCCGCCGCCCCGCGATCGGGCGGCCCAGGAGGCGATCTGGGCCGGCCTCGCCAACGGCACGTTCCAGGCCTACTCCTCCGATCACGCGCCCTACCGGTTCGACGAATCGGGCAAGCTGCCCAAGGGGGAGCGCACGACCTTCAAGGACATGGCCAACGGCGTGCCCGGGCTCGAGCTTCGCCTGCCGCTCCTCTTCTCGGAGGGTGTCGGGCGCGGCCGGCTCTCGCTGAGCGAATTCGTCGCGCTGGGCGCGACCAACCACGCGAAGCTCTACGGGCTCTACCCCCGGAAGGGCACGATCGCCGTGGGCGCGGACGCCGACCTCGCGTTGTGGGATCCCCACCGGCGGGTGCGGGTTTCCGCGTCGATGCTCCACGACCGGGTCGGCTACACGCCCTACGAGGGCCGGGAGCTCACCGGCTGGCCCGTTCAGGTCCTCTCCCGCGGACGCGTGGTCGTGCGGGACGGCCAGCTCCAGGCGGAGCGGGGCAGCGGCCAGTTCGTGCCGTGCGCGCCCTCCGAGTGGGCGCGCCCGCGCGGCGTGCCCGTCCCCGAGCTCGCGCGCCTCCGGGACCTCGGCCCGGCGCTGGAGCTGTAGGCCGGCGCCGGGCGTGGTCGGGAGGGACCGGCGCGCCGGCCCGCCGGTCAGCCGGTCAGCCGGTCAGTAGACGAGGGTGATCCCCAGGGTGACCACCACGTCGGGGCTCGCGGACGTGAGCCCGGCCGCGACGGCCCCGGCCAGCGTGGCCTGGCGGAGAAGCCCCGGCGCGTCCCCGGCGTCGAAGAGGTCCCAGGTGAAGCCCACGCGGATCAGCGCGACGTCGTCGGCGTCCCGCCCGACGGCCACCTCGCCGACGATCTCGCCGACGACGTGCCAGGGACCGCCCACGACCCAGTCCACGGACGCGCCGAGGAAGACCACGTCGGCGTCGGCGTCGCCCATCGCGATCGTGTAACCCGCGTTCCCGGTCAGGGTGACGGGCCCGAGCGTGCGGCTCGCCGCCAGGAGCAGGCCGACGCTGACGTCGCCTGCTCCCAGCCCACGGGCCTCGTCGCCGGTGGGCACTTGCAGCGTGACGCGCGCCAGGAGGGCGGGCCAGGGCGGCGCCTCGTCGAGGAGCCGGTACTTGAGTCCGAGGGTCGTGTCCCCGAGCCCAAGCTCCGCCGCGCGGCCGGCCGGGTCGTCGACGGCGAGGGTCCCCGAGACGTTCGCCTCGAGATTCGCCCGCAGGCCCACGTTGACCGTGACGGCTAGGTCGCCGGCGTCGCCGGCCGCCACCGCCTGATAGTCGGCCGCGACCTCGAGCTCGAGGCGCTCGGCCGTGCCCGTGTCCTCGGTGTCGAGGGGCAGCCCCGCCACCGCCATGGAGGGGAAGAGGACGAGCAGGGCCAGGACCGTCACGCAGCGCCAGCTCACGAATCGGTCCTGTCGGCGCTCTTCACCCGAGGAACGCGAAGCCGGCGAATGCCGCATAGAGCACGGTCGCGATGACCGGTCCGGCGTACATGCGCCAGGCTTCCGCGAGGTCCGCGCTCGACGGATCGCTCGGGTCATAGACGACCGGCACCCTGGCGCCCACGGCGAGCTTCCCGACGTCGAAGTTCGTGACGACCGACGGGTGGAACGTGTAGGACTGCCCGCCTACCGTGAACGTGATCTCCGTCGACGACACCGCGCTGTCCGAATGGCGGAGGGGCCGCCGGGTGACCGTGCCGGTCGCGCGGCCGCGGCGCTGGAGCACGCGCCACCAGCAGAGCGCGACGAACATCAATCCCAGTCCGAGGACGATCCCGCGCAGTGGCATGCTTCCTCCCCTCACCGGATGCCGAGCCCCTCGCCAGCCGTGGTTGTCGTCCGACGAGCGGCCGGCGATAGGATAGGGACGCCCGCGCGGACGGGCAAGGAGGCCGCATGGACCGGCGCGGGTGACGCGAGACCCGCGGCGGGACCGCGCCGCCGCACGAGCCGGCGGCTGCCGGCGGGACCGCGCGCCCGCCGGCCGAGGCGTCGCCCTCGAGGGCGGAGCGGATCTGGCGCGTGGGGATCGCCGTCGCGCGCAACGCCGTGGGCCCGATCGGGGTCCTCTTCTTCGGATGGTCCGCCGGCACGCTCGCGGTCCTCTATTTCGTCGACACGCTGGCCGGTATGGCAGCCGTGTTCGCCGCGGTCGGCTTCAAGCTGAGTAACGCCGATCCGCGTCGGGGGGTCGGGACGCTCGTGGAGGGCGGGCTCACCGCGCTCGCCGTGGCGGGATTCCTCGCGGCGGTCGTCGCGATCCTGCTCGGCATGCCGCTCGTCTTCCTGCTCGGCCCGCGCGGCGACTGGCGGCGGTTCCTGGCGGACCCGACGCTGCTGGGGGGGCTCGGGCTCATCGCGGCCGGCGGCCTGGTCGGCGCGATCCGCCATGTCCTCGCCCTCGCCGAAGGCCACGTCGGCGAGACCACCGTCAAGCAAGCGTTCGCGATCCTGATGACGCGGTGGTTCCTGGTGCTGGTGGCGATCCACTCCATCGGCGTGCTTCTGGGCCGGTTCGGGCTCACGTGCGTCGTCCTCGCGTACGCCGCCGCGAGCGTCTGGAGCGAGCGGGAGCCCGAGCGCTTCGCCGCGCTCATCCCCGATCGCCGGCCGGCCGAGCCGCGGTAGCGATCAGACGGCGAATCTCGGGGAGCACGGCGCGGCCCAAGAGCTCGAGGCCGGCCAGGATGTCGGCCTGCGGCATCCCGGGCCAGCTCACGCGCATGGTGGCGTGGGTGACGCCGGCCCGGTGCTGAGCCAGGAGGGCGTCGATCACCTGGGCCGGCGAGCCGATGGCGAAGCGATTCGCGGCCAGACGCCGGAGCTGGGTGGCGGGCGGGGCGCCGGTGTCGAGCGTGAGGCCCGGGATCCCCCAGGAGAGATACGCCGCGTACTTCGCCATGAGGAACGGCGCCGCGCGGCGGATCGCCGTCTCCTCGTCGGGCGCGCACGCCACCTCGATGAGGCGGCACACGTGCCGGCTGGGCGGCAATCCCGCGGCGGTCCGCACGGCCGCGAAGGCGGTCGCCTGGCCGGCGAACTCGTCCACCGTCGAGACCGGCACCGCCGTCCAGCCATCGGCGATCCGGGCGGCCCGCGCGATTCCGGCCGACACCTGGGAGCCGACGAGGATCGGCGGGCGGGGCTGCTGGAGCGGCCGGGGGCGGATGCTGACCCCGTCGAGCTGCCAGTGGCGGCCCCGATGGGTGACGTCGTCCTCGGTCCAGAGGCGCCGGATGATCTCGACGCCCTCCACGAGGCGGCTCACCCGCTCGGCCATCGGCACCCGGAAGAGGGCGAATTCCTCGGGGCGATAGCCGAGTCCGACGCCGAGCAGGAATCGTCCGCCGGTGATGACATCCAAGAAGGCGCCGATCTCCGCCACCTCGACCGGGTTGTGGAGCGGCAGCAGGATGAGGTTCGTCCCGACCGCGAGCCCTTCGGCCTCCGCCGCGAGGCGCTGGAGGAACGGCAGGAGCGGGAAATAGTGGAACCCGGGGGTCGCGTGGTGCTCTCCGCCCCAGATCGAGTCGAAGCCGAGCGCGCGGATGAGCCGCACCTGCTCCACCGTCTCGGCGAAGCGCCGCGCGGGATCGTCGGCAGCGGGGTGCTGCGCGTTCACGTAGATGCCGAGCTGCATTCGTCGCTCCTCAGGGGTCACGGCCGCCACGCGCGAGTCGGCGCCCGCGCGGCCGCCCGTTTCGGGCCCTAGGGTACACTCGACCGTATGGACGCGCTCGCGGCCTTCCACCCCGCCGTCCGCGCGTGGTTCGCCGGGCGATTCCCGGCCGGGCCCACCGGGCCCCAGGCGGCCGGCTGGCCCGCAATCGCCGCCGGCGACGACACGCTGATCGCCGCCCCCACCGGGTCCGGCAAGACGCTGGCAGCCTTCCTGGTCGGGATCGACCGGCTGTTCCGCGCGGCCGAGGGCGAGCCGGCGAGCGAGCTCCTGACCGAGGTGGTCTACGTGTCGCCGCTCAAGGCGCTGGCCGCCGACATCCAGGAAAACCTGGAGCGCCCGCTGAGCGAGATCCGCGAGGTGGCGCACGCGCTCGGCCTCACCGTGCCGCAGCTCCGCGCCGTCGTCCGGACGGGCGACACGCCGGCGCTCGCCCGGGCGGCGATGCTCCGGCAGCCTCCCCACCTTCTCATCACGACGCCCGAGTCCCTGTACCTCCTGGTCACCGCCGCCCGCAGCCGCGAGCGTCTGCGCCGGGTCCGCACGGTGATCGTGGACGAGATCCACGCCGTGGCGCGCGACAAGCGCGGCGCGCATCTGGCGCTCACGCTGGAGCGGCTCGAGGCGCTCGCCGACCGCCGTCCCCAGCGCATCGGGCTGTCGGCGACGCAGCGGCCGATCGAGACGGTGGCGCGCCTGCTGGTCGGCGCCGGCCCCGGCCGGAGCCGGCCGGACGGCCACCCCGCCTGCCAGGTGGTCGACCTCGGTCACGGCCGGCCCCTCGACCTCGCCATCGAGCTGCCCGACAGCGAGCTGGAGGCGGTCGCGTCCCACGAGCAGTGGGGGGAGATCCTCGACCGGATCGCCGCGCACGTCCGGGCTCACCGGACGACGCTCGTCTTCGTCAACACACGCCGCCTCGCCGAGCGGGTGGCGCACCTTCTCGGCGAGCGGCTCGGCGAGGGCCGCGTCGCGGCCCACCACGGCAGCCTCTCCAAGGACCGTCGACAGCGGCTCGAGGCGCGCCTGCGGGCCGGTGATCTCGGCGCCCTCGTGGCGACCGCGTCGCTCGAGCTCGGCATCGACATCGGGCCGGTCGAGCTCGTGTGCCAGATCGGGTCGCCGCGCAGCATCGCGACCCTCCTCCAGCGGGTCGGCCGCTCGGGGCATGCGCGCGGGGCCACCGCCAAGGGACGGGTGTACCCGACGACGCGCGACGAGCTGGTGGAGGCGGTCGCGCTCCTCCGCGCCGTGCGGGCGGGCCAGCTGGACCGGGTCCTGCCGCCGCGGGCGCCGCTCGACGTGCTGGCCCAGCAGATCGTCGCCGCCTGCGCCGCCGACGCGTGGCCCGAGGACCGCCTCTTCGAGCTCGCGCGGCGGGCGGCGCCGTACGCCGACCTCGACCGGGCGGACTTCGACGCCGTGGTGGAGATGCTCGCGGACGGCATCCAGACCGGCCGAGGACGCCGCGGCGCGTACCTGCACCGTGACCGCGTCCACCGGGTGCTCCGCGGCCGCCGCGCGGCGCGTCTCGCCGCGCTGACCTCGGGTGGCGCGATCCCGGAGACGGCGGACTATCGCGTGGTGGCCGACCCCGACGACACGACGGTGGGCACGGTCAACGAGGACTGGGCCATCGAGAGCATGGCGGGGGACGTCTTCCTGCTCGGCAGCACGTCCTGGCGGATCCGCCGGGTCGAGGCCGGCGTCGTCCGCGTCGTCGACGCGCAGGGCGCGCCGCCCTCGATCCCCTTCTGGCTCGGCGAGGCGCCGGCCCGCACCGCCGAGCTCTCCGCCGCGGTCGGGGAGCTGCGGGACGCGCTCGACCGCCGCCTGGCCGACGGCGCGACGTCGGACGCGGCTGCCTGGCTGGCGACCGAGGCAGGGGTCGACCTGCGCGTCGCCACGGACGTCGTGCGCTACCTCGCCGCCGCGCGGGGGGCGCTCGGCGCCCTCCCGAGCCAGCGCCAGGTGATCTTCGAGCGGTTCTTCGACGAGACCGGCGGGATGCAGCTCGTCGTGCACTCGCCGTATGGCGGCCGCATCAACCGGGCACTGGGCCTCGCGCTACGGAAGCGCTTCTGCCGCCGGTTCGACTTCGAGCTGCAGGCAGCGGCCAGCGACGACGCCGTCGTGCTCTCGCTCGGCCCCGGCCAGAGCTTCCCCCTCGAGGACGTCCCCCAGTTCCTCTCCCCCCGGGACGCGGCGGAGGTCCTGACGCAGGCGCTCCTCCTGTCCCCGATGTTCCAGGTCCGCTGGCGCTGGAACCTCGGCCGCGCGCTGATCGTCCTCCGGCAGCGGGGTGGGCGGCGCGTGCCGCCGCCCATCCAGCGCATGGAGGCCGACGACCTGATGGCCGCGGTGTTCCCCGCGCTCGCCGGCTGCCAGGAGAACGCCGGCGCGGGCCCCGTGGAGGTCCCCGACCATCCGCTCGTCCGGCAGACGATGTACGACTGCCTGCACGAGGCGACCGACGTGGACGGGCTGGTCCACTTGCTCGACGGCTTCCGGTCGGGCGCGGTCCGGGCGCTGTTCCGCGAGACGACCGAGCCCTCGCCGCTCGCCCACGAGATCCTGAACGGTCGGCCCTACACGTTCCTCGACGACGCGCCGCTCGAGGAGCGCCGCACCCGGGCGGTCGCGATGCGCCGCGGGCTGCCGGAGACGGCCCGCGACCTGGCGCAGCTGGATCCCGAGGCCATCGCCCGCGTCCGCGAGGAGGCGCGCCCGGACTGCCGCGACGCCGAGGAGCTCCACGATCTCCTGCTCGAGCTGGTGCTGGTGCGCCCCGAGGCGGCCGACGCGAGCTGGTTCGACGAGCTGGCGCGAGCCCGCCGAGCCGCCCGCGTTCAGACTCCGACCGGCGCCCTCTGGCTCGCCGCCGAGCAGCGGCCGCAGGTCGACGCGCTGTTCCCGGGGGCGTCGATCGAGCCGGACGTCGAGGTCCCGGCCGGTATTCCGACTCACGCCGATGAGGAGGACGCCGCCGTCCTCGTCGTGCGGGGCCACCTCGGCCGGCTCGGCCCCTGCACGGTGACGGACCTCAGCGCGCACACCGGACTCCCCGAAACGCGCGTGGTGGGCGCGCTCGCGCGGCTCGAGGCGGCCGGCGTCGTCCTCAGGGGCCGGTTCGATCCCGCGCGCGCGGACGAACCCGTGGAGTTCTGCGACCGGCGGTTGCTCGCGCGCATCCACCGATACACGACGGACCGGCTCCGGCGCGAGATCGAGCCGGTCAGCGCACAAGACCTCATCCGCTTTCTCCTCCGGTGGCAGCACGTGGCGCCGGGCGCGCAGCTCGAGGGCCGACGGGGCTTGCTCGCCGCGATCGAGCAACTCCAGGGCTTCGAGGTGGCGGCGGGGGCCTGGGAGGCCTCGGTCCTGCCGGCGCGCGTGACGGGCTACCGCCCCGAGTGGCTCGACGAGCTATGCCTTTCGGGCGACGTCGCGTGGGCGCGGCTCGCCATCCGCGGTCCGGGGGCCGACCCGGGCGACCCCGAGACCGGCCCGGGGCGCGGGGGCATGGTGCCGTCTCAGGCGACGCCCGTCAGCTTCCTTGTCCGCGCGAATCTGCCCTGGCTCCTCAGCGCGGCGCGCGGGGACGCCACGGCCGTCCTCCCGGGTCCCGGCCCGGCCCGGGACGTGCTGGAGTGCCTCCGCCAGCGGGGCGCGCTCTTCTTCCACGACCTGGTCGCCGGCACCGGCCGGCTCGGCGTGGAGGTGATCGAGGCGCTGTGGGACCTGGTGGCACGCGGCCTCGTCACCGCGGACGGCTTCGGCAGCGTGCGGGCGCTCCTGAGCGCGCGGGCTCGCTGGACGCGCCGCGCCGTCAGGCCGCCGCCGGGCGAGCGCCTGCGCCGCACGGCCTCGCGAGGCGGCAACGGGGAAGGGCGCTGGGCCCTCGTGCCGGCGGTGCCGGCCGCGGCGCGCGGCGATGCGGAGACGCTGGCGGAGGCGGTCGCGGAGCAGCTACTCGCGCGATGGGGCGTGGTCTTCCGCGACATCGTCGCGCGCGAGACCCTGGCGGTCCCCTGGCGCGAGGTTCTCTGGGCGCTGCGCCGGCTCGAGGCGCGCGGCACGGCGCGCGGCGGCCGCTTCGTGACCGGCTTCGTCGGCGAGCAGTTCGCCCTGCCCGAAGCCGTGGAGGGCCTCCGGCAGACGCGCCGCCGCGAGCGTCAGGGAGAGACCGTCCGCGTCGCCGCGGTGGACCCGCTGAACCTGGTCGGGATCCTCACGCCGGGCCCCCGGATCCCGGCCGTCCGTCGCAACACCGTGACCTACCACGATGGCGCGCCCGTGTCGGGCGGCCCAGGCGTCCCGTACCGAGCGCTCGGGACCGGCACCCGCTGAGCCGGGAGCGGGCGCGAGGTGACGGCATGCTGGAGCTTCGGCCGAACTGCGAGTGCTGCGATCGCGACCTGCCGCCCGATGCGCCTGACGCGATGATCTGCTCGTTCGAGTGCACATTCTGCCGGGCCTGCGTGGAGGAGCGGCTCGGCGGCCGCTGCCCGAACTGCGGCGGCGGGCTGGTCCCGCGCCCGATCCGGCCGGCCGACCGGCTCGTGCGCCATCCCGCCTCCACCCGGCGCGTCCTCAAGCCCGAGGGGTGCCGCCACGTCGCCGAGTCGGCGCGCCCGGCCGGAGCGGCGCGGGCGCGGTAACGCTCCGCGCGCCAGCCTGCGCGGCGGCAGCGGCTGCCGGCGTCGCCGGCCGACTCAGCGCGGCGGGGCGAGAAGCGCGCGGAAGAGCGCGCGGCCGTCGGGGCCCGTCCACGCCCGCGGGCCGATGGCCCGCCCTACGATCCCGCCGTCGCGGCCCACCACGAACGTCATCGGGGTCGCGCGGATCCCGTAGGCGGTGCTGGCGCTCCCCTCCAGGTCGAGGACGACCGGCGCCGTGTAGCCACGCTCCGCGACGGCCCGGGTCACCTTCGCCCGCTCCTCCCGGAGGTTCACCAGCAGCACGCTGACGCCCTCGCGCTCCCACTCCCGGTGCACCTGGTTGATCGAGGGCAACTCCCTCGTGCAGTGTGGTCACCAGGTCGCCCAGAAGTAGAGGAGCACGACCCGGCCGCGCAGACCCGCCAGGCGTACCCGCTTCCCCGCGAGGTCCGGCAGGTCGAAGTCCGGGGCCTCGAGGCGCTCGGTGGGCCGCGCGAGCTGGAGCGCGTCCAGCAGGGGCGCCGGCACCGACGCCCAGGCGGCGAGCACCCCGAGGAGTGTCCCGGTCGCCAGGACGATCGCCAGCGCCCGCCAGCCCACGGTCCTGCGCATGGAGGCCATCATACACGGCCCCCTCCGTGTGGAATCCGCCCAGAATCGCGGCCCCCGCCGCGTCGCGAGGGTCAGGACTAGAGCGCATACGTCGGACAGTCCGATCCGCGTGCAGCATGCGCACGTCGGATCAGGCCGGCTACTCCCCGCTCTGCTGGAGGAGCTTTGCCACCAGGCCGGTCCACCCCGTCTGGTGGCTCGCCCCCACGCCCGCCCCGGTGTCGCCGTGGAAGTACTCGTAGAAGAGCAGGAGGTCCCGCCAGTGGGGATCGTCCTGGAACTTCCGGACGCTCCCGTGGACCGGGCGACGGCCGGCCTCGTCTCGCAGAAAGATCCGCGTCAGGCGGCGCGAGATCTCCGCCGCGACGTCTCCCAGGCTGAGCTCGCGGCCCGAGCCCGCCGGGCACTCGACCTTGAACGCGCCCCGGTAGAAGTACTCGAAGCGCTGGAGCGCCTCGATCAGCAGGAAGTTCGTCGGGAACCAGATCGGGCCTCGCCAGTTCGAGTTGCCGCCGAAGAGTCCCGTGCTCGACTCCGCGGGCTCGTAGGCCACCCGGCGCTCCTGCCCGTCGACCGGCAGCACGTAGGGATGCGCCTGGTGATGGTGGGACAAGGCCCGGATCCCGTACGCGGACAGGAACTCCGTCTCGTCCAGCATGTAGCGGAGCACCCGCCGGAGACGGTCGCCGCTCACCAGCGACAGCAGCCGCCGGTAGCGCCCGTCGGGACGGCGCTCGCGCGCGAGGTGGTCCTGGAGATCCGCCCGGTTGCGCAGGAACCATTGCATCCGCCGCTGGAACTGCGGCAGCCGCTCGGTCTGCTCCGGCTCGAGGACGTGCACCGCGAAGAGCGGCACCAGCCCCACCAGGGACCGGACCCGGAGCGGCACGACCCGACCGTCCGGCGTGTGGAGCACGTCGTAGAAGAAGCCGTCCTCCTGGTTCCAGAGCTCGATCCCCTCGCCGCCCATGTCGTTCATCGCGTGGGCGATGTAGACGAAATGCTCCAGGAACTTCGACGCCATGTCCTCGTAGGCGGGGTTGTCCTCCGCGAGCTCGAGCGCGATCGCGAGCATGTTCAGGCAGAACATGCCGACCCACGCCGTGGCATCCGACTGCTCGAGGCGCCCGCCCGCGGGGAGCGGCGCCGACCGATCGAAGACCCCGATGTTGTCGAGGCCGAGGAAGCCGCCCTCGAAGACGTTCTTGCCCTCGGGATCCTTCCGGTTCACCCACCAGGTGAAGTTCAGAAGCAGCTTCTGGAACACGCGCTCGAGGAACCGGCGATCGGCGACGCCGCGGATCCGCCTCTCGATCTTGTAGACTCGCCAGGCCGCCCACGCGTGCACCGGCGGGTTGACGTCGCCGAAGGCCCACTCATAGGCCGGGATCTGTCCGTTCGGGTGCATGTACCACTCGCGGAGGAAGAGGACGAGCTGGTCCTTCGCGAAGTCCGGGTCGACCAGTGCCAGCGCGATCGTGTGGAATGCGAGGTCCCAGGCGGCGTACCAGGGGTACTCCCACTTGTCCGGCATCGAGATGACGTCGTCGTTGTAGAGATGGGTCCACTCGTGGTTCCGCCCGGTCCACCGTTCGCGGGGCGGCGGGGGCTGGGCGGGGTCGCCCTCGAGCCAGCGGCGAACGTCGTAGTGGTACCACTGCTTCGACCAGAGCATCCCGGCGAGGGCCTGGCGCATCACCCGGCGCGCGTCCTCGCCGAGCCGCTCGGGGATCACGGTCGCGTAGAACTCGTCGGCTTCGCCCTGACGCCGGGTGAGGGTGCCGTCGAAATCCGGGCCGAAGGGCGCCGGGAGCGCCCCGTCGACCAGGCGGAGCCGCACGACCGCGCGGCCGCCCGGGGAGATCGTGAGCCGGTGCTGGACGCCGACCTTGGTGCCGTGGTCGCCCGGGAGCAGGAGGTCCTCGCGGCCGTGCACGATCGCCTCGTGGAAGGCGTCCTTCCGCCCGGGCTCGGGCCGGCCGTCTCCGAACAGGCGGCGGACGGCCGTGTCGTTGTCGGTGAACAGCAAGCGCGGTGCGCCGTCGACGTAGAGGCGGAACTCGGGCGAGAGCTGCGGGTGCTCGACCCGCACGGTCGTGCCGCCGGTTTCGCTGTCTCGCCGCAGCCGCGGCTTCGGGGCGTCCCCGTCCCAGGACCACGTGTTGCGGAGCCAGAGCGTCGGGATCACGTGAAGCGCCGCGGCCTCCGCGCCGCGGTTCTCGACCGTCACCCGGACCAGGACGTCGTTCACACCCGCCTTCGCGTACTCCACGAATACGTCGAAGTACCGGTCCTCGTCGAACACACCGGTGTCGAGCAGCTCGAACTCCGGGTCGCCGCGGCCGCGCCGGGCGCTCTCCTCCACGAGCCGCGCGTACGGATACTCCCGATGCGGGTACTTGTAGAGGGCGCGCATGTAGGCGTGGGTCGGCGTCGCGTCGAGGTAGAAGTAGCACTCCTTGACGTCTTCCCCGTGGTTGCCCTGGGTCCCCGTCAGGCCGAAGAGCCGCTCCTTGAGGATCGGATCCCGCCCGTTCCAGAGCGCGAGCGCCAGGCAGAGACGCTGGTGATTGTCCGAGATCCCCAGCAGGCCGTCCTCGCCCCAGCGGTAGGCGCGTGAGCGCGCGTGGTCGTGCGGAAAGTACTCCCAGGCCGCCCCGCGCGGCGAGTAGTCTTCCCGGACCGTCCCCCACTGGCGCTCGGCGAGGTACGGCCCCCAGCGCTTCCAGTGCGCCGTCCGCGCCCGCGCCTCCGCCAGGCGCCGGGCCTCGGCGCCCGCCCCGGTCTGTCCGTCCGGCTCCACATCGGTCTCCCGGGGAGATGCTACCCCCGTCGGCGCCATTCGACGGCGTTCCCCGAAGCGGGGCACCGACCCGCCACCCCCGTCGTGTACGATGAGCCCACTGTCTCCCCTGAGCCAACTCCGGTGACGAATCAGGCGGGCGGCCGATGAGCATCCTGATCCGCGACGCGACGGTGATCACGGTGGACCCGCAGCGCCGCATCCTCGACCCGGGCGCGGTGTACGTGGAGGGCGCGCGCATCGTCGACGTCGGGCCGAGCGTGGAGGTCGTCCGGCGGCATCCGGCAGCCGCGCGGGTCGTGGACGGCCGCCGCAAGGTCGTGATTCCCGGCTTCGTGAGCGCCCACACCCACGTCGGCTACACGCTCTTCCGGGGTCGGGCCGAGGACGCCGGCCTCGGGTGCGTGACCGGACAGTACTTTCCCATGACCACCGTCGTCTCCCGGGAGGAGCGCCGGGCGGTGGGGTCGCTGACGTACGCCGAGCTCCTGCGGAGCGGCGTGACCACGATGCTCGAGATGGAGGAGGACGCCGACGTCTACGCGCCGTTCGTCGAGCGGCTCGGGATCCGGAGCCTCATGGGCGTGATGACCCTGGACGTCGAGGTGGACGGCCTCCCCCGCGACCGCTACCGCTACGACGGCGCGCTCCGCGAGGCGCAGCTTCGCCAGGCCGTCGAGTTCGCCGAGGCGTGGCACGGGCGGGCCGACGGCCGCATCGGCGTCATCATGGCGCCCAACATGACCATCAGCTCGTCGCCCGAGCTGCTGCGCGCCTCCCGCGCGGCCGCCGACCGCCTGGGGCTCCGCCTCAGCATTCACCTCGGCTTCTCCCCGGGCGAGGTCGCCGCCACGCGCCGGCTCCACGGCCTGAGCCCCTTCCAGTACGCCCGGGCCCACGGGCTCCTCGCCCCCGACGTGACCGTGGCCCATTGCTACGTCGTCGAGGACGCCGATCTCGCCCTGCTCGCCGACACGCGCGCGGCCGTGGCCCATTGCCCGCTCATGAACGCGGTGCGCGGGCACATCGCCCCCGTGGCGGACCTCCGGCGGCGGGGCGTCACGGTGGGCCTCGGCATCGACAACATGTTCGCCGACTACTTCGACGTGATCCGGACGTGCGTCCTGGTGGCCCGGATTCGCGAGCGGGACGCGACGACCATGCTGACCCCGGACGCGCTCGAGCTGGCCACGATGGGCGGCGCGCGGGCGCTCGGGCTCGAGCGCGAGATCGGCTCCATCGAGCCGGGGAAGCGCGCGGACCTGGTGGTCCTCGATTACCGGGCGTTCGGTCTCACGCCCACCCTCGATCCGATCCAGAACCTCGTCTATCATGGGCATGCGAAGGACGTGGAGACCGTGCTGGTCGACGGCCGCGTCGTGGTCGACGATCGCCGCCCCGTTCAGGTCGACGGCGGCGCGCTCGTCGACGCCGCCCAGGAGGCCGCCACCGCCGCCTGGGACCGCTTCGTGGCCAAGTACGGCGGCATCATGGCGGGATAGCTCGAAAGGCAAGGCCGGCGATGCATCCTCGGCGAGGACATCGGACGACGCGGGGCCGGGCCGAGCGACGCCCGGCGACGCGCCGCGTCGCGATCGGCCTTCTGACCCTGGCGCTCGGCGCGCTCGCAGCGCTTCCCGCCGGCCTGGACTCGGCCCCCCCGGTCTTCGCCCAGGTGGGCGCGGCGGACCCGCGCCCGGTCACGCTCCGCGGCACCGTCGTGGGCCTCGACGGCGACCGGCTCCGCGTGGCGACGGCCGCCGGCAGCCACGTCGTCCGGCTGGCGCCGCCCGTGACGGTGATCGGCGCGACGCAGGCCAGTCTCGCGGACATCACGCCCGGGACGTTCCTCGGCACCGCCGCCCGCGTCGGGCCGGACGGGACCCTCCGCGCGCTCGAGGTCCACATCTTCCCGGAGTCCATGCGGGGCACGGGCGAGGGCCACCGCCCCATGGAGGCGCCGGGCATGACGATGACGAACGCCCGTGTCGAGGCGCTCGTCGAGCGGGCGGACGGGCCCCTCCTCACGCTCAAGCACAAGGACGGCGAGACGCGGGTGTGGGTGCCGGCCGACGCGCCGATCGTGCGCTTCGGGCCGGGCGACCCGAGCCTGCTCGTGCCGGGCGCCAGCATCGTGGTGTTCCGGGCGACGCCGGGCGCCGACGGCACCCTGAGCGTCTCCCGCCTGACCGTGGGAGTGGACGGCACGCGCCTGCCCATGTAGGCGAAACGCCCGGAGGTGCAGCATGACGCCACCGGATTCCGTCAATGACCGGCATGCCGTGAGTCTCGGTCGTCGGGACCTCCTGCGACGGACGGCCGCGGCCGGGCTGACCGCCGCCGGCGCCGCGCTTCGCCCGTCCCGCCCCGCGGCGGCCGCCGACGACACCACGGCGAAGCGCGAGGTCGTCATCCTGCAGGGCGGCGACGTCACCGCCCTCGATCCGCACGCGTCCACCTACGGGAGCGACATGCGGGTCGCCTCGAACGTCTTCGACACGCTCGTCCGCCGCCATCCCGACGGCTCGCTCCGCCCGGCGCTGGCGACCGCGTGGCGACGCACGGGGCCGACCACGTGGCATCTGGCACTCCGTCCGGACGTACGCTGGCACGACGGGGCCCGCTTCACCGCGATCGACGCGAAGTACAGCCTCGACCGGACGTTCGACGCCTCCGTGAAGGCCGCCCGGCTCCTGCCCATGTTCCAGACGGTCGACCGGATCGAGGCCCCCGACCCCCAGACGCTCGTCATCCACACGAAGGAGCCGGACACCCTCATCCCGGCCCGGCTCGCCTATTGCGCCCAGGTGGTGCCCTGGAGCTACGTCGACCGCGTCGGGTACACCGTCTTCAACCAGCGGCCCATCGGAACCGGACCCCTCCGGTTCGTCTCGTGGAGCAAGGGAGACCGGTGCGTCCTCGAGGCGAACCCCGACTACTGGGACGGACGCCTCGACCTCGACCGCGTGGTCTTCCGGCCGGTGACCACGGCCGCCGCCCGCGTGGAGGCGCTGCTCCGCGGCGAGGCGGATCTCATCACCGGTCTGACCCCCGAGCACACGGACCGCGTGGCCACGCACCCCGCCACGCGTGTCGTGGGCGCGCCCTACGCCGGGCTCTACGTCCTGATGGTCAACGTCTGGGTCGCGCCGCTGAACCATCCGCTCGTCCGGCAGGCGCTGTCGCTGGCGATCGACCGCGAGACCATCGTGAAGGAGCTCTGGCGGGGGCGGGGGCTCGTGCCCAGCGGCCCGATCCCGCGGGGGGACGCGCATCACGACCCCGCCTTGCCGCCCCTGTCCTACCACCCCCGGGAAGCGCGGGAGCGGCTGCGGCGGGCCGGCTATCGCGGCGAGCCGATCGTCCTCGAGTCGACCGACGGCTTCATCGCGAACGACAGGCGCATGAGCGAGGCCATCGCGGCGATGTGGGAGGACGTCGGCGTCAATGTCGTCCTCGAGGTGATCGACCCGGCCGCCCGCCATCTGAAGAACCGGCAGCGGACGTTCAAGGGACTCTGGTGGTCGGACCCGACCTCGATCCTGCGGGACCCCGACGGGATGATGGGCCGCCTCCTCGCGCCCGGCCAGCCGCACGACTACTGGCGCCACGCCGAGTTCGACCGCCTGCGTCTCGCCGCCCGGGTCGGCGAGGAGTCCGCGCGGGGCGACGCGTACCGGAAGATGACGGCGATCTTCCTCGAGCACAACCCCTGGCTCGTCGTCCTCCAGCCGTTCGAGGACTACGGCCTGCGCCGCTACGTCGACTTCACGCCGAACCCCGACCAGCAGCTCGACCTCCGGCGCTTCAACTTCCGGCTACGCCGCGCCTGACCGCCCGCCGGCCCGGCCGAGGGCGCACCGCACCACCGGCGGCGGGTCTCGCCGGGGGGTGGGGCGCGCGCCACCCGGGCCGCGAATGTGGTTGCACTATCGGCGTCGTCCCGACGCCGGCGATCGTGGCCGCGGTCCGCCGCATCGTGGAGGCCGAGGTGCCGCCCGCCGCCGCCCATCTGGAGCACGCCGACGCCTACACGCACGCGCTGGTGGCGCGCCTCGAGGAGGCTCTTCGGCGCCCCGATCCCGCCCGCCTACGGCGGCGTCGGGCTGGACGTGCTCACCTACGCGCGCGGCATCGCGCGCGGGCCCCCCCGGCGGCTACTCCGCGAAGCGGTAGCCCTGCCCGTGGACCGTCAAGATGTGCGCGGGACGCTCGGGATCCCGCTCGAACTTCTGGCGGAGCCGGAGCACGTGGGTGTCGACGGTCCGGGTGGTCGGATAGTGCTCGTAGCCCCAGACCTCCTCCAGCAAGCGCTCGCGCGTCACGATCTCCCCCGGATGCTCGACCAGGTAGCGCAGGAGGTCGAACTCCTTGCGGGTGAGCCGCACCTCCGCGCCCGCACGGAAGGCCTGACGGGCGCGCAGGTGGAGCCGGACATCGCCGAACTGGCAGAGATCCCGTCGCTGGCGAGGCCCCGGCCGCCGAAGGACCGCGCGCACGCGCGCGAGGAGCTCCCGGAGCGAGAACGGCTTCGTGATGTAGTCGTCCGCGCCCAGCTCGAGCCCGAGGACCCGGTCCGCCTCCTCGCCCCGGGCGGTCAGCATCATCACCGGGACGTCGATCCCCTGGTCCCGGAGCTTGCGTAGCACGTCCCAGCCGCTCATCCCGGGCATGGCGACGTCGAGGAGGACGAGGTCCGGGCCCTCCCGCAGGGCGAGCGCGAGCCCGTCCTGCCCGTTCGAGGCCGCCAGCGTCTGATAGCCCTCGAAACGCAGGTTGTCGTCGAGCCCACGGACCATGGCGGGCTCGTCGTCCACGATCAGGATGCGCGCCACGCCTGGGCTCTCAACTCGCCGGCCGCGCCAGGGGCAGCCACAGCGTGAACCGGCTGCCCTCGCCCGGCCGGCTTTCGACCCGGACGCGGCCCCCGTGGGCCTCGGCGACGTGCCGGACCAGGGCGAGCCCCACGCCGCTCCCCCGCCGGCTCTGGGTCTCGCTCCGCCCGACGCGATAGAACTTGTCGAAGATCTTCTCCTGCTCCTCGCGCGGGATCCCGATGCCCTCGTCTCCGACGGTCAAGGCCAGCCCCCCGTCTTCGAGTCGCGCCTCGACCGTCAGCGCCTTCCGCGCCTCCGAGTACTTGATCGCGTTGTCGATGACGTTGCCCAGGGCCTGGCCCACCGCGTCGGCGTCCATGAGGACCTCGGGGAGGCCGGGGGCCACCGCGACGTCCACCTTGAATCCCTGCTGGGCCAGAACGTAGGCGAAGCGCTCCACGGTCTCCCGCACCAGCGGCTCCACGGCCACCGGCGCCAGGTCGTAGGTGCGGCGGCCCCCTTCGATCCTCGAGAAGTCGAGCACGTTCTCGATGAGCCGCGACAGCCGCTCGCTCTCCCGCGTGATCACGCGGTAGTACTCCCGACGCGTCGCCTCGTCGCTGATCCGACCCATCTCGAGCGTCTCGCCGAACACCCGGATCAGGGAGAGCGGAGTCTTGAGGTCGTGGGAGACGTTCGCGACGAACTCCGCCTTGAGTCGCGCGGTCTCGGTCTCGCGTCGGACCAGCCGGTACGTCGCGGCGAGCCCGCCGCCGATGACGAGCAGGAGGAGCCCGAACGCGCCGGTGAACAGCATCAGCTGGCGGTCGATCGCGGCCCGTGGTGACACACCCGGCGGCTGGTAGAGCGCAAGTCGCCAGGCCGGCAGCGCCTCGCTGAGGGGGACGGCGGCCACGACCTCGCCGCGCGCCTCGTCCACGCGTCCGTACACCGGTCGATCACGATGGTCGGTGACCGCGAGGAGCGGCGTTTCGGGACCGCCGAGCGCCGCGGCCAGGACGTCCCGCCGGAGAACCTCGGGATCGAGCGCCAGGAGCGCGAGGAAGATCGGCCGGCCGGCCGCGGCCACCAGGCATCCCACCACGATCTCGTCCCCGACGATCCGATGCAGCTTGCCCCCTCTCGCCCAGAGGACGCCGGCCAGCTCGTCGAGCGGGCCCCCCAGGGTCAGACGCGGGTCGCCTCCAGGCGGATAGACCGGGCGGCCTTCCCGGTCGAAGAGCGCGAGCCGCGCAACGAGCGGGGTGTCGGCGAGCAGGCCTTCCACGGCGCTCGGGACCACGACCCCGCTCCGGGTCGCCGCCTCCAGGCGGCCCATGACCCCGTATTCCGCGTGGCGGAGGGCCATGTCCACCTTGTCCGCGACCATCACCGCCATGCTGCGCGACTGCTCGCGGAAGAGCTCGTCCGCCGACCGCCGCCACTGCCGGAGCGAGTGATACCCGAGGACGGCCAGGATCACCGCCGGGACGACGACGGCAACGAGGGAGAAGGCGGCGAAGCGGACGACGGGCGAGGCGCGGGAGCTTCTCATCCGGGCTCGGCCAGCAGGCGCCGGATCATCGTGTCGATCTCGTCGTAGGCCCCCTCGCCGATGTGCGTGTAGCGGATCACGCCGCGCCGATCGACCAGGACGGCGGTCGGCCACGCCCAGGTCGCGTACCGCTTCCAGATCACGAAGTCGTTGTCCTGCACGACGGGGTACCGGATGCCGAGCTCACGCGTCGCCGCCGCCACGCGGTCGAGCGTGCGCTCCCACGGGAACTCGGGAGAGTGGACGCCGACGATCGTGAGCCCCGCCCGCTCGTAGCGCTCGTGCCAGGCCCGCAACTGCGGGATCACGTTCTTGCAGTTGATTCACCCGTAGGTCCAGAACTCCACGAAGACGACCCGGCCGCGCAGCCCGGCGAGCGACAAGGGCTCGCTGTGAAGCCACGGGCCCCCCGTGATCTCCGGCGCGGCCTGGCCGACTCGCGCCCCCCGCTGGCCCTCGGTGGGCGTCGACAGCCCGAGCACCCCGCCCGCCGCCGCCAGCATCGCCAGCCCGACGACCCACCACCCGGCGCCATGCCCCATCGCGCGCCCCTCCAGGCTCCGAGCGTACCGGCGCCCGAGCCCTGCGCGTGTCACAGCGCTGTGAACTCCCCGCCTAGAGCTCCCACGGCGGCTCGACGCCGAGCGGGACCTCGACGAGCGTCGGGCCGGGATGCGCGAGCGCCTTGTCGAGGGCCGTCCGGAAGGCGCCCACGTCCTCGGCGCGGTAGACCTCCGCCCCGAACGCGCGCCCGAGCGCGCGAAAGTCCGGGCCCGCCAGGGCGTGCTCGCCCGTCCGGCCGTAGAGACGCGACTGGAGGTACCGGATCGCCCCGTAGTCCTGGTCGTTCATGACGACGAAGACGATCGGCAGCTGGTACTTCACCGCCGTCGCCAGCTCGGCTCCCGTGAACAGGAACCCCCCGTCTCCGACCACGGCCACCACGGCGCGATCCGGCCACGCGACTTTGGCGCCGATCGCGGCCGGCACCCCGTAGCCCAGCGTCGCCGAGCCGATGGGGTAGAGGAACGTCCGCGGCATCCAGATCGGAAAGTGCCACTCCATCCAGTAGTTGAGCCCGGTCTGATCGCCGACGACGATCGCGTCCGCGGGCAGAGCGGCGCGGAGCGCCCGGAGGAGGCCGTCGACGGCCGGCGTGTAGCGTGGGCTGCGCGCGTCTCGCGCCCGATGGAGCGCCGTCCAGTCCCACGCCGCGCGCGCCCCGTCGTTCGGCAGCGCGCGCAGCAACCCCGCCAGGCCGTCCCGCGCATCGCCGAGGAGGCCGATCGCCGCCGCGTGCATGCGCCCGATCGTGCGCGGGTCCAGATCGAGCTGGATCAGCGCCTGGTCCGGGCGAAGCTCGAGGTTGAGCAGGAGACCCTTCGTCGATCGGTGCGAGAACCGGCAGCCGACGGCGAGGATCACATCGGCGGCCTCCAGGGCCGCCTTGGTCGCGCGCTGGTTCGGCAAGACGCCGAGCCACAGGGGGTCCGCCTCGGGGATCGCGCCGCGGCCCATCACGGAGGTGATCACCGGCGCCTCGAGGCGGCGCGCCAGGGCTTGCAGCTCGCCGGTCGCGTCCGCGGCGATCACGCCGCCCCCCGCGACCAGAAGCGGCCGCTGGGCCCGGGCCAGGCACCGGGCCGCCTCCTCCACGAGGCCGACGTCGCACGGCGGGCGGCGCCCCTCGCCGGCGGGCGTCAGGCGCGCCTCGACGGGCGCGGTGAGAAGGTCGGTGGGGATCGACAGCGTGACCGGCCCCGGCCGGCCGGTCCGGAACAGATGGAACGCGCCCTGGACGGCCCCCGGGATCTCGGCCCCGTTGCGAAGGGCGTCGGCCCAACGGCTGACCGGCCGGAAGCACTCGATCTGGTTCGGGACCTCGTGGAGCGCGCCCATGTCCTGGCCGACCAGCGCGCTCGGGACGTCCGACATGATGAGGAGCACGGGCTGTGAGCCGGCGTGGGACTCGACCAGCGGCGTCAGCGCGTTGGTCGCGCCCGGGCCGGTCGTCACGGCGACGACGCCGGGGCGCCCCGACGCGCGCGCATAGCCGTCGGCCATGAAGCCCGCGCCCTGCTCGTGCCGCGCGAGGACGTGCGTGATGCGATCCTGGCGCAGGAGGGCGTCGTAGATCGCGAGGTTGTGGACGCCGGGAATCCCGAAGACGTGGCGCACGCCCTCGGCCTCGAGCGCGGCCACCACCCATTCGCCCCCGGTCCGGCAGACCGCGGCGCTCGTCACGCGGTCCTCGCTCCGCACGATCGGCCGACTGGCCTCATCGCGCTTCGAAGCCTACCGGCCCGCCGCCCCGAGCGTCAAGGCAGGGAGAGCGGCTCCACTCCCACCGCCCGGCCGGCGGCGACGATCGTCGCCCACGTGGCCGGCGGGATGGCCACCGCGCCGGCCCGCGCCGCCCGCGCGCGCGCCTCCGGCTCGCCGGGCAGGAGCACCTCGGTGAACCCCGGGGCGACGGGGACGCGCCGCACGCGGTCCGAGAGCCGCCCGAGCGCGTCGGCCCAGCGCTCGAACGAGCCGAAGACGGTGGGCTCGATGGCAAGGAAGAACGCTCCGCTCTCGAAGCCCGCCCCACCCCGCGCCTCCGGTTCGTCCGCCCCGGACAGGGCGATGCTCAGCGCGTCGATCATGAACGAGAGCGCATAGCCCTTGTGCAGCGCGAAGGGCAGGAGGACGCCGCCGTCGTAGAGCGCCTGGGGATCGGTGGTCGCCCGACCATCCCGATCGAGGAGCGTGCCCGCCGGCAGCGCGGCGCCCTTCTCCTTGGCCACCCGCACCTTGCCCTCGGGCACGATGCTGGTGGCGAAATCGAGCACCAGCGGCGGCTCGTCGCCCCGGGGCAAGCCGATGGCGATCGGGTTCGTGCTGAGCGCGCGCCCCGCGCCCTGATGAGGCGCCACGAGGAGCGCCGCCGCGTGGCTGAAGGCGACGCCGACCATCCCGATGGTTCGGGCCGCGGCCGCCTGCTCGGCCCACTCCCCCAGCCGACCGATGTGGTTGGTGCGGATGGTCGATACGAGCGCGACGCCGGTCGTCCGGGCGCGGCGAGTGGCCTCGGCCATGGCGCAGCGCGCCGTCTCGTGGCCGAACGTCCAGCGGCCGTCCACGAGGACCCAGGCCGGTCCCTCGCGGGCGATTGTCGGCTCCGCCCGGGGATCGAGCTGCCCGGTCTGGATGTCTCGAATGTACTGGGGGATGCGGATGGCCCCGTGCGAGTCGTGCCCGGACCGATTGGCCAGGACCAAAGATCCGGCGACCCGGCGGGCGACGGGATCCGGAGCGCCGGCCCCGACGAAGATCGCGCGCGCGTATTCCTCGAGGGCGGCCGGCGTCACGACGACGGCCATGGCGTCAGGACTCTCGGTCATCGGGATTCTCCGCCGCTGGGGTGTGAGAGGCCCACGGCTCACGCGAGGTCGCGGTCGAGGCGAAGGAGGAGCTCCAGCATGACGCGGGCGCCGGTCGCGAGATGCTCGACCTCGGCCCACTCCTCGGGGCAGTGGCTCCGTCCGTCCCGGCACGGGATGAAGAGGAGCCCGATCGGGCAGAGCCGCGCCACGTGGTTGGCGTCGTGGCTCGCCCCACTGGTGAGGCGGCGCCACGGCGCTCCGACCGCGCGGGCCGCGTCCTCGGCCATGCCGACCATGTCCGGCGAAACCGTCAGCGGGGCGTCCCGCATGAGCGACGTCCACTCGATCGCGACGCCGCGCCGCGCGCCGATCGCCGCCGTCCCGGACTCGAAGCGCGCCAGGGTGTCGGCGATCGCCTCGGGCTCGATCCCGCGGAAGTCCACGAGAAGGTCCGCCTCGCCGGGAATGACGTTGACCATGTTCGGACGCGTCTCGACGACGCCGACCGTTCCCACCATCCCGCGCCCGGCCTCCCGCGCCACGCGCTCGACGAGCAGCACGACCTCCGCGGCCGCCGCCGCGGCGTCGCGTCGGTCCCCCATCGGCGTGCCGCCGGCGTGGTCCTGGCGGCCGCGCACCTCTACCCGGTACCGGCTCGGCGCGGCGATCGCGGTCACGACGCCGAACGGGACCTGGGCACGATCGAGCGACGCGGACTGCTCGATGTGTAGCTCGAGGTACCGGAGCGGATCGCCCGGCGCCCGGCGCGCGGCGCCGAGATCGGCGGCCCGGCCCCCCACCGAGTCGATCGCCTCGGCGAGCGTCCGCCCATCGCGGTCGCGGAGCTGCGCCGCCGTGGCGGCGTCGAGCTTGCCGCTCATCGCACGGCTGCCGATCGTCGACAGCCCGAAGTCGGACGCCTCCTCGCAGGTGAAGTTGACCACCTCGAGCGCGTGACGGAGGCGGTGACCGCCCGCGTCGAGGCAGCGCGCGGCCTCGAGGCCCGCCAGCACGCCGGCGATGCCGTCGAACCGGCCGCCCGCCTCGACGGTGTCGAGATGGGACCCGACCATGAGGGCGCCGGCCGCGTCCCGCCCGGCCCGCCGGCCGATCTGGTTCCCGGCGGCGTCGACCGCCGGCACGAGCCTCGCCTCGGCCATCCGGCCCGCGAGCCACTGGCGCGCTGCCCGGTCCTCGTCCGAGAACGCCCGTCGCGTGTAGGGACGATCCGGGCGCGTGAGCGCCTCGAGCGCCCGAAGGTCGGCGGCCAGCCGATCGGGCGACGGCCGCGGCAAGGGATCCGAGAGCGCCGTCGTCACGCCGAATCCGGGGCTGGGCTCATCCGGGCCGCACGGCCGTCGCCAGCGCCTGGGCGATCTCTCCGAGCGCGCGCCCGGTCGGGCTGTCCGGGTGCTCCAGCACGAACGGTCGTCCCCGGTCCGCCGCGGCGGCGAGCCGCGGATCGAAGGGCACCCGCCCCAGGAACGGCACGCCGTGCTGCGCCGCCGTCGCCTCGCCGCCCGGCCCGTCGAAGAGCGGCCCGAGGGCGCCGCAGGTCGGGCAGACGTAGCCGGCCATGTTCTCGATCAGCCCGAGGAGGCGCGCCCCGCGTTCGCGCGCCAGCGTCATCGCGCGCCGGACCACCAGGTGCGCGACGCCGGAGGGGATCGTGACGACGACGGCGCCGGTCAGCCCCGGCAGGAGGTCGAGGAGCGTCGGCAGCCGGTCGGCGCCCGGCGGGAGATCGAGGAGAAGCACGTCCAGCGCACCCCAGGCGGTGTCCATCAGGAACTCGCGGAGCGCGGTGCCCTCCATCGTCCCGCGCCACGTGTGGGCGTCGGCCTGCGTCGGCGCGTCCCACACGACCGGCGTGTCGTCGCCGGGCAGGAGCAGGTCCATCGACAGCACCCGGATGCCGTCAGCGGAGACGGCCGGCTGCACGCCGTCCGGCGCGAACCTGAGCGTCTGGCCGCGCACGCCGAGCATCTTTCCGAGGGACGGGCCGTTGAGGTCGGCGTCCAGGGCGCCCACCGCCAGGCCCCGCGCGGCCAGCGCCCCCGCCAGGTTCGCGGTCACCGAGCTCTTGCCGACCCCGCCCTTCCCGGAGACCACCGCCACGCTCGCTCGGATCAAGGCCATCCGGGCGGCCAGCCGCGCCTGCTGCGCGGCAACCTGGCCGACGATGTTGGAGCCGCCGTCCCCCGCGATGTCGCGGTAGCTCTTCATGTCACGCGCGCCTCGGCGTGGCCAGCGGCACGAGCCGGGACCGACGGAGGCGCCCGTCGCGCGTCACGAGCGGCACCCCGTGCACCAGGCTGGTCGCCGCGATGATCTCGTCCGCGGGATCGCTACGGACGTCGAGCTGGCGGATCGCGCGGCAGATCGCGAGCGTCAGGGGCCAGACGTGGACCCGGTCCAGGGCGCGCCCGAGCCCGGCATCGTCAAGGTCGACCTGGATGCGCCCGAGCTCCGCCAGCTTGCCGATCTCCCAGAGAACGATCGCCGAGATGCTCCAGGAATCGTCCCGGAGGAGTGCCTCCTCCGGACGGGTCAGCTCACCGGCGAGCGCGTGAACGAGGACGTGGGTGTCGAGATTCAGCATCCCATCGGAGGCCGGTCGAGAGGATCCGCCCGCGGACCTTGATCTTCCCGGCGAGGCTCCCGATGAGCGCCGAGGAGTCGACCCGGATCGGGATGAGCTTGGCGATGGGCTTGCCGTGCTTGGTGATCACGATGCCCTCGGGGCCGACGCGATCCAGGAGCCCGAGGCACTGTGCCTTGAACTGGGTGGCGGCGACCGTCTTCACGGGTCTCATGGTACGACAGGTCAGAATTTCTGTCCACTTCGCCCGTCGTTGCGTAGTGTCCTAATCTGGATTGCGGCGCCAGGCCAGGCACCCCACGAGCGCCCCACAGGTCGCGCCGGTCAGCAGCGCCACAGCGGTCCAGCGCCACACTCCGGGATCAGCACCAGCTCTACGCATGAGAGTTAGCGGGAATAGAGCCGCGAGGAAAGTGCCGATCGCTCCGTGGACGGCAAGCCAGCGAACGAGTCCCAGTCGTGCCCACCCCATTCGAACGAGCCGGGCAGAGAAGAGTCCACCGACGGCTCCCATGACAAAGCCGAATGGTCCGGCGGTGATGAGCGCATAGGCATACACTGGCAGGCCCGCAATGTCCACGGCGACGACGAGAAGTGGCCTGCCAGACAGCATTCCGACATAGAAGCATCCGATGACCGGGCCCGCGAGACCGCAGAGGAGTGCAGCTCTGATGATATTGGAGAGGATGTGCCGCCTTCTCACAGCAGCTCCGTCACCTCCACATCCGATCCGTCACCCCGACGGCCGATCCTTCACCGGCTGTGCCGCCAATCCTCTGGCCGCTCCCCAGTCAAACTAGGACACTGCCCGTCCTCGACCTGCCCTGCTCCGCTTCGGCAGATCTGCTACGAGCCCGGCCCTTCGTCGCTCGTATCGAGCGGTGTCCCGGCCGGGTCCCGGAGGTGCGCGCGGAAGCGGCGCATGAGGTCCTGCCCGAGAAAGTCGCCCGGCTGGCCGTGGCGCTCGGTCTCGAAGTAGCGGCGGATCCGATCCAGCCGGTCCTGCGCCTCCGGATTCAGGCTCACGGTGCGGATCTCCGCCTTGGCCGCGTCGAAGGCGTCGAAGGTGAGCTCCGAGAACCCCAGCTCGCGGATGCGCTTGACGGCCTTCATCATCGCCTGGTTTCGAAAGCGCGTGAGGAGCGGCGAGGTGATCTCGGCCACGCCCATCCGACGCGCCCGCCGCTCGGCCGCCTTCCGGATGCCCTCGCGCACGAACTCGGGCGCGGTCTGGAGCCGGGCCCATGCCTCCGGCCCCCAGCGCACGGGGGCGTCGGGCGCCGCCTGCCAGAGTCGGTCGACGACCTCGACCGTGACCCGGTCGAACCCCGCCCGCCGCGCCTCGACCTCGACGTCCCGCTGGAAGAGACGGAGGACGAAGTCCGCCATCATGGCCGGTGCCTTCCCGAGGCGGCCGACCAGCCGGGCCTGCGCCTCCGGCGTCCACGGGAGCGGAGCCGCCGCCGCGTCCGTTTCGGCCTCCGCCTCCGCTTCCCGGATGAGGGCCGGCGTGACCGTCTCGACGCCACGCTCGGCGGCCAGCTCGTCGCAGATCCGGCGGGTCATGGGCCGCATGAACGGGGGCACCGCCTCGAGGAGCGCCTCCGCCTCGGGCGCCCACGGCACGGCCGCGGGCGGCACCTGGTAGCCACCGCTCGCGGCCAGGCCCATCATCTCGGACTTGTAGCGCGTCATGAGCTCCGGGGTGATGACGCCCACGCCCTCGGCCCGGGCTCGCTTCTCGGCGAGGCGCCGGACCATGCCGCGGAGGAACACCGGGGCGCGCGCGATGCGCGCCTCGGCCTCCGGGGTCCAGTGCACCTGCCCCGGCGGGGGCTCCGGCAGGCCGCGCGCCTCGTCGGCCGGACAGGGCGCCGGGTCGGGGCGCGGCTCCCGCGGCTCCGGCGCGCTCACGGCTCGCGGCTCCACGCCGCCCGCGCGAGCATCGCCGCCGTGACGACGGTCAGGACACAGAAGACCCCGGCGGCGAGCCCCATGGGCACCGCGAGCCCGAGCACCGACACGGTCTCGGCGCGCGGAGCCCGGGCGATGCGCGCCACCTCGACCGCACGGAGCGCGACCAGGAGCGCGAGGACGCGCGTGAAGTCCCGTCGCGAGAGGATCCAGCGGTGGAACCAACCGCGCTCGCGCAGCAGGAGCCACGGGATGACGATCACGAACAGGCCGCCGGCGATGAACCACGCGGTCCCGCCGCGCTGCATCCCGCGGGGGCCGAGCCCGGCGATGGCGAGGACGAGCCCGCCCAGCCAGTAGACGACGCCGTACGCGACGTAGGTCCAGGCCGCCTGGCGGTAGCGCGCCTCGCGGTCGGCCATCACCCGCTCAGCCGGTCCCGGGCGGCCGGCCGGACGCCGGTGTGAACGGCCGCCCCGGCGTGATGCCCCAGCGGCTCCGGACCGCGGCGAGGAGGGCGGGGGTGACCGTCCCCTGCCCCTGGCTCCGCGCGTACGCCTCCACCGCCTGCACGACCATCGCGCGCGCGAACGCGGGGACCGCGTCGAGCCGCGCCTGGGCGGCGGGTTCCCAGGGCACGGTGAAGCGGACCTCGAGCCCGAAGGTCTGCTCGACGCCGAGGCGGATCAGCTCGCCGCCGTGGGCGCCGGGCTGATAGCCGCAGGCCGGATCCTCGGCCAGGTAGTCTCCGTAGGTCGCGTACGCGCGACAGCGGCACCCCCCGCAGATCTCGCGAAACTCGCAGGCACCGCAGCGGCCGCCGAGCGGGTGATGGCGCAGCTCCGTGAAGACCTCGGCGCGCTCCCAGAGCTCGGCGAAGCCGGTGTCCCGCAGGTTGCCGGCCGAGACGGGCATGTACGGGCACGGCGTGACGTCGCCGGTCGGCGTGATGCGGCAGTAGTACTTGCCGGCCGGGCACGAGCCGTGGGCGTAGTTCGCGAGGAGCGGCGAGCCGGGATCGATCTCGTAGAGCACGCGCCGGAAGTGCGGCGCGCACTTGGCGCGGATCAGGAGGCCGTCGGCGCGGCCGACCGGGACGCTCCACGGGTCCTCGCGCCGCTCGAGCACCGAGCCCGCGGTGGCGCCGTCCGCCGCGCCGCCCGCCCCCTGCGCGCGGGCCAGGTAGGTGAGGATCTCCTCGTACTGGCCCGGGCCGATGTCGGTCAGGCCCTCCCCCCGGCCCGTTCGGACGAGGAAGAAGAAGTTCAGCACGCGGGCGCCGAGGGTCCGCGCGAGCTCGATCATCGCGGGGATCTCGCCGACGTTCCAGTCGGTGACGCTCATGTGGAGCGAGAAGTCGATGCCCTCGGCGCGCAGCACCTCGGTCGCCCGCACCGCGCCCTTCCAGGCGCCGGGCAGGTGGCGGAACTCGTCGTGCCGGACGGGGTCGGTCGAGTCGAGGGAGAGCGACGCGCCCTGGATCCCGTGGGCCTTCATGAGCCGCGCCTGCTTCGCCCGGAGGAGGACCCCGTTGGTCCCGAGCACGACGGTGAAGCCGTGCTCGCGGCCTTCGGCCGCCAGCTCGAAGATGTCGCCCCGGAGCAGCGGCTCCCCGCCGGTGAGGATCAGGAACGTTCCGGGATTCACCCGGGCCATGTCCGCCATCACCCGGCGGCACTCCTCGGTCGACAGCTCCCCCGCCGCCGACGCGCCCGGCGCCGCGCTGATGTAGCAGTGGGCGCAGAACAGGTTACAGCGCCGGGTGAGGTTCCACGAGACCGCGTACGCCTTGTGCGTCACTGGATCACTTCGTCCGCCCGGGCCAGCACCGTGGGGGGGATCGTGAGGCCGAGAGCCTTCGCGGTCCGGAGATTGATCATCAGCTCGAACTTCGTGGGCTCCTCGACGGGCAGGTCGGCCGGCTTGACGCCCTTGAGGATCTTGTCGACGAACGCGGCCGCACGCCGGAAATTATCGTGGAGGTCCGCCCCGTAGGCCATGAGGCCGCCGGCCTCCGCACACTCCCGGTGCGGAAACATGCTCGGCAGGCGGTGCTTGCTCGCGAACTCGACGATGCGCACGGCCCCGGCTCTGGCCCGCAGTCGGCTCGCCCAGCCCGGCCTCAGCTCTGAGGCTTGTTCTTGATGTAGCCGGCGATGACCTCGTTCATGGTGTTCCGGGCGTGGCCGATCCCCTCCTCGCAGACCGCGAGGTCGATGAAGCCGACCTGCTTCTCCCGCGCGACCTTCTCGATGGCCTCCCGCGTCATGTCCCGCATGAAGCCGGCCGGCACGCGGTTCAGCCGCGCCACCGCGTCCTCGGTCCAGGTGAAGGCGCCGTTCGGATCGGTGACATCCTTCATCGTGGCCGGCGCGAACTTGGTGGTGGCGATGAGGGTCTCCCAGCCGTCGCCGAGCTTGTCCCGGCCGACCGTCTCCTCGATCAGCGGGAAGGCCAGCTCCTTCGTGATCACCGGGATCTTGCGCGTCCGCGCGTACTTCTCGATCCGCGCCTTCGCGCGGCGGCGGAGGTAGGCGTCCGTCACCTCGCGGAGGCCCGCCCGGGCGTCGTTGGCCCAGCGGACGGTCACGCCGGGCATGACCTCCTCCTCGGCGATCCCACCCTCCGCGGTCGCGATCTGCTCCACCGCCTGCCGGTCGACGTGGGTGAACGCCTCCGGGCCGCCCGCGCAGACCGGGCACTTCACGACGGGATTCGGTCCCTTGACGACGTAGCCGCAGACCGAGCAGATCGCCGTGACCGCCGCGTTCTCGGCGC
This sequence comes from Candidatus Rokuibacteriota bacterium, assembly GCA_044867785.1. GTDB lineage: Bacteria > Methylomirabilota > Methylomirabilia > Rokubacteriales > DASRDR01 > DASRDR01. Next base: position 9,182 of record JBIOVM010000155.1, on the reverse strand, counting down.
GGAGCTTCGCCACCGCCAGGTCTTCGGCGAGGATCTGCATCTTCTCCGCCATGCGGCCCGGCATGAAGATGGCCATCGCCTCGTCGATCACCTTGGAGGTGATGACCGTGTGCCCCTGCTCGATCGCGTAGCGGAGGAGCGCCGTCCGGGCGACACCGGCCACCTGCTCGGGCACGCGCTTCATGCGCTCCCGGGCCTCGTCGGTCCAGGCGATGATCTCCTCGGCCTTCACGTCGAGCGGCGGGTAGAACTTGCCGGCCACGAGGAGCACGTTGCAGGGGGCCAGGCGCAGCAGGTTCTCCGTGTTCGAGCCGAGGTCCGCTTCGCGCTCGTCCGAGTGCACGCCGATGCGCCCCAGGATCAGGAGCCACGGCTGCTCCTTGCGGCAGAACTGGAGGACCTTCTCGAAGCACTTGCCGTCGAGCAGCGTGATCCCGAGATCGACCCCCTCGTCGGCCGCCAGCTTCCGCCCGATCTCGAGGTGCGACTGGTAGATCTTCGCCAGGCCGGTGTCGATGATCTCCTCGTGGAGCTGCTCCTGCTCCTTGAAGCGGAAGACCTTGGACGCCTGCTCGGTGAGCACCCCGACGATGCCGTTGAACATGGCGTAGTGGAGGTAGGGGTCGTAGACGGCCACGGCGTGCACCGGCCGGCGGAGGGCCTTGCCGAGGGCGATCCCCACCTTGAGCCCGTGGAACGACTGGGGGCTGCCGTCCAGCCCGACGACGATCGCGCCCTGCTGCGCCTCCAGGGGCTCGAGGCTGCGGACGATCAGCGTGTCGACCGGCACCTTGCGCACGAACCGCTCGGTCACCGACCCGAGCTGGCTGTCCCGCACCGCGCCGAGGCCGAGCGCGCCGATCACGACCAGGTCGTAGTCCTTGCCCTGGACGTCCTCGATGAGGGCCTTGTAGTGCTTGCCGTCCATCATCCGGGGTTCGAAGGGGAGCCCCGCCGCCTCCGTCTTCTTGCGCATCACCTCGAGGTACGAGTCGGAGACCAGCTGGAGGCCCATCGCGATCAGCGAGTCGTGGATCTTCCGCTGGCGCTCGAGCTCGTGCTCGTCCCGGTACTCCTCGGGCAGCGTGTACTCCATCTGCTTGAAGCGGTAGTCGTGGAGCCGCGCCGCGTACACGTGGCATCCGGTCAAGGTCGAGCCGAAGGCGCGGCCCAGCTCCACCGCCAGGTCGATGGCGCGGTTGGAGTAGTCCGAGTTGTCGACCGGGACGTAGATCTTCCGGAACATGGAGGCCTCCTTGCGCGACACGGGGGGCGACGCCGGGGTCACTTGAGCTCGAACTCGACGGCGACCTCGCCTCGCGGCGGCACCGTCACGTCCTGGGCGAGGACGCGGGGCGGATCGTAGAGCGGGCGGCCGTCCTTGTCCTTGCCGGTCACCACCCAGCCCTCGTGCCAGGCGGTCACGCGGTAGCGCCCCGGCGGGATCTCGTCGATGCGGAACTGCCCGCTGTCGTCCGTGACCGCGAAGTACGGATTGTCTCGGACCACGATCCAGGCCCGCATGTGCGTGTGCGCGTCGCACACCACCTCCACGACGCCCGGCTTCTTGATGCGCTGGGTGACGTCGATGGCCTGATCCTTCATGGGGAGCGCGATGTTGAAGACGGTCTGCCGCTCGAGGAAGCCGTGGGTGTTGTGGAGGACCGGATCGGAGTTCCGGATCCGCACCTTCGCGCCCGCCATCACCGCCGAGACGTGGGGCACGAACAGGCATTTGGCGTTGTCCAGCTCGAAGTCCGGGGCCCGCTTGCCGCGCTGGACGCCCTCGAGGGCGACGACCGTGCCCCGGACGCCCTTGCTCGGGCCGACGACGAGGGCCTGGGACGGCTTGTGCTCGCCGCAGACGTCGGTGTTCTTCCGCACCGCGAGGGGCTCGCCCTTGGGCGGCTCCCCCACGAAGCGCACCCGGCCGGTCAGCGCGCCGCCGTCCGCGACCGGCGCTTCGGTGTAGTGCGAGCTCGGCCGCGCCACCCCGGCGAGCCCGAGGCTCGTGGCCAGGACGAGCGCCCCCACCCCCCGCCGCATCGGGCTACCGCCGCCTCATTCCGCCTCGCCGCCGGTCGGATCCACCAGGTGGTCGAGCGCCAGCCAGAGGGCTTTGCTGTAGCGGAAGGACCACAGCGGGAAGAGGACCGCGAAGATTCCCCACACCGCCGCCTGCCAGCCCGGCGAAGGGCTCAGCCACGCCTCGAGGAGGAAGTAGCCGATCAGGGCGAGCCCGACGGTCAGGCCGTAGTTGATGTAGATCGCGCCGATGAAGTACCCCGTCTCGCGCTCGAAGACGAGCCCGCAGACCGGACAGCGCTCCGCCATGCGGACGAGGTTCCGGAAGAGGGGCGACCGGCCGCAGCGCGGGCACCGGAGGCCGAGCGCACGGCGAAGCGCCAGGGAGAGTCGGCCGAGGTCCACCGGCCGGGCGCCTCACCCGCGCTCATCCACGGTAGAGCATCCAGTAGACGACGACGCCCGTCACCGACACGTAGAGCCACACGGGGAAGGTGACGCGCGCCAGCCGCGCATGCCGCGCGAACTGGCTCCGGAGCGCCCGGTAGAGCGTGGTCCCGACCATCGGCACGATCGCGGCGGCCAGCACCGTGTGCGTGAGGAGGATCGCGAAGTACACCGTCCGGAGCCAGCCGCTCCCGCCGTAGGGGCGGGACCCCACCTGGGCGTGATAGACGAGGTACGAGCAGAGGAAGAGGACCGACAGGCCGACCGCCGTCAGCATGCAGGCGCGGTGCAGCGTCACCCGCCGCCGCCGGATCGCCACGAAGCCGAGGATCATCGCCACGGCCGCCGAGGCGTTCAGCACGGCGTTCACCGTCGGCAGGACGGTGACGCTCATCGGCCCGACGCGCTCGCGCGCCTCAATGCTTCGGCGCCTCCATCTTCTTCTCGCCGGCCGTCTGATGCGGCATGTAGAGCGAATCCGGCAGGAGCACGAGCACCAGCAGCGCGGCGATCACCACGGGGGTGAGCGCGATGTACCCGAGTGTTTTCGTCTCGAAGCGCAGGTGCATGAAGTAGAGCGCGACCAGCGCGGCCTTCGCCGAGGCCAGGGCCACCAGCATGACCCCGATCGCCAGCTTGCCGATCGGCAGGAAGATGACCGCGATCTCGATCACGGTCAGGACCGCGAGGTACCAGAAGATGGCCATGTAGCTCGGGCCGTGGTGCTCCGCGTGCGACTGTGCCATGGCGCGCCTCCGTCGCCTCGTCCGTCTACAGGAGGTAGACGAAGGTGAAGACCATGATCCACACCAGGTCGACGAAGTGCCAGTAGAGCCCGGCGACCTCCGTGACCATGTACTTGTACCCCATGTCCGAATTCCGGCTGATCACCCCGTAGATCGACAGGAGGTAGATGACGCCGGCAGTGACGTGCATGCCGTGGAAGCCGGTGATGATGAAGAAGCTCGCGCCGAAGAGCGTGGCCCCCCACGGGTTTCCGAAGACCATGAGGCCGCGGTGGATCAGGTGCGTCCACTCGTACACCTGGAGCCCCACGAAGATCGCCCCGCCGAGGGCGGTGAGGAGGAGGAACATCTTCGCTCGGGGCAAGTTGCCGTTCCTGAGGCTCTCCAGCGCCTTCACCATGGTGACGCTCGAGCAGATCAGGAGGAAGGTCATCAGCGCGGTGAGCTGGATGCCCAGCACCTCGGCGGGGTTCGGCCAGTCGGCGCTGCCCGCCCGCATGGCCCCATAAGAGGCCAGCAGCACGCCGAAGCCCATCGCGTCGCCCGCGAGGAAGATCCACATCCCGAGCTTGCCCCAGCTCTCCGGCGTCAGGGGCGACTCGACCGGCTCCACGGCCGGATGGTGCAGCGCGGTAGCGGCGTCGCTCACGATCCCTTCTCCTTCCGTGCGCTCATACGAGGTAGACGAGCAGGTACAGGACCGGCCAGAGGGCGACCACGTAGTGCCAGTACATGGCGGCGCAGACGAGCGCCACGTACCGCTGCCGCGTGATCCGGCCCCCGCGGGCGAGCCCGAGGATCGCGGTCAGCCAGACGACCGCGCCCAGCACATGGACCCCGTGGACGCCGATCAGCGTGTAGAACGTGGCGCCGTAGATCCCGGAGGACACGCGCAGGCCGAAGTGGACCAGCCGCGTCCACTCGACGCCCTGGATCACGAGGAAGAGGGTGCCGAGCCCCCAGGTCCATCCGAGCCAGCGCAGGAGCCCCGCGCGGTCGTCCGCCCGGACCGCCCGGACCGCACGCGCCAGGGCCCAGCTCGACGCGAGGAGAACCAGCGTATTCACCGCAGTCAGCCCGAGCGGCAGTCGGGGCTGACCCGGCGGCGGCCAGGCGGGGGCGCCCAGCCGGAGCTGGAGGAACGCGATCACCAGGCCGCCGAAGAACATCGTCTCCCCGCCGAGCAGCATCAGCATGCCGAGCCGGGCGTTCGAGATCGGCGGCCCTTCGGAACCGGAGTGGAGCTCCCCATCGCCGTTCCCGTCGTGGTGGGCGGGCGGGCCCGGCGGGCGGCCGCCGCGGTCGGGCTTCTGCGGCCGGGGGCGCTCGGGGCGGGGCGGCGTCTCGAGGTCGAGCACCGGCATGGCCGCGCCCCTCAGTTCCGCAGCCAGGCCACGAGGGCCGACACCAGCATCAGTCCCAGGATCCACGCCACCAGGGCCGCGGCCGTCCGACGGTTCCGGGCGGGCAGGGAGCTCGCGTCGTCCATGGCGGGACGACGGCTCCGGGCCCCGACGGTCGAAGCGCGCTCGGCCACGGCCTACCCCACCTTGTCCAGCGCCATGAGCGCCAGCAGGATCGGCAGGTAGACGACGGACGCGATGACGACCCGCCGCGCCGCCGGGTCCGAGGGGCGCAGCGCCTGCGCCGCGCCCACCGCCAGGAAGGAGGCGCCCAGGAGAAGCGCCCCGAAGAAGTAGAGCCCGCCGGTGAGCCCCACCAGCGTCGGGAGCAGACCGGCCGCGTGGAGCGCCAGGCAGCCCGCGACGATCTGCCGCTCGGTGCTGCCGCCGTCGGGATCCACCACCGGCAGCACGCGGATGCCCGCGCGCGCGTAATCCTCCCGGTAGAGCCGCGCGATGGCGAGCGTGTGCGGGAGCTGCCAGAGGAAGAGGATCGCGAACAGGACCGCGGCGCCGATGCCGAGCTCGCCGCGCGCGGCCACCCAGCCCGCCACCGGCGGCAAGGCGCCCGGAATGGCGCCGAGCACCGTGGCCAGCGGGCTCACGCGCTTCAGCGGCGTGTAAAGGCCCAGGTAGAGCACGGCGATCACCGCGATCACCGCCGCGCAGCCCGGCCCCACCGCGACCGCGAGGTAGGCGACACCGCCGACGGTGAGCATCCCGCCGAAGACGGTCGCCTCGCCCGGCTGGAGCCGCCCGTCGGGCAACGGCCGCCGTCGGGTACGCTGCATCTGCCCGTCCAGGTCGCGTTCCAGGACCTGGTTGAGCGCCAGCGTCCCGCCGGCCGCCAGGGCGGAGCCGAACAGGAGGTGCGTCAGCTGGAGCCAGTCCAGCTCGAACCCAACGCCGAGGTAGTAGCCGACGAGGGTCGTCAGGACCACCATCAGGACCACGCGGGGCTTGGAGAGCGCCACGAAGTCGGCCATCCGCCGCCGCGTGGCGGCGACCGCGATCCCGGACCCGGCCGGCGCCGGCACGGCCTCGCTGCGGGACGTCATGCCAGGGCCTGCGTCGACACGAGCGGATCACGACGGCCCATGCCCGCCCCCGCCGGCCTCGCGCGCCGCCGTGCGAGCTGCAGGGCCAACGCCACGGTCGCGCCGAGAAGGAGCGCGCCCACCGCCCGGTGCGCGACGGGCAGCGTAATCACCGCCAGCTGGTCCCCGGGCAGGCCCACGTCGGTGAACCGCGCCGTATAGGCGCCGAGGCCCAGGGCGAGCTGGACCGCGAGGAGCACCTTCACCGTGCGGCCCCACCACCCGAGCACCGGATCCGCGCCCGCCCCGCGCAGCACCGCCAGGGACAGCCCGACCAGCACGCCCGTCGTCACGACCGCGCCGGCCACGTGCCACCAGAGCGCGCCGGCATGCGCGGTGAAAGCGCCCAGCACCACCTGGCCGTACGCCACCCCCACCGCGAGGCCCGCCACCGGCGCGAGGCGAGGCGCCCCGGTCGGGACGGCCGCCGGCGCCGCCCACCCGCGGCCGGTCACCACCGCGAGCGTGACGAGGAGTGCGAAGAAGAGCTGCGCCAGGCAGCCGTGCACGATGGCCAGCGTGTCCTGCAGGAGGACGACCCGGAGCCCGCCGACGAGGCCCTGGATCGAGACCAGCGCCACGGCCAGGAACCCCAGCCACCGCACCCAGCGCCGGGGCTCCGCGACGGCCAGCGCGACGCCGAGGACGATTGTGAGGATCCCGATCGCCGCGCCCAGCAGCCGGTGGCCGTGCTCGACGAGCACACCGCCGACCATCCCCGACCACGGAAAGAGAAACGGATTGTGCCCGAAGGTCGTCGGCCAGTCGGGCACGGCCAGGGCCGCCCCGGTGTTGGTGACGAGCCCGCCGGCCACGATGAGACCCACGGTCGCCCCGGCCGTCCCGCACGCCAGGCGGTGCGGCCAGCCCGCGCCCGTCACCGGGTGCCTCCGTGCTCCGCGCGCGGTCTCAGTGCCCGTGCCCTCCGGCTCGGGCGCCGGTGACGACCTGCGACTGGGGGAGGTAGTCTTCCGTCATCCCGGGCACGCTGTACTCGTAGGGCCCACGATAGACCGTCGGCACCTTCGCGCCCCAGTTGCCGTGCGGCGGCGGCGACGCGGCCACCCACTCGAGCGTGTTGGCCTGCCAGGGATTCGTGCTCGCCTTCCGGCCCTTCACCAGGCTGGCGACGAAGTTCCAGATGAACAGGAACTGCACCGCCCCCAGGATGAACGCGCACCACGACATGAAGACGGCCACGCCCTGCCACGACTGGAGGAACTCGTACTGGGTGGGATTGTAGATGCGGCGCATCATCCCGCCCATGCCGAGGAAGTGCATCGGGAAGAACACGAGGTTGAAGAACACGAACGTCAGCACGGCGTGGAGTCGCCCCAGCCGCTCGTTCATCAACCGCCCGAACAGCTTCGGGTACCAGTACGTGATCGCCGCGAACATCGCGAAGATGATCCCCGCCACCACGTAGTGGAAGTGGGCGACGATGAAGTACGTGTCGTGGATGAAGATGTCGACCGGCGTGTTCGCCATGAAGATGCCGCTGAGCCCGCCGATGGTGAAGGTCGACAGGAACGAGATGGCATGGATCATCGGCGTGGTGAACCGGATCGACCCGCCCCACAGCGTGCCCAGCCAGTTGAACGACTTGATCGCGGACGGCACGGCGATGACCATCGTCGTGAGCATGAACGACGTGCCCAGCGCCGGGTTCATGCCGCTGATGAACATGTGGTGACCGTAGACGATCCACGACAGGAACGCGATCGAGATCATCGAGTAAGCCATCGCCCGGTACCCGAAGATCGGCTTCCGGGAGAACGTCGAGAGGACGTCCGACGTCACGCCCATCGCCGGGAGGACGAGGATGTACACCTCGGGGTGCCCGAAGAACCAGAAGAGGTGCTGCCAGAGCAGCGGCTCCCCGCCGCCCGCCGGATCGAACCAGTGCGTCCCGATCGTGCGGTCGAAGAGAAGCATCGCGGCCGCGGAGGTCAGCACCGGGAGCGCCAGGAGGAGCAGGATGGCCGTGATGAACAGGGACCAGACCACGAGCGGCATCCGGAAGAGCATCATCCCGGGCGCCCGCATGTTGACGACCGTCGTGATGTAGTTGATCGAGCCCATCATCGACGACACGCCGAGCACGAAGAGGCTGATCAGCCAGAGGCTCTGCCCCCAGTCCACCCCCGAGTACTGGGGGTTGGCCGAGAGCGGCGCGTAGGCCGTCCAGCCGGTGGCCGCGTGCCCGCCGGGCACGAAGAACCCCGCCAGCATGACGACGCCCGACACCGCCCCCGTCCAGAACGACAGCATGTTGAGCTTGGGGAAGGCCATGTCCCGGGCGCCGATCATCAGGGGGATCAGGAAGTTCCCGAAGCACCCCACCATGATCGGCATGACGACGAAGAAGATCATGAGGGTCGCGTGCATCGTGAACAGCATGTTGTAGACCTCGGGCGCGATCACGCCCTCGGTCTCGCTGAAGAGCCACCCCAGGCCCGGCACCGGCGTCTCGGGCCAGCCGAGTTGCCAGCGGATCAGCATGGCGAGGAAGCCGCCGATCATCAGCATGAACAGCCCGAGGAACAGGAACTGCCGGGCGATCATCTTGTGGTCGGTCGAGAAGATGTACGTGCGCACGAACCCTAGATCGTGATGCTCGTGGACGTCGTGCGCCGCTGCCGTCGCGCTCTCAGCCATCGCGTCCCCTACCTCCCTCGCGAGAGGGTCACTGTCCGGCCGGGCCGGCCTAGGAAGGCCACTTTTCCTTCAGCCACTGCTGGTACGCCTCGGGGGTATGCACGAAGAGGTAGCCCTTCATCCCGGAGTGACCGAACCCGCACAGCTCGGCGCACGGGATCTCGTACTTCCCCGGCTTGGTCACCTCGACCCACTGGAGGATCTCGCGGCCCGGCACGGCGTCCTGCTTGAACCGCGCGGCCGGGATGAACACGCTGTGGATGACGTCCCGGGCGCGCAGGTGGAGCACCACCGGCTTGCCGGTCGGGACGTGGACCTCGTTGTCGAACGTCTGGTCGTCGGCCGTGTCGAACTTCCCGTCCGGCCCCGGGTACGTGACCTCCCAGTTGAACTGCTTCGCCGTGATCCGGACATGGAGGTCCGACTCCGGCAGTCGACTCTTGATCTTCGACCAGCTCGGAATCGAGAGGAAGGTGAGGACGATCAGGATCACCGCCGGCACGATCGTCCAGACCATCTCGAGGGTCGTGTTGCCGTGGCTGTAGACCGCCCGCCGGCCGGGCTGCTCCCGGTACTTCACCAGGAAGACCACCAGCAGCACCGTCACCAGCAGGAAGGCGGCGCCGGTGATCACGTAGATCAGGAAGAAGAGGTCGTCGAGCTGCTGGCCATAGGTGGCGATGTTCTCGGGGAACCAGCTCATCATCGCAGGCGGCCCGTCCTTTTCGGTCGAAGAGGAATCACGGCCTCGTGGTGCGCCCGGTCGCGAACGCCGGAATCAGGAGTGCGCTCCCGCCGAGGGATCG
>JBIOVM010000154.1:0-12105 GCA_044867785.1 Candidatus Rokuibacteriota bacterium | reverse complement strand
GCAGGTCACCCGCAACACGAGGAGGGTAGAGACATGGTCGGAACGCTCGCACGCATGATGGCCCGTTGGACAGTGGCGCTCGCGGGAGCGGCGGCTCTCGTCGGGACGCCCTTCGTCTCGCACGCCGACGAGACCTGCCAGTCGCCCTACATGCCGAAGATCACGGGGGAGGAGGAGTACGTGTACGTGTGGACCCTCGGCGTCGAGGGCCTGGGCGACGGCTCCGACAAGCTCGTGACCGTCGACGCGCGCAAGGGCTCGCCGACCCACGGCCAGGTGATCCATTCGGTGTCGGTCGGGGGTCGCCACGAGGCGCATCACGCCGACTTCACCGACGACCGCCGGTTCCTCTGGGCGAGCGGGCTCGACACGAGCCAGATCTTCGTCTTCGACGTCGCCACGGACCCGGCAAAGCCCCGCCTGGTCAAGACGATCGACGACTTCGTCCAGGCCTCGGGCGGGGTCGTCGGCCCGCACGGCTTCTATGCGCTTCCCGGGCGGATGCTGGTCGGCGGCCTCTCCAACATCAAGGACAAGACCGGGCGGACGGCCATCGTCGAGTACACGAACGAGGGCCGGTTCATCACGACCCATTGGATGCCCACCGACGCGGATCCGCGAGGCGCCGTCATCGAGAAGGTGGCCGACGGCTACGGCTACGACGCCCGCGTGCTGCCGAGGAAGAACGTGATGTTCACGACGTCCTTCACCGGCTGGTCGAACTACATGATGGACTTCGGCCAGATGCTCAAGGACGAGACGGCCATGAAGCGCTTCGGCCAGACCGCCGCGGTGTGGAACTTCCACACCCGCCAGCCGAAGAAGGTCTTCCACGTGCCCGGCGCGCCGCTCGAGGTCCGAGTCGCGTGGGGGCCAACCCACAACTACGCCTTCACCACGACGGCGCTCACCTCCCAGATCTGGCTGATCTACGAGGACGCCCAGGGAGAGTGGCAAGCCAAGGCGGTCGGCGACATCGGCGATCCGAAGAAGATCCCGCTGCCAGTGGATATCAGCCTCTCCGCCGACGACCGGACCCTCTGGGTCGACTCCTTCATGGACGGAATGGTCCGCGCGTACGACGTGTCGGATCCCTTCAAGCCGAAGCAGTTCTACGAGAAGAAGATCGGCCGCCAGCTCAACATGGTGTCCCAGAGCTGGGACGGCAAGCGCCTCTACTTCACCAGCTCGCTCATCGCGAAGTGGGACAAGCAAGGCGCCGACAACGAGCAGTTCCTCCGCGCCTACACCTGGGACGGCACCGAGCTGCGCGACCGCTTCGCCCTCGACTTCACGCAGTTGAAGCTCGGGCGCCCGCACGTCATGCGGTTCGGGAGCGCGGCCCTCTACAAGTAGGAAGCCGGCGACGCGGCCCGGGGAGGCGGAGCGGCTCGCGCCTCGCCCCCCGGGCCGGCGGGAGGCAGCGATGGACGACTACGTGCACGAATGGATGGCGAGGGTCCGGTGGGCCGATCTCCGGCCGGTCGCGCGGCTGGGCGACGCCGACGAGTCGCCCCGGCGGCGCGGGCTCTGGCAGGGTCTCGCGCTGGCGACGGCGCTGTGGGTGGGGAGCGCGGGCGCCACCCTTGCGTGGGGCCACGGGGGCCACTCGCCCGCATCCGCGGGCGCCGAGCGGACCGCGGTCCCACCGACCCCCGGCCAGCTCGAGGCGCGGAGCGCCCGGTTCGACTTCGATCCGCCCCGGCCGGGGAGCTATCGCCTGCCCGTCGTGAAGCCCGCGGCCGACGGCGCGGTCATCGACGCGTCCGGTGCGTCGCGCCGCCTGGCGGAGGTGCTGGCCGGCCGGATCACCGTGCTGAGCTTCGTCTACACGCGGTGCAGCGACGCCAACGGGTGCCCGCTCGCCACCGCGGTGCTCTATCGGCTCCACGGGGCGACGGGGAGCGATCCCGAGCTGGCTCGGCACCTCCGGCTCGTGACGCTCAGCTTCGACCCGGGGCACGACACGCCGGGGACCATGGCCCGGTACTCGCGGGTCGCGGCGACGCGCGAACCCCGAAGCCCGTGGGAATTCCTGACCACGGCCTCCGACCGGCAGCTGGCGCCCATCCTGGCGGCCTACGGCCAGCTGGTCCAGCGGCCGCCCGGCCCGGCGGCGGCGGCGCCGACGCATCTCCTCCGCGTCTACCTGATCGACCGCCAGCTACGGATCCGCAACATCTACGGGCTCGACTTCCTCGACCCGCGGCTGCTCTTGGCCGACGTGCGGACGCTCCTGCTCGAGGACCGAACCGTTCGGCGCTGAGGGCCCCCGGGCGGCGGCGCGCTCCAGGCGAGGATCTGGACGCCCTCCCACCACCAGGGCTGGCCCCGGTCCTTGCCGTCCAGCTCGACCAGGAGCCGGACCCGGGGCTGGCGCCGGCGGTAGTCGCGGAGGGCTCTCGAGACCTGCGGCCAGTCGGTGTCGTCGACGACGAGAAGCGCGCCGTCGACGAGATGGGGCTCGATCAGCCGGAGCGCCTCCAGCTGCGACCGGTAGTCGTGCGCGGCATCGTAGTAGTAAACGCCGACGCGGCGGCCGGCCAGCGCGCCGCCCCGCAGGACCGCGAAGGCATCGCCCTCCAGGATCGTGTGGCCCGCCAGGCCGTGACGCCGGACGTTCGCCTCGAGCAGCGCGCGGCTCCCCTCGCTCATCGAGAAGTCGTCGATCCCGACGAAGTCACCAAGGTTGCCGAGCATGGCCGCGATCAGGCTGAGCCCCTTGAAGGAGCCCACCTCCACGTAGCTCTCGCCCGGGCCGAGCAGCGAGGCGGCGAGGTTCAGGAGCGCGAGGTTGTTCTCGCGGGCGAGCCCGCCGACGTCCTCGAGGATCGGCGCGAAGCGGCGGTCCACCGGGTGAGGAGAGCGCGGGTAGTCCGCGAAGAGGCGGGGTAGCTCGAGCGCGAAACGCTGCGGGTCCACGCCCTCACCGCCTCGGCGGCGCCGGCGCACCCGGACGCAGGATGGGGAAGATCTGTCTCACCAGCTCTTCGTACTCCTGCACCGTCGTGAGGTAGATGTCGAGGTCGTGGACGTGATGGAGGTCGACGGCGACCAGGGGCTCGCCCGGCCGCGCCGCCCCCAGGTCGATCACCTGGAAGCAGGCGCGCCCCGACGCCGGGGAGTCCGTCACGAAGACGATGCAGAGCTCGGGCCACTGCTCCCCGACCCGCGTGACGAGCTCGTCGCCGTGGCTCGAGAGGAACTGCTCCACGCTCGCGCGGTACTTGACCTCGACCGGGATCAGCCGGTGGAGCGGCCGCCCGGTGGGCGTCGTGCCGGCCGGCCGGTGCAGGAGGAAGTCAGGCAGGAACTCGTCCGCGCCGACCCTCACCATGCGCTGGAACCGGCTCTCGCGGACGGTCGGCGACACGCGGTAGCCGGCCCGCCGGAAGATCGCCTCGACGAACGCCTCGGCGATGCGGCCCTTCAGCGTGTCGATCTCGCCTGCGCGGCGCGCCCTCGGAGCCATCGCCTTTCAGGGTAGGTCCGACGCCGGCCGGCTGGGGAGGATTCTCGCCGCCGCCCCCCAGCCGGGAACTCTGCGCTACACTCGGCTCTCGGTGCGCGCGCCCGCGTCGAGTCAGGGTCCTTCTCCCCGCCCCGGGCGGGCCGAGGCGCCGCGCTCGAGCCGGGCTCGCGGTCTCGCCCTCGCGGTCGGCGCGGCGTTCTGCTGGAGCCTCGCCGGCATCCTGGTCCGGCTGATCGAGACGGCGACCAGCTGGCACATCGTCCTCTACCGCTCGCTGGGCGTGACCCTGATGATCGGCGCCGTCATCGCGGTCGTCCACCGAGGCCGCATGGCCGACGCGATCCGGCTGGCGGGCTGGCCCGCCGTCGCCGCGGGCTTCTGCTCGGCGGCCGCGTCGGTCCTGTTCATCCTCGCGCTCGGCCACGTCACGGTCGCGAACGCCCTCTTCCTGATGGGCATCACCCCGTTCCTGGCCGCGATCGGCGCGCAGGCCCTCCTGGGCGAGCGGGTCCCCGGCCGTGCGTGGGGCGCCATGGCGCTGGCGGCGACCGGCGTGACCGTGATGCTGGGGGGCGGGCTCGCCCTCGGCCGGCTCGTCGGGAACCTTCTGGCGCTCGGCTCCGCCGTCGCCTTCGCCGGCCACGTCCTGGCGCTTCGGTGGAATCGGCAGAGCGACATGCTGCCCGCGGTGCTCCACGCGGGCCTGATCGGGATGCTCGTCAGCCTGGTGGCGCTCGGCTCCCAGGGCATGTCGGCGCGCGTCTCGCTCCGCGATCTGGCGCTCGCGCTCTCGATGGGCGCCGTGCAGCTCGGCGTCGGGCTGATTCTCTACACGCGCGCCTCGCGGCACCTGCCGGCCGCGGAGCTCCAGCTGGTCGCGACGCTCGAGCTCGTGATGGCGCCGCTCTGGGTCTGGCTCGGCGTGGGCGAGGCGCCGGACGCCGCAACCCTCGTGGGCGGGGCGCTGATCGTCCTGGCGGTCCTCGGTCAGGCCCTCGGCGCCGGAGAGCGGCCGTCCGCGCCCTGACCGCGCTCAGTTCGGCTCGAGGGTGACGACGCTCGTCCGGGTGTCGATCGTCACGGAGAAGAGCGACAGGAAGTCCCGCCCGAGGAGGCCGTCGGCGCCGGTGATCTCGGCGTCGTGCGCGATGATCGCGAGGGGCCCGGCCCGGCTCGCGCCCACCTCCAGCGACTGGACCCACACCACGTCCGCCCGAACGGCGCCGGTCACGCCCTGGATGGTCGCGTCGTAGGTATTCGGCGTCGAGACGCCGAGCCGCGCGAGCGCCGCCGGCGCGACGAGCGTCCGCTCGGCGCCGGTGTCGAGGATCAGGGACACGGTGCCGCCGCCGTTGATGCGGACGCTCACCATGATGGGCGCGCCCGGCGTGAACGGGATGGCCGTCCCGCCCCCCGCGATCGCGGGGGGCTCGGGGGACGGCGCATCGGCGCCCGAGCCGGCCATCAGCCGGGCCGTCGGCCGGTGACGCTCCGGCACGCTCTCGATCCCCGTCGTGTAGTGGATGACGCCCTGGTCGTCGACCCAGTGATAGACCTCGGCGTCGGCGTCGAGGGCGAGCAGCCCCGCGAGGACGAGCCCGGCGATCCCCGCGCGCGCGGCGCGCCCGCCTCTACTCGAGCCGCCGACCATACCGCTCACGATGCGCGACGGACACGAGAGGCTTGCGGCGCTTCTTGCCCCGGCCGGTCACGCCCGCCGGATAGCCAAGCGGCAGGATCGCCAGCACGTCGAGGCCGGACGGGATGCCCAGGAGGGCTCTCACGTCGTCGAGCCCGCCGAAGCCGACCCAGTTGCCGCCCACCCCGTCGCCCCACGCGGCGAGCAGCATCGACTGGATCGCCCGGCTCGCATCCGAGACCGCGAAGGGGCTCGGCTCGACGGCCACGACGATCGCCGCCGCCGCCTGGGCGACGTGGCCGCCGGTCCGGGCCAGGCGGCCGAGCTGCCGGAGCGTCTCGCGCTCCTGGACCACGACGAAGTGCCAGGGCTGCAGGTTCTTGGCGCTCCCGGTGAGCCGCCCCGCCTCGACGACCCGGCGGAGCGTGGCCTCCGGCACCGGCTTGGCCTCGTAGGTCCGCACGGCCAGCATCGTGCGGATCGCCTCGAAGACTTCCATCGCGCTCCCCTTCCCGGCCGCGCGGGTCGCCGGCGAGGCCAGTGTAGCGCAGCCCCAGGGGTCGCGCGTGGCTACGGCCGGGGCGCGGCCAGCGCCGAGAGCTCCGCGACGGCGTCGCGCGTCGCCTCGATGCCCCATTCCAGCGTGGCCACGGTGACGAGCTGGCACCCTTGCCGGATCTGCCGCGCCAGGTCGGCGCGGTCGCGAGACACGGCGCCGAACGGCATCCGGTTCCGCCGGCACGTCTCCCGGACGCGGTCGACGACCGCCTGCACGTCGTCCCGCCAGGGATCGCCGGGGTGGCCCATCGAGGCCGCGAGATCGTACGTGCCGACGGCCACGCCGTCGATGCCCGGCACCCGGCAAATGGCCTCGAGCTCGTCGACGCCCGCCACGTCCTCGAAGAGGGCGTAGACCACCGTCTCCTCGTTGGCGCGCCGGACGTACTCGGCCGGCCCGAGCCCCAGCGCGTCGCCGCCCCGACCCGGGGCGAAGCTCCGCGCGCCTTCCGGCGGGTACTTGACGGCCCGCACGGCTCGCGCGGCGTCCGCGCGGCTCGTCACGTGGGGCACCATGATGGCCGAGGTGCCGATGTCGAGGTAGCGCAGGATCACCTCCGGCGCGTTGACGGGCACCCGGATCGCCACCGGCACGTCGTGGAGGTCGGCCGCCCGGACCATCTCCTCGCACTGGGCCTCGCTCAGCGGGCCGTGCTCGGCGTCGAGGAAGATCTGATCGGCGCCGCTCCGGGCGAGCAGCTCGACCAGGCGGGGGGCGTGGAAGCGCAGCCCCGTCGTGAACACGGGCCGGCCGGCCCGGAGCTTCTCCTTGATTCGCTTGCCCCGCATGGCGATCTCCTCCGATCGTGGGCGCGGTCGCGAGCGGCGTCGAGCCGTCAGTGTAGCGCCGCTCGCGCGTGGCCGGGCGGGCTCTCTCCGCGCCGGACCCCACGAGCGTAGAATCCCCCGGGAGGGCACCATGGGAACCTCTAGCCGGCCTCGCTGTCGCGGGAGCGCTCGATGACGCTCCGCCACCTCTTCACGCCGTTCCGGCTCGGCCACGTGACGCTCCGGAACCGGATCGTCAGCACGCCGCACGCGACGCGGTTCGGCCGGGACGGCTACGTCACCGAGCGTTACACGCGCTATCACCTCGAGAAGGCCCGGGGCGGGGCGGGCCTCATCCAGTGCTTCGGCAGCTCGAGCGTCCACCCGTCGAGCCCCGTCCTCGACTGGAACGGGATCAAGAACTGGGACGACTCGTCGCTGCCGGCGTTCGAGGCGTTCGCGCGCGCGATCCACGCGGAGGGGGCGCACGTGATGGCGCAGATCACGCACCGGGGCCGTCGCGGCTTCTCCGGCCCCGGGGAGCGCGCCCTGGTCGCCCCCTCCGACGTCCCCGAGCAGGAGAACCGGGAGATTCCCCACGCGCTCGAGCAGGGTGAGATCGCCGAGATCGTAGAGGCGTACGCCGCCGCGGCGCGGCGGCTGCAGCGGGCCGGCTTCGACGGCGCCGACCTCTGCGCCTACGCCCGCCACCTGATCGATCAGTTCTGGGTGCCCTCGGTGAACCGGCGGACCGACGAGTACGGCGGGAGCCTCGAGAACCGCCTCCGGTTCGCCGCGGAGGTCATCGGGGCCGTGCGGGCCGCCGTCGGCCGCGACTTCGTGCTCGGGATGCGGGTCAGCGGCGACGAGCTGATCCCGGACGGCCTCCATCTGGACGAGGTGGTGGCGATCGTCCGCGCGCTCGACGCCCTCGGCCAGCTCGACTACTTCACGGTCTCCGGCTCGACCGGCGAGACGCCGCGGCTCCACCAGAAGCTCATGCCGTTCGCCGACGCGCCGCCCGGCGTGTACGCGCCCCTGGCGGCCCGGATCAGGCAGGAGGTGCGGACGCCCGTGATCTACGCGGGCCGCGTGGTGGACCCGCGCCACGCCGAGCGGCTGCTCGCCGAGGGCGCGTGCGACCTGGTCGCGATGACGCGGGCGCTCATGGCGGACCCCTGGATGCCCCGGAAGGCTGCCGAGGGGCGCCTCGACGACATCCGGATGTGCGTCGGGATGCAGGAGGGCTGTCTCGGTCGGTCGAGCCGCGGGCTCACGCTGTCGTGCTCGCAGAATCCGGTGACCGGCCGCGAGGGTGAGCTGGCCGAGCTCGTGCCCGCCCCCGCGCCCCGGCGCGTCGTCGTGGTCGGCGGCGGGCCGGCCGGGCTGGAGGCGGCGCGGGTCGCCGCGCGTCGGGGACACGAGGTCGTCCTCTACGAGCGGACCGGCGCGCTCGGGGGCCAGGTGCTGATCGCGGCGCGCGCGCCGCTCCGCCCGGGCTACGGCGAGTCGGTGCACTGGCTCGTGCGTCAGCTGCGCAAGACGTCGGCCACCGTGCGCCTCGGGGTCGAGGCGACCGCCGAGCGCGTGCTCGCCGACCGGCCCGACGCGGTCGTGGTCGCCACCGGCGCGGTCCCGCGCCGGCCCACCGTGCCCGGGGCCACCCTGCCGGGCGTCGTGACCGTCGAGGACGTCCTGTCGGGGGCGGCGGTCGCCGGTCCCCGGGTCCTGGTCGTCGACGGCACCGGCCGGATCCAGGCCGGCCTCGCCGCAGACTTCCTGGCCGCCCAGGGGCGGAGCGTGACGGTCCTCACCGCGTATCACACCGTCTGCGACAACACCGAGGGCTCCACGAAGGAGCCGCTCTACGAGCGCCTCTACCAGCGGGACGTGGCGATGGTCGTGGACACGACGCTCGTCGGGATCGAGGCGGACGGGGCCGGGCGCCTCCGCGTGCTGGCCCAGAACGAGTACTCCGGGCGCGCGGTCGGGCTGGACCCGGTCGACACCGTCGTCCTCGCCTACGGGGGGCGCGCCGTCGACGGGCTCGCCCAGGCCTTGCGGGGGCAGGTCGCCGACGTCCTGCTGGTCGGGGACGCGATGGCGCCGCGGCTTCTCCACGACGCGCTCCTCGAGGGAACGCGCGCGGCCCGTCGCCTGTAGGCGCAACGCCCCCGTGCAGATCTGGGTCGATGCGGACGCCTGCCCGAGGCCCATCAAGGAGCTCCTGTTCCGCGCGGCCGAGCGCCGGAAGGTCCGCCTGATCCTGGTCGCCAACGCGCCGCTCCGGACGCCGCCGTCGCCGCTCATCACGGTCATGCGCGTGGCGCGCGGCTTCGACGTCGCGGATCGCGAGATCGTCGAGCAGGTCCAGGCCGGCGACCTGGTCGTGACGGCCGACATTCCCCTGGCGGCCGAGGTGATCGGCCGGCGCGCCCATGCCCTCGATCCGCGCGGCGTGCTCTACACGGAAGAGAACGTCCCCGAGCGCCTGGCGATGCGGAACCTGATGAACCAGCTGCGGGCGAGCGGGCTGGAGGCCGGCAGCGGGCCGCCGCCGTGGAATCCGAGCGACACTCGCCTGTTCGCCAACCAGCTCGACCGCCTGCTCTCGGCGGGAGACCAGAGCGGGCACGGGCACCGCGGCTGACGCGCTCGATCAGGACGCCGCGACCGGCGTGCCCGTGCCCGGAGGACGGAGCCGCGGTACCCTGGACGCATGCGAATCGCGACCTGGAACGTCAACTCGCTGAAGGCCCGGATGGAGCGCGTGAGCGCGTGGCTCGAGCGCGCCCGGCCCGACGTGCTGCTGATGCAGGAGACGAAGCTCGCGGACGCCGACGCGCCGGTCGACGCGTTCCGTGAAGCCGGGTACGATCTGGCCCACCACGGGGAGGGCCGCTGGAACGGGGTCGCCATCGCGAGCCGGCGCGGGATCGCGGACGTCGTGACGAACTTCGGCGAGCCCCTGCGGCCCGCTCGCACCGAGGACACGGGCGACGACGAGCCCCTGGCGGAGGCGCGGATGATCGCCGCCACGTGCGGCGGCGTTCGCGTCGTCTCGATCTACGCGCCGAACGGCCGGACCGTCGGCTCCGTCTTCTACGACGCCAAGCTCGTCTGGTACGACCGCCTCGCCCGCTGGCTGGCCACGGCGGTGAAGCCGGACGAGCTCCTGGTGCTCGGCGGCGACTTCAACGTCGCGCCCGCGGACATCGACGTGTGGGACCCGGCGGCCTGCCACGGCGGCACGCATGTCTCGGAGCCGGAGCGCAAGGCGTTCGCGCGGCTCTGCGAGTGGGGGCTCGTCGACGTCTATCGGCGGCAGCATCCCGAGGGCGGCCGGTACACCTGGTGGGACTACCGCGCCGGCAACTTCCACAAGAACTACGGCATGCGGATCGACCATCTCCTCGTCTCCGCCCCGATCGCGGGGCGCGTCGTGTGGACCGAGATCGACCGCGAGACGCGCAAGGGCAAGCCCACACCCTCCGACCACACACCGCTCGTGATCGACCTGGACGAGCCGGGCCATCCCTTCGACGCCGGCTGGGCGTCCGCCGAGGCGCGCATCGCGGCGCGGCGCCCGTGATCCTGGAGCCGCCCGTCGAGCCGATGCTGGCGAAGCTCGCCCACGAGCTGCCGGCCGGCGACGGCTGGCTCTTCGAGCCGAAGTGGGACGGCTTCCGCACGATCGTGTTCCGGGACGGCGGGCGCGTCTACTTGCAGAGCCGCGAGCTCAAGCCCCTCGACCGCTACTTTCCCGAGCTCCTGGCGCCGCTCCGGGCCGCCCTGCCCGAGCGCGCGGTCGTCGACGGCGAGATCGTGATCGCCACGCCGGCCGGGCTGGACTTCGATGCGCTCCAGATGCGCCTGCATCCGGCGGCGTCGCGCGTCGCCAAGCTCGCGGCCGAGACGCCGTCGTCGTTCGTCGCCTTCGATCTCCTGGCCGAAGGCGACGAGGACCTCCGCGAGCGGCCGCAGTCCGAGCGGCGCGCCCGGCTGGAGGCCGCGCTCTCGGGCGCGGACGGGAGCATCCATCTCACCCCGTGCAGCCGGGACCGCGCGGTGGCCCAGGACTGGTTCCACCGCTTCGAGGGCGCGGGGCTCGACGGGGTCGTCGCCAAGCACGAGAGCGCGACCTACCAGCCCGGCAAGCGCGTCATGATCAAGGTGAAGCACACCCGCACCGCCGACTGCGTGGTCGGAGGCTTCCGATGGCACAAGAGCGGCCCCGGCGAGCTGGTGGGCTCGCTCCTCCTCGGGCTCTACGACGACGCGGGCGCGCTGCACCACGTGGGGTTCACCTCGTCGTTCACCGCCGCCGCCCGCCGGCGCCTCGCCGAGGAGCTCGCGCCGCTCCGAACGAACGCGCTCGAAAGCCATCCGTGGCGGGAATGGGCGGGAGCGGCCGGCGACGCGGTCCGAATGCCGGGGGCGGCCAGCCGGTGGAACCAGGGGAAGGACCTCTCCTGGGAGCCCGTGCGGATCGCCCGGGTGTGCGAGGTGGCGTACGACCACCTGCAGGGCGACCGATTCCGGCACGCGGCGACGTTCCTGCGCTGGCGCCCGGACAGGGCCCCGGAGAGCTGCCGGTACGACCAGCTCGAGGTCACCCCGCCTGCGGAGCTGGCGATGATCTTCCGGGGCGCTTCCCGGTAAGCGTCGCGGGCCTGTCCTCAGAAGGGCGGGTCGTCCGGATCGAGCGCTTCCTGCCCGGGACGCAGCGCCTCCGGCACGTGCTCCAGGTTGACGCGGATGCGGGTCCACGTCGAGGAGCGCCCGCGCATCGTGTCGACGAGCACGTCGGCGGGCTGGAGGTGCGGCACGGCGGCGGAGTGGCGCCGCTTCCAGCGCTCGAGGCCGGCCAGCGCGTCCTCCTTGCGTCGCGCGCGGCCGATCTCGAGCAGCGGCTTCCTCGAAACCCGACGGCCGCCCGAGCTCTGCTCGTCCTTCCGCCGCGACGGGGCCACGCGGGACGGCTCGCCCGGCTGCTTGGCGTAGTGCGGCGGCCACGGCGCGTCGCCGAGCCCTTCGGCCTCTTGCCGGGCGGAGAGCTCGAGCAGCGGCTCCAGCGACCCCGCGTGCTCGTCGATGCCCGCGTGCCGGTCCCCGATCGAGGCGAACCGGATCGGCATCGTGCGCAGCGTGAACTCCTCGGGCCCGCACTCGGCCAGCTCCTCCCACGTCACCGGGGCCGAGACGCGGGCGTCGGGCAGGGGGCGCACCGAGTAGGCGCCGGCGACGGTGCGATCCTTGGCGTTCTGGTTGTAGTCGAGGAAGACGCCGTGGCGCTCCTCCTTCCACCACTTGCTGGTGGCGAGCGCCGGCACGCGCTGCTCGACCTCGCGGGCGAGGGCGAGCGCGGCCCGCCGCACCTCCGTGAACGACCAGCGCGGGTGGATGCGGACGTTCACGTGGATGCCGCGTGAGCCGGAGGTCTTCGGCCAGCCGACGAGCCCGAGCCCGTCGAGCACCTCGCGCACCACGCCGGCGACCGTCTGGAGCTGCGACCACGGCACGCCGGGCACCGGGTCGAGGTCGACGCGCAGCTCGTCGGGGTGATCGAGATCGTCGGCGCAGACCGGATGCGGATGCATTTCGAGGCACGCCAGGTTCGCCATCCACAGCAGGGTCGCCGCATCCCGCGGCACCACTTCCTCGGCGG
>JBIOVM010000153.1:0-7909 GCA_044867785.1 Candidatus Rokuibacteriota bacterium | reverse complement strand
GGATAGTGCACGGTCACCGGGGTCCGGAAGAGGTTCCGGAGCGTCACCGCCATGGCGGCGCCCGCCGCCCGCGCCATCCGGACCGCGGTGGCCATGCCGCCCTCAGGCACCCGCGCCTCCGCGCGCCGCCACCACCGCCGCCGCGGCCAGGAGGAGCACCACCGAGGCGGGCAGGAAGAGCTTCCACGAGAGCGCCAGGATCTGGTCCACCCGGATCCGGATGAACGACCACCGCACCCAGATGACCAGGAGGAAGAGGGCGAGCGCCTTCCCCACGAACCACACCGGGCCGAGGGCGGCCGGCCCCGGGCCGAGCCAGCCCCCCAGGAAGAGGAGCGCGGCGAGACAGGCGACGCCGAAGAGGTGGACGAACTCGGCCAGCTGGATGAGGGCGAACTTCATCCCGGAGTACTCCACCCGGAACCCCGCCACCAGCTCCGACTCGGCCTCGACGATGTCGAACGGGATGCGGTTCTCCGAGGCGAGGGCCGCGATCATGAAGAGGACGAAGGCCACCTGGCCGAGCCCCGGATAGAACACGAACCAGCCGAGCAGCCCCTGCTGCGCGTCGACGATGGTCGAGAGCCGCAAGGACCCCGTGAGCACGACCGGGACGAGCGCCAGCAGGATGAAGGGGACCTCGTAGGAGATGATCTGGTTCACCGCGCGCATGGCGGAGAGGAGCGCGTACTTGTTGTTGGAGCCCCACCCGCACATGAAGAGTCCCACCACTTCGAGCGACGACACCGCCAGCACGAAGACCAGGCCGATCTCGAGGTCCGCCAGCGTCCAGCCTTGGGCGAACGGGATCGCGGCGTACATGAGGAAGGCTGGCACCAGGAACACGATCGGCGCCAGGTTGTAGACCGCGCGATCGGCCGCCGTCGGGACGATGTCCTCCTTCAGGAGGAGCTTCACCGCGTCGGCGATCGGCTGGAGCCAGCCGTGCGGGCGCCCGACCTCGTACGGCCCCACGCGCGACTGGAGCCGCGCGGCGAACTTGCGTTCGAGGAGCGTCAGGTAGGTGACGAGGATCAGGACGCCGTTCAGCAGGAGGAACGGCGGCCCGATTGTCCAGAGGAGCTCGCCCATCTAGCGGTCGACCTCGCCGAAGACCGGGTCGATCGAGCCCAGGATGGCGACGGCGTCGGCGATCTTGTGGCCCGGCAGGATGTGCCCGGCCACCGCGAGGTTCGAGAACGAGGCGCCGCGCCACTTCATGCGGTAGGGCTTCGTCGACCCGTCCGAGACCAGGTAGATCCCGACCTCGCCCCGCGGGCTCTCGACGCGCGCGTAGGTCTCGCCCTTCGGCAGCTTCACCTGGCCGATCGACTTGACGCCGGGCCGCGACGAGATCGGGCCCGGGGGCAAGCCGTCGAGCGCCTGGCGCACGATGCGGATCGCCTGGCGGAACTCCTGCATCCGCACGCGGTAGCGCGCGAAGCAGTCGGCGGCGGTCTCGACCGGCACGTCGAACGGGAACTCCTCGTACGACGAGTAGGGCTCCACGCGGCGGATGTCGTGGGCGAAGCCCGAGCCACGGAGCAGCGGACCGGAGACGCCGACCTCCTGGGCCAGCTCGCGGGAGATGACCCCGACCCCCTGAGTCCGCACCAGGAAGATCGTGTTCCCCTCGAGGAGGGCCTCGTACTCTTCCAGGCGGGACTCGACGTGGGCCACCGTCTCCCGGACCTTGTCCGTCCAGCCGGCGGGCACGTCGTAGCGCGTCCCGCCGACCTGGTGGAAGCCGTAGAGGAGGCGAGCGCCCGTCAGCGCCTCGAAGAGATCGAGGATCATCTCGCGCTCGCGGAAACAGTAGAGGAACATGGTCGCGCCCCCGCCGAGCGCGCCGCCCATGTCCATGCACCATGTCCCGAGCCAGAGGCAGTGTGACGCGATCCGCTGGAGCTCCGCCACCAGCACCCGGAGGTACTGAGCGCGCTTCGGGACCTCGATCTGGCCGAGCTGCTCCGCCGCCCGCACGTAGCAGAGCTCGGCCGTCATCGCCGAGACGTAGTCCGTCTTCGAGGCGATCGACGGGTACTGGACGTAGGTCAGGGTCTCGCCGAGCTTCTCGTGGCAGCGGTGGAGGTAGCCGATGACCGGGTCGACCGCGACGATCGTCTCGCCCTCGAGCGTGAGGATCATCCGGAAGACGCCGTGGGCGGACGGGTGCTGCGGCCCCATGTTCATCACGAGGCGCTCGTTGCCCCCGTAGCCGTACTCGACGACGGTTCGCTCGGGCGCGCTCATCGGTCCCGCGTCGCGGCCGTCCTGGGCTGGCTCATCGCGTACCTGGCTTCACGAGCCTACCGGCAGGGGGAGTGGCTCGCCGGCATCAGGATGGCGGCCTCCTGGGCCTGGAGCAGCGGGACGAGCCGGCCGACCGCCGTCTGCCAGGTCTGGTCGCCGGCCAGCGCCTTCCGCACCTCGGCGCGGTGGGCGAGATCGCGGTAGCCCCAGAGATGGACGACGGTGTTGAGCGGCCCGATCTCGACCTGCCAGTACCCGACCGGCACGGAGTGCTTCTCGCGGATCGGCAGCGCCTCGCGCATCACCTGGCCATACGCGCCGACCTGGCCCGGATGGAGGCGGTAGACGCGCAGCTCGTGGACGCCCATGCCCGTCGTCGGCCGGAACGGGGCCCACTCGAACGGGGCGAGGATCATGTTCTGCTGGGCTTCCAGGAGCGGCTGGCTGAGCGGGAGGTATTCCTTGACCCAGCGCTCCTCCTTGGCCAGCCCCGCGCGCGCCGCCGCCCGCGCGGCGAGGTCCGCGTACTCCCAGAGGTGGACCACCTGGTTGAGCGGGCCCAGCTCCGTCGACCAGTAGCCGAGCAGGCGACCGTACCGGTCACCGCGGGCCGCGCGGCCGATCGAGGCGGCGTTGGCGACGTACTCGGCGAGCTTGCCCGGCTTGATCGTGTAGCGGCGAAGCTCGTGGATCATGGGCGTCCTCCGTCCTGGCTCAGCGATAGGGGGGATGGGGCGTGTCGACCGCGTAGTCCTTCCGCAGCGGATAGCCGTCCCAGTCGTCCGGCAGGAGCAGCCGCCGGAGGTCCGGGTGGCCCTCGAACCGGATCCCGAAGAGGTCGTAGCACTCCCGCTCCATCCAGAGCGCCCCCCGGTAGAGCCCGGTGAGGCTCGGGCACGCGCCCTCGCGGCCGACGCGCGTCTTGACGGTGAGCCCGAGGTGCGTCTCGAGGCTCTCCACCCGGCAGACGATCTCGAATCCGTCCGCTTTCCAGTCGACGGCGGTGAGGTGGCAGAAGTAGCGGCACCCGAGGACGTCCCGAGCGAAGGTGAGCGCGTCGGTCCAGCGCTCCACCGGGACCGCCGCCACCAGGTGCCGGACGTCGAGCGGACGCTTCGGATCCTCGCCGGTAGCCTCGACCCCGAAGGCGTCCTTCAGGCGGGCCACCACGGTCTCGGGCGTCACGGGCGCTGGTCGCTGCCCCGGGACGGCGCGCGCCGCCGCCCCTCGCCCACGCGTGTCCGGTCGCCCGCGCGCCGCACGTCAGTCCGGGCGCGCCTCCGGCGCCCCCCGCTGGCCGGTGTGCTCGAACGCGGCGACCTTCTCGTGCAGCTTCAGGATGCCGAACATCAGGGACTCGGGCGTGGGCGGACAACCCGGCACGTAGACGTCGACCGGCACGACGCGGTCGACCCCCTTGACCACGTGGTAGCCGTGGCGGAAGGGGCCGCCCGAGTTGGCGCACGAGCCCATCGAGATGCACCACTTCGGGTCGGCCATCTGCTCGTAGATGCGCGAGAGCATCGGCGCCATCTTGATCGTCACGGTGCCGGAGACGATCATCAGGTCCGCGTGGCGCGGCGACGCCCAGGGCACCATGCCGAAGCGCTCGACGTCGAACCGGGACGCGAACGTGGCCATCATCTCGATCGCGCAGCACGCCAGCCCGAACGTCACCGGCCACATCGAGGACTTGCGCGCCCAGTTGAAGAGCTTCGTCGTGGACGAGACCGCGACCCACCCGCCGGGGAAGTGCTCCAGCCGGTCCCAGAGGTCCGCCACCGCCTCCGAGACCTGATCGCCGCCGGTCCGCTCCTGCCGGTACTTGACCCACTCCTGCAGGTCCTTGACCTCTTCCCAGGCCGGAGGCGGGATGACCGGGATCGGCGGCTTTATCTCCACGCGAGGATCCCTTCGCGGTAGGCGTAGAGCCACCCGAGGCCGAGGATGAGGAGGAAGAGGAGCATCGGGGTGAAGGCGGCCCAGCCGAGGGCCCGGAGGACGAGCGCCCAGGGGAACAGGAACACCACCAGGGCGTCGAACACGATGAACACCAGGGCGACCAGGTAGAACCCGATCGGGAACTGGATCCAGGCCGGCCCGATGGGCTCGGGCCCGCACTCGTAGTTCTGGAGCTTCGTCAGACTCGGCCGCGCGGGGCGCACCAAGGCCGCGGCGGCGAGGCTCACGCCGCCGAACGCGACGATCATCACCAGGAAAACGAGGACGGGGACGTACTCTGCCACGATTGGGGCGTATTATAACAGGGTCGTCAGGGGCTCGGCAGCGCCGCGCGGGAACCTTGTCGGATCACCCACCGTTCCCATGGGAGAGTTCACCGCGCCGTCCACGCTCACCTCGAGAGGAGGCACGCATGCGGAAGTCCCTCACGCTCGCGCTCGCGGTTCTCGTCGGTCTCGCGGCCGTCGGCTCGGCCTGGGCGTTCAGCTGTCCCACGCTGGTCAAGAGCGCCAACGACGCGATCGCGGCCGCGGAGCCCAAGGCCGGGATGGGCGACGACCGGCAGAAGGCACGCAACGCCGGGATGATCGAGGAGGCGAAGGCACTGTCGAAGGGCGCGGAGGCCGACCACGCCGGCGGCCAGCACGCGCGGTCCGAGGCGAAGGCCAAAGCCGCGAAGTGGCTCGCTGAGCAGGTGAAGTAGCGCGCCGAAAGGCCCGCTTCACCGGGCGCCCCCGCGGGCGCCGGCCGTCACCGCCTCCGGGGTGCTCGCCCCGGGGGCGGGGTCGCGTTCAGACGTCGCGATCCCGTCCGGGCTCAGCCTGCGTCGACGTCGCCCGGGCGCTTCAGGGCCCCACCCGGGGGGGCGTTGAGGATCGCCTCCGGGAAGAGCTCCGCCAGCCACTGGACGATGTCGTTCACCGTCATGATACCGATCGGCCGCCCTTGCGCGTCGACCAAGGGGATCGTCCGGTAGCTCGCGTTGTGCAGCCGGTTGATCGCATAGGCGATCAGCGTGTCGGGCCCGAGCGATTCGGGCTCGCGCGTCATCACCTCGCTCAACGGCGTCGTCTTCGGATCGCGCCCGGGCACCGCGACCCGCCGGAGGAGGTCACGCTCGGTGAAGATGCCCAGCAGCGCTCCCCCCTTGTCCACGATGACCACCGCGGCCCGGCGCATCTCCGCCATCTGGAGGATGGCCGCGTGGACGGTGGTGTCGGGCGAGCACTTGATCGGCTCGTTGGGCGCCAGGATCTTGACGGTGTCGCCCAGGAGGGCGCTCTCGAGCTCCCGGAAATCCGACTCGGAGTAGGCGTCGTGGTACTCGCGCGATTCCATGGCCGGATCCCCCCGCCCGCGATGGATGGGACCGACTCTATGCCGCAGCGGGAAGGCTGTCAACGTGGCACTCGCGGCGATCGGTAAGAATTCCCTACCAGTTTCTCCCCGACAGCCGCGAGGCTACCGCCGGCTCGAGCTCACCACCAGCCCTGCATCCGACCCGCCATGGGGAGATACAGGAGAATCGCCGCGACCAGGATGAGGATGATGATCAGGAAGCCGCTGTCCCCTCCCACGCCGAGCTCGGCGGCTCGCTGAGTGAGCTCGGCTCGTTCGGCAGGCGTCAGGCGCGCCAGAACCAGATCGGCGTCCGCGGGGGTCAGCCCCTGAGCGAGCAGGACCTGCCGGAGTCCGGCGACCTCGGGCGCGACCGGACTCACCCCGACGGGGACCTCCGCGATCCCCGCGGCGCGGCCCGGTGGGAGCGGCGCCCCCTCCACCGGGGCGGGCAGCGTGAGCCATGCCGCCGTCCAGACGACCACGGTGACGGTGAGCCACCACGGGCGTAGCATCCGGGTCCGGAGCAGCAGGCCCGCCTGGGGACGGGCGGGCCCGTCGGGGATCGAGAGGGCGGCTTTCCGGCCGGCGCGACGGCCCACGCGCGCTCAGAACCGGACGTCGAGGCGCGCCGTCACGAATGGGCCGCTGTCGACGTCGATCCGGTTCTTGTCGCGGTCCCCGTAGTTTTCGCCCTCGAAGTAGAAGCGGTCGAAGGCGTAGCCGCCGGCGACCTCCACCCGGATCCCACGGAACGGTCCGAAGAGGGCGCCCACCGAGACCCGCTGGCTGTAGGAGAAGAACCGGTCGTCCTCGTCGGGACGATCGACCAGGAAATAGGCCTCGTGCTCCCAGGCGTAGGCCACGAAGAGCTCCGTGGCCTGCCAGGGCCGCACCGCGACCCGCGCCCTGATGTTCGTGATCGGGGCGTAGCTGAACTCGAGGCTCACGGCGTCGGTGGGACGATAGCGCAGCGCGAGGGGAATCCCGAAGAGAGCCTGGAAGCTCGGGTTCGGGTTGTAGAAGTAGGCGAGACCCGGGAAGGGGACGTACGGCAGGAACTCCCGGGTGGTCGAGTAGTGGAGGGAGAACAGCCAGGCGTCCCGTTGCCCTTGGGGCACCCGCAGGAACGCCGCCGCGTGGAGCGACATCTCGTCCCAGCTGTTGAAGGGCTCGTCGCTCGGAGAGCTGAGCGCAACGCGGACCCCGCCGATCCAGCCGTTGTCGAAGCGGTGCCGGTAGGCCGTGCCGATGGCGACGTCCCAGAGCTCGTCCGGGAAGAGGCGCCCGTCGGGCAGGACCGCATCCGTCGAGAAGTCCTCGAACCGCACGTCGGCCGAGACGGACAGCTCGTTCCGGGAGTCCTGCCACAGGGGGACGTTCAGCGAGACGTTGTGCTCCGTGTACCCGAGATCGGTCGCCTGCCCGTCCACTGACGCATCCGGGAACAGGGTGAATCGATAGGCCGCTCGGACCGGGCGGTGGCCGAGGTCTCGCCCGAGCATGACCCCGAGGGGGCCCTGCGCGCTGTCGCTCGCGATGGGGTCCCGCGTCCACGTCGCGGCGTCGTCGTCGCTGACCGGATCCTGCGCCCACACCCACACCGGCGCAGCCGCAGCGAGGAAGCACGCCGTCGCGACTGCAACCCTCCGTAGTGTCGACATCGTCCAGCCTCCGTCCGCGGTGTCCATGTGGCCGCCGATCCCCGCCAGCCCGACGCTACCCGTCCACTCTAGCGCACGCGTGGCGCGTCAGGCGAGGAACGAGTGAGCGGCCTTCCACGGCCTGGCCTCGAGGCCGGGGCAGAAACCGCCTCCCGAGCCTTGCCAATCCGTGCCACGCCACTGGCTCGCGGCCCGGTGATCACGTGCGTTCGGGAGCCCGCCTTCGTGGCCGCGCCGAGGCTCGCGAAGCGAGCGACCGAGTCCGGCGTCGACCGAGTCGGCACAAGGAAACGACTTGGCCCGCTGGTCCGCGGATGCGACGCGCCCCGCCGTCCCGGCCGGGATCGGTCCTGCGGCGACGGCCGGCGATCGGCGCAGCGGCGGCGCGCGCTGTGGTCCGCGAGCGGTCCGAGGTCCGATCGAACCAGCACGAGAGCGTTCGTTCCGAGCGCGAGCGCCACCGCCACGTCGTCGAGGGCGGTCAGGATGCGAGTGCGGCGAGCATCGCTCGGCGGGGAGAACAAACGGGGCTACGGGAGGTCCCGTAACCCCGCGTGTCCAATGGTGGAGCTGAGGGGGATCGAACCCCTGACCCCGAGACTGCCAGCCTCGTGCTCTCCCAGCTGAGCTACAGCCCCGTAGGCCTTGGACCGTACCGTGCGGGTTGCCGCCTGTCAAGGTTCGCGGGCCCG
>JBIOVM010000152.1:0-45885 GCA_044867785.1 Candidatus Rokuibacteriota bacterium | reverse complement strand
GCCCGACGGGGCCAGGAGGTTCGTGGTTTTAGGGGCCGGGTGGAAGCCCGGTGAGGGAGTGAGATGCCACCACCATCGGTGAACCCGAGGCGCATGCCGTTCGAGAAGTACCGCTCCTTCGTTCCCCTCGAGCTGCCGGATCGCGCCTGGCCGAACCGGAAGCTCACCAGGGCGCCGCGCTGGTGCTCGGTCGACCTGCGCGACGGCAACCAGGCCCTCATCGATCCCATGGACCCCGCCCGGAAGCGCCGCATGTTCGAAGCGCTGGTGAAGATGGGCTTCAAGGAGATCGAGGTCGGGTTCCCGTCGGCGTCCCAACCCGACTACGATTTCGTGCGCCTCCTGATCGAGGAGGACCTGGTTCCGGACGACGTGACGATCCAGGTCCTCGTGCAGTGCCGTCCCGAGCTGATCCACCGCACGTACGAGTGCCTGCGGGGAGCCCGGCGCGCGATCGTCCACTTCTACAACTCGACGTCCATTCTGCAGCGCCGGGTCGTGTTCGGCCTCGACCGGCCGGGCATCGCGGACATCGCGGTCAACGCCGCGCGGCTGTGCCGGAAGCTCGAGGACACGATTCCCGAGACGCAGGTCTTCTACGAGTACTCGCCTGAGAGCTACACCGGTACCGAGGTGGAGTTCGCCGTCGAGATCTGCGAGGCGGTCATGGACGTCATCGAGCCGACGCTCGACCGCAAGATCATCCTGAATCTGCCGGCCACCGTGGAGATGTACTCGCCCAACCTCTACGCGGACACCATCGAGTGGTTCCTGCGGAAGGTCTCGCGCCGCGACCGGCTCGTGCTCTCGCTGCACCCGCACAACGACCGTGGATGCGCGGTCGCCGCCACCGAGCTGGGCGTGCTGGCCGGCGCCGATCGGGTCGAGGGGACGCTCTTCGGGAACGGGGAGCGCACCGGCAACGTCGATGTGGTCACGCTGGCCATGAATCTGTTCGCCCAGGGCGTCGATCCCGAGCTCGACATCTCCGACATCGACGCCCTGCGGCGCGTGGCGGAGTACTGCAACCGTCTGCCGGTCCACCCGCGCCACCCGTACGCGGGCGACCTCGTCTACACGGCCTTCTCGGGCTCGCACCAGGACGCGATCAAGAAGGGGATGGAGGCGCTGCCGCGGAACTACGCGGTGTGGGAGGTGCCGTACCTTCCGATCGATCCGAAGCACGTCGGCCGGACGTACGAGGCGGTGATCCGGGTGAACAGCCAGTCCGGCAAGGGCGGCGTCGCCTACATCATGAAGGCGGAGCATGGGTTCGATTTGCCCCGCCGCCTCCAGATCGAGTTCTCGAAGACGATCCAGGCCATCACCGAGGACAGCGGCACCGAGATCAGCCCGACGGCCATGTGGGAGGCGTTCCGCGCCGAGTACTGGCCCGAGCCGGCGCCGTACGAGCTACTCGACCACGACCTGGTTTCGGAGGGCACGCGCGACCGGACGCGGCTGACCGCGCACCTCCGGGTGAACGGCGCGCTCCGGACCGTGACCGGCGCCGGCAACGGCCCGATCGCGGCGTTCGTGGACGGTCTCCGCCGGGAGCTGGACGCGGACGTCGACGTGGTCGACTACGCGGAGCACGCCCTCGGTCAGGGGGCCGGCGCCACGGCGGTCGCCTACGTCGAAACGGCCCATGGGCCCGATAGCGCGCTCCGGTGGGGTGTCGGCGTCCATCCGAACATCATCACCGCCTCGCTCATGGCCGTGCTCTCCGGCCTCGCCCGGGGCGCGCGTCGTGGGCCGGCGGTGACGCGCGAAGGGGACGCCTGAGGATCAGCGCAGCACGTCCCCGACGATGAGGACCGGGCGGCCGGCCTTCGCCGCCACGGTGCTCGACACCGAGCCCAGCAGGGCGGCGCTCAGCCGGCCGCGCCCGAGCGTGCCCATCACGACGAGGTCGTAGTCTCCCGCCTTCGCGGTGTCCACGATGGTCTCAGCGGGGTCGCCGGCCAGCCACTCGACCTGAGGCTCCGGGCCTCCCGCATTCACCGTCACGCGTCGGGCGTCCTCGAGCACCTGCTGCGCCGCCTCGAGCGCCTCTCCCAGCGCGCGGGAGTAGTTCGGTTCTCCGAGGGAGTCGGCCGGCGCGTGGTAGGCGGTCATCAGGGTGATCCTCGCGGAGAGCGCGGCCGCGAGCCTGGCGGCGACCCGTACGGCGTCGAACGCATGGTCGCTGCCGTCGACGGCCACCAGGATCTTCTGGAACGGAGCAGGGGTCGCTTCGGTCGTCGACTCGACGGCTCTCTTCGCTTCCACGGCTGGCCTCCTCCTCACCGCTGGCCGGGCATGAGCGCGGCACGCCCAGTGTACGGGCGGCCCGGCCTCCTATTGTGCCAACCGCTCGCGGTCCCGTCCCGAGGACCGATGGCGCCGGGCGCCTCGTCCTTAGGATTGACACGCTCAAGGGGTTAAGGCACCTTAACACTTCGATGAGCCCGACGCTCGCGCCGCCGCGCATCCACGCCTCGCCGGACGCCGCCTGGGCGGTGCTCCAGCGCGCTCAGGGTCTCGTCCAGAAATGGCCGGAGGGGTTCCGAGGATACCGGGCGCGGGTTCGCTGCGAAGCGGCCGACGGGGTCAGCGAGGGTCGCGTGGTCGTGGCGAGCGGGCGGGACCTCGCGATCGATCTGGCGATGCCGGCGTTTCAGGATGTCGTCCGCGCCCGCCTCTTGGCGCACGTCGACGAGCGAACTCCCAGGTTCTTCAAGGATGGCGACGGCCGGTACGCTGTGCGGGCCGAGCCGGCGTCGGACGGCGAACGGTGGATCCGGGTCGAGCGGCCGGACGCGACGGTCCGGTATCGGCTCGACGCCCGCGGGCGCATCGAGGTCGTCGAGCGGCTGGAGGGCAAGCGGGAGACCGTCACCGTGGTCGAGGAGTACTCGCGCGCGACGCCGGGGCGGGTGCTGCCGGCCCGACGCCGAACGATCGCCCGGGATCGCCTGACCGGTGCCTGTCTCGCCCACGAGCTGCTCGTCGAGGCTCACTGCCGCGTCGAGCACGTGTGGCTCCCCACTCGCTGGGACGTGTCGGTCGAGACGACGGCGGACTCCCAGGCGTGCCGCATCGAGCTGTTCGCGCACCAACTGCTCTGAGCGCCGGCTCGCGCGCGTCCGTCCCTTGACAGGGGAGGGACCCCTTCCTAGCATGAGACGCAGGAGGGGTCGACTTGCAGGGTGACCCGCGGATCATCGATCTCCTGAACCAAGTGCTCCGCAAGGAGCTGACCGGCATCAACCAGTACTTCATCCACTCCCGGATGTGCAAGAACTGGGGATACGCGATCCTCGAAAAGGTCCACTACGACGAGGCCATCGAGGAGATGAAGCATGCCGATCTCGTGATCCAGCGGATCCTCTTCCTGGAAGGCGTCCCGAATCTCGCCGACTACGACCGGATCCTCGTCGGGGCCACGCCGAGAGAGCAGCTCGACAACGACCTGGCCCTCGAGCAGGCCGCCCTCGGCGTGTTGCGCCCCGGCGTCGCGCTCACGCTCGAAATCGGCGACCACGCGACGCGGGACCTCCTCGAGCGCATCATCGTGGACGAGGAGCATCACATCGACTGGATCGAGGCGCAGCGACACAAGATCGCCGAGGTCGGCTACCAGCAGTACCTGGCCCAGCAGATCTATGCGTGATCGGGCCGGCTGGGCTCGCGTCGGGTAGCCGGAACCGGACACCGGCGCTCGTATCCCCAGTTTCCTTGACACTCCGGGGGTGCGGTCTGTACAGTAACCGTGTTTCCGTATGTCCGTGGAGGGAGGCGCTCGTGTGTTGAGCGGCTTGCGTAGGTTCTTCGGGTTCGATTCCGGGGAGTACGAGGAACCCGAGGCGCCCACCGCGCTGTCGGCGAGCTCGCTCCCGGGAGCGTTTCGGGTCGGAGAGAAGCTGTCGATCAAGGGCGAGATCGTCGGCGAGGGTGATTTGGAGCTCGCCGGCCGGTTCGAGGGTATCGTCAACGTGAACGGTCGCGTGGTCGTGGGAGAGCGGGCGGAGGTGGACGCGGACATCAGCGCGTCGACCATCGTGGTCGGCGGGAAGGTTCGGGGCAACCTCAATGCGACTGGCCGGGTCGAGATCTTGCCGCAGGGGATCCTCACGGGGAACCTCAAGAGCGGGAGCTTCTCGGCGGCCGACGGCGCGCTCGTGAAGGGGGAAATCGTGGTCGACCGGGGCAGGGGGCGGGTCGAGGTGGGAGGTCAGCCGTGAGGGGCTTCGTGGGGGTCGGACTCGCTCTCCTCGCGTGCGCGCCCGCAAGCGCCGGGGAGCTGCTCTTCGTCAACGGCAGCCGGATCGAGGGCGAGCTCACGAACGAGACACTGATGGTGTCGACCGGATCGGGTCTCGTAGAGATCGCCGCCGAAGACGTGGTCTCGATGTCGAAGGGGGAGATCCGGCTCGGCGACGGACGCGTGATCCGGGGAACGCTGGTCGGCGGGCAGATCAAGGCCAAGACGGCCCTGGGCGAGATCGCGGTGAAGGTGGACGAGCTCCAGGTCTACCGGGCGGCGGGCCGGAGCGCCGCGGCCGCTTCTCCGTCGGCGACGCCGCCGCCCGCTGCGACGGCGAGCGCGGCCCCGTCGGCACCGGTGGCTCCCGCGGCTCCCGCGGGGACGACCGGCGCTGTTTCGAACGGACTGCCCACGATCGCTGCCTACCAAGACGGCTCCGCGCGGGCGCGTCAGGGCAGCGTCCAGCCCGCCGCACTGACCCGGGAGGCGTCACCCGAGACGTCGAGCCGGGTGCTCGAGGTGGTCGGTAGCGGAGTGCTCTACCGAGACGCGCTCTTCAGCTCCTCCCAGGTCGGCCAGGTGGCCGTCGGCCAGCAAGTGCGGTATGTCGACTCGATCGACCGCCGCCTCCGGATCCTGAACCTCCTGGTGTTCGACGGAGGCTACTGGATCAAGGTGCGCCTCACGGACGGCACCGAGGGCTGGGTCCCGGCCGCGACGGTGCGCGAGGTTCGGTGAGCGGCATCCGAGCCTGGCTTCGCGAGCTTCCGTCCCCGTTTCGCTGGACCCTCCTCTCGGTCGTCGGCCTTCTCGTCGTGGTGGTCATCGCATCCGGGATATGGAGCTGGCGCGGTCGACGCGAGGCCGCCGCCCAGCAGGCCCTGGCGCCCGCGGCGGCGAGCGCCCAGCGGAGCGTGGGCTCCGGCCAAGCGGGCGAGCTCGAAGGCGCGGCCAAGGCGCTGCGCGAGTTTCTGGACAGCCATTCGAACACGCGTGCAGGCCAGCAGGCGTGGTACCTCCTGGGTCAAGTGGAGTTCCGGCGACAGCAGTGGGACGCCGCCTCGACGGCGTTCGCTGAGGCGGCCCGCCGCGACGGGGGCACCATCGCGACCCTGAGCCGCCTGGGACAGGGCTACGCGCAGGAGGCCAAGGGCGAGCCCAGCCGTGCTGTGGAGACGTACCAGCAGGCGCTCACGGGACGCGGCCCCAAGGACTTCCTCTACGGCGATCTCCTCCTCGCCAAGGCGCGCGCCCAGGAGCTGGCGAAGGACTCGACGGGCGCGGTCGCGACCTACAAGCAGTACCTGAAGGACCTTCCGTCGTCGGACCGGGTCGAGGACGTCCGGATCCGACTCGCCTTGCTCGGCAGCGCAGGCTAGGCGCGACCCGCCTCCTGGCTCTCCGGGGGAACCGGCGAGCCTCGCAAAGAACGACGGACGGCCCCGATGGGCGCGGGTTCGGGCTTAGGCGACAGAATCCCTCTTATCGGACATTGCGCGATTCAGCCCTGCGGATCTCGGCCGCCTGGAAATGACCGTCGCCGGCTCGAGCGGAATGGGCCTG
Source organism: Candidatus Rokuibacteriota bacterium (assembly GCA_044867785.1). Classification (GTDB taxonomy): domain Bacteria; phylum Methylomirabilota; class Methylomirabilia; order Rokubacteriales; family DASRDR01; genus DASRDR01. The sequence goes on along the minus strand of JBIOVM010000152.1, from coordinate 40,073 downwards.
CCGCCGGGTGCCGACGGGATCGCGCCGGCGAATCAGCCCGGGATCTGGGCCTCGTCCGGCAGCGTGTCCCAGGCGGGCTTCCACTCGGGCAGCCGCCACCCTTGCGCCTCGGTCAAGCGCCGGACCTCCGTGGAGAAGGTCCGCCGGACCTCGTCGTTGTCGCGGCGCTTGAGGCCGAGCTGCTGATAGAGGCGGTTCCTGGCGCTGCCTGGCCGCCCGAAGATGTTCATCGTCCGGATGTACCACTTGTGGAGCGTCCGCTCCGCCTCGTCGCGCGTGGCGGGATCCTCGGCGAGGCGCTTGACCCAGAGCTCGCCGTGGCGGATGTGCATCCGCTCCTCTTTGAAGATGCCCTCGACGCCTCGGCGCCATGGGCCATAGGACGAGTGGCGCACGTCCTCGAGCTGGTGGCCGGCGCCGCGGTCCATGCAGAAGTTGAACATCACGAAGTCGGCCCACGTGTCGATCGGATAGTAGAAGATGTTGACGCGCTTGTCGGCGCCGACGCGCGCCGTGCCGATGTCGGCTTCCGAGTCGTCCAGGCGGCGCGCGAAGCTCTCGTCATGTGTTCGGACCCGGTCGTCGACCTCCACGCCGAGCTCCGCCAAGAGGTCGAACATCACCTTGGCGTGCCGCGTCTCGTCCTTGACGATCTGGGCGACCACGAGCTTCTCCTCGACCCCCGGCGCCTTCATGATCCACGGCACGTAGCCGTAGGCGCCGGCCAGCTCGGAGTCGGCCTGCATCGTCATGAGGTGGACGAGGTTGTCGCGGTAGACCGAGCTCATCTCGTCCCGGGCCTCGATGCGGTCGCCCTGCGCGATCCGCGCCAGCAGGCGCTCGTGCCGGGTGCGGTCGTCGGTCATGGCGTCCTCCTAGAACTCGGTGGCCCGGCCCGGAAGGCTGCGACGCCCGGGCACGGGGTAGCATTGCTCGACAGGGCTCTGGCGCGCGAGGCCGAGCGCCTCGCGCTGGATGATCAGATGGTGCCGAACCCGCACCGCCTCGTCGCGGAGGCGGTTGCGGGCTTCGGTCTCCGACCGGAGGCGGTCCGGCGCGGACGGAGCGGCCGTCGCGCTCGCGTCTCCGTTCAGGCGGAGCGCGTCCAGACGCCGATCGAGCGCCGCGAGCCGGTCGAGGAGCCCCTGGAGTCGCTCCCCCGTCCGGCCCAGCGCTTCGGCCTGGGCGTGGCGGATGTCCTCCTCGACGCCGGCAAGCCGCTCCGCGCGTGTGCGGACCTGGTCGCCCGCCGCCCGGACGAGGTCGTCCCGCCTCACGTCCACGACCGCTCTCCCCTCGCCCGCCGGTACAGGTCCACGAGGCGCGCGATCAGGGTCGTGGATCCGAACGGCATCGCCGCCTCGCGGGCCCCGGTCGCGAGCTTCGACGCCAGGTCCCCGTCGGCGAGGATCTGGCTCACGGCCGAGGCGAACACCGCCGGGTCCTCCGGCACCAGGAGTCCGGAAACGCCCTCGGCGACGACCTCCTCGATGCCGCTGGCCCGGACTGCCACGACCGGGAGTCCGCATGCCGAGGCCTCGAGGACGGCGAGACCCTGCGTCTCGGTCACGGAGGCGAACACGAAGAGGTCGGCCGCCTGGTAGTACGGGGCGACGCGGTCCGGCGTCACCCCGCCGCGGAACTCGACGCGATCGCCGAGCCCGAGGCCTGCGGCGACCTGGCGCAAGGTCGCGGAGAGCGTGCCACGCCCGACGAGGAGGAGCCTCGTCCGCGGCGCGGTCACACGGGCGACCGCGTCCAGCAGGAACGCGAGGTTCTTCTCCCGGTCGAGGCGCCCGACGTAGAGGAGGACACGGCCGGCGGCCGGGAGCCCCAGCGCGTGGCGGGCGGCCGCTCGGTCGCCCGGACGGAAGCGGTCCAGCTCCACGCCCGTGGGCAGCATCTCGATCGGGCGCTGGACGCCCTGCGCCCGGAGGCGCCGGGCGACGAACTCGGAGGGCGCCAGCACGAGGTCGGCGGTGTCGGCGAAGCCGGCGCTCCGGCGGATGGCCCGGCGGCCGACGATGCCGCCCGGCAGCGGCACGTAGTGCGCGTATCGCTCGTAGAGGGTGTGGTACGTGAACACCAAGGGCCGGCCCGCCGCGCGCGCCAGTCGTCGGGCCGAGACGCCGAGGAGGAACGGATGGTGCGCGTGGAAGACATCGAGACCCAGGTCGAGCAGGCGGCGCGTCAAGGTCGGGCCGAGGGGCAGCGGCAGAGCGAAGTCGGGATAGGTCGGCGCCGGGATCGCGCGCACGCGGACGACCGACGCCCCGGAGTCGTCGGCTCCTGCCATCCGGGGCGCGATGATGACGGCCTCGTGGCCCAACGCCGCGAGGCCTCGCCGGATCGTCTCGACGGCGGTCGGGACGCCGCCGAGCATCGGGAAGTAGTTGTTCGTGAAGAGGCCGATCCTGAGGCCCCTGGCCCCGGGAGCGGCTACATCTTGTACCGGCCGAAGTCCTCCGGCTTCAGGTTCTCGAGCCACTCTTTGAGCTTCTCCTGGTCGTCGGCTTCCTTCGGGACGGTGTCCACGTTCTTGGCGCGCCGGACCACGTCGTCGTCGACGAAGATCGGGGCGCCGGCCCGAAGGGCGAGCGCGATGGCGTCCGAGGGGCGCGAGTCGACCGTGATCTCCTCCTCGCCCATGCGGAGGTGGATCAGCGCGAAGAACGTGTTCTCCCGGAGGTCGTTCACGACGATCTTCTCGACCTTCGCCTCCACCGCCTCCAGCACGTTCTTGATGAGGTCGTGGGTCATCGGCCGCGGAGTCGCGATCTTCTCGAGCTCGAGCGCGATCGCGTTGGCCTCGAAGATGCCGACCCAGATCGGGAGCGAGCGCTTCTCCTCCTCGTCCCGGAGGATGATGATCGGCATGTTGGACACGGGATCCAGGGCGAGTCCCCGGACCTTCATCTCGACCCACATGGACACGTCCCCTTTGCGCTGCGCCGGGAGTCGAGGCTCACGGTAGCATCGGCCTCCGGCCATGTCAAATGAACGACGGCGAGGAGACGTCGGGCGAGGGAGAACATCGCGTGTCCGGCGAGCGTGCTCTCGCCGGACACGCGGGATCCTCGGCAGGGTCAGGACTTCGCGGTTGCCTTGATGGCCGGCTTGACGCGCTTCCCGTTACCGTTCCACACGAGTGGGGGCTTCACGTCGAAGCGGCCGTCCAGGCGCCGGCGGCGCTCCTTCCACCCGTCCTGGTACTCGAGCTCGTCCTCGGGCAGCGTGGCGGGCTGGCGCACGCCGTGCGCGTTCCGGAACTGGATCGCCAGCTCCGATGCCCGCGTGCGCACCCAATCCCACGGGGTTCCGAGGGCGAACTGGTCGGAGATCGCGCCGATGCGGCCGGTGTTGATGTTGATCGAGAGCGTCACGCAGGAGAGGATCGGCCCCGACCAGTACGACGTCTGCCAGTTGAGCGGCACCGGCAGGATGTGGAGGTTGTGGCTTCCGCGGCAGTCGCCGGCCACCATCGGGCACGTGGCCCATGGCGAGGACAGCTCACCCGGCGCCGGCCAGTCGCCCTGGGCGAAAGCCAGCATCACGGGGTCGTCCTTCCCGCCGTAGGTGAAGCCCTTCTTGGTCTTGATGTTGTGAAGGCGCTCCGCCGACACGACGTAGCCGAGCTGGGACGCCTGGTCCTTCTCGTCGCGGCTCCAGATGCGCGCCACCACGAAGCGTGAGGAGCGCGTCAGCCCTTCGATGTCGAAGAGGTCCTCGGGCGCCCGGAGCGTGAGCACTCGCTCCTGGAGCCCCTTCGCCAGCTCCTCCATCTTCCCGTCGAGAGCCTTCTGATCGCGCGGATGCGCCCCCGCCTCGACCGCCTGGGCCTTGGTGTCGAGGTCGACGATCTCGAAGATGTAGCCGCGCTTCATCTTGGATGACGCGATCACCAGGCCGCTGTTGAACCGGGGGTTGAGGTACGCGCCGGTCGCGAAGTAGTTGAAGGCCATGGGCTCGGTCTTGTCCGCGAACGACACGACCACCGTCTGGGACGGGTTCTCGGGGCGGACCGGGAGCGGCAGCACGACGCTGGCGGGGCCGGCGCCGCGGAGGTTGCCCGTGAACGCGTCCGCTATCAGGTCCTGCCCGGGCCCGTAGAGGCCCAGCTCGGAGGCCTTGGCGGCGCCCTCGTTGAGCGCGTCCCACATCACCTCGTCGATGACCTCGTTCGGCACCTTCTCGGTGGTGATGCCCGTCACCGCCACGTCGTCCCCGGTGTGGGTCACCATGAGGGAGGTGAACATCGGCTCGCCCTGGTACGAGTTGTTGTCCAGGACGAACTTGGTGATGACACCCTTCACCTCCTCGGCGGCGACCACGTGGCCCCCCACCCCGCCGACGTCGGCCTTGGTGGCCTTCACGTAGCGCTGCACCAGCTCCGGCTTCTTCGCGAACACATGAGAGCGATACGAGAAGATGTTCGGCAGGTTGGTCGTGATGACCTTCTCGGTCGTGGTCGCCGGGTACTCCGCGGCGTTGTCCTTGGACTGGTGGTAGTCGGCCAGGGGGACGGCTCTTCCGTTCTTGGGGCCGTATCGCTTCGCCTGCGCCATCTCATCGCCTCCGTCTGGACTCTGGTGCGTCACGCGCGGTGCCATGCCCCGGCACCATGTGGCTGTTGGTAGAATGACCGTAGCCCGGTCCATCTGTCGAAGTCAAGACACCCCATTCACGGGGTGCAATTTCTTGCGGGAGGACGGATGCGAGATCAGCGCGGTGTCCAGCCGGACGAGATCCGGCAGATGGTCCGATGCGTCCAGCTCTACTATCGCGCCCAGCGCCATCAGAACGAGATTGCCCGCGAGCTGGGGCTGTCCTCTTCCAAGGTGTCGCGGCTCCTGAAGCGGGCGTTCGCCGACGGTCTCGTGCGGGTCGAGATCGAGCTGCCGAAGAGACCGCGCCTCGAGGTGGCCTTGGTCGAGCGCTTCCGGCTGCGCGACGCGGTCGTGATTCCGCTCGGCGAGACTCGCGAGCTGAAGGAGGATCTCGGCACGGCCGCCGCCCGCTACTTCGAGAAGAGCGCCGCCGACGGGGCCCGGGTGGGCCTGTCATGCGGCTACACGCTCTACCAGCTCATCCGCGCCCTCCGCGAGCGCCGGTTCCGCGATCTGGAGCTCTACCCGCTGTCGGGCGAGAGCACCCTCCAGCTCGTGGATCTCTTCCCCAACACGCTGGTAGGGATGATGGCGGCGAAGTACCGGCCTCACGTTCGGGCCTATGCCCTGCCCGTCCAGGTGCTGGGCTCCTTCGCCGCCGCGCAGCGGGAGCGGCGCCGTCTCCTCCAGAAGGGCGAGGTCCGGCGGATCTACGAAGCGGCGAGCGACGTGGACATCGCGCTGGCCGGAATCGGCATGATCGGCGAGGCGACCGCCGGCTTCTGCTCCCTGGCCGAGTTCTACGGAGTGAGCGTCGGACGCCTCCGGGCGCTGGGTGTGGTCGGCGAGATCAACTATCACCCCTTCGACCGAGACGGGAAGCTGCTCGACCGGAAAGAGCTGCGGCCGCTGACCCAGCGTGTCTTGGCGGTGCCGCCGAGCCGGCTCCGGGAGCTGTCCAGCCAGTACCGGAAGCTGGTCATCGCCGCCGCCGGTGGGCCCGACAAGCACGCGGCGATCCTGGGCGCCATGCGCGGCCGGTTCGCCAACGTCCTCGTCACCGACGAGAACACCGCCGACGCGCTCCTCTCGGCGGACAAGCAAGCGTGAAGAAGGTCTGCAACCGGTCCTAACCGGACGGTTCGGGTGGTGATCTGTTCGCAGTGCCGGACCCCATCTTCCGTCGAGTACGGGCAGCGGCGACGAGCGCGGTCGCGGTCGAGGCAGGCGCAGCATGACCAGGAACCAGAAAGCGCCTGGCCGGCTGGCACGGTACACGGGATCGCCGAGGGTGTCCGCCGCACCAGTCTTCAGGGCGCGCCACGCGCGATGCGCGTACCATGCGCTGAACGGCAGAAACACGAGGGCCAGCAGGGCGACTGTCATCGGCCCGGTGAGGGCGCGTCAGGTCTCCTCGAAGATCCCCATGCGGCGGAACTTCGCGTAGCGTCGCTGGACCAGCTCGCCGGGGGGGAGCGGGCGCAGCTCGGCCAGCGCGCTGTTCACCGCGCGCCCGATCTCCCGCGCGGCGGCCGGCCAGTTCCGGTGAGCGCCGCCCGGCGGCTCCGGCACGATGCCGTCGACCAGGCCGAGCTTCAAGAGGTCGGGCGCGGTGATGCGCAGGACCTCGGCGGCGTCCTTGGCGCGGGTCGCGTCCTCCCAGAGGATCGCCGCGCACCCCTCGGGCGAGATGACCGAGTAGATCGCGTGCTCGAGCATCAGGACGCGGTCGGCGACGGCGAGGGCCAGGGCCCCTCCGCTGCCTCCCTCCCCGGTGACCACCGCGACGATGGGCGTCCCGAGCCCAGCCATCTCCCGGAGGTTCCGGGCAATCGCCTCCGCCTGTCCGCGCTCCTCGGCGCCCAGGCCCGGATAGGCGCCCGGCGTGTCGATGAGGGTCAGGATGGGCTTCCGGAACCGCTCCGCCAGCTGCATGAGCCGGAGCGCCTTCCGGTATCCTTCAGGGTGCGGCATCCCGAAGTTCCGGTGGATCTTCTCCTCGGTGTCGCGGCCCTTTTGGTGCCCCACGACCACGATGGCGTGCCCCTCGAGCCGCGCCAGCCCTCCGACGATGGCGTGGTCGTCACCGAAGAGCCGGTCCCCGTGGAGCTCGAGGAAGTCCTCGGTGAAGAGCGGGATCAAATCGAGCGCGTAGGGCCGTCGCGGATGGCGCGCGAGCTGGACCCGCTGCCAGGCCGAGAGCTTGCCGAAGACCTTGCGCTGGAGACGCTGGAGGCGCTCCTCGAGGCGGCCCGCCTCGGCGTCGACTCCCGGTCGGCCCGAGCGGCGAAGCGTCTCGATGCGGGCTTCGAGCTCGATGAGCGGCCGCTCGAAATCGAGCGCCCGTTCGAGGTCCGCCGTCTCCACCACCAGCGGCCCGTCAGGCCTCGACGGCGACGCTCCCGGGTCCCAGGAGTCCCTCGACGGCCTCGACGAACGCCGGCGACGGGCGCACGCGCAGGGTCCGGGAGCGGACGTCGACGTCGTTTCCTTCGGCGAGGAGACGGAGGATGAGGGGCACCGTCCCGCGATGCGACTCGCAGATCGCGCGGAGGGCCGGGAGCGGATCGGAGCTCCCGCCCGCCCGCACGGACACCCGGCATGCCCGCGGCATCGGCGCTGCCGCGACACCGTCGTCCTCGGCCGGGAACGGACGGATGTCGTCGGCGAGAAGCTTGCGGGAGGTCGTGGTGCCCTCGACCTTGCCGCGCACCAGGAGCGGGGCGGCGCCGCGGAGATGGGCGGCACTCTGGCGGAACAGCTCCGGAAAGATCGTGACCTCGATCGTCCCCTCGACGTCCTCGATGGTCGCGAAGCCCATGCGGTTGCCGTTCTTCGTGTTGATCTCGCGGAGCGCGGACACCAGCCCGCAAAGGAGGACGCGGGCCCCGTCCTCGGCCTGGGCCAGCTGCCCGGTGCCTATGACGCCCAGGCGCTGGGCTCGGTCCCACAGGCCCCGGAGGGGATGACCGGAAAGGTAGAACCCGAGGACCTCCTTCTCCCCGACCAGGCGCTGCTCGGGATCCCACTCGGGGATGGAGAGGTCGAGCGGGTCTGCCTCGCCGGCGGCACCCGCGCCGACGCCGCCGAGGAGATCGAACATCGAGACCTGGCCCTGGTCCCGCTCGCGCTGATGGCGCTGACCCGCTTCGAACGCCGCGTCGAGGACCCCCATGAGCTGGGCCCGCGGGCGCGCCAGCGAGTCGAAGGCACCGGCCTTCACCAGGCTCTCCACCACCCGCCGGTTGACGAGCTGGAGATCGAGGCGCCGGCAGAAATCGACCAGCGACCCGTACGCCCCGTGCTCCTCCCGCGAGGCGACGATGGTCTCGATTGCCTTCTGGCCGAGGTTCTTGATGGCGCCGAGCCCGAAGCGGATGGTCTCCCCGTCGACCCCGAAGGAGAAGCGGGAGACATTGACGTCGGGCGGGAGGACGCCGATGCCCATGGCCCGGCACTCGTCCATGTGGACGACGACCTTGTCGGTGTTCGCCATCTCCGAGGTGAGGAGCGCCGCCATGAACTCCACCGGGTAGTTGGCCTTGAGGTAGGCGGTCTGGTACGCGACGATGCCGTAGGCGGTGGCGTGGGCCTTGTTGAAGCCGTAGCCGGCGAACTTCTCCATCAGCTCGAAGACGCGCTCGGCCACCTTCTCCTTGACGCCACGTCCCTTGGAGCCGGCCAGGAACTTGGCGCGCTGCTCGGCCATCAGCGCCGGGATCTTCTTCCCCATGGCCTTCCGGAGGTCGTCGGCCTCGCTCATCGTGAAGCCGGCCATGTCGGCGGCGATCTTCAGCACCTGCTCCTGGTAGACCATGATCCCGTAGGTCTCCTGCAGGTGCTTCTCCATGACCGGGTGGTCGTACGTCGGCTTCACGCGCCCGTGGCGGCGCGCGATGAAGTCGGGGATCATCTCCATGGGCCCGGGCCGGTAGAGGGCGACCATGGCGATCACGTCCTCGAGGCGCTCGGGCCGGAGCTGGCGAAGCGCGTTGCGCATTCCCGTCGACTCCAGCTGGAAGACGCCGAACGTGCGCGCGTCGGCCAGGAGCTGGTACGTCTTGGCGTCGTCGAGCGGGATCCGCTCCGGGTCGATCCGGATCGCCCGGCTCTCCTCGATGAGCCGGACCGTGTTCGCGATGACCGTCAGCGTCCGGAGGCCGAGGAAGTCCATCTTGAGGAGGCCGAGCTTCTCGATTGGCCCCATCGGGTACTGGGTGATGATCTCCTCGCTCTTCGGGTCCCGGTAGAGCGGGACGTGCTCGATGAGCGGCTCGTCGGAGATCACCACGCCCGCCGCGTGCTTGCCGGCGTGTCGGGCGAGGCCCTCGAGCCTCTTGGCGACCTGCCACAGCTCGGCGACCTCGCTCCGCCCCTTGACGGCCTCCGCCAACGCGGGGCTCTGCCGGAAGGCGTCGTCGAGCGTGATGTTCAAGGTCTCGGGGACGAGCTTCGCGATCTTGTCCACGTCGCCGAAGGGCATCCCGAGCACCCGACCCACGTCCCGGATGACCGCCTTCGCCTTGAGCACGTTGAACGTGATGATCTGCGCCACCCGGTCCCGGCCGTACCGGCGCACGACGTACTCGATGACCTCGTCGCGCCGGTCGTCGGCGAAGTCGATGTCCATGTCGGGCATCGACTTGCGGCCAGGGTTCAAGAATCGCTCGAAGACCAGCCCGTAACGCATCGGATCGACAGTCGTGATTCCGAGGCAGTAGGCGACGATCGAGGCGGCGGCTGACCCGCGCCCGGGACCGACCGCGATCCCCCGCTCCTTCGCGTACCGGATGAAATCCCAGACCACCAGGAAGTACCCGGAGAACTGCATCGCCTGGATGACGCCAAGCTCGTAGTCGAGGCGGGCGCGAATCTCGGCGGACGGCTCCGGATAGTGCCGAAGTAGCCCGGTCTCGGCCACCTCGCGGAGGTACGAGTCCAGCGTGTGCGCGGCGGGCACCTCGTAACGCGGCAGGCGGAACTGGCCGAACGTCAGCTCGAGGTTGCACCGCTCGGCGACCGCCAGGGTGCTCGTGCAGGCCTCGGGCAGGTCCCGGAAGACCTTGCGCATCTCCTCGGCCGACTTCAGGTAAAACTCCTCGGTGGCGAACTTCCAGCGATTCGGATCCGAGAGCTTGGCGCCGGTCTGGAGGCAGAGCAACACCTCGTGGGCGCGCGCGTCCGTCGCCTCCAGGTAGTGGGAGTCGTTGGTGCCGGCGACCCCGACGCCGAGCGCCCGGGCGATCCGGATGGTCCCCTCGGTCACGCGGACCTGGTCGTCCAGGCCGTGGGCCTGGACCTCCATGAAGTAGTGGTCGCGCCCGAAGACGTCGGCGTACCAGGCGGCGACCTCCAGCGCCTTACGCTCCTCCCCGGCGAGGAGCAGGCGGGACACCTCGGAGTTCAGGCAGCCCGACAGGATCAGGAGGCCGTCCGAATGCTGGGCCAGGAGCTCCTTGTCCACGCGCGGCTTGTAATAGAAGCCCTCGAGGTACCCCTTCGAGACGAGCTTGATCAGGTTCCGGTATCCCACCTCGTTCCGGACCAGGGCCGTGACGTGATTGGCCCCTTCGTACTGGCCGTCCACCGGGGCGCGCTCGAACCGGCTCCCGGGCGCGATGTACAGCTCGCATCCCAGGATGGGCTTGATGCCCGCGGCACGCGCGTGCTGGTAGAAGTCGATCGCGCCGAACAGGTTGCCGTGATCGGTCAGCGCGATGGCCGGAAAGCCCAGCTGCGCGGCCCGCTCGACCAGCCGCCGCAGGCGCGCCGCGCCGTCGAGGAGGCTGTACTCCGAGTGGACGTGCAGATGGACGAAGTCGGCGCGCTCGCTCACGCGGTCAGCGCCTCCGGGTGCCGCCGGCCAGGAGACTCGCCACGAACCCGAGCACGCCGGGAGTGCCCGCGACGACCGCCAGCAGCGCCGCGAATCGGGCCAGCCAACTGGGTGCATCTCCGGGGTCCCGCGTGAGGGAGCTGGCGGGCAGGAGCTGCGTCACCAGAGGATCCGCGGCCAGGAGGAGCGGCTGGCCCACGCGGGGCGCCGCCGCGGCCAAGAACAGGGCATAGACCGCCGCGAACACGCCCGGGGCCGCCAGCTTCAGCCAGAGGGGCTCGGGATCGCCGATCATGTCGCGGAGCAGCGCCAGCATGCCGATCGGCACGACGACGAAGGTCAGACCCAGGTAGAGCGCTCGCCGGAGATCAGCGCCCAGCATCCCATCCGCGAAGGGGGCGAGCCGCTCGGGCATGTCGAGCCCGCTCATGAGCCCCACCGCGACGACCAGCAGGACCCAGAGCAGGCCCACCCCGACACACAGGCGCGCCAGCCGCTCCAGCATGACGGAGCTAGCGTCGACCTCCGTCGGAAGCTCCGCCGCCGGCGCCCGGGATCTGGACGAGCGGCATGGCGTTGCCGCCGAACGTGTACTGCGGCAGGCGACCGTCCCACTTCGACAGGTACTGCTGCTGGATGAGCGTCGGCGTCAGCGAGGAGGAGACCCGGGCATTGTAGGTGGCCTCGGCCTCGCCCTTGATCCGGGTCGCCTCGGCCACGCCCTTGGCCTCCTCGCGCGCCGCGTCGCCCCGGCCCTTGGCGGCGGCCGCGATGATCTCCGCCTGGCGCTGAGCCTGGATCAGCTCGTAGCGCTTCTGCTCGGCTTTCTGCTCCTCGATCTGCTTCGCCTCGATGGCCTTCTCGTAGTTCTGGTCGAAGCGGATGTTCGCCAGCGAGGCCTCCTTGAGCTCGATCCCGTACTTGGCGAGCCACACGGTGAGGTCCTTCTGGATGTCCGCCTTGATGGCCGGCCGGCGGAGGAGGATCTCGGCCGCGTTGTGCGTCGCGGTGTTCGCCTTGAGCACCTCCTGCGCCGCCGGATCGATGATCACCGACGAGTACTCGAGACCGATCGACTTGTACACCTCGGGGGCGCGATCGGGATGCAGGCGGTAGTTCAGGACCATCTCCACGTGGACGGCTTGAAGGTCCTTCGAGGCCGCGTCGTACTTCGCCACGTGCTTCCCCACCCGCCCGTCCATGACCACGATGTCGTAGAGCGGGTTCAGCACCACATTGAGCCCCTCGCGGAGGGGAGAGGGGTCGACCTGTCCGAACAGCACCTTCACGCCCACGTGGCCGGCCGGGATGATCCGGAAGACGGAGAAGAGCAGGATCAGCGCGGGCACGCCGACCGCCAGGGCGAGGACGAGCCGGGGGGCGAACGTGCGAAGCCCGGGCGGCAGGCCGTCGGCGCGCCGGCGCAGGGCCCCGTGTATGGCGAGCCCGGCCAGCAGGACGACGGCCGCGAAGACCAGCTTGCTCATCGCTCGCGCCCATTCCGTCGCGTCACGGGGTCACTCCCACTCGATGGTGCTCGGGGGCTTGGAGGAGATGTCGTAGACGACACGGTTGACGCCCTTGACCTCGTTGATGATCCGGCTCGAGATGCGGGCCAGCACCTCGTAGGGCAGTCGGGCCCAGTCGGCGGTCATCGCGTCCTGGCTGACGACCGCCCGGAGCGCGACGACCTGCGCGTATGTCCGGAAGTCGCCCATGACGCCCACCGTGCGCACCGGCAGAAGAACGGCGAAGGCTTGCCACAATCCACGGCCGAGACCGGCGGCGGCGATCTCCTCCTGGACGACCGCGTCGGCGTCGCGAACCACGGCGAGCCGCTCCTCGGTCACCTCGCCCAGGATGCGCACGGCCAGTCCCGGCCCGGGGAAGGGCTGGCGCCAGACGATCTCCGCGGGCAGCCCGAGCAGCTCGCCCAGGACACGCACCTCGTCCTTGAACAGCTCGCGCAGGGGCTCGACCAGCGTGAAGCGAAGATCCTTCGGCAGCCCCCCGACGTTGTGGTGGGTCTTGATCGTCGCCGACGGGCCCCGGAACGACGTCGACTCGATCACGTCGGGATAGAGCGTGCCCTGGGCCAGGAACGGAATCGTGCCCAGCCGCTCCGCCTCCTCCTGGAAGACGGCGATGAACTCGGCGCCGATCCGTTTGCGCTTCTCCTCGGGGTCGGTGACCCCGCTGAGGCGCTCGAGAAACCGCTTGGCGGCGTCGACGTACAGGAGCCGCATGCCGAATCGGTCCTGGAAGGTGCGGCGCACCGCCTCCCCTTCCCCTCTGCGTAGGAGCCCGTTGTCGACGAAGACACACTGGAGCTGATCCCCGATCGCCCGGTGGACCAGGGCGGCCGTGACCGCCGAGTCGACGCCCCCGGAAAGCGCGCAGAGCACCCGCTCCGATCCCACCGTCGTCCGGACGGCCTCGACGGCCTGTTCGATGAACGAGCTCATGGACCACCCGGGCTTGAGCCCGGCCAGGTGGAAGAGGAAGTTCTCGAGCACCCGCTGGCCCTGAGGGGTATGCGCCACCTCGGGGTGGAACTGGACCGCATAGAGCTTCCGCTCGGGCGCCACCATCGCCGCCACGGGCGTGTTGGCGGTGGTCGCGAGAGCGCGGAAGCCCGGGGGCGCCGCGAGGACCGTGTCGCCGTGGCTCATCCACACGGTCACGTGTCCGGCCGGAGTGTCGGGGGTGACGCCCTCGAAGAGGAGATCCCGGCCGTGCAGGGCGACCTCGGCCCGGCCGTACTCCCGGTGGGGGCTCGGCTCGACCTGTCCGCCCAGGAGCCGGGCCATCGCCTGCATCCCGTAGCAGATGCCCAGGACCGGCACCCCGGCCTGGAAGAGGGCGGCGGGAGGGAGCGGCGCTCCCTCGTCGTAGACGCTGGACGGTCCTCCGGAAAGGACGATCGCCTGGTGGGCGAGGAGCCGCTCGAGCGGCACGGTGGGGGGGAAGATCTCCGAGTACACCCCCGCCTCGCGGATGCGGCGGGCGATCAGCTGCGTGTACTGAGAGCCGTAGTCGACGACCGCGACCTTGTCCATGCGACGATCGTCTTCCGCGGCGCGGGCGGCGAGGGTCACGGCCCTCGCGCTACTTGCCCATGCCGACGCGCTGCGCCTTCTGGAAGATCTTGCCCTCCGTCTTGATCGCCGGCGCGATGATGAGTTCCGTCATCTGCAGCTCGCGGATCGTCTGGGCGCCGACGGACCCCATGCAGGTCCGCAGGGCTCCCATCAGGTTCATGGTCCCGTCGTCCGTGAAGGCGGGCCCGAAGAGGATCTGCTCGAGCGGGCCGACGACCCCGACGCGGATGCGCGTGCCGCGCGGCAGGTTCGAGTGGGGCGTCGCCATGCCCCAGTGGTACCCTCGGCCCGGCGCTTCGAGGGCCCGGGCGAACGCCGAGCCGATCATGACCGCGTCGGCGCCGGCCGCGAGCGCCTTGCAGATGTCCCCGCCGGTCGACATGCCGCCGTCGGTGATGATCGGCACGTAGCGGCCGCTCTGCTTGTAGTAGAAATCGCGCGCCGCCGCCGAGTCCGCCGTAGCCGTGATCTGCGGGACTCCGAGCCCCAAGACCTCGCGGGACGTGCACGCCGCGCCGGGGCCGACTCCGATCAGGAGGCCGTCGACGCCGGTCTGCATCAGCTCGAGAGTCGCCTCATAGGTGACGCAGTTGCCGACGATCAGCGGGATGGAGAGCTCCTGCTTCAGCCGCCGGAAGTCGAGCGGCTCGTACTCCGTCGCGATGTGCCGGGCAGTGCTCACGGTGGACTGGACGACGAAGAAGTCGGCGCCGGCCTCCTCGGCCAGCTTCGCGAACCGCATGGCGCGCTGCGGGATGGCCGAGACGATGACCGATGCGCCGCCCTTCTTGATCTCGCTGACGCGGCGGTGGACCAGGTCCTCCTTGATGGGCTCGCCGTAGATCGACTGGATGATGCGCGTCGCTTCCTCGGCCGACGAGGAGATGATCTGCTCGATGACCTCGTCGGGGCTCTCGTACCGCGTCTGGACGCCCTCCAGATTGAGAACGGCCAGGCCGCCCAGGCGGCCCATCTCGATCGCGAAGCGGGGGTCGGTGACGCCGTCCATCGCCGCCGCGATGATCGGAAGCTCGATGCGGCGGCCGCAGAGCTCCCACGAGACGTCGACCTCGTTCGGGTTGACGGTGACGGTGCCCGGGACCAGGGCGATGTCATCGAACCCGTAGGCGACCCGCGCCTTTCGCCCGCGACCGACCCACATCCCCATGTCCCCCCTCCTCCTCCGTCGCTGCGGCGCGCCCTACCAGTAGTGACCGCTCGGCCCCACCGCCACTAGATGTTGGGAAAGTATAGGAGGCCCCTCACCCGCATGTCAAGCCGACTCGCCGCGACGATCCACGGAAGCGGGCCGCCGCGCCCGGTCGCAGGCGATGCGGAGGCCCTCGAGCGTGAGATGCGGGTTCACGAGGTCGATCGTCCGGGCGAGCCCGTCCATCAGGCTCACCAGTCCCCCGGTCGCCACCACCTTCGGCTCGCCCTCCATCTCCGCGCGCATCCGAGCCACCAAGCCGTCGACCAGTCCCGCGTATCCGTAGACGATGCCGGACTGGATGTTCGTCACCGTGTTCCGGCCGATCGCGGCCGGCGGCCGCAAGAGATCGACCCGGAAGAGCCGGGCCGCGCGGGCAGTCAGCGCCTCGGCGGCCGTCGCGATTCCGGGGGCGATCGCGCCGCCGATGAACTCGCCGGCCGGCGACACGCACTCGAACGTCGTCGCCGTCCCGAAATCGATGATGATGAGCGGCGGCCCGTACAACTCGACGGCCGCGACCACCTTCACCACGCGATCGGGCCCCACTTCGCGCGGATAGTCGACCCGCATCGGGAGATCCACGTTGACGCCGGGGTTCACCACGAAGGGGGCGACCCCGAAGTAGCGCTGGGCCATCTCCTCCAAGGTCCGCTGGACGGCGGGCACGGTCGACGAGACGGCGACGTCGGTCAGGCGCTCGGGCTCGAGCCCGTGGGTCCTGAGCATCGTCTGGGTGAACACGCCGTACTCGTCCGCCGTCTGCTCGCGCCGCGTCGTGAGCCGCCACGAGGCGACCAGGCGACGCTCCCGGTACACTCCCAGCTTGACGTTGGTGTTGCCGACGTCGACGGCGAGGAGCATCAGCGTGCGCCCGCCACGACGCGGCCGGCGGCGACCTCCTCCACGGCCACCAGGAGGAGCGTCCGGCCGTCGTCACGACGGACGACCAGCTCGCCACCGGGGGCGAGGTCGATCGCGGTGCCCTCGCCTCCGGCCACGTCGACCCGGGTGCCGAGGAGCCCCCGGCGGAGCCACGCGGCGCGGACCGCCTCGAACCCTCCGTCGAGGACCGTGCCGTACCAGGCTCCGAGCCGGGCGAGGCACGCGGTCAGGAGCCGCTCACGCGAGACCACGGCGCCCAGCTCGGCAAGCGACCCGGCGCGAGTGGCGAGGTCAGCCGGCCAGTCCCCCGCTCCTTGCGCGACGTTCACGCCGATGCCGACGATCACGAGGGGAGACACCCCGGCGATGCCCTCGGCGAGGATTCCCGACACCTTCCGACCGTCGACCAGTACGTCGTTCGGCCACTTGAGGACCGCCGCGACGCCCGATACCTCCTCCAGCGCCTCGGCGACGGCGCATCCGGCGGCCAGCGGGATCTCCGGCCAGCGCGCGACCGGGATGCCCGGACGCAGGACGGTGGAGAAGAGGAGGGCGGCGCCGGGCGGGGCGGTCCAGCGTCGCCCGCGGCGGCCTCGTCCCTCGGTCTGGTGATCGGCGACGACGACGGCCCCTTCGGGCGCGCCGGTTTCCGCCCAGCGCCGGGCGAGGATCTGGGTGGAAGCGACCGAGCGATACGCGCGAAGAGGCCCGGCCAGGCGACCGGCCGGCAGGCAGGGGGCGAACGCGCGCGTCAGGGAGAGGTCGGGCGCCGGGTCAGCGGGCGTCGAGCGCATCGAGGCGCGCCAGCCCGTCGCCGAGCGTGTCCCGCAGCCCCAGCTGCTCGGCGCGCCGCGCTTCCTCGCGCGCCACGACCTCGGCCGGCGCCCGCTGGCGGAAATCCTCGCGGCCGAGCTTTCCTTCGATCCGCTGGAGCTCCTCCTCCACTTTCCGGAGCTCCCGGCCGAGCCGCGCCCGCTCGGCCTCGACGTCGACCACGCCGGCCAGCGACACGTGGATCTCCGAGCCTTCCACGACCTTCAGCACCGCGTCCGCCGCCCGCTCGGCGGCGGGATCGATGCGGACCTCGGCTCTGGCGAGGGCGCCGACGGCGCCGGCCTCGGCCCTCAGGATCGGCTCCACCGCCCGCGCCGGCTTCACGACGACGGACAGCGCCCGCGACGGGGGGATCTGGAACTCGCTGCGAACGCTTCGGATCCCCGAGACGACGGTCATGACGGCCGCGATGTCCGCCTCGGCCCCTGCGCTTCGGTGGCGCTTCTGCGGGCGCGGGTACCGCGCGATCATGATGCTTGCCGGCGCGGTCTTGCCCTTCGGCAGCCGCTGCCAGATCTCCTCGGTGATGAAGGGCATGAAGGGGTGGAGCAGCCGGAGGGTCGTCTCGAGCCCTTCGAGGAGCGTGGCCTGGGTCCGGGCCCGGGCCGCCGGGTCCTCGCCACGGTAGAGCGTGAGCTTCGACCACTCGAGGTACCAGTCGCAGTAGTCGTGCCAGAGGAACTGGTAGACGGCGCTGGCCGCGTCGTTGAAGCGGTACTTGGCCAGCGCGCGGCGAGCGTCGAGGATCGTCTGCTGGAGCCGGCTCAGGATCCACCGGTCGGCCAGCGTCGGCGGCGCCTTCCGCGCGCGGGCCGGCCGGTAGCCCTCGAGGTTCGACAGGACGAACCGGGCGGCGTTCCAGAGCTTGTTCGCGAAGTTCCGGTACCCCTCGATCCGGTCGTTCGAGAGCTTGATCTCCCGGCCCTGCGCCGCCAGCGCGGCCAGGGTGAAGCGAAGCGCGTCGGTGCCGAACTGCCCCATCACGTCGAGCGGGTCGACCACGTTGCCGCGCGACTTCGACATCTTCTGCCCTTCCATGTCGCGGACGAGGGCGTGGATGTAGACGTCGCGGAACGGCACCTCTTCCATGACGTGGAGGCCGAGCATCATCATGCGGGCCACCCAGAAGAAGAGGATGTCGTAGGCGGTGACGAGGCAGGAGGTGGGATAGAACGTCTTCAGCTCGGGCGTCGTGTGCGGCCAGCCGAGGGTCGAGAAGGGCCAGAGCCCTGACGAGAACCAGGTGTCCAGCACGTCCTCGTCCCGCCGGAGCGGGCCGTGGCACCCCGGGCATTCCGCGAGGTCCTCGCGGGACACGTGGAGGGTTCCCTCCGCGTCGCAATACCACACCGGGAGCCGGTGCCCCCACCAGAGCTGGCGCGAGATGCACCAGTCCCGGATGTTGGTGAGCCAGGCGTTGTACGTCTTGGTCCAGCTCCGCGGCGTGATGCGGGTCCGACCGTCACGCACCGCCTTGAGGGCTCGATCGGCGAGCGGTTTCATCCGGACGTACCACTGCTTGGACACGAGGGGCTCGACGACCGTCTTGCAGCGGTAGCACGTCCCCACCCGGTGCTGGTAGGGCTCGGTCTTCTCGATCAGCCCCAGCGCCGTCATGTCCCCGACGATGCGCCGGCGGGCCTCGAAACGATCGAGGCCGGCGTACTTTCCCGCGCGCTCGTTCATCTTCCCGTCGAAGCCGATGACTTGCCGGACTTCCAGCCCGTGGCGCCGCCCGATCTCGAAGTCGGCCGGGTCGTGGGCGGGCGTGACCTTGATGACGCCCGTCCCGAACTTGGGGTCGACGGCGGCGTCGGCGACGACCTTCATGCGGACCGTTCCCTCGACGGAGGGAATCTCGAGCTCCCGCCCCACGTACTTCGAGTAGCGGCGGTCCTTCGGATTGACCGCCAGGGCGGTGTCACCGAGCTTCGTCTCCGGGCGCACCGTCGCCAAGGACAGGGGGCCGTACCGGATGTAGTAGAGCTCGGCCGCGCGGTCCTCGTACTCCACCTCGAGGTCGGACAGCACCGTCCGGCACCGGGGGCACCAGTTGACGATGTAGTCGCCTCGATAGATGAGGCCTTCCTCCCAGAGCCGGACGAACACCTCCCGGACCGCCGCCGACAGGCCCGGATCCATCGTGAATCGCTCCCGCTCCCAGTCGCAGGACGCGCCGAGCCGTCGGAGCTGCTGGAGGATCGTGCCGCCCGACTCCTCCTTCCACTTCCACACGCGCTGGACGAACGCCTCGCGCCCGAGCGCTTCGCGGCTCGTCCCTTCGGCGGCGAGCTGCCGCTCCACGACGACCTGCGTCGCGATCCCGGCATGGTCGGTGCCCGGCTGCCAGAGGACGTTGAACCCCTCCATGCGCTTCCAGCGCACGAGGACGTCCTGAAGGGTGTTGTTGAGCGCGTGACCGATGTGCAGCGAGCCGGTGACGTTCGGAGGGGGAATCACGATGCAGTACGGCTTCGCCTTGGAGAACGGATCCGCGCGGAAGTACCCCCGCTCCTCCCAGACGCGGTACCACGTGTCCTCGGCCTGGCGAGGATCGTAGCGGTCCGGAAGGGCTGTGGGCGGAAGCGTGGCGGGCCGCGATTCCTGCGACACGGCGATCATTCTAGCATTCGCTCGAGTCGTTTACACTCCGCGGGCGCTTCCGTAGAATGATCGGCAGGGCACGGGCCGGTGAGAATCCTCGACCGCTACATCTGGAAAGAGCTCTGGACGCCGTTCCTGCTCGGGCTGCTCGTCTCGACCTTCCTCCTGCTCATCGACCGGATCTTCGACCTCATGGACCTGATCATCAACAAGGGCGTGCCCGTCCATCTGGTCGGCCTCCTGTTCGTCTATCTCCTGCCCGCCATCCTGGTCCTGACCATTCCGATCGGCGTCCTCTTCGCCATCCTCGTCGCGTTCGGACGCCTGTCGGCCGACATGGAGATCGTCGCGATGAAGGCGTGCGGGGTGAGCCCGCTGCGCCTGCTCTGGCCCGTCATGTCGTTCGGCGTCGTCATGGCGGCCGCGACGGGCTACCTGATGATCGACTCCGTTCCCAAGACCAACTACGCGTTCAAGTCGCTCGTCTTCGACATCGTGCGGACGCAGGCCAGCGTGGGGGTGAAGGAGCGGGTCTTCAACGACACGTTCGGCAACTTCGTCATCTACGTCGACGAGATCGCCCCGGACCAGGTGGCGCTGCGCAACGTGTTCGTGTCGGACGAGCGGAAGCCCGAGGAGCAGCGGTTCATCACGGCCAAGGAAGGCCGGCTGCTCTCGGACGAGGTGAACCGGCGCGTCACGCTGCGGCTCCTGGACGGGTCGATCCACGAGACGAGCCCGACCGCCCTCCAGAAGTACCGGGAAGTGCGCTTCCGGCTGTACGACATCACGCTGGTCCTGGAGAACCCCCTGGTGAAGCAGGGCGGCGCGCCGAAGGGCGACCGCGAGATGAGCCTGGCGGACCTGCAGAAGACGGTCCAGGAGTTCACCACGTCGAAGGGCAACGCGAACCCGTACCTGGTGGAGATCCACAAGAAGTTCGCGATCCCGGTCGCGTGCCTGGTCTTCAGCGTGCTGGGGGTGCCGCTCGGCATCCGGGCCCATCGCGGCGGCCGCTGGGGCGCGTTCGTGGCGGCGCTGCCGATCCTGCTCTTCTACTACGTCGGGCTGACCCTCGGAGAAAACGTCGGCGACACGGGGCGGGTCGCCCCCTGGCTCGCGATGTGGGGGCCGAACATCGTGGTCGGGGCCGTGGCCATCTACCTCTTGCGCGCCACGCTGCGCGAGCGCCCGATTCCGGTGGTGACGCTCATTCAGCAGGCATTCTGGAGCCTGGTCGCGCAGGGCCGAGGCTACTGGCGCCGGATCGCCGTGCCGGCGGCGGCGCCCGGGAGCCGCCCGGCGGCGGCGACGCGGGGCCGGGCGCGCGCGCGGCGGGCGGCGCGGAGCAACGCCCTCCACATCGTCGACCGGTATCTCAGCGTGGAGTTCCTCACGCTCTTTCTCTACGGCATCGCCCTGGCCACGGTCGTGGTCATCATCGGCGACCTCATGACGACGCTCGACCGCTACCTGCGGCTGAAGCCCGGGCTGTGGCTGATCCTGCTGCACTTCCTGTACCGGACGCCGCCGTTCGTCTACCAGGGCCTCCACATCGTCATGCTGATGTCCACGATTCTGCTCTTCGTCGGCCTGTCACGCAGCAACGAGCTGACGGCGCTCAAGGCGGGCGGCGTCAGCCTGTACCGGGTGAGCCTGCCCATCTTCGGGCTCGCCGTGGTGGTGACGTTCAGCTCGCTGGTCTTCCAGGAAGTGGTCATGCCGTTCATGAACCGGCGGGCGGTCGAGATCGACGAGTCGAGGATCAAGCGCCGCACGATGCCGGAGCTCCGCAAGCGGACGCAGATCTGGTACCGGGGCCGGGAGGACGGGGCCGCCGAGAGCCGCATCTACCACATCGAGCTCCTGGATCCGGGCAACCGGCAGATGAACGGCGTCACGGTGCTCTCGCTGGGCGCGGACTTCGGGATGCGGCGGCGCTGGGACGCCCGGGAGATGCGCTGGTCGGATGCCGAAGACGCCTGGCAGCTGGCCAACGGAGTCCGCCGCGAGTTCCGGTCGGGCCGGCCCGACATGGCCGAGTCGTTCCGCGAGCAGACCGTGCGCCTGCCCGAGCGCTACCAGGACTTCGCGCAGGTGCCGAAGGCGCCCGACGTGATGAACTACCTGGAGCTGCGGGACTACATCGACCGTCTGCAGGCCGCCGGGCACAAGGTCGGGAAGTATCTCGTCGACCTTTACTCGAAGATCGCCTTCCCGTTCGCCCACCCGATCATGGCGCTCGTCGGCATTCCTTTCGCGCTCCAGTCGCCGCGGGGCGGGCGCGTCATCGGCATCGCGCTGTGCTTGGCGCTCGGGCTCGGCTACTTCATCGTGCACTCGGCGGCGCTGGCGCTCGCCCGCGCGGAGATCCTTCCGCCGTTGGTCGCCGCCTGGGCCGCGAACGCGCTGTTCGCGACGCTCGGGCTGTACCTCTACCTGCGCGCCCGGACCTGAGCGGGGGCGGGCCCCCGGCCGTCAGCGCGGCGCCCGCTCCCGGAGGGCCCTCAGCACTTCCTCGAGCCGCCGCTGGGCGTCGCCGTACGCGCCCCAGTCCCCGCGCCGCAGCGCGTCCTGGCCCCGCATCCAGGTCTCCCAGGCCCGGCCGACCAGGTCGCCGACGCCGTCGCCGTGCGCGTCGGTGGGCCTCGGCCCGGCCGGGAAGGGCGCGGCGAGGTTCGGCCGGCGGCCGAAGATCGACTGCAGCGAGGTCTCGAAGTTCTCGCCCATCGCGATCTGGTTGCCGTAGGCGACGATGACCCGCTTCAGCTCGGGAATGGAGCCCTTCTCGGCGGCCAGGTACAGCGGCTGGACGTAGACGAGCGAGTCCTCGACCGGCACCGCCAGCAGGCTCCCGCGCAGGACGGTCGAGCCTCGCTGGCTCCAGAGCGTGAGCTGCTGCGAGATCACGGCGTCCTGGTCGATCCGGGCCGCCACCTGGCGCGGCCCGAAGACCAGGCGCTGCTTGGGGAAGAGGAAGGCCACGAGGCGCCCGTACGCGGCGCCGTCGGAGCGCGCGGCGAGCCACGCGATCATGTTGTCCCGGCGCAGCGGGGTGAAGGGCATCAGGAGGACGAACTCCTCGCGCGCCTCCCCCGGGATCCGCATGATCGTGTAGTAGGGGTCCTGCTCGCGCTCGCGGCCGCCCTCCGGCATGCGCGGCACCGACCAGAGATCCTCCTTGTTGTAGAAGACCCGCGGGTCCTGCATGTGATACGTCGCGTACATGCGCGCCTGCACCGAGAAGAAGCCGGTCGGATAGCGGACGTGGGCGCGCAGGTCGGCCGGCATCGCGTCGAGCGGCGCCAGGAGCCCGGGGAACATGGCCGCGTAGGCGCGTACCAGGGGGTCCTCCGCGTCGGCGACATAGAAGTGCACCGAGCCGTCGTAGGCGTCGACCGCCACCTTCACGGCGTTGCGGACGTAGTTGCCCAGGCCGGGCACGCGCTCGGAGTACGGGAAGCGGTCGGTCACCGTGTAGCCGTCGAGCAGCCAGGCCAGGCGCCCATTGTCCCGGATCACGAGGTATGGGTCCGGGTCGAACCGCAAGAACGGCGCGATCCGGCGGACACGCTCGCCGACCTGACGATGGAACAGGACCCGGCTCTCCGACGTGATCTCGGGGCTCAGGAGGATGCGGTAGGACCCGAATCGGATGGAGAGGAGGAGGCGCCGCCAGAAAGAGCCCACCGCCACCCCGCCCCGCCCGCCGTACGTCGTGTAGACGTTCTCGTCGCCCGCCGCCGCCGGGTAGTCGATCTCCTGGGAGCGCGTCCGGACGAACACGTATTCGTTCGACACCTCGCCGAAGTAGATCTCCGGCCGCGTCATGCGCAGCGACGTCCGGGACGCCGGCGGGATGTCCTTGATGTACAGCTCGGGCAGACCCTCGGCCGTGATGCGGTTCACGGGCCCGACGACCGCGCCGTAGCCGTGGGTGTACTGGAGGTGCTCGTTGATCCACTGACGGTCGGCGTCCTGGCCCTGAACGTCGCGCGGGAGGTTTTGGTAGGACAGCTCGCGCGCCGACAGCATCACCTGCTGATACTCACCGTCGATCGTGTACCGGTCGTTGTCCACGTCGACGAACCGATAGTACGTCCGGATCTCCTGGAGCTGGGCGAACGTGGCCAGGAGCGGCGCCTGATCCCAGAGCCGGACGTTCTTGATGGTCGGGGCGTTGCGAGCGAGGTCGGCGGCGGTCAGCGTCTCCTTGGCCGGGAAGTCTCGCTCCTCGATGCGGTCGAGGGCGAACGCCCGGCGCGTCAGGCCGATGTGATGCGCGATGAAGGGGGTCTCGGCGACCAGCGCGTTCGGGGCGACGCGCAGTCGCTGCACGAGCGTGGGGAATGCCCAGACGCCGACCATCCATCCGACCACCAGCACCACCAGGCCCGCCAGCACCGGCCGGGCGCTGCGCCGAAACACGTGGACCAGCGCCGTGAGGCCGCAGAGGGCGGCCAGGACGGCGAGCCACTGGAGCGCGGGGAGCGTGGCGTGGACGTCGGTGTAGGTGGCACCGAACACGGCGCCACGCTGGGAGTAGAGCAGCTCGTATCGGTCCAGCCAGAAGTCGGCGGCCTTGGCGAAGAGGAGGATGGCCAGGAGGCCGAGGAGGTGCGCGCGGGCGCGCGCGGTGATCACCGGCCCGCGCGACGTCAGGACGAGCACTCGCCCGAGGAAGTACACCAGCGCCGTGGCCACGAGCGTGAGGAGGATGATGCCGAAGGACCAGCGGAGCGCGCGCTGCCAGAGCGGTACCTGGAACACGTAGAAGCCTATGTCGCGTCCGAACAGGGGATCTGCGATGCCGAACGGCTGCGCGTGCCGGTAGAGGAGCACCGTCTGCCAGGCCGCGCTGGCGGAGACGCCGACCAGCAGAGCGAGGACGGCGGTCACGGGGGTCAGCAAGCGTTGCAGAACGGGCTCCAGGACGACGCGACTCGGCAACCCGAGCGGCTCCTCGAGCTCCCAGAAGACGTCCGGGGGCCGCGCCCGCACGGCGGCCCGAAGGTTCAGCCGAAGGAACACGTACGTCACCAGGCCGAGGGCGATCAGCAGTGCGCCGCGCGTCGCGGCGATGCGCAGGAACACGGGAGCGTAGCCGACCTCCTGGAACCACAGCCAGTCCGTGTAGAACGGCACGGCCTCGAGGGCGGCCACCGCCACCAGCGCGATCGCGGCCAAGGCCGCCAGCCACCGTCTCACCGCTCCTCCTGCTCGATCTCGTACCGGAGCCTCCGCCGAGCCATCCAGCGGACCGCCCACAGGTCGGCGAGCCCCCCCCAGAGGCGACCCCAGTTCCCGTACTTGGACACCCCGGCCCGTCTCGCTCGGTGCGACACCGGGACCTCGGTCACCCGGAACCCCTCCATCTGGAGCAGCGTCGGCAGGAACCGATGCATCCCCCGATAGAGGTGCAGGTGCTGGAGCGCCTCGCGCCGGAACGCCTTCAGCGTGCAGCCCGTGTCGTGGACCCCGTCCCGGGTGAAGCGGTCCCGAAACCGGTTGGCGACCCGCGAGGCGATCCGCTTGGTCCAGGGATCGCGCCGCTCGACGCGCCAGCCGCAGACGGCGTCCTGACCGGGAAGCGCGGCGAGAAGCTTGGGGATGTCGTGCGGGTCGTTCTGGAGATCGGCGTCCATCGTCACCACCACCGCGCCGCGGGCGGCCCGGAAGCCGGCGTCGAGCGCCGCCGTCTGCCCCGCGTTGCGCCGGAAGCGGAGGAGCCGGACACGCGGATCCGCCCGGACCAGCCGGCGAACCGCGTCGCCGGTGCCGTCGGTGGAGCCGTCGTCCACGAAGAGGATCTCGAACGCCCGTCCGTCGGCGGCCAGGACTTCGACCAGCTCCCGGTAGCAGGGCTCCACGTTGGGCGCCTCGTTGTAGGCGGGGATCACGACGCTGAGGGCGGGCGGCGGCCCGGCCGGCGCCTCGGACATGCGAGCGCTTCCCGCCTCGCTCAGAAGCGGGGTGGCCCGGTCGGGCTCGGCGCGCCGCGGAACCCGTACCCGCGGTAGAGGCTGAAGACCCGCACGAGACGCTCCCCTCGCCTGATCTCCACGACCATCGGCGGGGCCACGCGCTCGAAGGCAGCCAGGACGCGCTCGTCGAGCGGCCCCCGTCCCTCCGCCACGTACACCGCGTCCCAGCCGCGGCGGGCGTTCGGTCCCTCCCAGAGGTCGTACTGGTTGAGACGCCGGCCCAGGTTGAAATTATATGCGGGCGGCCGACCGGGCGTGTAGAAGGCGAGCTCGCTCACGACCTGGTAGCGGTCCGAGACCAGGAAGGTCCGATGCGGGTCGGGCATCCGCTCGACGGCGGCGCCGACCGCCTGCCCGAGCTCCTCCCACCCGCGGAGTCGCGCCGTGGGATCCAGCCGCCGCGGGAGCCCGAGCTGCTCCGTCAGGTGCCCCGCGGCGCTCATCGCCAGGGCCACGACGAGCGCTCCGACGAGCAGACGCGATTGAGCGCGGCGAGATGCCGTCGCGAGCCCGGCCCGGCGCTCGAGGAGCAGGCCCGCGGTGGCGAGCGCGAGCGACGGATAGGCGGCGGCGGCCCAGTTCGCCTGCACCTTGCCTTGGAGCGCGACCAGGAGATACACGCCCAGGACCGGCGCGGCGAATGCGAGCAGGAAGCGATAGGGCTCGCGTCCGCGCACCAGGCCTTCCCGAATCCCGACCCAGAGGCCCCATGCGAGGAGACCCGCGATCAGCGGGCTCAGCACCAGGGCCTGGGAGCCCAGGAACTCCGCGAGATGGTCGAGCGTCAGCCCACCGCCCCGCCCCTGGCTCGCGATGTGGCGCACGGAGAGCCAACCCCATCGCGCGTTCCAGACCAGCACCGGCACGAAGGCGGCGAACGCCGCTAAAGCCGCCAGGAGCGGGCCGCGGCCGGACAGCGTGGCCCGGCGCTCCGGGGCGCGCCAGAGGTACAGCGCGAGGCCCGGGAGCGCGAAGAGCATGGAGTACTTCGCGAGGCTCCCCGCGCCGATCGCGAGTCCCAGGAGCACCCAGGCCCACGCCCCGCCTCCGCTGAGCGCCCGGTGGGCGGCCCAGAGGCCGAGGGTCCAGGCCACGACGAAGGGCGCGTCGATCGTCATGAGGAGGCTGCCCGCCCAGACGAGCGGCGTCACCTGGAGGCCGATCACCGCCAGCGCTCCCGGCTCCGGCCGCCCGTATAGCTCCCGGCCGAGCCGGTAGAGCGCCCACGCGCCGACCAGACTCAAAACGACCGCTCCCACGCGGATGCCGAAGGCGGACGACCCGAAGACGGCCGTGAGCCCCGCGATGAGGTACGCGATCACGGGGCCCTTCGAGTAATAGGAGAGATCCAGGCGCCGGGACCATTCCCAGTAGTGCGCCTCGTCCGGCGACAGGTCGAGGCTCCCCCAGGCCAGGTACGCCAGGCGAAGCGCCGCGAGCACGGCCAGGACGGCGGCGACCCGCCGTCCGACCGCCGCGGTCGACCCCGCGAGCTCCGCCGGGCTCATCCGCGAGTCGACGCGAGAATCGAGCGCATCCATGGGCGGAAAGTCACGGGAGCGGGATCCGGGCGCCGGAGGCCGTCCGCGCGGGACGGGCACAGACGCGCCGGAAGGACCGCGGTGTGCTCCGAGGCCGCTCAGCGGGTGCCGACATCCGGCCCGGCGGGCGGCACCCGGCTCAGATCCCGTGGGTCCCGGACGCCAGGAACTCCCGCGGCTGCGGCATGCGCTCGCCGATCCGGGCGCCCATCAGGAAACGCTCACGGACCTCACACGGCACGGGCATCGACGGCTCGGCCCGGTGGATCAGCAGCGGCCCGGCGCCGGCCAGGCCAACGTCCTTGACGTCGTGCGGCGTGCCCGTGATCTCCGCCCCGCTCCGCGCGCTAGATCCCCGCGTCCTTGCGGAGATCCTTCGCGCGATCCGTGCGCTCCCAGGTGAACTCGGGCTCGCTTCGCCCGAAGTGCCCGAAGGCCGCGGTCTTCCGGTAGATCGGCCGGCGCAGGTCGAGGTACTTGATGATGCCGGCCGGCGTGAGGTCGAAATGGCGCTGGATCAGCTGCTCCAGCTGCCCCTTGGCGACCTTGCCGGTGCCGAACGTCTCGACCATGACCGACACCGGGTCGACGACGCCGATGGCGTAGGCCACCTGGACCATGCACCGCTCCGCGAGACCGGCCGCGACGACGTTCTTGGCGACGTGGCGCGCCATGTAGGCCGCCGACCGGTCGACCTTGGTCGGATCCTTGCCCGAGAAGGCGCCGCCGCCGTGCGGGCAGGACCCCCCGTACGTGTCGACGATGATCTTGCGGCCGGTGAGGCCGGTGTCGCCCATCGGCCCGCCGATCTCGAAGACGCCGGTCGGGTTGATGTGAAACGTGAGGTGACGGCGGTCCACCATGGGCTCGGGCAGGATGGGGAGCACGACGTGCTCGATGATATCTCCGCGGAGCCGCTCGTACGGGATGTTGGGGGCGTGCTGCGCCGAGACCACGACCGTCTCGACCCGAACCGGCTTGCCGTCGACGTACCGGACGCTCACCTGCGACTTCCCGTCCGGTCGGAGGTACGGGAGCGTGCCGTCTCGGCGGGCTTGGGAGAGCCGGCGCACCAGCCCGTGCGCCAGCGAGATCGGAGCCGGCATGAGCTCCGGGGTTTCGTTGCACGCGTACCCGAACATGAGGCCCTGGTCGCCCGCCCCCAGCTTGTCGGAGCCCTGGTCGACCCCCTGGGCGATGTTCGGCGACTGCTTGTGGACGGAGACGATCACGCCGCACGTGTCGCAGTCGAAGCCGTACTTGGCGCGCGTGTATCCCACGTCGCGCACGGTCTGGCGGGCGATCTCCGCGATGTCGACGTGACTCGTCGTGGTGATCTCGCCGGCGACGACGATCAGCCCGGTGGTGAGGAGCGCCTCACACGCCACGCGGCCGCGGGGATCCTCGGCGAGGATGGCGTCCAGCACGCCGTCCGAGATCTGGTCGGCGATCTTGTCCGGGTGCCCTTCGGTGACCGATTCCGAGGTGAAAAGGTACTCGTCCCGCGCCATCTCGCCCTCCTGGCTGACGTCCGTGCAGTCGGGCGCGCCATCGTGCGGGCCCGCAACCGGGCCACTTTATCACGGTGACCGGCGCCTCTCAAGGCGCCGCGGCCGTCACCGCGCGCGGCGAGCCCGGCTGATCAGCTCGCGGAGCGTCCCGATGTCCACGGCGCCGACCACGAGCTCGCCGCCGACCACGAATGCGGGCGTGCCGTCGATACCGAGCGCTTGGGCGAGGGCGAGCTCGCGCCCCAGAAGCGCGCCGATCTCCGGCGCCTCCATGTCGGCGCGCAGTCGGTCGCCGTCGAGCCCGATCGCGGCGAGCGTTGCCACCAGCGTCCCGCGCGTCATCGGTCCTGACTCGGCCATGAGGCGCTCGTGCGCCTCGGCGTACTTGCCCTGTCCGCGGGCGGCCACCGCGGCTCGCGCGGCGAGGACCGACTCTTCCCCGAGGATCGGCATCTCCTTGTAGATCAGGCGCACACCGGGATCCTCGGCCAGGAGCGTCTTGATGACCGGCATCATCCGGCGGCAGTGGGGGCACCGGTAGTCGAAGAACGCCACGATGGTGACGTCGCCCGCCGGATTGCCGCCGACGGGGGAGTCGGGGCTCTGCAGGAGATCCGCCTGGTGGGCCTGCACCGCCGCTCGGGCCTGCGCCCGGGCCGCCTCGCGCTGCCGCTGCTCGGCCCGCCGGAGCGATTCGAGGATCACCTCCGGATGATTCAGCAGATACTCCCGGATCGCCTGCTCGAGCGCCTCCCGCGAGATCACGGGCGTCTCGGCGCGCGCGGGCTGCGCGGACAGCGCGGCGACGATGGTCAGCACGAGGGCGAGGAGCGTCGGCCAGCGCGCCCGGAGCGGGCGCCGGAGCGTCGGCGTTCGGGAGGCGGGGACCTCTGGGATCGGTCGGCTCCGGTCGTGTCGCATCGGCGTCTCGGAAGAGGGTTCGCCCAGGCCGCCCCGGCCGGTCAGGGCTGGCTGGTCCCCTCGCGGCCGTAGAGGTCCTTCAGGCGGACGACGTCGTCGAGCTCGGGCGTGGAGACCTCGAGGACGTCGGTGTCCTCCAGCGCCTCGATCGTGTGGATCTCACCGGGACGATTGCGCCACGCGTGCCCCTCCCCGATCTCGGTCACGGTGAGCTGGTCCTCGGCCGGACCCTTGGTCAGGCGCAGCCGACCACGGAGGAGATAGCTCGCCTCGTCCTTCTGGCGGTGGTACTGGAGCGACAGCCGATGTCCCCGCCGGACGTGCAGGATCTTGCCGACGTACCGCTCCGTCCAGGCGTACCAGATCTCGTAGCCCCACGGCTTCTCGACCCGCGCGGGGAGCCGATCGGGCGAGACGTTCACGCGCCGCCGCCTTTCCGCCGCGCCTAGCCGGCGCGGTCGACGTCCCGGTGCGTCACGGTCACCGGGATGTCTCGAGATTCCACGAAGGAGCGTAACTCTTCCACCAGCGCCACCGAGCGGTGGCGGCCGCCGGTGCAGCCGATCGCCACCGTGAGATACGCCTTCCCCTCCCGTTCGTAGCGCGGCAGAAGATAGGCGAGGAGGTCGCGGAGCCGCTCGATCAGCTCCCGGCCTTCCGGATGCTCGACGACGAAGCGGCGCACCGCGGGCGACCGTCCGTCCTGCGCCTTCAGCCCGTCGACGAAGAACGGATTCGGCAGGAACCGGCAGTCGAACAGGAGATCCGCCTCGTAGGGCACGCCGAACTTGTAGCCGAAGGACAGGAGATTGACGCTGAGTCCCGGCGCGGCCGCCTCGCCGTAGAGCTCCACCAAGCGCTGGCGCAGCTCGTGAACCGTGATCTGGGACGTGTCGATGACCCGGTCGGCCAGCTCGCGCAGGTTTGCCAGGAGCTTCTTCTCCTCGCGGATGCCGTCGAGGAGGGATCCCGCCGAGACGGGATGGCGCCGGCGGGTCTCGTGATACCGCCGCACGAGGGCCTCTTCGGAGGCCTCGAGGAACAGCACCTCGGTGAGGTACCCGGCGCCCCGCAGCTCGCCCAGCACCTCGACCACCGAGTGCAGGTACTCCCGTTCACGGATGTCGACGCCCAGCGCGATGCGGGAGATCCGGCGGGTGGAGTGGGCGCACAGCTCCGCGAAGGTCGGGATCAGCGTCGTCGGCAGGTTGTCGACGCAGTAGTAGCCCAGATCCTCGAAGCACTTGATGGCCCAGCTCTTGCCGGCGCCGGACAACCCCGTGATGATGATGAGACGCAGCCGCTCTCCCGGCTCGTCCCCGGCGGGGACGGGCCTAGCCGGTGGGCTCGACAAGCTCCACCGTTCCGTCGGCGAGACGTTGCAGGACGTTGACCGATCGCGTGCGCGCGTTCCGGAAGACGAGGAGACCGTCGCCCCGGAGGCGCAGCTGGTCCACGGCCTCTTCGAGGGACATCGGCTTCGCGTTGGTGCGTCGCACCGTCACCGACGCCGTCTCGTCGCCCGGCTCCGGCCCGCCGGACGCCGGCGGCAACCCCTTCGGGCCGCGCCGCGACGGTCGCGGCTTCTTGGCGGTGACGCGCTCCTTCTTCTTCCGGATCTGCGCGGCCAGTGCGGCCAGCGCCTGGTCGACCGCGGCGTGGAAGTCGGCGGCCTCGCCCTCGACGTGGAACCGCGCGCGCTTGGCCCGGAGCGTCACCTCCGCCAGGTGGCGATAGCGCTCGGTGGCCAGGACGACCCTCGCCTCGGTGAGCTTCGGCAAGAGGCGCTGCATTTTCGCGATCTTTCCCTGGATGCGACGCTGGAGATCCGGGGAGACGCTGACCCCGCCGCGCCCCGCGAGCAGGACGACCATGCCCGCTCAGGTCCGCTTTCGCACGGCGAGCCGTCGCTGATGAGAGGGCAGGATCCCGAGCTCCTCTCGGTACTTCGCGACCGTCCGGCGCGCGATCGTCAGGCCTTCTTGGCGCAGCGCACGCGTGATGTCCTGGTCCGACATCGGCTTCGCGATGTCTTCCTTCGCGACGAGGTCCTCGATCATCTTCTTGACGCTGACCGACGACACCTCGTCGCCCTGCGTCTTGGCGATCCCGCTGTGGAAGAAGAACTTCAGCGGGAGCACGCCCTGGGGAGTCTCGACGAACTTGCTCGTGGTCACGCGGCTCACCGTCGACTCGTGCATGCGGATGTCTTCGGCGACGTCGCGGAGGGACAGCGGCCGCAGGTGCGGGAGGCCCTTGTCCAGGAAGGCGCGCTGGAACTGGACGATGGAATGCGTGACCTTGTAGAGCGTCTTCTGCCGCTGGTGGATGCTCTTGAGCAGCCACATCGCGGACCGAAGACGATCCTCGACGTAACGCTTCGCCTCGTCCCCCTGCCCCATGACGGTGCGGTAGTAGGGATTGATCCGGAGCCGCGGCATCCCGTCCTCGTTCAGGATGATGGCGTAGTCGTCGCCCACCTTCTTCACGAGCACGTCCGGGACGACGTAGCGCGTGTCCATCGGCGCGAACCGGCGGCCCGGCTTCGGCTCCAGCGTCGCGATCTCGTGCACCGCCTCGATGACCCGCTCCTGCTCGACCTTGAGGGCTCGCGCGATCTCCGGATACCGACACCGCTGCAGCGCCTCGAAGTGGTGCTCGAGGATGGCGATGGTCATGGGGTTCGCCGGGATCTCCCGAGCCGGATCCCGGAGCTGGATCAGGAGGCACTCCCGGAGGTCGCGTGAGGCCACGCCGATGGGATCGAAGCCCTGCACGAGGGCGAGCGCCTTCTCGACGATCGCGAGCGGCAGGTCCCGGCGCTCCGCGATCTCGTCGAGCGTCGCGCGGAGATAGCCGTCGTCGTCGACGTTGCCGATGATCTCCTCGGCCGCCGCCCGCACGTCGGCCGAGACCACCGTCAGCCGGAGCTGCTCATCCAGGTGGTCGGCGAGCGAGGTGGGAGTCCCGATGAAGTTCTCGAACCGGGTCTCCTCGTGCTCCTCCTGCTGGACGAGGGTCCGCTCCTCGGGCGGGCCGAAGATGACCTCCGAGATATCGAAGGGCAGGTCGGGCGCCGCCGGCTCGCCCACCTCGGCGGATGGGGCCTCGGGCGGCGCTTCGACTCGCGGACTCTCGGGCTCCGCCCCGGTCTCGGGGCCGGGGGGCTCGTCGGGCGGCGCCTCCTCCAGGACCGGGTTCTCCTGGAGCTCCTTCTGGAGCAGTTCCTGGAGCTCCACCGTGGAGAGCTGGAGGAGGTAGATGGCCTGCTGCAGCATCGGCGTCATGACGAGCCGCTGCGTCTGGCGGAGGCTCAGGCGGGTTTCCATGGCCATGGACGACGGTCCTACTCCCTGGCCCGGTCGGGCCGGTCTGACGCGGCGTCCGCGCCGCGTCGATCGACGAGCAGGAGGCTACAGCGAGAACTTCTCACCGAGGTAGATCTCCCGCGCCTTTTCGTTGGTGGCCAGCTCGTGGGCCGTCCCCGCGACGAGGATCTGTCCGCCGTAGAGGATGTACGAGCGATCGGTGATCGAGAGCGTCTCGCGGACGTTGTGGTCCGTGATCAGGACGCCGATGCCCTTCTGCTTGAGGCGGGCCACGATGCCCTGGATCTCGGCGATGGCGATCGGGTCGATGCCCGTGAACGGCTCGTCGAGCAGGATGTAGTTGGGCGCCGTGATCAGGCATCGCGTGATCTCGAGTCGGCGCCGCTCGCCGCCCGACAGGGTGAACGCACGCTGCTTGGCGAGGTGCTCGAGGCTCAACTCCCGGAGGAGGGCATGGAGCCGCTCCTGGCGCTCGCGGGGGTTGATGTCGATGGTCTCGAGGATCGCCAGGATGTTCTCCTCGACGGTGAGCTTCCGGAAGACGGACGACTCCTGGGGCAGGTAGCCGATGCCCTGCCGGCAGCGCCGGTACATCGGCAGGTCGGTGATGTCCCGGCCGTCGAGAAGAATGCGGCCGCGGTCGGGCGTCAGCAGGCCGACGACCATGTAGAACGTCGTCGTCTTGCCGGCGCCGTTCGGGCCGAGGAGGCCCACGACCTCGCCGCGGTCAATCCTCACGTTCACGTCGTTCACGACCTTCCGGTGGCGAAACGTCTTCACGAGGCCACGCGCCTCGAGACCCATCCGCCCGGCGCCCGCCTAGCCGCAGGCGCCGGGGCGTTTGTCTTCCTTCTTGGCGACCGGGGCCGTGGGCGCGTCCGACTTCTCTTCGTCCCGCTTCGGATAGAAGACCGACTTCACTCGGCCCTGGGGCCCGGACCGCACCGTGCTGCGATCGTCGGCCAGGAACATCTCGATCTCCTCGCCGGTCACGACGTTGTCGTCCTGCCAGACCTTGGCGTCGCCGATCAGCAGGAGCCGCTGGTCGTCGTCGTAGTACTCCGCCCGCTTCGCGGTGCCGGTGCGGCAGTCCTCCGTGACGATCTTGACGTTGCCCGTCGAGACGATCCGGAGGACGCGCTCGCCCTTGTCGTCGAGGTAGACCTCCATGCGGTCCGCGGTCTGGACGGAGTTCTCCTGCTTGGCGACGACGTTGCCGTTGAAGATGACGAGGCCGTCCCTCTTGGACGCGTCCATCCGGTCCGCGTCGATGACGATCGGCGCGTTGGAGCGAGGCCCGGAAGTCCCGGAGCTCCCCGACTTGGTCGTAGCCTTCGGGGAGGCCGCGGGCGTCGCGCTCCCCGGCTTGGAGGCGGGGGCCTTGGTCTGGGCGGTCACGGACGGCCCGGCCGAGCCAAGCGTGACGAGCACGGCCAGGGCAAGAGCTGCGCTCTTCATGACTTGCTCCTCGGAAAGATGGCGAGGTTCGACTTGGTGCGGTCCGTGATCACGACCCGGACGTTGCGGCGCAGGCCGGCCGTCTCTTCCTGCATGCGGACGACGAGCCCCTGTCCGGTGATCTTGGTGCCGTCTCGCTCGATCTCGACGGCGTCCTCCGTGTCCAGCGTCCGGGAGTCGTTGCGCCACGCCAGGGTGGGCGCGCGCATCTCCAGGCCGTCGCTCGAGCGGATCACCACGTTGCCATCCAGGGTGACGTCGCGCTTGGCGTTCACCAGGGTCCCCTCGTCGCTGGTGACGGTCCAGGACCCGTCGCGGGAGAAGACCTGGATCTTGACGTTGCGCATCACCGTGACGCCCCGCTGGTCGTAGACCTCGGCCTGGTCGGCCTCCAGGGTCCACCGGAGGTTTCCGTCCAGGGTCTCATTGATGCGAACGTCCTTGATCTGGTACTCCGCCTGCTGCGGAGGCTGCTGGACGGGCTCCGGCGCCCGGCGGCCGATGACCTTCCAGGCGATGACGCCCGACAGGCCGGCCAGCACGGCCACGAAGCACACCAGGAAGATCGTCGATAGGCGGCGCATTTAGATGACCGTCCGCGTGCAGGACGTCCTACACGGCGCACACCCTAGCATGAATCGTGCCGGGAGTAAACGTCCAAGGGTGGCTAAGGGTTCGACTGCGGGCCGACGGGCGTATTCCCCCGGTCTCTCGCGGGGCGCGCCGGCGCCAGATCAGGCGATCTTGGCGCGGAGCAGATCGTGCAGGTGGAGGATCCCGTCAGGGCGACCCTCGTCGTCCACGATGAACAGCTGCGTGATGCTGTGCCGCTCCATGAGCTCGAGCGCCGTGACGGCCAGCTCGTCCCGGCCGACCGTTTTCGGGCGGGCGGTCATGACCTCGGTGGCCGTCGGGGGGAGCCGGCCCGCCCCGCGCTCCGCGGCCCGCCTGAGGTCTCCATCCGTCACGATGCCGCGCAAGCGCCCTCGGGCGTCCACGACCCCCGTGCAGCCCAGTCGCTTCGCGCTCATCTCTCGGATCACGAGCTCGAGAGGCGCCGAATCCTCGACGACGGGCACCTCATCGCTCCGATGCATCAGCTCCGACACCCGGACCAGGCCCCGTCCGATGGACCCTCCGGGGTGGAATCGCGCCACGTCGTCCGGGCCGATACCCCGCCGGGTGAGTACCGCGATGGCCAGCGCGTCCCCGAGGGCGAGCGCCGCCACGGCCGACGAGGTGGGCGTCAGGTTCATGGGACACGCCTCCTCCTGGACCGAGACGTCCAGAACCAGGTCGGCGAGCTGGGCGAGCCGTGAGGCCACGCGGCCCGTCAGGACGATCAGCGGCACGGCCAGCCGCTTGATGGCGGGCACGAGCGCCAGGAGCTCCTCGGTCTCGCCGCTGTTGGACAGGGCGATCACGAGATCGCCCCGCACCAGCATCCCGAGGTCGCCGTGGACGCCCTCCGCGGGGTGCAGGAAGAGCGCCGGCGTGCCCGTCGAGGCGAGCGTCGCGGCGAGCTTCTTGCCGACCAGGCCCGACTTCCCCATCCCGGTCACGACGACCCGGCCCCGGCACGTCTGGACGAGGGATACGGCGCGCTCGAACCGATCGTCGAGGCGGTCGACGAGGGCCCGTACCGCGTCGGCCTCGGCCTCGAGCACGCGCCGGGCCACCTTCAGGACGTCGGCGCTGCCGAAGGGCTCGCTCACGGCACCCCCTGCAGAGCGGCGCCGATCGCGCGAAGGTCGCGCAGGAGGGGAGGCAGCCGCGCCAGCGCGAGCATCGTGGGCCCGTCCGACGGGGCGCGATCGGGATCCTCGTGGACCTCCATGAAGACGGCGTCGACGCCGAACGCCACGGCGGCCCGCGCCAGGGGCTCCACGTACCGGCGCTCGCCGCCCGACCGCGTCCCCTCCCCGCCCGGCAGCTGAACCGAGTGAGTCGCGTCGAAGACGACGGGCACGCCGAAGCCGCGCATCACCCCGAGGCCGCGAAAGTCGACGACTAGGTTGTTGTACCCGAAGGTCGCGCCGCGCTCGGTCAGCAGGATGTCCTCGCAGCCCTCTCCGCGCAGCTTCTCGACGACGTTCCGCATGTCCCACGGCGCGAGGAACTGCCCCTTCTTGACGTTCACCGGCCGGCCGCTGCGGGCGCAGGCGAGGACCAGGTCGGTCTGCCGGCAGAGGAACGCCGGGATCTGCACCAGGTCGAGCACCTCGGCGGCCGGTGGAACCTCCGCCGCCTGGTGGACGTCGGACAGTACCGGACAGCCGAACGTCTCCCGCACCCGGCGCAGGATCCGGAGCCCCTCGACGAGGCCCGGGCCGCGATACGAGCGCGCCGAGGAGCGGTTGGCCTTGTCGTACGACGACTTGTAGACGAAGGGGACGCCCGCCTTGGCGGTCATCTCCACCAGCGCCTCGGCCGTGCGGAGCGCGTGGCTCTCGTCCTCGATCGCGCACGGGCCCGCGAGGAGCGCCAGGGGATGTCCCCCGCCGATCGGGATCTCTCCGACGCCGACGACCCGCGGCGCCGCGCCCACGTCGTCCGGGCGATCGCCCGGCGGCGCCGCGCGATCCGGATCCGGGACGGCGAGCGGCTTCGCGCCCGCGCGCCGCGTCGCGTCCCTCAACGGTCACCGCGCCGGAGAGCGGCCCCGATGAACCCCGCAAACAGGGGATGCGGCGCCCACGGGCGCGACCGGAACTCCGGATGGAACTGGCCGGCGACGAACCATGGATGGTCGGGCAGCTCGACGATCTCGACCAGCTGCTTCTCGGGCCACACGCCCGACACCCGGAACCCGTTCTTCTCGAGGATCCGCCGATACTCGTTCGAGACCTCGTAGCGGTGTCGGTGACGCTCCTGGATGGTGGTGGCGCCGTACTCCCGGGCGGCGAGCGAGTCCTCGGCCAGCGCGATGGGATAGAGGCCGAGCCGCATGGTTCCACCCTTGTCGGCGACCGTCCGCTGCTCGGGCAGGATGTCGATGACCGGGTGGGGCGTATCGGCGTCGAACTCGGCGGAGTTCGCCTCCCCCAGCCCCGCCACGTGCCTGGCGAACTCGATCACCGCGCACTGGAGCCCGAGGCAGATGCCCAGGAAGGGGACGCCGCGCTCCCGCGCGTACTGCGTCGCCTCGACCTTTCCGGGAATGCCCCGGTCGCCGAAGCCCCCGGGGATCAGGATGCCGTCGACGCCCGCGAGGTGGACGGCGGGCCCGTCCTGTACCAGCTGCTCGGCGTCGACCCACCGCGTCTCCACGCGCGCGTCGTGGGCGATCCCGCCGTGGGTCAGGGCCTCGGCCAGGCTCTTGTACGAGTCGCGCAGCTCCACGTACTTGCCGACCACCGCGATCCGGGCGGTGCGGGCCGGCTGCTTGATCTTCCGGACCATGCGCTCCCACGCGGAGAGGTCGATCGGCCCCCGGGGGAGCCCGAGCAGCTTCACGACGATCTCGTCGAGACCCTCCTGGTGGAAGACGAGGGGAACCTCGTAGATCGTCTCGACGTCCTTGGCGGTGATGACCGCCTCCTCGTCGACGTCGCAGAAGAGCGCAATCTTCGACTTGATCGCCGGGGGCAGGAAGCGGTCCGTCCGGCAAAGGACGATGTCCGGCTGGATCCCGATCGCCCGGAGCTCCTTCACGGAGTGCTGGGTCGCCTTGGTCTTGAGCTCGCCCGAGGCCCGGATGAAGGGCACCAGGGTGAGGTGGATGTAGATCACGTTCTCGCGGCCGACGTCCTTCTTGAGCTGGCGGACCGCCTCCAGGAACGGCAGGCTCTCGATGTCGCCCACCGTGCCGCCGATCTCGACGATCTGGACGTCGACGCCCTGGCTCACCCGTCGGATCGACGCCTTGATCTCGTCGGTGATGTGGGGGATGACCTGGACGGTGCGCCCGAGATAGTCGCCACGGCGCTCGCGTGAGATGACCGCGTGATAGACCTTGCCGGTCGTGACGTTGTGATCCCGGGTCATCCGGGCGCGGGTGAACCGCTCGTAGTGACCCAGGTCGAGATCCGTCTCCCCGCCGTCGTCGGTGACGAAGACCTCCCCGTGCTGGTAGGGGCTCATCGTCCCGGCGTCCACGTTGATGTACGGGTCCATCTTCTGGAGCGTGACCGAGAAGCCGCGCGCCTCCAGCAGGCATCCGATCGAGGCGGCCGCCAGCCCCTTCCCCAGGGACGACACCACACCACCCGTCACGAACACGTACTTGGTCGCCACGATCAGCCTCCTCCCTTACCCGGTTGGGTCAGCGGTGGTCTCCGGCGCCCGCGGCCCCGGGCCACGGCCCCCGCGAGCCAGCGTAGCGCACCAGCGCGACTCCGGATCCGTCCGGCCGCCTGCATCCCGCGAAGCTCGCGCAGGAGCCCACCGACCGCGGGCCCCGCGGCGACGCCGAGGGCGAGAATGTCTTCGCCCGTGGCCAGCGTTCTGCGCCCGCGCCTGCTTCGCAAATGACCGTCGAGCCGCCGGCGGACGGCCGGACTGCTCGTGAGGGCGCGGGCCCAGGCCACGGTCACCGGCGCCGCGCCTTCGAGGCTAGTGTACGCGGCGCCGCGGCCGCGGGCCCGGGTCAGCCGAGCGAGGAGCCTCGGCGCGTCGATCCGAGCCCGCGCGATCGCGTCCCGGAGGGACGGCGTGGCCAGCCGGCTCGACGCCGCGTCGGCGTTCGGGGTGCTCTCGGACAGCGAGAGGAGGCACAGCGCGAGCCTGGCGTCCGGCGCGAGCCCGGCGAGCGCGCGCGGCGCGAGGGCGACGTCGAGGAGGCGCGCCGTTCGACGATTGAGCACGGCGCCGGGGGCGACGAGGCGCAACGCGCCGAGGCGGCCGACCTCGCGCAGGACGGTCGCCGGCCGCGGCTCGGCCAGCACGAGCTCGAGCTCCGCCCGAATCCGGTCGGCCGACAGGGCCTGATAGACGTCGAGGGCGACGGCGCGGACGGCCAGGCGTCGCGTCGTCGGATCGATCCGGCCCCCGAGCCGGGCGGCGAATCGCGCCGCTCGCAAGAGACGCGTCGGATCCTCGACGAATGACAGCGGATGGAGGATCCGTAGGCGCCGGGCCCGGAGATCTGCGAGGCCGCCCGTCGTGTCGAGCAGGGCGCCCCAAGCCGCGGGATCCAGGCGAACGGCGAGGGCGTTCAGCGAGAAATCCCGCCGCGCCAGATCTTCTCCGAGCGCGGCGGGCTCGACGGAGGGGAGGGCCCCGGGCGCCCGATATGTCTCGCGCCGGGCGGTCGCCACGTCGATGCGCCGACCGTCAGGCAGGACCACCGCCGCCGTGAGGAAGGTGACGTGCTCGGCGACCTTGCCCGAGAGGTCTCTGGCCAGACGATGCGCGAACGCGAGAGCGTCGCCCTCGACCGCCAGGTCGAGGTCCGCCCGCTCCCCCACCCGTTCCAGGAGGAGGTCCCGGACCAGGCCCCCCACGAGGGCGACCGGGAATCCGAGCGTGCCCCCGAGGGTCCCTGCGTTCCGGAGGATCGTCCGGATCGCGGGCGGCAGGCGCTCGAGGCGCGCGGCGAGGGACAGCGGCAGGGCACTCGGCGACGCCGAGTCCCGGAAGATCACTCCGATCGGACCGCGGGCGCCCTGCACCAGCGCGAAGGGCCGGTCCGGGCCCAGCCGGCGGCGGACGGCGACCTCGCCGAGAGTCGGCGCCACGACGACCGCGTCCCAGAGGATCGTCTCGAGCGGCGCCTCGCCCAGGCCGAGCGCCAGCGCGCGGGTCAGCGTGTCGTGGGACGCGCCCGCCCAGGACCGGCCGGAACGGGCGGCGACCAGCCGGGCGCGCCGGCGCCGCGCGAGCCGCGCCGCCTGGGCGATCGCCAGGCGATGCGGGACCACGACGACCCCCGGATCCATCAGGCCGGCGGCGCGGGGATCGACCTGTGGGTACCCGGTGCGTCGGACGACCACGGCGCCTCCGCTCATCCCGACCGCTGCTTCCGCCGCCCGTCGCCCGCCGTCATGCTCAGGCTCGCGGGTGAAACCGGCGGTAGAGCCGACGGACGGCGTCGGTCGGGAGGTGCGTGTAGATCTCCGTGGTGCCGATGTCGGCGTGTCCCAGGAGCGCCTGAACCGACCGGAGGTCGGCGCCGCCCTCGAGGAGGTGGCTCGCGAACGAGTGCCGGAGCGCATGAGGGTACGCGGCGCGGAGTCCCGCCCCGCGCCCCCGGGTCCGCACGATCCGCCAGAGCCCCTGGCGACCGAGGGACCCGCCTCGCGCGTTCACGAA
>JBIOVM010000151.1:0-47566 GCA_044867785.1 Candidatus Rokuibacteriota bacterium | reverse complement strand
CACCTCGTGGCCGAGCCGCTCCAGCACGAAGACGGCCGCGCGATTCCCCACGCGGCCGTACGTCACCGCCGACTGGATGGACAGGACGTTCACGGCGCCACCGCGAACGGCGCGCCGGGCGCTTCCGCGACGGTCGCATGCGCGTCCCCTCGCCGCGTCGACCGCGTGTGGGCGCGACGCGGGAGCCGGAACCCGCCGAAACGTCGCGGCCGCATCGCCGTCAGTAGCCGCGCGCCCGATCGACGACGTGGCGGAGCGGAGCGCCGTCGAGGAACCGGCGGAGGTTCTCGACGAAGAGCGCCGCCACCAGCTCGTCCCGCGTCGGATGGAGCCCGCCGAGGTGCGGAAGGACGGTGATGCCGGGCGTCACCCAAAATCGATGCTCCGCCGGCAGCGGCTCCGTGCGAAAGACGTCCAGGACCGCGCCCGCGATGATCCCGCGCTCCACGGCGTCCACCAGGTCCGCGTCGACCACCAGCTCGCCCCGGCCGAAGTTGAGGAGCCAGGCGGTCGGGCGCATCGCGGCGAGGCGACGCGCGTCCATGAAGTCCCGCGTGAGGGGCGTGACGGGTAGGAGCAGGAGCACGAAGTCGGCCGTCGCCAGGACCTCGGCCGTTCCCTCGGGCGGAAGCACGCGCGACACGCCCGGCATCGGCGCGGGCTCGCGGCGGGTGCCGATCACGGTCAGCTCGAGCGCGGCCGCCTTCCGCGCCACCTCCTGGCCGATCGCGCCGAGACCGAGGATCCCGAGCGTCTTGCCCGCGAGCGGCTCCGAGACGCGCCGCGTCCACCGCCGCGCGTCTTGATCCCGCGCGATCGCCGCGTACGGCTTCGTGAGGTGGAAGAGCGCGCCCAGGATGTTCTCCGGCATCTGGACGCGGTGAGTGCCGCGGGCGCAGGTGAGGGCGAGTCCCGGCGGGAGGCCCCGGTCCAGCCACCCCTCGACGCCGGCGGTGAGCGTTTGCACCCAGCGGAGCCGCGGCGCGCCCGCGAATGCGCCACGCGGGATGCGCCAGGCGAGGGCGCCCTCGACGCGGCTCCAGAGCTGGGGATCCGGCGTCTCGCCGCCGGAGAGCGTGTGGAGCTCCACGCGCGGGCCGATCCCGGCCTGCTCGACCGCCCGCGCGTAGAGTTCGGCTTCGTCGAGCCAGAGGAGGATCGCCGGCCGGGTCACGCCGGTACGATACACTAGCGGCCGCGAAGCCGCCCCGCCGCCACCCCACACCTGAGTCAGGAGGCCCGATGCCTGCGTCCCACCCGCTCGATGCCGCCGTCGTCCACTACGAGTGGAACAACGCGATCCCGCCGCGGCTCGTGGCGGAGCCCGGCGACACGCTCGTCATCGACACGCGCGACGCGGCCGATGGGTACTACACCCCCGCGTCGACGAGCCGGGACACCGCCGCGCGCGGCCCGTTCCGGGGCCACCCCCTGACGGGCCCGGTGGCCGTGCGGGGCGCCCGGCCGGGGGACGTGCTCGTCGTGGACATCCTGGACGTCCAGCCGGCGGCGCCGTTCGGATGGACCCACATCCGGCCGGGGCGCGGTCTCCTGCCGGAGGTGGACTTCCCGTCATCGTTCCTCCAGATCTGGGACGTGGAGGACGGCAAGCTCGCGCGCATGCGGGCCCGCTCGGGCGCGCGGATCGCCGTGCCGCAGGCGCCGTTCCCGGGAGTCATCGGGACGGCGCTCGACGAGCCGGGCTCGCACAGCACGATGCCGCCGCGAAAGAACGGGGGCAACATGGACGTGAAGCAGCTCACCGCCGGGGCGACGGTCTATCTCCCGATCTGGGTCGAGGGGGCGCTCCTCTCCGTCGGGGACGCGCATGCGGCCCAGGGCGACGGCGAGGTGTGCGTGAGCGCCGTCGAGATGTCGGCCCGCGTCACCGTCCGTGTGGGGGTCCGAACGGGACGCCCGCTCCGCGAGCCCCAGCTCCGGACGCCGGGCCAGCCGGCTCGCGGCGCGGAGTTCGCCACGACGGCCCACGGGCCCGACCTCTTCGCGGCGTCCCAGCAGGCCGTCCGCTACCTGATCGACCACCTGGCGGCGGAGCGAGGCCTCACGCGCGAGGAGGCGTACGTGGTGGCGAGCGTCGCGGCGGACCTCCGGATCAGCGAGATCGTCGACGCGCCGAACTGGATCGTCTCGGCCTTCCTGCCAGAGGCGATCTTCGAGTAGCGCGAGCCACCGCGCCTACGAGCGGTCCCGCGTCGCCGCCTCGGGAGGCGTGGGCGAGGGCGGGGGTCCGCGCCGCCGGCGGAAGATCACGATGGCCGCCGCCACGACGACGGCCGCGACCGCCAGCCCGCGAAGGATCCGATGGACGCGCGCGGAGGCATGCGCCCATTCCGCACCGACGAAGTAGCCGAGGCACACGATCGCGGTCGCCCAGGCGAGCCCGCCGGAGTAGCCGAGCGCCGCGAACGCCCGCCACGAGAGTCCCGAGGAGCCCGCCACGAACGCCGCCACGTGCCGGAGGCCCGGAACGAAGTAGCCCCCGAAGAGGCTCAGCCGACTCCAGCGGAGGTACCAGGCCCGCGAGGCGTCGAGGTGAGCGGCATCGAGATGCACGAAGCGTCCGAATCGGTGGATCAGCCGCATCCCCAGCCACCGACCGAGCCCGTAGCTGACCGTCATGCCGCAGGCGGATCCGAGCGCCCCGGCCCCGATCGCCGGGACGAGGGCGAGCTCGCCCCGGTAAACCAGCGAGCCGGCGACGAGCAGCAGGGCGTCGTCCGGCACGGGCACGACGACGCTGGCCGCGAGCAGGCCCGCGATGGCCGCATAGCCATACCGCGGAACCCACGCGAGCACCCAGTCCATGGGGACGACCTCCGTCCGCGCGTGGCGCCTCGACAGGGCGCCCGGGCGCCCGCTCGAACCCCTCAGCGCCGACGCCCGGCGCCCGCCGTCCGGTGGCGCATGGCCGACAGGGTGCGCGACGGGGCGCCTCAGCGACGGCCGAACCCGTCGTACACCTCCACCTCCACGTGCGAGAGGATCCCGTCGCGGTTCTTGTCCGCCGCCGAGAATTCCTTGAAGCGTTCGTTGATGTACTCGATCGCGCTCAGCTTCAGATCCGCATCGCTGTCGGCGGCGCGATAGTCCTTGGCTGTCACGTGGGGCAGCTCCTGCGCACTCAGGTAGCCGTCCTTGTCCTGATCCAGCAGGTAGAAGTTGTCCATCAGGCGGTTGTGGTATTCCGCGCGATCGACGCGGCCGTCTCCGTTGGTGTCGGTCGCCTGGAACGCCGGCGATGGCCCGGGCGTCTGGGCGAGCGCGACCGGCGCGAGCAGGAGGGCGGCCGCGAGGGCGACGAACGTCGACGACGAAGACGGACGACGCATCGGCACTCCTTTCCGGGCCGGCGTGATCGAGCCGCGCGCTCGCATCAGCCGACGATCTTCCACGACCCGTCGGGCTGGCGACAGGCCGTGCCGTATGAGCGCTCCTCGCGCCCGCCGATGGTCACCGTCTGCTGGAACTCGCGGCAGTAGGCGCCCTGGGGATTCTGGAAGGTCCGCACCGGCGTGACGGAGCCGCTGCTCCCGCCGTCCGGGTTCGTCCACGAGGAGGCCGTGCCCGCCGGCGCGGACTCGAGCGAGCGCTGGACGGTCTGGTTCCTCACGCGCTGGCTGTTGGTGTCGAGCAGGCTGCCGGCTCCGGCGCCGACGAGGCCGCCGATGATCGTCCCGGCGGCGATCCC
Organism: Candidatus Rokuibacteriota bacterium; assembly: GCA_044867785.1. Lineage (GTDB taxonomy): Bacteria > Methylomirabilota > Methylomirabilia > Rokubacteriales > DASRDR01 > DASRDR01. The sequence goes on along the minus strand of JBIOVM010000151.1, from coordinate 43,857 downwards.
CGCGCCCTTCCCGCCCAGGGCCGCCCCCAGGAGCCCGCCGGCGGCCGCCCCGCCCAGGCCGCCGATCGCGGTGCCGCCTCCGGGCCCGCCTCCCGGGCTCGCGCATCCCGCGAACAACACCAGCATCACCAGCATCGCGGCCAACGCACCGTGCCGGCCGCGAGGTCGGAACCACCTGACGTCACGTCGCTCAGGCATCGCTGCTCCTCTCCGGGGAACGCTTCGCCGTCAGGCGTGCGGTCCCGCGACATCGCTCGAGTGCATCTCGGCCAGGACGCGGACGGCCGCCTCGATTTCCCGAAGGGTGTTGTATCACCGTCTGCACCGGGGTGATACTTCCCTGCGTTCTTGCCGGCGGCGCCTCGGGCGGCGCGCACGACGACCGGGACGGGGAGCAAGAAGCCCGGCGGGCTCCTACCGTCGGGCCGGTCGGCCGGCGCCCGTCTCGAGCTTCAGTCGGGCGGCCGACCGCTTGGGCGGGCCCGGGGGACCGGGCCCAGGCTCTCGAGCACCGCGGCCGCGAACACGTCGGGCCCGGTCTCGACCGCCTCGTGGCCCACCCCGGGCATCGTGACCACGCGTGAGTTGAGGAGCGCCCGGTGCGCGAGCGCGCCGCCCGCCCGGAGCGGCCCCGGGCTCTGCTCGCCGGCGAGCAGCGTCGCAGGGAGCGTGAGGCGCTGGAACCGGCTCGGGTCGAACCGGTATCGTTCCGCCGCGCGCACCTCCCGGGACAGCGTGTGGGCGGTGCCCACGAGCGACGGCCAGGATGGACCGGCGCGCAGCGCCGACAGCTCCGCCGGCGACAGCCCGACCACCTCGCGCATCATCGTCTCGACCGCCCGATCGCGATCGCCCGCCGCCAGGGCCGCGTCGAGACGCCCGGCCAAGGCCGCTGGCGCGGGGAAGCCCTCGGAGTGGATCGGCGGCTCGTAGAGGACCAGCTCCCGAAGACGATCGGTGAGGAGCGCGCCCTCCAGCGAGCAGAGCGCGCCGTACGAGTGGCCCAGCAGCACGGGCGGCTCGGCGATCGAGTCGACGAGCGCGGCCACGTCCTCCGCCTCGCGGTCGAGCCGGTAAAGGTCCGCGTCGCCGCTCTCGCCACGCCCACGCCGCTCCATCGCGTAGACGGTGAAGCGCGCGGAGAGAGCCGGGATCACCGCACGCCAGTAGGTGTGATCCGAGATGCTGCCGTGCACCAGGACCAGCGGCGGACCGCTGCCGGATCGCTCGAAGGCGATCGAGGTGCCGTCCCTCGAGGTCACGGTCGGCAGGCGCCCGGGGCAGAGCGGCCCGCGGGGGCTCATCGGACGCGCTCCGCGAGGCGCGCCTCGATCTTGGCGCGGCTTCGCGCCAGGATCTCGTCGGGAGCGACGCCGCTCGCGACGGCGAGGCGCGTCCAGTAGCGCCAGACGTCGCCCAGCTCTCCGGCCAGGCGCTCGCGCTCCCGATCGTCCCCGCGCGAGAGTCGCCGGAGGCACTCGACGACCTCGCCGGCGTCGCCGGCCAGGGCGAGGCCGACGTCGGGAAGCGCCCGATCGGCGCTATCGGCGGGGCGGGCGTCGCCGGAGTCGGCCGCCCAAGCGGCGAACTCGTCGAGCGTGATGCCGTGAGCCACGGGCGCGGGCCCTCCCGAGGGTCGACCCGCCCGCCGCCACTCGACATGCGCGCGGCTCCGCGCGAGAAGCGTGGACGGCGCCAGCCCGGTGACGACGCTGAGCCGCGCCCAGTAGTACGCCACGTCGCCCAGCTCGTCGGCGAGCCGATCGCGCGCGAGTGTCCCGTCCCGCAGCCACTTCGCGAGGACTCCGGCCACCTCGCCGACCTCGCTCGCGAATCCCAGCGCGTTCTCGTGGAGCGCGCGCTGGTCGGGCTCGCCCGCGAGCCGACCGGCGCCGATTCCCGCCGCCCAGGCCACGTACTCGTCGAGCGTCATCGTCGCCTCGCCGGCAAGTATCGCAGTCGGGGGCGGCGACGCATAGCGTGGCGGCCGGGGCGACGCTCGTGCCTCCGGTATCATCGGGGGGTGCCGACCTCCGGGGCGGGCGCCGAGCGCATCGTCACCCCCCAGTTCGTGCGCCTGTGGATCGGGGGGTTCGCCCAGTTCCTCTCGTTCTTCCTGCTGCTGCCGGCCTTGCCCGTCTATGCGCGCACGCTCGGCATTCCCGAGTCCCGCATCGGGTTGCTGACGGGCGCCTTCCCGCTGGCCGCCATGGTGGTGCGGCCCGTGGCCGGCTGGGCGGCGGACCGTTACGGGCGGCGGCCGTTCCTCCTGGGCGGCGCCCTCGTCTTCGCGGCGGCCTCCGCGCTCTACGCCGTGAGCCGGACGCTTCCGGCGTTGATCCTGGTGCGCGGGCTCCACGGCTGCGGCATGGGTCTCTACCCGACGGGCGGGATGGCGATGGCGGCCGACCTCGCCCCGCCGGCGCGCCGGGGCCACGTGATGGGGCTGGTGGGCATCGCGGCCAACGTCGCGCTCGCGATCGGGCCGGCGGCGGGCCTATTCGTCGTCGACCGCTGGGGCTTCGGGTGGCTCTTCGCCGCGTCCACGACGATGGCGCTGGTCGCGCTCGCGCTCGCCCTCGGTCAGCGGGAGACGCTGGCATCCCCCGTTCGCGTCCCGCTGGCCTTCGGCAGCGCGTTCAGCCGGGTCGCCTTCTATCCCTGCGCCATCGTGCTCTGCCTCATGACCACCTACGGGGTGCAGTCCACCTTCCTGCCCCTCTACGCCGCATCCCGGGGAGCGCATGCCGGCGTCTTCTTCACGGTGATGGCGTGCGCGATCATCCTGAGCCGCGGCATCGGCGGCGGGCTGTCCGACCAGGTGGGCCGGGCCCCCGTGGCCGCCGTCGGCATGGTATGCGTCACCGCCGGGATGGGACTCGTCGCGCTCGGGGGCGGGTCCCTGATGCTCGTGGTCTCGGGCCTGCTGTACGGGATCGGCCTCGGCGCCGCCCAGCCGGCTCTCGTCGCCTGGTGCGTCGATCTCTCGGCGCCGACCGAGCGGGGCAAGGCCATGGGAACCTTCTACACCGCGCTCGAGCTCGGCATCGCCACCGGCGCCATCGGCGCCGGCTTCCTGGTCGCGCGGACCGGCTACACCACGCTCTTCCTCGTGAGCGCGGGAATCGCGCTCGCGGCAAGCGGCTTGGCCCTGGGCGCGATGGGGCGCACGGCCACGCTTCGCAGCGGGTAGGAGGCGCGCCGAAGGCGTCACCGCACGCGATGGGGCGCGTCACCCACGAACAGGAACGGTCGTGGGGGTCGTCTTGGCGGCTGTGAATTTCCGTGCCGGTCGAAGAACGATCGCCGCGCTACACTCGGACCGACCGGACGACGGCCATGAGCGAGCTCGACCTCCTGGACCCCGGCTTCCTCGCGGACCCGTATCCCGTCTACCATCGCCTGCGGGCCGAGGACCCGGTGCACCGCCATCCGCTCGGGTTCGTCGTCCTCACGCGCTACGAGGACGTCGCGGCATTCCTACGTGACGCGCGCTTCGGCAAGAGCGGCTACCAGGCCCTCCTCGAGGCGCGCTTCGGCGGCGGGCCGGACGCGTCGTGGCTCGGGCTGTCGATGCTCTTCCGCGACCCGCCGGACCACACGCGCCTCAGAGCCCTCGTCAGCAAGGCCTTCACGCCGCGCGTGGTCGAGACGCTCCGCCCGCGCGTCCAGGCGATCGTGGATCGCCTGCTGGACCGGGTGGCCGGCGCCGGGCGCATGGACGTGATCGAGGACCTCGCGTATCCGTTGCCGGTGACGGTGATCTCGGAGCTCCTCGGCGTGCCGGTCGACGATGCCGAGCAGGTGAAGGCGTGGTCGCGGGACGTCGCGCGAGCGATCGACGCGATCGCGCTCCCCGTCGGGCCCGAGGTGCTCGAGCGCGGACGCCAGGCGACGCGAGGCATGGTCGACTACTTCGCCCAGCTGGCCGACGAGCGCCGGCGCCGGCCGGGGGACGATCTCTTGAGCGGGCTGGTCCAGGCGGAGGAGGCGGGCGACCGGCTGACGGAGCGCGAGCTGCTCGCGACGTGCGTGCTGCTCTACGTCGCCGGCCACGAGACGACGGTGAACCTCATCGGCAACGGGCTCCTCGCGCTGCTTCGGCACTCCGCTGAGTGGCGGAGGCTGCGGGACGACCCGGCGCTGCTGCCCGGCGCGATCGAGGAGCTCCTGCGCTACGACGGCCCGGTCCAGCGGACAGGTCGCATCGCGGCGGAGGACGTCGAGATCGGCGGCGTCGCGATCCCCACCGGCACGCTGGTCCTCGGCCTCCTGGGCGCCGCGAACCGCGACCCCGCGCAGTTCGCCGAGCCCGACCGGCTCGACGTCACGCGCGACGAGCCGCGCCACGTCGCCTTCGGCGCGGGGATCCACTACTGCCTCGGCGCCCCGCTCGCGCGCCTCGAGGGCCAGGTGGCGGTCGGCGCCGTGCTCCGACGATTTCCCGGCCTGCGGCTTGACGTGGAGCGTCCAGCCTGGCGACCTTCGAGCGCCCTCCGCGGCCTCGAAGCGCTGCCCGTGCGACTCGGTCCGGCCGCAGGTTAGGACCGGGATGTCCCCTCCGTTCGGGGCGAAATTCCCCCCGGAGGGGAAGATTCGGTGACGGAGACGACCAGGGCGGCCCGGAGGGACAGCCTGACACGAGCCGGGAATCCTCCCTGCGTCACATCGGCACGGGCCCTGCATGCGAGAATGCACGGCATGGCTCGCCAACGGGATTTGAGCGCCCGGATCAACCGGCTGGAGGCCAATCTGTCACGGGCCCTCGTCGGAAAGGCGGACGTGGTCCGCCTGGCAGTGGTGGGTCTCCTCGCGCGTGGCCATCTCCTGATCGAGGACGTGCCCGGGGTGGGGAAGACTACGCTCGCTGCGGCGCTGGCCCGGTCGATCGGGGCCGGCTTTCAGCGGATCCAGTTCACCTCGGACATGCTCCCGTCGGACGTCCTGGGCGTCGCCGTCTACGAGCCCGACAAGCACGAGTTCGTGTTCAAGCCCGGCCCCATCTTCACGAACATCATCCTCGCCGACGAGATCAACCGCACGACGCCGAAGACCCAGTCGAGCCTGCTGGAGGCGATGAACGAGGCCCAGGTCTCGCTCGACCACACCACGCATTCCTTGCCGCGCCCGTTCATGGTCCTCGCGACGCAGAATCCGCGCGAGCACGCTGGCACGTTTCCCTTGCCCGAGTCGCAGCTGGACCGCTTCCTCCTCCGGATCCGGATCGGGTATCCGAGCGAGGCGGACGAGCGGACGATTCTGCGCGGCGCGGGGACGCCCGTCGTGGAGACGCTCGAGACGGTGCTGGACGCGTCCGACGTCATGGCGCTCCAGGAGGCCGCCGAGGGCGTCCGGGCGGACGAGTCGGTCCTCGACTACGTCCTCGCCATCGTGACCGCGACGCGGCGCTCGCGGGTCCTTTCCCTCGGCGTGAGTCCCCGCGGCTCGCTGGCGCTGCTCCGGGCGGCGCGTGCCCACGCGCTGGCTGATGGCCGCGACTATCTCGTGCCCGACGACGTGAAGCGCCTGGCGGTCCCCGCGCTGGCGCATCGCGTCCTCCTGGCCGGCCACGCCGCCGACGGGACGGGGGCGGGGGCGGAAGCGGTCGTCCGGGCGATCGTCGAGGACGTGCCGGTCCCACGCTGATCGCGGGGACGGGACCGGCGGTGCGGAACGCTGACGGACGGGAGCGCGACGCGCTTCCGCGGCGAGCATGATCCGGCTGGCGCGGCGCTTCGGCAGCTGGTGGTGGCGGCGGACGAAGGCCATCCGGCCGACGCGCGACGGCTGGTGGTGTCTCTTCGCGGCGCTGGGCCTCGGCGTCGCCGCGGTGAACACGGGCAACAACCTGGCGTATCTCCTCTGCTCCCTGCTTCTCGCCCTCGTCATCGTGTCGGGAATGCTGTCCGACCTGACGGTCCGCGGCCTCCAGGTCACCGTCGCGCTGCCGGACACGATCCACGCCACGCAGCCCGCCCTGGTCACGATCGCGCTCGCCAATCGGAAGCGGCGGCTGGCGTCGTACTCCGTCGCGCTGGAAGGTCTGGATCGACCGACTCCCGTCCGCGGAGGCCGCTTCGCCCGCTGGCGGCCGCGCCGGACCCTCGACGACTGGCTGCGGCTCGTCGGGCTGAAGGACCGGCGCGGTCTCGGTGCGCCCCGGCGGCTGGCCTACGTGCCTCGCCTCCCGGCCGGCGCCGAGCGGGTCGTGGGCTGGGAGGTGACGCTGCCCGCGCGCGGCCGGCGCCGGCTCCCGCGGGTCCGCGCCACGACGGGCTTTCCTTTCGGGCTCTTCGTCAAGACCGGGCCGCCGCTCCTCTTCGACGAGGAGGTGCTCGTGTACCCCGCCGTGCATCCGGTGCGGCCGCGAGACGTCGGGCGGGCGGTGGGCGGGGAGACGACGACGCGCCGGCGCGGGCGAGGGCACGACCTCTACAACCTGCGGCCCTACCGGGCGGGTGACGAGCCGCACCTGATCCACTGGCCGACCACCGCGAAGGCCGGCAGCCTGATGGTCCGCGAGCTGGAGGAGGACACCAGCGAGGACACGCGGATCGTCCTGACCGGCACCGGCGCGGGGGGCGCCGAGCGGGTCGAGCGGGCGCTGTCGGAGGCCGCGTCGCTCGCCCTCCACCTGCTCCGCCGCGGCATCGGGGTCGAGCTGGCCGGCGCGGCGGGCCTCGTGGGGCTCGGGCGGGGCCGCGGCCAGGAGCGCCGCATTCTCACCGCGCTCGCGCTCTACCCACCGTCGGACCCGCCGGTTCGAGGCGGAGCGGCGGGCTCTGCGCTCAGGGAGATCCGCGTGAGCCTGGACACCGGCCAATGACGATGCCGCTGGCCCTCCGGGTCGCCCTCTACCTCATCGTGGCGGACGGTCTCGTGGCCCTCTACCTCGGTGAGTTCCTCGGCGCGCGCGGCGTGCTCCTGGTGGCGGGGCTGCTGGTGGGGAGCTGGCTCGTCCAGCCGCGAGGGCCCGATCACGCGGGGCGTCTGGCATGGGCCCGGGCGCTGGTGCCGGTGGCGGCGCTCGCGTCGATCGTGGACGTGCTCTACCTGGCCGAGAACGTCCTCGACGCGCTGGTCCGGCTGCTCCTCTTCCTGGTGCTCTACAAGCTGGCGACGCTCCGGACCGTGCGCGACACGCGGACGATCGCCTTCCTCGCGTTCTTCATGCTGGTCGCGTCGTCGGGGTCGGCTTTCGGCGTGGGGTTCCTGTTCGCGTTCGTCGGGTTCGTCGCGCTCCTGAGCTGGATCGCGCTCCTCCAGCACGTCGCGAGCGAGACGGCGACCGGCCCGATCACCGGCGGCGAGGCGCTGCCCGCCCGCTCGCTCGTCGGGCTGGCGAGCGTGTCGGCGCTCGCGATGTTCGCCGTGGCCGGCGGTCTCTTCTTCGTGCTGCCGCGGGTCGGGCTCGCGACCCTCCCGCTCCGCGCGCGGATGGGGCAGATGATCACGGGATTCTCCGAGCGCGTCGAGCTCGGCTCCTACGGCAGCATCCTCACCGACTCGAACGTCGTCATGCGCGTGCACTTGCCCGACGAGGTGCAGCCCGACCGCCTGCCGAGCCTCCGGTGGCGCGGCGTCGTCCTGGACACGTTCGACGGCCAGGCATGGAGCGTTCGCCACCCGCGCCACACGCGCCTCGTCCGCCCGAACGCCGGCGGGTTCGACGTGGGCCTGCTGCGCGGGGCCGGGCGCTTCCTGCGTCAGGAGATCTTCCTCGAGCCCATCGCGTCCGAGGCCGTGTTCGCCGCGCCCCGCATCCTGCGCGTCGCCATGCCGGCCTCGGTCGTGGCGATGGACGACATGGGGGCGGTGTCGGTGTCCTCCGTCGGCGCCCGGCTCCGGTACTCGGTCGAGTCCGAGCTCGAAGCGCCGATGGCGGCAGGAGCGGACGTCGGGCGCCCGGCTCCGCCGCTCAACGTCATGCAGCTCGAGCGCTACCTCCAGCTCCCCCCGCTCGCGCCGGCGATTCCCGCCCTGGCGCGCCAGGTGGCCGGCGGGCGGAGCGACCCGACGGAGATCGCCGCCCGGGTGGAGACGTTCCTGCGCGAGCAGTTCCGCTACTCGCTCGACATCGAGCGCGTCAGCGAGCTCGACCCCCTCCAGGAGTTCCTCTTCGTGCGCCGCTCGGGCCACTGCGAGTACTTCGCCGCGGCGATGGCCGTCATGCTGCGCGCCGTCGGCGTGCCCGCGCGAGTCGTCAATGGCTTCCAGCGAGGCGAGTGGAACCCGTACGGCCAGTACTTCATCGTGCGCTACTCCGACGCGCACTCCTGGGTGGAGGCATACCTGCCCGGTGCCGGATGGATGACGTTCGATCCGACGCCGCGCGCCACCGTCGACCCGCTCGCCTCCCGGACACCCATGCTCCTCTATCTCGATTCCCTCCGGCTGCAGTGGCACCGGTACATCGTGAACTGGAGCCTGCGGGACCAGATCCGCGCGGTCCAGACGGTGCAGCTCCGGCTGGCCGGCCTCCGCGGCTGGTCGGGCCGGATGGACCCGGAGACGCGCGCCGCCATGACGCGGGCCGGCGCGCTCCTGCTGGTGGGCGCGGTCGGCGCCGCCGGGCTGTGGGCCGTGTGGCGGCAGCGCACCGGGCGAGGTCACCGGGGCGGCGGCGCGCCGGCGTTCTATCGGCGCGCGCTCCGCGCCGCCGCTCGGCGCGGCCTGCGGCCGGCGGCCGGCGAGACGGCGCGCGAGTTCGGGGGCCGCGTGGCCGCGCTCGGGCCCGCGGCCGACGTCGCGTTCACGCGCGTGACGGCGCTCTACGAGCGGGCGCGCTTCGGCGGGTCGCCGCCGAGCCGCGATGAGCTCGCGGAGGTCGACGCGTGCGTCGCCGTCCTCGGGCACGCGCGCCGCTGATCCGCCGCCCGCCTCCCGCCGCGCCGCGCGATCGGGTAGAGTGGCGGGCGTGAGCGACTCCGCCGGAGCCGTCGTGGTGGGGAGCGGCGCATTCGGCGCCGCGACCGCCTGCCACCTCGCCCGCCGCGGCGTCGACGTCGTGCTGATCGACCAGCACGCGCTCGGCTCACAGACGTCGCCCCGCGCCGCGGGGCTCACGAGCCAAGCCGCCTCGCTCCCGGTCATGGCTGAGCTCCGCCGGGAGGCGTGCGAGGCGTTCGAGCGCTTCGAGGCCGAGACCGGGCGCCCGGCGGGGTTCCACCGGTCGGGCAGCCTGAAGGCCGCCTACACCGAGGCGGGCGAGGCCCGCATCCGGGCGGATCTCGAGATCGCCCGGGGCCTCGGGATCGAGACGCGGCTCGTGTCGGCGGCCGAGGCCCGGCGGCTCGCGCCGCACTTCGAGCCGGGTCCGGCGCACGTGATCGGACACGTGCCGAGCGACGGGTGGCTGGACCCCGCCACGGTCGCGGTGGCGTTCGCCGCGCGCGCCGGGACACTCGGGGCCCGCCTTCGGCCGTTCACGCGCGTGACGGACCTCCTGCGCGACGGGGAGCGCGTGGCCGGCGTGGCGACGGCGCGGGGCGACATCCGCGCTCCCATCGTGGTCGACGCGGCGGGGGCGTGGACCCGCTCCGTGGCGGCGGCCGCGGGCATCCGCCTCCCGCTGGTGACGGTGCGGCACCAGCTCTACGTGACCGAGCCGGTCCCGGGGGTCCAGCCTCTCCAGCCGATCGTCCGCCTGATCGAGGCGAGCGTCTACGTCCGCTACTGCGACGGAGGGCTCATGTTCGGCGGCTACGAGGACGCGCCGGTCGTCGTCGATCCGGCGGCGCTGCCGCCGGGGTTCCAAGTCGCCCAGCTGGACCTGGACCTCGGCGTCCTCAAGGCCCTCACCGCCGAGGTGGTCGACCGCTTCCCGGCGCTCCGCAGCGCGCGCATCGCGCTCCACCGGGGCGGCCTGCCCACGATGACGCCCGACGGAAACCCGATTCTCGGCCGGGTGCCGGGACTCGACGGCCTGTACGTCGCCTCGGGCTGCTGCGTGGGTGGGCTCTCCCTGTCCCCGGCCGCCGGCCGTGCGCTGGCGGACCTGATCGTCGACGGGCGCAGCGACCCCGACCTCGTCCCCGTGTCCGTCGAGCGCTTCCGCGCATGGGACGGAGCGGACGACGCGAGCCTCCGCCGGGTGTGCGTCGAGCACTACGCGCGGAAGTACATGAAGTAGCGCTCGGCGCCGGCCTCGCGGCGTCCGGTAAGCTGGAAGGAGCGCGGCCGGCGGGAGCGCGTCGAGGCGCCGGCCGACACGGGAGGAAGACCGTGCACGGGGGAATGGGCATTTGGGTCGGCGCCTTCGCGAGCCTCCTCGTCGCCGCGCTGGCCCTCGCGGCGGACACGATGGTCGTCGAGGACTGGTCGGAAGCCCCGGTCGGCCACCAGGGCGTCCCGCCCGGCTGGGCCAAGCAGGGCTGGGGGCATCCCGCGTACGACTTCACCGTGGGCGAAGCGGACGGCCGGCGCGTCCTTCACATGAAGAGCGCTGGCGACAGCTCGAACATCAACAAGGACATCCGGGGGATGGTGCACCTCGCGGAGACCCCGGTCCTGGAGTGGACCTGGAAGGTCACGGCCCTTCCCAAGGGCGCCGACGCCCGGCGGGCCGAGACCGACGACGAGGCCGCGCAGCTCTATGTCGTCTGGCCGAAGTTCCCGCAGGCGGTGCGCTCGCAGATCATCGGGTACATCTGGGACTCGACGGCGCCCGTGGGGTCGATCTTCAAGAGCAAGAAGACGGGAACCGTGACCTACGTGGTGGTCCGCTCGGGACCGAAGGACCTCGGGAAGTGGGTCACGGAGCGGCGGAACGTCCTCGAGGACTTCAAGCGTATCTACGGCGGCGAGCTGGAGGACCCGGGCGGCGTGTCGATCGGCATCGACTCGGACGACGTGAAGGGCACCGCCGAGACGTTCGTGGGACCGATCCAGTTCCGCAAGCCCTGAGCGTCGAAGACGCGGCATCCGGGGCGTGATTGTCAATCGCGGTCCGGGTTGCTAGTCTCGGGCGATGCCACCCCGGTCGATCCGGCCACCCGATGAAGGCGAGTGCGGCTCCGCGCTGAGCGGGGCCCGCCGGGAGAGCCGGCCGGCCGCCCAGGGGCGGCCTCGGCCGGCGAGCGTGGGGGCGGCGGTGGGCCTCCTCATCTACCTCCTGGCGATCTACGCCGCCGTGCCCCGGGCGGGGGTGGGCGGCGGCGAGCGCACGCCGGGCATCGTGCTGGCGCGATACCGGCAGGTCCAGTTCGACGCGGCGACCGACGACGGTCCGCTGCCGAGGCCCTCGCTCCTGGCGCTGCCGCCGGTGTCCGTGCCCGCCGCTCTCGTTCCCGGAGCCCTGGTGGCGTCCTGTGACGACCGCGGCAGTGGGTTCGCAGCCCGCCCGGCGTCGCCTCGCGGCCCCCGAAGTCCGCCGACCGTCTAGCGGTCTCGCCGTCCGACCGTGGCCCGGCCACCGGCCTCCATCGGTACAAGGGAGGCGGAGGCCCACCAGCGCATCCGGAACCGGCCCGTCGAGGTCGGGGTGACGTGAGTCGTCCCGTCCGGACGAAAGGCAAGCATGGGTAGGCTAGGCGTGCTCGGCATCATGGCGATCCTGTTCGTCGCGCTGCCGCTCGGCCGGCAGGCGGTGGACCTCTACACCGACTGGCTCTGGTTCGAGGAGGTCGGCCTCACCGGCGTCTTCCGGACGATCCTCGCCACGAAGGTCCTGATGGGCGTGGGAACGGGCCTCCTGGCCTTCCTGGTGCTCTACGTGAACGTGTTGCTCACCCGCCGCGGGCTCGGCCCGCCCGTCCTCGACGCCGAGGCGGACGAGAACCTCCCTCAGCTCCCGAGCTGGTCCGTCGTCGGGCCGCTCTACCGGCGGTTCCGCCTGGTCGGGTGCTTGGTGATCGCGTTCATGCTGAGCGGGCAGGGGACCGGGCAGTGGGAGACCCTGATCCGATTCCGGAACGCCGGCGCCTTCGGCGTGGCCGACCCGCTCTTCGGACGCGACGTCGGCTTCTACGTCTTCACGTACCCCTTCCTGCTCGGCGTGTTCCAGTTCCTGACGATGCTCCTGCTCGCGACGCTGGCGGTGGTGGCCGGCATCTACGTCCTGTCCCGCGGGATCCGCGTGACCCCGCGCGGGCTCGTTGCCGGCGCGTGGGCGAAGGGCCACCTCCTGGCCCTCGCGGCCGCGTTCCTCGTCGTGAAGGCGTGGGGCTACTCCCTCGACGCGTTCGGGCTCCTCTTCTCGTCGGGCGGGTCGGCGTTCGGCGCGAGCTACACGGACGTCAGCGCGCGGCTGCCCGCGCTCTACGTCATGGTCGCCCTGGCCGGCGTGGCCGCGGTCCTGTGCCTGGTCCAGATGATGCGGCCCGGCCTCCGCCTCGCCCTCGGCGGGATCGCGCTCTGGATCGTCGGAAGCCTGGTCGGGCTCGTCGGGTACCCCACCATCGTGCAGCGCTTCCGGGTGGCGCCCAACGAGATCGTGGCCGAGCGACCTTACATCGAACGCACCATCGCGGCCACGAACCGGGCCTACGGCCTCGACCGGATCGAGTCGCGCCCCTTCCCGGCCGAGGAGAACCTGACGGCGGCGGTGCTGCGCCGGAACGACACGACCATCAAGAACATCCGGCTGTGGGAGCACCGGCCCGCGCTCGACTCCTACGGCCAGCTCCAGGAGATCCGCACCTACTACAAGTTCGTCGACGTCGACAACGACCGGTACCAGCTGGACGGGGAGTACCGGCAGCTTATGCTCTCCGTCCGCGAGCTGTCCCACAATCACCTGCCGAGCCGGATCTGGATCAACGAGCACCTCGTCTACACGCACGGGTACGGCGCCGTGGTGGGCCCGGTCAACCGCGTGACGCGCGAGGGCCTGCCCGAGTTCTTCGTGAAGGACATCCCGCCGGTCTCGACGGTGCCGGGGCTCACGGTCGCCCGCCCGGAGATCTACTACGGCGAGCTCGCCAACCCGTACGTGCTGGTCAAGATGCGGGCCCCGGAGCTCAACTACCCCGAGGGGGACCAGAACGTCTACACGACCTACGCGGGCGCCGGCGGCGTCGGCATCGGGTCCGTCTGGCGGCGCCTCGCCTTCGCCGCCAAGTTCGCCGAGGTCAAGATCCTCCTGTCCGACGACTTCACTCCGGACAGCCGGATCCTGTACCACCGGCAGGTCGCCGAGCGCGTGCAGAAGATCGCGCCGTTCCTGCGCGTCGATCGTGACTCGTACCCGGTGGTCACGGCCGACGGGCGCATCGTCTGGATGGTGGACACCTACACGACGACCGACCACATCCCGTACTCCCAGCCCACGCGCGGCGTCGGCAACTACATCCGGAACGCGGTGAAGGCGACGGTCGACGCCTACGACGGCACGGTGACCTTCTACCTGATCGAGCCCGACGAGCCCCTGGCCGCCGCCTACGCGCGCGCGTTCCCGGGGATGTTCCGGCCCTTCTCCGCGATGCCGGAGGACCTCCGCGCCCACATCCGCTACCCGCAGGACCTCTTCGGCATCCAGGCGCGGATGTACGCCCAGTACCACATGCTCGACCCCCAGGTCTTCTACAACAGGGAGGACCTCTGGACCGTGCCGGTGCGGAAGGTGGAGGGCCGCGACGCGGAGATGGAGCCCTACTACACGATCATGCGGCTCCCGGGCGAGAAGCGCGAGGAGTTCGTCCAGCTCCTCCCGTTCACTCCGGTGCGTCGGGACAACATGATCGCGTGGCTCGCCGCGCGCTCGGACGCTCCGAACTACGGAAAGCTCCTGCTCTACGAGTTCCCCAAGGGCCGACTGGTCTTCGGCCCCCGGCAGGTGGAGGCCCGCATCGACCAGGACGCGTTCATCTCCCAGCAGATCTCTCTCTGGAGCCAGGCCGGCTCGCAGGTGATCCGGGGGAGCCTGCTCGCGATTCCCATCGAGGAGTCGCTGCTCTATGTCCAGCCGCTCTACCTCGCGGCCGAGCGCGGCCGGCTGCCTGAGCTGAAGCGCGTCATCACGGCGTACGGGAACCGGATCGCGATGGACGAGACGCTCGAGGCGTCGCTCCAGCAGCTCTTCGGGGCGCGCCCGACGGGGACCGAGCCGGCGCCGTCGGCGGCCGGAGCCCCGGCGGCTGCGGCCGGCGGCGCGCCGTCGCGGACGGCGGCCGAGGCGCTCGAGCACTTCATGCGGGCCCGCGAGCGGTTCGGGCGGGGCGACTTCACGGGGTTCGGCGAGGAGCTGAAGCGTCTGGAGGACGCGCTCCGGCGACTCCAGCAGGCCGAGGGCGCGCGCCGCTAGCACCGGGTCTGCGGGGGCGCGCGACCGAGAGGACGCGATGGCCCGCGGGGGCCGCTCGCCGTCCACCCGCCCGCCGGCGGCGCGTCGGCCGGCGTCGGGGCGCCGGCCCTTGACATGCTCGGCGGGGCCCGCGCACCATCGAAGCGATTCCAGTCGGCGTCGGCTTCGCCCGCCTGCGTCGCCCCCGGCGCGGGTTCCAACGATCGCGACACGGAGGGAGAACTGAGATGACGCGCACGATCGCTTCGTTGGCCCTCGCCGCGCTGCTCGTCGGCTCGAGCGTGCTCGGCCTCGTGATGCCGGCCGCGGCCCAGGTCCCCGACCCCCTGGTCGTCGCGCAGGGCGTCGACATGCAGACGGGCGATCCGCACCGGACGACGCTCACCCATGCGGTCAACGTCCTGGCCAACCTCTACGACACGCTGGTCGGGCGGGACGCCAACCTGGCCCTCCGGCCCGCGCTGGCCGTGTCGTGGCGCGCCGTCGACGCGACGACCTGGGAGTTCAAGCTCCGCCCGGGGGTGAAGTTCCACAACGGGGAGCCGTTCAACGCGCAGGCCGTGAAGTTCTCCTTCGAGCGGATGCTGGATCCGAAGACCAAGTGGCCGGGAGCGGGCGCGCTCCGACCCATCAAGACGGTCACCGTCGTGGACGACGCGACCGTGCGCTTCACCACCGAGCGGCCCTGGCCGCTCCTGCCGCGATACCTCGGCTACTACGGGATGATCGTCCCGCCGGGCTACCTCGCCCAGAACGGGGACGAGGGCCTGATCCGCCAGCCGGTGGGCACGGGAGCCTACCGGTTCGTGCGCTGGGTGAAGGACGACCGCGTCGAGCTCGAGGCGAACGCCGACTACTGGGGCGGCAAGCCCCGGATCGGCCGCGTCGTCTTCCGCGCCATCCCGTCGGAGTCGTCCCGGCTGGCCGAGCTCCTGGCCGGCTCGGTCCACCTGATGAACCTGGTGCCGCCCGAGCTGTTCAAGCCGATCCAGGATTCGTCCCGGGCGAAGCTGGTGGAGGGCAAGAGCCTCAGCGTGTACTTCGTGATCGCGAACCTGGTGAACATCGGGAAGGACCGCCCGATGGCCGACCCCCGCGTGCGGCAAGCCCTCAACCACGCGATCGACCGACAGGCCATCCTGTCGAGCATCATGCACAACGTGGGCCGGGCGGTGCCGACCGTGTGCACCGAGGTGATGCTCGGATGCGACGCGTCCATCCCGCCGTTCGCCTACGATCCCGAGCGCGCCAAGGCCCTCCTGCGCGAGGCGGGATATCCCAACGGGTTCGAGTTCTCCATGTCGACGACGAGCGGAGCGTATCCCGGGGACCGCGACATCAGCCTCGCCGTGGCGGATCAGCTCAACCGAGTCGGGGTGCGCACGAAAGTGAACGTCACCGAGTACGGGGTGCAGCTGAAGACCGTGCAGGCCCGGCAGCTGGCCGAGGACGGATGGTTCACGCGGTTCACCGACTTCTTCGGCCTCAGCACGATCATACCGTTCCGGGCGTTCTACTCGCCGGGCGAGTGGTCGCTCTGGCGGCCGGGACACCGGGAGTTCGACCAGCTCGTCGAGTCCGCGAACGCCGCCCGCGACGAGGCCCAGATGCGGGACCTCTCCCGCCGGATCCAGCTCCTCTACAAGGAGGAGGCGCCGGCGATCTCGCTCTTCACGGCGCCCAACGTCTACGGGATGCATCCGGACCTCGACTGGACGCCCCGGCCCGACCTCCTCCTCACCATGTTCGACGCCGGCTGGCGGAGGCGCTGAGCGACGGGCGGCTCCGGCTCCTTCCGGCAGGGTGGTGCGGCGCGGTAGGGGAGCAGAGTGACCGAGTACGTGATACGCCGGCTGGCGCTGTCGGCCGTCGCCATGCTGGGCGTGATCACGATCGTGTTCCTCCTGCTGCATGCGAGCGGGGATCCGGCCATGCTGCTGGTGGGCCAGGACGCCACGCAGCAGGACCTCGAGCGGATCCGCCAGGCCTACGGCCTGGACCTGCCGCTGTCGGTGCAGTACGCGCGGTTCGTCGCGCGCGTGGTCCGGGGCGATCTCGGCTACTCCTACCGCCAGGGCCTGCCGGTCGGGGAGCTGCTCGTCGAGCGCCTGCGGGCGACCTTCGAGCTGGCGTTGGCCGGCCTGGCCGTGGCCGTGCTCCTGGGCGTGCCGCTCGGCATCCTCGCCGCCGCCCGCCACGGCTCGGCCGTGGACACCGCGGCGATGACGGTGGCGCTCCTCGGCACCAGCGTGCCGAGCTTCTGGCTCGGCCTGCTGCTCATCATCGTCTTCGGGGTCCAGCTGGGCTGGTTGCCGGTCTCGGGCTACGGGACGATCCGGCACCTCCTGATGCCGGCCTTCGTGCTCGGAGGGTTCTACGCGGCCCAGGTGAGCCGCCTCACGCGGACGGCGCTCCTCGAGGTGCTGGCTCAGGACTTCATCCGCACCGCGCAGGCCAAGGGGCTCGCCGCTCGCGACGTGCTGCTGAAGCACGTCCTGCGCAATGCGGCCCTGCCGGTGCTGACCGTGGTGGGGCTCGACTTCGGCCGGATGCTGGGCGGTGCCGTGGTCGTGGAGACCATCTTCGCGTGGCCGGGCATGGGGCGGCTCGCGGTCCAAGCGGTGCTGGGCCGGGACTTCCCGGTCGTCCAGGGCGCGGCGATCATGGGCGCGGTCGTGTTCCTGACGGTGAGCCTCACGATCGACCTTCTCTATGGGCTCGTCGACCCTCGCCTACGCGCCGCCCCGCACCGAGCGTAAGGGCCCGTCGCTCCGGGCCCTCCGACTCCTCCGGAGCCTCTCCGGGGTGGTCGGGACGGTGCTGCTGACGGTGCTCGCCGCCGCGGCCGTTGGCGCGCCCTGGGTCACGCCCCACGACCCGGCGGCCCAGGATTTGAGCGCCACCGCGCGGCCGCCGTCCCTGACGCCCGTGCGCGGGCAGGTCCACCTCCTGGGCACGGACCAGCTCGGTCGCGATATCCTGAGCCGGCTCCTGATCGGCCTCCGGATCTCGCTCGCGGTGGCGCTGATGGTCGTCCCCCTGTCCATGCTCCTCGGCCTGGTCACCGGCATGGTGACCGGGTACCGCGGCGGATGGCTCGACCTGGCCCTCATGCGCGTCGTGGACGCGCAGCTCGCGATCCCGACGCTGCTCCTCATGGTCGCGGTGGTGGCCGTCGCCGGCACCGGGCTGCCGCAGATCGTGATGGTGCTGGTGATCGCGGGCTGGCCGACCTACGCCCGGGTCGTGCGGGCCGAGGTGCTGGCTCTGCGCGACCGCGAGTTCGTGGCCGCCGCCCGGGCCGTGGGCGCGTCCGACGCGCGAGTGCTCGCCCGGCACCTCTTCCGCAACCTCCTGCCCACGGTGATGGTGCTGGCGACGCTCCAGCTCCCGGTGGTGATCGTGCTCGAGGCGTCCCTGAGCTTCCTCGGCCTGGGCATCCAGCCGCCGACGCCCAGCCTCGGTCAGATGCTGGGCCACTCCCAGGAGATGGTGTGGCGGGCGTGGTGGATGCCCACGATCCCGGGGGTGGCGATCACGCTCCTGGTCCTGGCATTCAACCTGATGGGCGACCGCCTGCGGGACGTCCTCGACCCGAGGCTCCGCGGGCTCGGCCACGTCTGAGCGCGCCGCATGAGCCGCCGCGAGCCCCTGACGCTCGGTGACCTGGGGCGCTTGGCCGAGATGGCTGCGGAGAATCCGGATCCTCGGACGGTCTACGCGGCCGCCGACGCGCTGGTGCAGCGGACCGTCGGCCACACGCTCTTCACCGTCATGCGCGTGCACGCGGACGCCGGCGAGGTCGAGCGCGTCTACACGACGAACGCCCGGGCCTATCCGGTCGGCGGGCGCAAGCAGAAGCGGGACACGCCCTGGAGCCGGATCGTCCTGACGGAAGGCCGCGTGTTCGTGGCGCACACCCGCGAGGAGGTCCGCGAGGCGTTTCCCGACCACGAGCTGATCCTGAGCCTCGGGATCGGGTCGATCATGAACGTCCCGATCACCGCGGCGGGGCGCCGGGTCGGCGTCATGAACGTCTCGCACGCCGCCGGCTGGTTCACGGCCGAGGACGCCGAGGCGGCGGGCGCCATCGCCGCCCTGCTGGCCCCCGCGCTGGCCAGGCGCTAGGGCGATGGCACGCTTCCCCGTCGTGCGCGAGTCGTCCGAGGGCCTCGAGATCGAGACCGGTCCGGCGCCGGTGACGTCCGTGATCTGGCTCCATGGCCTCGGCGCCGACGGCTCCGACTTCGTCCCGATCGTGCCCGCGCTCCGTCTCGCCGTGCCCACCCGCTTCGTGTTCCCGCACGCGCCCTTCCGGCCGGTGACCATCAACGACGGCGCGGTGATGCGGGCGTGGTACGACGTGCTGGCGCTCGCGGGCGGCGCGAGGCAGGAGGACGAAGCGGGGATCCGCCAGTCGGCGCGCCGGGTCGAGGGCCTCATCGCCGCCGAGACGGCCCGCGGCTCGACGCCGGGCCGGATGGTCCTGGCCGGCTTTTCCCAGGGCGGCGCGATGGCGCTTCACGTCGGGCTCCGGCACCCCGCGCGGTTGGCCGGGCTGGTCGCGCTGTCGAGCTACCTCCCGCTCGCCCGCACGATTGCCGCGGAGGCGACCGGCGCCGGGCGCGGAGCGCCGGTGTTCCTCGCCCACGGGACGGAGGACGCGCTGATCTCCGTCGCGCGGGCGCGCGGATCACGCGACGCGCTCGTCGCGGCCGGCTGCCCGGTCGAGTATCGCGAGTACCCCATCGCCCACACGGTCTCGGACGCGGAGGTTCGCGACCTGGCCGCCTGGCTCGCCCGGCGCGTCGCTGACGGCTGAGCGCCGAGCGGAATCGGGGCGAGCCTTCCGGTCAGGCCGGCTGCTCGCGAATGTCGCCGATCTTGCGGTCGCGGTCGCGGAGGTAGCGGTCGCGATCCCGCGCCAGCTCCTCGTTGAGCTTGACGACGTCCTCCGCGGTCTTCGCCTTGCGCAGGGCGTCCCGGTGCAGGATCTCGCGCTCGGCGATCTTCGCGTCGCAGACGCGACGCGCCTCCGCGATCGCCGCCTTCTGGGCGTCGGTGAGCGGGCGCTCCACGACGCCTCCCTCCTGGTCCTTCCGGCGGAGGCGCTCCATCGCGAGCTCGTATGCCGTCTTCGGTCCGTCGTTCGTCACCAGCCTCACCTCCGACTTCCAAACACCGGGGTCAGACCCCGAGTTTGACGTTCAGGCGTCCGGACTGCCGCCAGAGATCGTCGAGCCGCGTGGAAGGCGAAGTCAAGGCCCGACCCGAGCGTGACTACGCCACGACGTTCTGGGGGTGGCCCTCGAGGAACGCGATCACGTTGTCGACGACGCCGGCGTTGAGGAGGTCCATGCCCTCGGGGGTCTGGTCGGCGTTGTGCGGGGTCAGGATCACCTGGTCGCAGGCGAGCAGGGGATGCCCCGCGGGCAGGGGCTCGGCGTCGAAGACGTCGAGCGCCGCGCCGCCCAGGCGGCCCGCGTGGAGCGCGGCGACCAGGGCGTCGGTGTCGACCACGGGCCCGCGCGCGGTGTTGACGAGGATGGCGCCCGGCTTCATCAGCCCGAGCTCGCGCGACCCGATCAGGCCGCGGCTCTCGGGCGTGAGGCGGACGTGGAGGGACACCACGTCGGCCGCCCGCAGGAGCTCGTCGAGCGGCGCGTAGCGGAGGCCCAGGGCCGCCGCCCGGGCCGGCGTCGGGTGGTATGTCCAGGCGACGACGTCCATGCCGATCGCCCGGGCCAGGCCGGCCATCGCCCCGCCGATCGCGCCGGTCCCGACGAGGCCCAGCGTCTTGCCGCGCAGGTACACGTTGTCCATGCGCGTCCACCGGCCGGCCTTGAGCTCCGCGGTCTGGAAGTGGGCACGCTTGGCCGCGGCCAGCATGAGGCCGAAGGCGTGCTCGGCGACGATGGGCGCGGTCTTCCCGGGAATGTTGCACACGACGACGCCCCGCTCTCGGGCGGCGACGAGGTCGAAGGAATCCGTGCCGATCCCGCAGACCGTGGCCATGCGAAGGCGCGGCAAGGCGGCCAGCGCCTCGCGGGACCACTTGACCGCGCCCCGCGTGTTGACGAGACAGACGGCGTCGCGCGCCCGCGCGATCTTCTCCTCGGGCGTGGCGGGCCGGTCCGTGTAGAGCCGCACCTCGCCGTGGCGCCGGAGGCGGTCCAGGTGCGGCGAGCCTTGGATCTGCGGGGGATCGTCGCCGGGGATGACGATCACGACGTCGTCGCGCGCGCTCATTGGCCCTCCGTCGTCGAGCTCGGGGTCCGACCCCGGAGTGTGAAAGTCGGGGGCGGCCCCCCGGGTGACCCCATGCTACCCTTTCTTCTCGTGGCCCACGCGGTGATCGACTCGCACCTGCACGTGTGGGACGGGACCGCCGCCGGGCTGGATCCCGGCCCGATGAATACCGGCTACAGCGCCCAGGCCACCGCCTCGGTCGAGCTGTTCATCGACTACATGGACGAGGCCGGCGTCGCGCGCGCCGTCTTCGTGCAGCCGTGGTTCTACCACTGGGACAACTCGTACATGACGCGGTGCCTCCGGCGCTTCCCCGACCGGTTCCGCGCCGTCTGCGTCATCGACCCTCGCGGGCCGACGGCGCCGGCCGCCCTCCGGCGCTGGCGGGCCGAGGGCGTCACCGGCATCCGCCTCCGGCCTCTCCGGGACGGGGAGCGCCCCGGACGCGGACCGTGGCTCGCGGCGGACGAGACGCTGCCCCTGTGGGAAGCGATCGCGGAGACGGACACCGTCGCCTGCGTGCTGCAGGCGGGCTCCGATCTCGGGCGGCTGACGCCGATCCTGACCCGGTTCCCATCGCTGCGGGTGGTCGTCGACCACCTGAACAACCCGGCGCCGGAGCACGGGCTCGAGGAGCCGGCCTTTCGCGCGCTGCTCGACCTCGCACGCCACCCGCAGGTCTGCGTAAAGCTCTCGGGCTTCCATCACTGGTGCCGGGAGCGGTACCCGTACCGGGACGGCCTGCCGTTCGCCGAGGCCGCCGTGCGGGCTTTCGGGGCGGAGCGCTGCATGTGGGGATCGGACTTCCCGCACGTCCTGGCCGGCTGCGGCTACGTCCGGAATCGCCACCTGCTGCCGCGGGAGGCGACGTTCCTGTCCAAGGAAGACCTCGACCTCGTCATGGGCGGGACGGCCGAGCGTCTCTGGTTCGGCTGAGGGCCCCGCCTCGCACCCACACACCCTCGAGAGGAGCCGCCGATGAGCATCGCACGCTACAAGGTCGGACCCCGCATCGCCGCCGCCGCCAAGCACGGCGACACCATCTACGTGGCCGGCACCGTGGCCGACGATACGAAGCTGGATGCCAAGGGCCAGACGGCCCAGATCCTGAGGAAGATCGACGAGGCGCTGACGCACTTCGGCAGCGACAAGTCGAAGATCGTCTGGGCGAACGTGTGGGTGTCGGACATCCGGCACTACGACGCGATGAACGCCGCGTGGGACGCCTGGCTCGACAAGCCGAACGCGCCCGCCCGCGCCACCGTCGAGACGCGGCTGGCCGCCACGGACTACCTGGTCGAGATCGCCGTCATCGCGGGGGCCTGAGCGGCCCGGCTGCCGGGGGAGCACTGCATGAGGAGCACGACCGACCGCGTGAGCACGCGGGCGCGGGCGGTGCCCGTCTCGCCCATCCGCCGCATGTTCGACCTGACGCCCCGGGTGCCCGGGGCGATCAGCCTGGCGGTGGGGGAGCCGGGCTTTCCGACACCGCCGCACATCGTCGAGGCGGCATGCCAGGCCCTCCGCGACGGCTACACGAAGTACTCGCCGAACCCGGGCTACCTCGACCTCCGGGAGGCGATCGCGGAGCGGATGGCGCACGTCAACGGATACCGGGTCGACCCGGGCACCGAGGTCTTCGTGACGGTGGGTGCGATGCAGGCGCTGGCGCTCACCTTCATGGTCGGGATCGACCCGGGCGACGAGGTGCTCGTCACCGACCCGAGCTACACGAATTTCGACGGGACCATCACCCTCGCCGGGGGCCGCGCGGTCTTCGTGCCGACGGACCCCGCGCGCGGGTACCTGCCGCACGTCGAGGACGTCGCGGCCGCGATCACGTCGCGCACGCGCGCGATTCTCGTCAACAGTCCGGCGAACCCGACCGGCGCCGTGTACTCGCGCGACCTCCTGCACGCCATCGCGGAGCTGGCCGTGCGCCACGACCTCCTCCTGATCTCCGACGAGACCTACGCCGCGCTGACGTACGGCGACATCCGGGCCGTGAGCCCGGCGTCGTTCCCCGGGCTCCGGGAGCGGACCATATCGATCTATTCGTTCTCCAAGGAGTACGCGATGACTGGTTGGCGCATCGGGTACCTCACCGGGCCGGCCTCCATGCTCGAGGTCATGGCGCCCGTCCAGGAAGCGATGGCCTCCTGCGTCAACGCCGCCACGCAGCGGGCGGCGCTGGCCGCGCTCCGCGGCCCCCAGGACGGCGTGGAGGCGATGCGGCGAGCCTACCAGCGGCGGCGCGACCTGGTCGTCGAGCGGCTCGGCCGGATTCCCGGTGTCCGCTGCCCCGTGCCGGACGGTGCCTTCTACGCCTTTCCGGACGTGCGCGCCATCACGCACGACACGCAGCGCCTGGCCGAGCGGCTGCTCTTCGATCACCGCGTGGTCGTGTCTCCGGGCGAGGCGTTCGGGCCCCGCTCCGGGGGCTTTCTCAGGCTCTCCTACGCGGCGTCGGATACGGACCTGGCCGAGGGGCTCACGCGGCTCGAGACCGGCCTGACCGCGGCGCGGGGCGCCTGACGGAGGGCGCGCCGCCGATGGCGGGCGCCGCGGACGGCCCCTACCGGCTCGAGTGGCGGGAAGGGATCGCGGTGGTCCGGCTCGCCTGCGGCAAGGCGAACGCGCTGAACCCCCGGAGCCTCGACGCCATCGACGGCGCGCTCGACGAGGCGCGGGACGCCGGCGCCCGCGGGCTCGTCCTGACCGGCTACGAGCGGTTCTTCTCGGCCGGTCTCGACCTGGTTCTCCTGTACGCGCTCGAGCGGGACGTCATGGACGCGTTCATGCGGCGGTTCGATGCCGTGATGCTCCGGGTGTTCGCTTTTCCGCGGCCGGTGGTCGCCGCGGTCGGCGGTCACGCCGTGGCCGGCGGGGCGATCCTCGCCTTGGCGTGCGACGCGCGGGTGATGGGCGCGCGCGCCGGACGCTTCGGGCTGAACGAGGTCCGGCTCGGGGTGCCGTTCCCGGCCTCGGCGCTCGAGATCGCGCGCTACACCATTCCAGCGGCATCCGTGGAGCGCGTCCTCTGGGACGGCGAGCTCCTCGAGCCGCGCGACGCGCTGGACCGCGGCCTGGTGACGGCACTGGCCGACGGGGACGTCGTCGAAGCGGCGCACGAAATCTGCGCTCGCATGGCCGTCGCCCCCGCCGGGGCGTTCCAGACCATCAAGGCCTCGCTCAAAGGGCCGGCCGTCGAGCGGGCGCGGGCGACGCTCGCCCCGCTCCGGCGCGCGTTCGTGGACGCCTGGTACGCGCCCGAAGCCCGTCGCCGGATCGGGGAGGCTCGAGCGCGATTGGGAGGGTGAGCAAGGTGGACATCGAGGCGGTCACGGAGTCGATGTGGGCGCACACCCTCCGACGGAGCTACTTCCCGCAGGAGTGGAAAGGCCGGCTGACCGTCGAGCAGGCCTACCGGGTCCAGCTCGGGCTGCTGGACCGCTGGGTGGCGCGCGGCGAGCGCCTGGCCGGATGGAAGGTCGGGCTCACGGCCCCGGTGATCCAGCGGCAGTTCGGGATGCACGAGCCGGTGATGGGCTTTCTCCTCGAGAGCGGCCACCGGGAGAGCGGCGCCGTGTTCCGTTACGACGAGCTGATCGCGCCCGGCTTCGAGAACGAGCTGTGCCTGACGGTGGGGGTTCCGCTGCAGGGGCCCGGCGTCACGCCCGAGCAGGCGCGGGCGGCGATCGTCGCCGTCCAGCCGGCCTTCGAGATCATCGAGGGGCGCGGCGACTTCCGGGCGGACCTCACCCTCGCCCTCACGGACAACTCCCAGCAGAAAGCCTTCGTCACCGCCGCACCCAGCGTGTTGCCCCCGGGGTGGGCGCCGTCCGCCACCACGGTGGAGGTCCTGATCAACGGGCGGTCGGTCGACCACGCCGCGGGCAGCGAGGACACGGGGCATCCGGTGGGCGCGGTGGCGTGGCTCGCTAACAAGCTGGCGGAGTTCGGACGGCGTTTGGATCCCGGGCAGCGGATCATGTCCGGCTCATTCACCCGGCAGTACCCCATCGCGCGCGGGGATCGGATCGAGACGCGCTTCACCCCGTTCGGCGCCGTCCGGGCCGCCTTCGACTGAGGGTCGCGGGCGGCGCGCCCCCATCCCCGTCCTGCGACCGATCAGAGGTTCCAGACGCTGACGTGGACCAGGCGGGGTTGCCCCCCTTCGGGGCAGGGGATGCTGCTCGGGCCGGCCGTCGTTCCTTCGCTCGAGACGGTCCTGACCTGGCCCGGCCTGGCGCTCTGCACCGCCGTATCGCGCGACGTGACGCGCTGCCCGAGCGCGTCGAGGATGTCGTACCGGAACCCAGCACTCGCGGTCCTGGTGGACACGTTCCTGAACGTCACATCGACCTCGCAGCCGCCGGGGGCGCTGCGGAGCTTCGCGCCTTGCACCTCGATCGCGCTCGGATCGCCCTCGAGGTTCAGGTCGCCCGGTGGGACCCCCTCGCCCTGCCCGTCCGGAAAATCGATCGTGCCGGCGACCACCGCTCCCGTCAGCACGGCGCCTCCTTCATTGCACCCCACGGCCAGTACCCCGACGCAGGCTGTCAGCCCCACCCAGGCTTGAATGGCCGATCCGGCTCGCCTCGCTCCCATGTCGCCCTCCCGGCCCCGAAAGGAGCAAGGCGCCTGCCAGGATCGGAAGGCTTGGCAGATCAGCTACTTGGATGCTAGTCGAGATCTGGGTGGCGCGCGACCGGTGCGCAGGCGTCACCCAGAGTGGGTGAAGGTCCTGCACTGTTCAGCTCGTGACGTCCGCGCAGTCCGACGCTCGCCTCACGGACCGACGAACGGTCAGGCTAGTACGCGAGGGCCCAGCCATCACGGCGCGGGTCGGAGCCGGCCGTGAGCATGCCCGTGCGGGCGTCTCGCCGGATGATCTCCACCGAACAGGGCCCGTCGAGGTCGCCCAGCGTGACGACCGGATGGCCGCGCGAGGCGAGATCCGCGCGGACCTCGTCCGGGAAGCGAGCCTCTACATTCAGCGCATCGGGGCAGTCGTGGGGCCAGTTCGCCTCCTGGCCGGGCTGGGTGCTCGACCAGCGCGGCATCTCGGCCGCTTGCTGCGGGTCGTAGCCGAGATCGAGCACGGCGGTGACGACCTGCAGGTTCACCTGGACCTGGTAGTCACCGCCCGGTGTGCCGAGGACCGCCCAGAGCTGGCCGTCCTTGAAGACCATCGCCGGATTCATCGTGTGCCGGACGCGCTTGCCGGGCGCCAGTCGGTTCGGATGGCCGGGCTCGAGATGCCAGGGCGTCATCCGGTTGTTCAGGAGGATGCCCGTATCCCCGGCGGTCACACCGGAGCCGAAGGCGCTGTTGATGCTCTGGATGCCGGACACGGCGTTGCCCTCGCCGTCGACCACGCAGAAGTACGTCGTGTCCCCGGCCGCGGTGGCCGCGCGCGCACGCGCGGGCGCCGCGTGCTTCGGGTCGATCTCCGCCGCGCGCCTGGCGAGGTACCCGGCCGACAGGAGCTCGCCCAGGGGTACGTCGGCGAACCTGGGATCGCCCGCCCAGCGCTCCCGGTCGGCGAACGCGAGCTTCTTGGCCTCGACCAGGGTGTGCACGAGGTCCGCCGAGAGCGGCCCCATCGTGGCCAGGTCGAAGTGCTCGACGATTCCCAGCTCCTGGAGCAACACCCATCCCATGGAGTTCGGCGGGGCCTCACGGACCGTGTAGCCGCGGTACTCGAGGGTGATCGGCGACTGGACCTCGGGCCGGAAGGCGGCGAGGTCGTCGGCGGTCACGAGCCCTCCGGCCTCGCGGCATCCCGCGGCGATGCGCCGGGCGAGGGCCCCTCGGTAGAAGGTCTCGGCGCCCTCGCCGGCCAGCTGCTCGAGCGTCCGGGCAAGATCCGGCTGGACGATCGGCGTGCCCACGGCGGGGGAGCGTCCTTCACGAAGAAAGACCGATGCGCTGCGCCGGTCGGCCCCGATCGACGGGACCTGCTCGCCCGCGAAGTGCCGGTACGCGCGCGTCGCGCCGAACCCCTCGCGCGCGTAGTGGATCGCGGCCTCGAAGAGCGATGCCCACGGTCGCCGACCGAGGCGCTGGTGCATCAGCCCCCAGGCGGCCACGGAGCCCGGCACCGAGACGGCGAGCGGGCCCGACGGCGGGATGCCGCCCGCGTAGCGATCCGGCGTCGCCGCGCGGGGGGCGGGTCCCGTCCCGTTGAAGACGGCGGCCTCGCCCGTCCGCTGGACGTGGACGTGGTAGAAGCCGTCGCCGCCGAGCCCCGACATGTGGGGCTCGACCACCGAGAGCGTGGCCGCCACCGCCACTGCCGCATCGACGGCGTTGCCCCCCGCCTGGAGCGCGAGGAGGCCGGTCTGGGTGGCGAGCGGATGATTCGCGGCGACGGCGCCCCGCCGCCCGATGATCAGCGGGCGATAAGAGCGCGGGCCCTCATACGCCACGCCTCAGACCGGCACGGTCCAGCCGCGGGTGTCCGGCACCTGCGCGTACTGGATGTCGACGATGGCATCGTACAGCTTCCGGGTCAGCTCACCGATGCCGCCGCCGCCGACGATGAAGGGCTCGCCCTTGTAGGCGAGCTCGCCGACGGGCGAGATGACGGCGGCGGTGCCGGTGCCCCACACCTCGCGCAGCGTCCCCCGGCGCGCGGCCTGGAGGACCTCATCGATGGCGATCGGTCGCTCGGAGACGCGCACGCCCCACTCGCGGAGGAGCGTCAGCACCGAGTCGCGCGTCACGCCGGGCAGGATCGTGCCGGTGCTGAGCGGCGGCGTCACGACCTCGTCGCCGATCCGCATCATGATGTTCATCGTGCCCACCTCGTCGACGTACTTCCGCTGGGCGCCGTCGAGCCACAGCACCTGGGTGAAGCCGGCGTGGTGCGCCTCCTCGGCGGCCAGCAGGCTGGCGGCGTAGTTCGCGCCGGTCTTGGCGCCGCCGGTTCCACCTTCCACCGCGCGGACGTACTTGTCCTCGACGCGGATCTTGACGGGGTTCATGCCTTCCTTGTAGTACGCCCCCACCGGGGACAGGATCACGAAGTACAGGTACTGCTTCGCCGGGCGCACGCCGAGGAACGGCTCGCTGGCGATGATGGTCGGCCGGATGTAGAGCGCCGTGCCGACGCTCGCGGGCACCCAGTCCTGCTCAAGGCGGACGAGATCGACCAGCGACTGGAGGCCGAGCTCCGGATCGAGCTCCGGGATGCAGAGACGGCGCGCCGAGAGGTTCATCCGCTCGACGTGCTTCTCCGGCCGGAAGAGCCGCACGCGGCCGTCCGTCCCGCGGAACGCCTTCAAGCCGTCGAAGACCGCTTGGGCGTAGTGAAGGACCGCGGCCGCCGGCTCCAGGCTGAGAGGCCCGTACGGCTCGATCCGCGGATCGTACCAGCCCTTCTCCTCCTGGAAATCGGCGAGGAACATGTGATCGGTGAAGACGGTGCCGAATCCGAGCTCGTGATCCTTCGGCTTCGCCTTCTTGTTCGGTGCACGGGTGATCCGGGCCGGGTGAGTCATGGCACGTCCTTACCGGTGTCCTGGGCCGGTGTCCTGGGTGGCGATCTCGGTCACGTCGGCGCGTCGCCCGCGTCACCGCGTCGCTCGGCGGCCCGCGCTGGCTTGCAGTCTAGCACGGGGCCGCCGCCGAACGGCGACCGGGCGGCGTGCTATCATCCGCGGGTGTCGCCGTCATTCCTGACTCGAGGAGGCCATTCATGAAGGGCGCCGCCGCCGTCGCGGAGATCCTCAAGCGCGAAGGGGTCGAGTTCCTGATCGGGTACCCGGTCAACACGGTCATCGAGGCCTCCGCGCAGGCCGACATCCGGACGATCATCGTGCGCCAGGAGCGGACGGGGATCCACATGGCCGATGCGGTGAGCCGCGTCACCTCGGGCGACCGGATCGGCGTGTTCACGATGCAGCACGGGCCGGGGGTCGAGAACTCGTTCGGCGGCGTCGCCCAGGCCTATGGCGACTCGGTCCCCGTCGTGATCATTCCCGGCGGCTATCCCCGCCGTCTCACGAACGTGCCGCCGAACTTCAACGCCTTCCTCAACTATCAGCACGTGACCAAGTCCGCCGAGCAGGTGATCATGGCCGACGCGATCCCGGACGCGATGCGGCGCGCGTTCACCCAGGTGCGGAACGGCAGGCCGCGACCGGTGCTCGTCGAGATCCCGGTGGATCTCATGACCGAGGAGGTGCCGGAGCCGCTCGACTACGTGCCGGCGCTCCGGACGCGGGTGGCGCCTGATCCGGTGGCAGTGAGCGAGGTGGCGCGCGCCCTGGTGGCGGCCGCGCGCCCCGTCATCTACGCGGGCCAGGGTGTCCACTACGCCAAGGCGTGGGAGGGGCTGCGGGCGCTGGCCGAGCTCCTGGAGTGTCCGGTGACCACGAGTCTCGAGGGGAAAAGCGCCTTCCCCGAGACCCACCCGCTGTCGCTCGGCTCCGGCGGTCGGTCGGTCCCGAAAGCCGTCCGTCAGTTCCTGGACGACGCCGACGTGATCTTCGGCATCGGCTGCAGCTTCTCGACCACCAACTACGGCGTGAAGATGCCGAAGGGCAAGCGGATCATCCACTCCACCCTCGATCCCGCCGACCTCTCCAAGGACGTGCGGGCCGACCTCGCCCTGATCGGCGACGCCGGCCTCGTGCTCGACGCGCTCCTCGTCGAGATCAAGGATCGCCTCCACGGCAAGCCGCGGGGGCGGGCCGGGAGCGTGACGGATGGGATTCGAGACGTGAAGTCCGCGTGGCTCCACCAGTGGATGCCGCGCCTCACCCAGGCGACCAAGCCGCTCTCTCCCTATCGGGTGATCTGGGACCTCCTCCACACGGTCGACGTGTCTCGGACGATCATCACGCACGACGCCGGCAGCCCGCGGGACCAGCTCTCGCCCTTCTGGGAGTGCGTGACGCCGCTCTCCTACATCGGCTGGGGGAAGACGACCCAGCTCGGCTACGGGCTCGGGCTGGCGATGGGCGCGAAGCTCGCGCACCCCGACCGGCTCTGCGTCAACGTGTGGGGCGATGCAGCGATCGGCTTCACCGGGATGGACTTCGAGACCGCCGTGCGGGAGCGCATCCCCATCCTGTCCGTCCTGCTGAACAACTTCTCGATGGCGATCGAGCTCAAGATCATGAAGACCGCGACCGAGAAGTACCGGAGCACCGACATCTCCGGCCACTACGCCGACATGGCGAAGGCGTTCGGCGGCCACGGCGAGCGGGTGACCGAGCCCGGCGAGATCGTCCCCGCCATCCGCCGCGCGATGAAGAAGACCGAGGGCGGGACGCCGGCCCTCCTCGAGTTCATCACGGAGAAGGCCGAGGACTTCTCGATCCACTAGCCGCGAGGGGCGTCTCCGTTGGCGGGCGACTCCTCCGGTCTCGGCTCGGTCGCGCTCGGCGTCGGCTCGGCGGCCAGCTGGGGGGCCGGTGACTTCGTCGGCGGCGTCGCGAGCCAGCGGGCGCCCGCGCTGAGCGTCGTCGTCTTCTCGCAGGGCGTCGGCATCGTGCTGCTGGTGAGCCTGGCGCTGCTGATGGGCGAGCCGCCGGCCGCGCCGGGCCGGCTCGGGTGGGCGGCGCTGGCCGGGGTGAACGGCGCCGCGGGTCTCCTCGCCCTCTACTCGGCGCTGGCCTCCGGGCGCATGGCGATCGCGGCGCCGGTCTCGGGGGTGGTGGGGGCCGTCGTGCCGGTGCTCGTCGGGATGACCATCCAGGGATCGCCGGGCCCCCTGCGTCTCGCAGGGTTTGCCCTCGCCCTGGCCGGTGTGTGGCTCCTGGCCGGCGGCGGAGCAGGAAGCGCCAGCGCGAGAGAATTCCTCCTGCCGGTCGTGGCCGGGGTGAGCTTCGGTTTGTTCCTGGTTTTCATCCACTGGGCCGGTGGCGACGCGGGCGTCCTCTGGCCGCTCTCCGTCGCGCGCGCGACCTCGATGGGCGTGCTGGCGGCGATCGGCGGCGTGACGCGGACCCTCCGGCTTCCACGAGGGTCGGCGCTCGGCCTCACGGGTCTGGCCGGCGTCCTCGACACGGGGGGCAACGCCCTCTTCGTGCTCGCCGCTCAGGCGGGACGGCTGGACGTCGCCGGCGTGCTGTCGTCCCTGTATCCCGCCGCCACGGTCGCCTTGGCGTACGTGCTCCTCCGGGAGCGGCTCACCCAGCGACAGGCGATCGGCGCCGGCGCGACGCTCGCGGCGATCGCCTGCGTGTCCGCGTGAGGGATCGCGGATGACCACGGTCGGCGGGACACCGGGAGTCATCGTCGCCCTCGTCGGGGTGCCCTACGACGGCGCGGCCACGCTCGGGTGGCCTGGCGCGCGCTACGCACCGGCCGAGGTCCGGCGCCATCTCGACTGGATGCGGATGCGCGTCCAGGACGGCCACATCTACTGGGTGGACGAGGATCGCATCGTGCCCTGGCGCGCCGAGCAGCTCGTCGACGCCGGTGACGCGGCGGTCGTCCCGCACGACATCGCGGCGACCCTCGCGGCCGTGCGCGCCACGACGCGGGACGAGACGGCGGCCGGGCGCATCCCGGCGGTGGTGGGCGGGGACGACTCGATCCTGTTCCCGGCGGTGGCGGGCCTTCACGACGCGGTCGGCGGCAGCGTAGGCGTGGTCCACTTCGACGCCCACCTGGACCTCTTGGACGAGTCGCCCGCCCAGGGGCGCTTCAGCCAGTCGAGCGGGATGCGCCGGGCGCTCGAGCTGCCGCGCGTGCGCCCGCGCCACTCGGTGCAGGTGGGGACACGGAGCTTCAACTTCCCCAGCTCCAAGCGCTTCATCGACGAGGTCGGGCTGACGGAGCTACCCGCGAAGCTGGTGGCGCAGCGGGGCACCGACTGGACGCTCGCGCGCATCCGGGACGTGGTCGCCGGCGTCGAGCACGTCTTCCTGAGCGTAGACCTCGACGTCCTGGACCCGGCCCACGCGCCCGGCGTCGGCTGGCACGAGCCGGGCGGCCTCACGAGCCGGCAGCTCCTGGACCTCGTCGTCGCGCTGGCGCCGGCCGTCCGGGGATTCGCGCTGACCGAGCTCAACCCGATGACCGATCACCAGGCGCAGTCGAGCATTCTCGCCGCGAACCTGATTTCCCAGTTCGCGGTCTCCGCGGCACAGCGGCCTATCTAGTCGTGGAGGCGCGCCTCCACCGCGTCGAGGCGGGCCTGGAGCTCCACGATTTGGCTCCGGAGCTGCTCGACGCTCTACGCGAGCGCCTCTCGCTGGACCCGCTCGCCGGCCACGAGGGTCTCGATCCGGCGAAGCGTCTGAACGATCGCGAAGTACTCGGCCTCGAGCCGCTCGAGCCGTCGGTAGAGCTCGTCGAAGTGGGCGAGGATCTCCCGGAACTGCTCTTCCTGGCGCGCCGCCAGGCTGTCCAGGCGTCGGTCGGACTCGTCGAACCGACGGTCAATCCCCGTGAACCGGCCGTCGATCGTGGTGAAGCGCCGGTCGATCTCCGTGAAGCGGCCGTCGATCGCGTCGAAGCGGCCGTCGATCTCGGTGAACTGCCCGCTGAGGAACTCGACCAGGCGCTGGTACTCACTGTCGGTCATGGGACGTCTCCCGGTTGTTCGAGGGCCTCACCATAACACGCCTGCTGTGTCCTTGGGCAAGACGGAGACCAGCCCTCTTCGATCGCGAAACGCCCATTCTCCAGATCCTTGCGGAAGCGAGCCCTCGGTCGCTCGATCCGTCCGTGCACGCCATGTCACACGACGGAGACGGCTCGCGCCGACCGGCCGGGTCAGCTGACCATCTGGTAGGCGCGCTCGATGTTCGCGAGCACGAGCGTCCGCCACGGGCGGTACGTCCCGCCCTCCCGCGTGAGCGCCGCCTCGTACGTGGGGGCAAGGGCGTCCCGCACGCGCTCCTTCGTCTCCTCGAGGCTGGCGCCGGCCCAGACCTCGCGGCGGACCGCCTCGACCAGGTCCTCGACGTAGCTCCGGAACGTGCGGAGCCAGTCGCGCCCCGCCACCTGGCCATGGCCCAGGATCATGCGATCGAAGTCGAGCTGCTCGAGCCGTCGGAGCGTCTCCGGCCAGTCCTGAGGGTAGCCGTCGCCCATGAACGGGGTCCAGCCGATGACCGCGTCCCCGGTCACGACCACCTTCTCCTTCGGCAGGTAGACGAAGACGTCGCCTTCCGTGTGGGCCCGCCCGAGGAAGAGGAGGTGGATCTCCCGATCGCGCCCGAGGATCCGCATCGTCCGCTCGAAGGCCATCGTCGGGAGCGCCGGCCGGAGGGCCCGGACCTCGGCGAGGTACTGCTCGGCCTGCCGGAGATTCGACGCCAGCTCGGCGCGCTGATCCGCGCTCGTCGCGGCGGCGAGCTGCGCTCGGAGGTCGTCGATCTCGCCGGGCACCTGGCGGACGTGATCCTGAATGCGCTTCAGGCTCTTGCGGACCATGGCCTCGCGGGTGATGTCGTTGGTGATGACCTCGACGTGGCCGTAGGCGCTCGGATAGGCCTCGTTACCCTGCCAGTGGTCCCAGTGAAAATGGGTGTTGACGACATGGCGCACGGGCTTCCGCGTGATCTCCCGCAGCCGCTCGACGACGGCGCGAGCCGCCGAGGGCTTCGAGTGCGAGTCGACCACCAGGACGCCGTCGTCCGTCTCGATGAGCGCGGTGTTGCAGTTGACCTTGTAGGCGCGCGCGGCCACGGCGACGTGGACGCCGTCGGCCACCTTCTGCACGTCGAAGAGGGCGTCGTCGCCGCCCGAGCAGCCGTCGATCATGACCATGCCTCCGAGGGAGGGGTGAGGAGCGAGCCGCCGGCGCGGACAGGGTCGCCGCCCGGCCGGGCACCGGCTCAGTATAATCGCGCGGGAGGTGCGTGGGGCGCGCGAATGGAAGCCTCGGGGGCCGGGCTCGCTGAAGGCGCGTCTCGTCCTCCCGCTGTCGCTGGGCACCGGCGTGGTGGTCGTCGGCACGGTGGCGCTCGCCGGCGGTGGCGAGGGATCGGGGGCGCGTGGCTCGATGCGCGCTTCATGACCTTCACGACGCCTCACGCTCCAGGCCGGAGACCGTCTGCCGGCGCTCGGCACGTGCGAGCAGCTCGCGCGGCTCGAGAGCTCGATCGTTTCGGGGTAGGCTCGGCGGCGGCGCCGGCCGAACGGGAAGTCATGTCACGGGAGGGATGCAGATGGAGTATCGCGTGCTGGGACGCAGCGGCCTCCGGGTGTCGGCGCTCGGGTTCGGGTGCGGCAACATCGGCGGCCTCATGATCCGTGGGACCCCGGTCGAGCGTGAGCGGGCCGTGGCCCGTGCGCTCGAGCTCGGCGTGAACTTCTTCGACACCGCGCCGGCCTACGGCGACGGTGTATCGGAGGAGCACCTCGGCCAAGCGCTTCAGGCGCTCCGGCCGACCTGTCTCGTCGCGACCAAGGTTCGCCTGGGCCCGGACGGGCTCGCCGACCCGACAACGACCGTCACGCGCTCGCTCGAGACGAGCCTCCGGCGGCTCCGGCGCGATCGGGTCGATCTGCTGCAGCTCCACGATCCGATCCGCAGGGTCCGGGGCGACGGGCAGCCGGGGACGACGGAGGTACTCGAGCAGATCCTTCCCGCGTTCGAGGCGCTCCGGCGGGCCGGCAAGGTCGGCTTCGTGGGGATGACGGCGATCGGTGAGACGCCGGCCGTCCATCGAATCGTCGGTTCCGGCGCGGTGGACACGGCGCAGGTCCCGTTCAACCTGCTGAACCCCAGCGCCGGCTATGCGGTGCCGCGCGGCTTCCCGACCCAGGACCTCGACCGCCTCTTGGCGCCGGCCCAGGTGCACGGGGTCGGGGTGGTCGTGATCAGGGTTCTCGCGGCGGGGGCGCTCTCGGGCCAGCTTGCACGCCACCCGATCGCCGGGTCGAACGTCGACCCGATCGCCTCGGGTCCCGACTACGCCACCGACGTCGAGCGCACCCGGGCGCTGCAGGTCCTGGTGAGGGAGGGCCATGCCGCGAGCCTGGTCGAGGCGGCGCTCCGCTTTCCGCTGGCCTCCAGCGCGGTGTCGACGGTGCTCCTCGGATACTCGAGCGAGGAGCACCTCGAAACGGCGGCGGCGGCGATCGGCAAGGGACCGCTCTCGCCGGCCGCCCTCGCGCGCGTCGAGGCGTGCTGGGGGGAGATGGCGTCGCGGCACTGAGACCGCCGTCGTCGCGGCGCGGCCTGTCCGCGGTTGACGCCACGGATCTGGCCATCTACCCTCGCGCCGTGGAAGGCTCGACCGCCGACGTGCCCGCTGGAACCCCCGACGCGCGCCGCGACGACGGCATCACCGCGGTGTCGTCCGTGGCGTACGGATTCATGGGCTCGCAGGCCCTGTTCGCGGCGCTCGAGATTGGTCTCTTCACCGAGCTGGCCGCGGGCCCGGAGACGCTCGACGCCCTCGCATCGCGACTGGGGATCGAGCCACGCCCGCTCCGCGCTCTGCTCGAAGCCTGCGTGGCGACCGAGCTTCTCATGCGAGACGGGGACCGCTACCGGAACAGCGCGGGCGCCGAGCGCTATCTCGTCCGCCACGCGCGCGGGTACGTCGGAGACTATTACCTCCGGCAGATCGCGGTGACCCTGTATCCGCAGATTCCTGCCGCGCGGGCCGCCCTGCGCGGCGCCGCCGTGGGCGCGACGTACGCCCGGTTCCTCGAGGATCCCGCCCGGGCGGAGGAGTTCATCCGGGGCCAGCATGCGGGCTCGTCCGGGCCCGCGTACCTCCTCGCCCGGAGTCTCGACGCCGCGCCGTACACGGGTCTCCTGGATCTCGGCGGCGGCTCGGGCGCGTTCTCGATCGAGATGGTCCGCCGGCACCGGCTGTCAGCCATCGTCGTCGACCATCCCTCGGTCGTCGCGGTCGCCCGGAAGATCGTGGCGGAGGCGGGGCTCGCCGACCGGATTCGCTGCGTGGAGGGGGATGTCGTCGCCGGGACCTGGCCTTCCGGCGCCGACCTGATCCTGCTCTCCTACGTGATCAGCTCCTATGGCCCGTCGGTCCTGAAGGACCTGATGGCCAAGGCTTGCGCCTACCTCCCGCCGGGGGGAGGTCTCATCGTCCACGACTTCGCCCTCCACGGCGACCGTCCCGGGCCGAGGAATGCGGCGCTCTGGTACTTCGCCAACCTGGCCATCTCGGCCTCCACGCATCCTCACGCCGTCGACGACGTCACGCGCGCCATGTCGGAGGCCGGCTTCGTCGAGGTGACGGCGCGCCCGCACGTCCCGGACATCACGTTCGCGTTCACGGGCCGGCGCCGATGACTACGTCGACCGGATCCTCAAGGGCGCGAAGCCCGGCGACCCCCCGGTCGAGCTGCCGACGAAGCTCGAGCTCGTTCTCAACTTGAAGACGGCCCAGGCGCTCGGCCTCACCATCCCGGCGTCGGTGCTGGCGCAGGCGGACGAGATCGTTCGGTAGCGGCGCCTCGCGAGGCGAGCGTCGAGTCGAACCACGACGTCCCGATCACGGGCCCGGTCGCTGCCGGGGCTGCAGCCAGGCGATCGCGAGCCACGCGAACCCGATCGCGATGGCCAGGAGACCGGCCCACGCCGCGGGGCGAAGCCCGGGCGGCAGGCTTTCGACCAGGACGCCGGCGACCGGGACGCCGAGCGCCAGCGCCCCCAGGACCAGGACGATCACGAACGCGCGCCTGAGGATCACGCGGGAGTCTTCGACGGTCTGCGGGACCGAGTCTCCGGCACCGTCGGCGTCCGGCTCCGTCGCGCCCCGCTCCCACAGCGTCTCGGCCGACAGCACGAAGGCGACCGGTCCTGCGATGTAGTGCACGCGGTACTCGATCGCGGGCCGGAATGCCTCGAGATGCGCCGGGGTCGCCAGCCTGAGCGGCGTCGGGCCGATCCGGACCCGGCAGTCGTCGTCGGTGTCGGACAGCACCTCGACCGGGCCGTGCGCGACCTCGACCTGCCGGGAGCGCGCCGCCACCAGGTGGCCGCGGCTCACGAGGCAGCCGAGCGCGATCACGGCCACCGCGACGATCGCGGCCATCCCGAGGCCGCTCGACCAGCCTCCCGGCGTGTCCAGGCGCCGGTTGAAAAAGGCCAGCAGGCCTACCGATCCGAGCATGACGACCGCGAAGACGGCGAGCGAGAGTCGCATGCCGGCCCGGCGGGCGCGGAGGAGCGCCGCCTGACGCGCCGACAGGCGTCCGGTGCGGTTCGCGGCGAGGTCCGCGGCGTCGAACCGAAAAACCTCCCGGAGCGCCTGCTCGGCCTCGCTCCGCGCCACCGGACGGTTCAGGCAGCCCCGTACAGGCGGTCGAAGTACTCCCGCACCATGCGCTCGGCCGAGAAGCGCTCGGCCGCCATGCCCACAGAGGCGCGCATCATCCCGAGCCAGCGGCCACGGTCCGCGTAGGCGGGCACGATCTCGTCCTCCAGCACCCCGAGGAGCGCGGCGTGATCGCGCGCGTCGTGCTCCTCGGGGCGGTCGCCTTCGGTGCCGTCGCCGATCGCCCAGCCGGTCACGCCGTGCTCGCATCCCTCGGGCCACCAGCCGTCGAGGGTCGAGCAGTGGAGCACGCCGTTGAGCGCGGCCTTCATGCCGGACGTGCCGCTGGCTTCGAGCGGCCGGCGCGGCGTGTTGAGCCACACGTCCGCGCCGCGGGTGAGGAGCCGGGCCAGCCCCATGTCGTAGTTCTCGAGAAACACCGCCGAGTCCGGCCACTGGCGGATCGTCCCGACCAGGCGCGTCACCATCGCCTTGCCGGCCCGGTCGGCCGGGTGCGCCTTGCCCGCGAAGATCAGCTGGAGCTGGCGGCCCTTGAGAAGCCGGCCGACACGGGCCACGTCCCGGAGCACCAGGTCGGGGCGCTTGTAGGTCGCCGCCCGCCGCGCCACGGCGACCGTCAGGACGTCGGCATCGAGTCGGGTCCCGGTGCGCCGCTCGATCTCAGCCAGGAGCTCGGCCTTGAGGGCTCGGTGTGCCGTCTCGAGAGACCCGTCGCTCGGGAGCGCGGCGGGAATGCGGGCGTCCTGCCACGTCGGGACGTGCACGCCGTTCGTGATGCCGATGATCGGCGCCGCGTCGCGCACCTCCGCCCACATGTCCCGGGCGGTCCGGCCGTGCAGCTGGGACACAGCGTTGGCGCGGCGCGCCAGCCGGAGTCCGGCCGCGGTCATGTTGAACGGGTCGTCGCCCAGCTGCCGCAGCTCGCTCGCCACCAGCTCGCATCCCGCGCCGAGCCGGAGGATGTCGCCCAGGGGATGGATCTCGTTTCCGGCCGGGACCGGCGTATGCGTGGTGAAGACGATCCGCGCCCGCGCCGCCTGCCACGCCGCCTCGAACGTCGCCCCCGTCTCCATCGTGGCGGCGATCAGCTCCACGCCCGCGAACACGGCGTGGCCCTCGTTGAAGTGATAGGCGCGCACGTCCGGATGGAGCTGCCTCAGCGCGCGCGCCCCCCCGATCCCGAGGAGCATCTCCTGGGCGATGCGGCAGTCGGGCCGCGGATCGTAGAGCCGGCGGGTGATCCACTGGTCGCGCGCGTCCACCGGCTCGAGGAGGTAGAGCGGGACGATCGCGTAACGGCCCACCCGCCACACGCGGCACTCGACGCTGCGGCGGGCGACGCGAACCGTGACGCGCACACCGGTGTCTTCGAGGAAGTCCGGGCGGTGCTCGTGCCACTCGTCCACCAGCTCCGATGCCGCGTCGAGCCGCTGCGTCGTGTAGCCCTCGGCCCAGCGCAGACCGACACCCACGAGCGGGAGCCCCAGGTCGTGGGCGCCCTTCAGGAAGTCGCCCGCCAGGACTCCCAGGCCGCCCGAGTAGGAGGGGAACTCCTCGTGGAGCCCGAACTCCTTCGAGAAGTAGGCGACCGGCGAGGCCGGGGAGCTCACGCGGGGCGCAGGCGCCGGAGCAGCGCCGGGAGCAGCAGCACGAGGCTGGCCAGGACCAGGAGCGTGGCCGAGAGCGGCGACTCGACGAGCACAGCCGGTGAGCCTTGCCCGATCGCGAGCGCCCGCCGCAGCTGGGTCTCGGCCATCGGGCCGAGGATCATCCCGAGCAGGGCGGGAGCGATGGGGAAGTCGTAGACCCGCATGGCGTACCCGACCAGCCCCACCAGGAGCATGAGGGCCAGGTCGAGCTCGGACCGGCCGAGCCCGTAGACGCCGACGACGCCGAAAACCATGATCCCGCCGTAGAGCCAGGGGCGGGGGATCAGGAGCAGGCGCACCCACAGGCCCACGAGGGGCAGATTCAGCACGAGCAGGAGGACGTTGCCGACGTAGAGCGACGCGATGAGCCCCCACACGAGGTCGGGATTGTTGAGGAAGAGGAAGGGGCCCGGCTGGAGGCCGTAGTTCTGGAAGGCCGCGAGCAGGATCGCCGCGGTGGCTGACGTCGGAAGGCCCAGCGTCAGGAGGGGCACCAGGATCCCGGCCGCCGCCGCGTTGTTGGCCGCCTCGGGTCCGGCGACGCCCTCGATCGCGCCCTCCCGGCCGAACTCCGCACGCCGCGGCGACAGGCGGCGCTCGATCATGTACGAGAGGAAGGTCGGGATCTCGGAGCCGCCGGCCGGCAAGGCGCCGATCGGGAAGCCGAGGGCCGTCCCCCGGAGCCACGGCTTCCACGAGCGCCGCCAGTCGTCGCGCGTCATCCAGAGCCCGCCGGCCAAAGGGTTGAGCCGGATCCCGCCGCCCCCGTAGCGGCTCGCCACGTAGATCGTCTCGCCGACCGCGAAGAGCCCGACCATCACGACGACCAGCTCCATCCCGTCCAGGAGCTCGGGCGATCCGAACGTCAGGCGCGCCTGGCCCGTTTGCTGGTCGATCCCCATGACGCCGAGCGCCAGGCCGGCGAAGAGCGAGGTGAAGCCGCGGACGCGGGAGGCGCCGAGGATGCACGAGACCGACGTGAAGGCGAGCATCATGAGCGCGAAGTAGTCGGCGGGCCCGAAGACGAACGCCAGCTCGGCCACCACGGGCGCCGAGAACGTCAGCACGACCGTCGCCAGCGTCCCGGCGACGAACGAGCCGATCGCCGCGGTGGCGAGTGCGGCCGCCCCTCGGCCACGCCGCGCCATGCGGTTGCCTTCGAGCGCCGTCATGATCGCGCCGCTCTCGCCGGGGGTGTTCAGGAGGATGGACGTCGTCGATCCGCCGTACATCGCGCCGTAGAGGATGGCGGCGAACATGATGAACGCGCCGGTCGGGTTCATCTTCACCGTGACCGGGAGGAGGAGCGCGATCGTCAGCGCGGGGCCGATGCCCGGGAGCACGCCGATCGCGGTGCCGAGGAGCGACCCGACGAGCGCCCAGAAGAGGTTGAGCGGCGTGAGCGCCACCGCGAAGCCGTGGGCCAGCTGCGCGAGCGCGTCCACGCTTCAGATGCCGAGAGGCGGGAAGCCGGGGAGCGACAGGCCCAGGAGGCGCGAGAAGAGGAGCCAGCAGGCCACGCCGAGCAGGAATCCGACGATGAGGTCGACGGGAAGGCGGCGAGACCCGAAGGCCCGGGCCGTCAGGGCGAACGTGAGGGCCGCCGCCACCGGAAAGCCGAGGGGACGGACGGCGACGATCGAGACCGCCCCCGCGACCACGGTCGTCCAGAAGGCGGCCATGGACGGGCGACGGCTCGCGTCGGCATCCTCGGCCTCCTGCGGCTCGAAGCGCTCGCCGCGGGCGACGGCGACGAGGAGCAGCGCGCCCAGGGCGACGAGCCCGGCCCCGATGAGCGCGGGAAAGAGGCCGGGGCCGACGACGGCGTAGGTGACGGCGTGCGGCAGCGTGAGCGCGCCGTAGATCCAGACCAAGCCGAAGACAACGACGGCGACCCCGAGCCCCCAGGGGCGCGCGGCCGGCGCGGACGCCGATCCGGGATCGCTCACCGGGTCGGCCTCCGCGCCGGACGAGCCAACGACTACTTGACCAGCCCGACCTCCTTCAGCACCGTGGCGATCCGCGTGTTCTCTTCCTTCAGGAACCCGCCGAAGGCGTCGCCGGAGAGGTAGGCGTCGTCCCAGCCCTGCTTCTTGAGCGTGTCCTGCCAGGTCTTCGACTTCGACATCTTGTCCAGCATCCCGACCATGGAGGCCCGGCCCGCCGCCGACATGCCCGGCGGTCCGACCAGGCCGCGCCAGTTGCCGATGACCACGTTGACGCCGGACTCCTTGAGCGTCGGCGCGTTCACGCCGGGCAGACGCGCCTCGGACGAGACCGCGAGCAGGCGCAGCCGCCCGGTGTCGACGTACTGCTTGAACTCCGACGCCCCGGAGATCGCCGCGGCGAGCTTGCCCCCGGCCACGGCCGCGATCATCTCGCCGCCGCCCTGGTACGCGACGTAATTGAGCTTCGCCGCCGGCACGCCGACCGCCTGACCGATGAGCGCGAGCGTGATGTGGTCGACGCCGCCCGCCGAGCCGCCGCCCACCGCCACCTTGCCCGGGTCCGCCTTGAGCGCGTCGGTCAGGTCCTTCACCGTCTTGAAGGGCGAGCTCGGCGCGACGGCGATGGCGTTGTACTCGATGGTGAGGCGGGCGAGGGGCGTGACCTGCTCGAGCGTCACCGGCGTCTTGTTGGTCAGGATGCCGCCGACCATGATGACGCCCATCACCATCATGGCGTGATCGTTGCCCTTCATCGTGCTCACGAACTCCGCGAGGCCGATCGTGCCGCCCGCGCCCCCCTTGTTCGTGACCTGGGCCCCGTCCTTGTGGATGCCCTCGGCCTCCAGCGCCGCGAGGACGGAACGGCCGGTCGCGTCCCAGCCCCCGCCCGGGTTGGCGGGGACCATGAGCTTGATGGGCTCGGCCGCGAGCGCCAGGATCGGCACGAGCGCCGCGAGCGTGAGGAGGGCGATCATCCGGTGTCTCATCGGCAGACCCCTTTGTCGGTGGAGAGGTGGCCTCGAAGCGGTGGCCCTGTCGTGGGCCCCATTCTACCGCAGGGGCGTGCGTCTAGAAGATGCCGCGGCCGTCTGCGCGGTCCGGCGCGACGGCGCCCGGGGGCAAGACCGGGTTCAGGCGCCGCACCTCCTCGGGGTCGAGCCGACCGAGGCGCGCCGCGAGGGCCACGAAGCGCCGGCGCTCGTCCGCGGGCAGCCGGCCGGCGGTGAGCCGCTCGAGCTTCTCGACGTAGTCGGCCCAGCGCCACGGTCGCCGCCCGTTCGGGTGCGCGTCGGCGACGAGCCCTTCCTCGACGACGACCCGGCCGTCGTCGAGCCGGACCTCGACGCGTCCCCCGAAGGCCTTCCGCGCAGGGTCCGGATCGTGATAGCGCTCGGTCCACTCCGAGGCCTCCACCGTGCGGATTTTGCGCCAGAGGGCGACCGTGGACGGCCGGTGAGCGCGCTCGGCCGCGTAGGAGTCGACGTGGTGCCAGCGGCCATCCTCCAGAGCGACGGCGAGGATGTACATGATCGAGTGGTCCAGCGTCTCGCGCGAGGCGTCCGGGTCGTACTTCTCGGGGTCATCGGAGCCGGAGCCGATGACCGTGTGCGTGTGGTGGCTCGTGTGGACGACGATCTCCCGCACGCGGCCGAGGTCCCGCGCGCCGAGCCGCCGCCCGAGGTCGAACGCGAGGTCGATCAGGGCCTGGGCCTGGTACTCGGCGGAGTGCTCCTTGGGGTAGGTCTCGAGGATCCCGCGGGGCCGCTCGCCGGGCGCGGGGAGGCGGACGGCGTACTCGGCGTCCGGGCCCGCCAGCATCCAGGCAATCACCCCGTCCTCGCCTTCGTAGATCGGGTTCGGCGCGCCCTCCCCCCGCATCGCGCGGTCCACCGACTCGATCGCGAGCTTCCCCGTCCACGCGGGAGCCGACGCCTTCCACGAGGTGATGTCGCCCTTCCGGGACTGGCGCGTGGAGAAGGCGAGATGCACCGCCTGGTTGACCGCCTGGTAGACCACGGCGGTGTCGAGGCCCAGCAGCGCGCCGAGCCCGGCCGCGACTGCGGGCGCCAGGTGGGCGACGTGATCCTTCTTGTGAGCGTGCAGGCAGATCGATCGGACGAGGCTCATGTGGACCTCGTAGGCGGCGGCGATGGCCGCGAGCAGCCGCGCCCCGGAGGCGCCCGTCTGCTGCGCGACGGCGACCAGCGGCGGGATGCTGTCGGCCGGATGCGCGTAGTCCGCGGCCAGGAAGGTGTCGTGGAAGTCCAGCTCGCGGACCGCGGTGCCGTTCGCCCACGCCGCCCACTCGGCGGCGACGGTGGTCGTCGCCGGCAGGCCGACGAGGGTGGCCCCGCCGGCCCGCGGGTGGGCGAGGGCCATCGCGCGCGCCACGGCGACCGGCCGCCGGTCGATGGCCGCCAGCGCGACCGCCGCGTT
Organism: Candidatus Rokuibacteriota bacterium; assembly: GCA_044867785.1. Lineage (GTDB taxonomy): Bacteria > Methylomirabilota > Methylomirabilia > Rokubacteriales > DASRDR01 > DASRDR01. Next base: position 1,103 of record JBIOVM010000151.1, on the reverse strand, counting down.
GTCCACGACGCGGCACGCAACCATGTCGGCCACGTCGGGGTCCACGCCGAGCGACGGGACGCCGACGGCGAAGGCGGCGAGCTTCCAGGCGAGCTGGGCCTCCCGGGGGAGTCGGGCGGCCGCCGGGTGGACCCGGACCCTATGGACCTCCACGGTCGCCGGGCTTGCGCGGGGCCTCGCCCATCCGCTCGTCGGGGAGGACGCTCCGGGCGATGCTGTCGTCGAGCGCCTCGTGCTCGTGATAGCGGATGAGCTGGTAGAGCTCCCGGCGGGTCTGCATCCGATCGACCCACCCCGCCTGCGTGCCGGTCCTCGCCAGATCCGCATAGAAGGCGGCCATGGCGCCGGCGGCCACGCGGAGCGCCGAGACCGGCCAGATCACCAGCTTGTATCCGAGGCGCGCCAGCTCGTCGGCGGGCAACAGCGGTGTCCGGCCGAAGTCCGTCATGTTCGCGAGCAGCGGCCCCGGCACGGCGTCGACGAAGGCGCGCAGCTCGTCGGCGGTCCGGAGGGCCTCGGGGAAGATCACGTGGGCGCCGGCCTCCCGGTAGAGCTGCGCGCGCCCGATCGCCTTGTCGAGGCCTTCGAGCTCGACCGCGTCGGTCCGCGCGACGATGCGGAGGTGGCGCGCCGCCCGCGCCGCCGCCGCGACCTTGCGCGCCATCTCCTCCGGCGGGACCAGGCGCTTGTCGGAGAGGTGCCCGCACTTCTTCGGCATCACCTGGTCCTCGAGCTGGACCGCCGCGGCGCCCGCGTCCTCCAGCTCGCGCACGAGGCGCATCACGTTGAGCACCTCGCCGTAGCCGGTGTCGCCGTCGACGAGGACGGGCAGCCCCGCCGCGCGGACGATCGCCCGGGTGGCGCGGGTCAGCTCGTCGAGCGTGAGGACGCCCAGATCGGGCAAGGCCAGGCTCGCCGACACCCCGGCGCCCGAGACGTAGAGGGCCCGAAACCCCGCACGGCGGGCCAGCAGGGCGGCGAGCGGATCGTGCGCGCCCGGCAGGCCGAGGATTCCGGGCTCCGCCCAGAGCGCGGCCAGGCGGTCGCCCGCCGGCCTCGGGTCGCGCTCGGCCTCCGTGAGCCAGGTCATCGGGGTCAGACTT
>JBIOVM010000150.1:0-8528 GCA_044867785.1 Candidatus Rokuibacteriota bacterium | reverse complement strand
ACCCACCATGGCACCTCCTTTGCTGCTTCCAGTGCGGGCAGCTGAGGCTAGACCAGCAACGAGGAATGCCCGGCCGACCGGTCACGAGACGTCCGAGATTCGCGACCGGTCAGCCGAATTCGGGAGGTTCGAGATGAGAGCACGCATCGCATGGTATGCGGCCGTCGTCGCCCCGCTGATCGCGGGCTGCGCGAGCGGTCCCCAGGGCACTCGCCCGGGCGATCAGGGCTTCGCCACGCCATCCACCGGAACCGCGGTCGTTCAGGCGCCGGCGCCCGCGCCGGTCGTGGTCCCGCCCGGAACGCCGGTGGTGGTCCAGCCGGCGCCGGCCCCGGTCGTGGTCGCGCCCGGCACGTCGGTGGTCGTCCAGCAGGCGCCGCAACCCGCCACCGTAGTCGTCCCCAGCAACGCGCAGACGTACCAGGCGGAGGACATCGTCGCGAACGAGGTCCGCGCCCATACCATCTACGCCAACAAGATCGAGGCGCCCGTCGTCCAGGGCACGGTCTATCCGTCCGGCGAGGTGCGGATCGACCGCTCCGCGGTCGACGTCAAGGCGCCGACCGTGGTCGCGTCGGTCCTCTACGCCGACACGATCAAGGCGGACCGGGTGATCGCGGACCGGATCTTCGTCCGCGAGCTGAACCGCCGCTGAACGCGGCCGTGTAAGGGGCGGGGGCGCGAGGCTCCCGCCCCATCTCGCGAAGTCAAACGTTAGGGTCCGACCCCGTACGCTAAGATGGCGCCGTGAGCGGCGCCTTCGCGTGCGAGTCGGCTCGGAGCCGGCGGCTGGACGTCCGAGGCCTCGGGCTGCACGGGCTCGAGTGGGGCGGCCCGGCTCGCTCGGGCGTCCTCTTGCTTCACGGAGGGGCGGCGCACGCCCACTGGTTCGACGCCGTCGCTCTCGGCCTCTCGGGGAGACGGCACGTGGTCGCCCTCGATCAGCGGGGACACGGGGAGAGCGAGTGGGCGCATCCCCCCGCGTACGCGACCCAGGATTTCGCCGCCGATCTGCTCGGCGTCCTCGACGCGCTCGGCTGGGCACACGCCGTCCTGGTCGGCCACTCGATGGGCGGCCACAACGCGATCGCGACCGCCGCGTGGCATCCGGCGCGCGTGCGCGCGCTCGTCATCGTGGATTCGCGCCCGACGATCCCGGCCGAGCGGCTGGCCCAGATGAAGGCACGCGGGGTACGCCCGCCGCGGCGGCATCCGACGGTCGAGGCGGCCGTCGCCGCGTTCCGGCTGCTCCCGCCCGACACGATCGCCGATCCGCACCTCCTGGCCCACCTGGCGAGGGCGAGCGTGTCTCGGCGCGACGGCGCCGTGAGCCTGCGGTTCGACCCGGCGTGCTACGCCGCCCGTGAGCCGGTGGACGGCTGGCCGCTCCTCTCCCGGATCGCGGCGCCGACCCTCGTCGTCCGCGGTGAGCGCAGCCCGATCCTCCCCCGCCCGATGGCGGAAGGGCTCGTCCGGGAGATCCGGGGAGCGCGGCTCGTCGAGGTGCCGGACGCGTACCACCATCTCGTGCTGGACCGGCCCGAGGCCTTCACGAAGGCGGTGCAGGAGTTCCTCGACCAGATCGACGCCGGCGCGGCGGAGGCGGGCGCGGCGCCGCACCCGGCCGCCTCGTGACACGGCGTCGCCCGTGAGGGCCGGCGAGCGCCCGCGCAAGGTCTACGTCGTCACGGCGCCCCCGTCGATCAGCGGGATCTACGACACGTGGGAGGAATGCCGGGCCGCCGTGTCCGGGGTGGCCGGGGCCCGCTATCAGGGGGTGTCGAGCCGCGCGGTCGCGGAAGCGATGCTCCGCGGCGACGGCATCCGGCTCGAGCCCGGACTCTTCGCGTTCGTCGACGGCAACGCCATGGGCGGCATCGGGGTCGTGCTGGTCGAGCAGGACGCGGCCGGGCCGGCGTCGGTGCGCGAGATCGCCACCACCGTCTACGACGTCTTCGGCGGCGCCGGCATCTCGAGCCTCGACACGCGCTCGAGGATCACCGCGGCCATCAACGCGCTGCAGAACATCCTGGCGGAGCTGGGCGGGCTCCACGCCGCCGTCCGGCAGGTCCCGCCCGGCTCGGCCGTCACCGTCGTCCACGACTACGAAGGCGTCGGCGCCTGGCTCGAAGGGCGGTGGAAGGCGAAGAACCCGATCGTGGCCGAGGTGGTAGAGTCCTGCCGGCGCCACATCGAGGCGGCGCGCCTGCGCGTGACGTTCCGTCACCAGCGCGGCCACGAGTCGACCTTCGCCGGCCGGAACGAGTACGCCGCCTACAACGCTCGCGCCGACAAGCTCGCCACGGAGGCCGCCTTGCGCCTCGCCTGAGCGCCGTCAGGCTCGGATCTCGACCTCGGCCTCGATCTCCACCGGGATCCCGAACGGCAGCTCGGCCAGGCCGACGGCCGACCGCACGTGCTGCCCGGCCTCCTCGCCGTACAGATCGAGGATCAGGTCGGAGAAGCCGTTGATCACCCCGGGCTGCTGGCGGAACCCCGGCGCCGAGTTGACCATCCCGAAGACGCGGAGCCAGGCGGTCACGCGGTCCAGATCGCCCAGCTCGCGCTGAAGGCTTCCCAGGATGGCGAGGGCCGTGAGGCGCGCGGACTCGTACGCCTGCTCCGGCGTCACCTCGGCGCCCACCTTCCCGAAGGGGCCGGCGAGGCTGCCGTCCGGGTGCTGGGGCCCGTGCCCGGCGATGTAGGCCCGGTCGCCTCGGACCCGGATCCACGAGAACGGCACCCGGACTCCCGCCGGCACCTTGAGCGGCGCGGGGAGCGCGAATCCTTTCGCGGCAATCTTGCGCTCGACGTTCATGCGAAAGCCCTCCGGACGACGGGTTGACGTGGAGGCGCGACGGCGACCGATCGTAGCATCCGCCGACCGTGTCACCGGGTCCCGCTTGACGACCTTCCGGACCCGGTGGTACCAGGAAACGCGGCGCGATCGTCGCGCCGAGGAGGCGCCCATGTGCTTCGACCACGATTCCAGACCGCCCATCACCCCGATCGCCGGCGGGGCGACGGACGCTCGTGACTTCACGCTCCAGTCTGCCGACGGCACGCGCTTCGCCGCCTACGGCGTGCGGGCGACCCGGCCGACGGGCGCCGGCATGGTCGTGCTGCCCGACGTCCGCGGCCTCCACCAGTACTACAAGGAGCTGGCGCTCCGCTTCGCGGAGATCGGCGTCGACTCGGTGGCGATCGACTTCTTCGGCCGGACCGACCGGACCGGGGACCGGAGCGATGCCTTCGAGTATCTCCCGCACGTGGGCCAGACGACCCCCGCCACGCTCCAGGCGGACGTCGCCGCGGCCGTCGCCTACCTCCGCTCGACGGAGGGCGGCCAGGTCCGCGCGCTCTTCTCGGTCGGCTTCTGCTTCGGCGGCGCGCTCTCCTTCCTCCAGGCGGCCAGCGGCCTCGGCTACGCGGGCGTGATCGGCTTCTACGGCTGGCCGCTGGGTCTCCCGCGCTGGCCCGACCGCCCGAAGCCCGTCGACGCCGTCCCGCGCTTCCGAAGCCACGTGCTGGCGATCTACGGGGGCGCGGATCCCGGAATTCCGCCGAGCGCGATCGCCGAGTTCGACGCGGCCCTCGACCGGGCGAAGGTCGAGCACGAGACGGTCACGTACGAGGGCGCGCCTCACAGCTTCTTCGACCGGAAGCAGACCGAGTTCGCGAAGGACTCGGCGGACGCCTGGCGACGGGTACAGGCGTTCGTGCGGAGCCACACGCCTCCCGCCTGATCGCCGAGCCGGCGACGACCCGGGCTAGAGTCGGGGGACGACCTCGCTCGCCAGGAGCTCGAGCTGCGCGAGCTCGTCGAACACGGGGTTCAGGACGAGGAGCCGCGCCCCGGCGGCGGCCACGTCGCGGAGCCCGGCGACGCACTGGTCGGGCGAGCCCCAGACCGACACCTCGGCGGCCAGCTCCGCCCGCTCGTAGAACGCGCCGAAGTACTCGGCGAGCCGGCGCCCGGCCCGTTCGCGGTCCCGGTCGACGGCGACGTAGACGCGCTTGCCGACGTCGACGGCGGCGGGGTCGCGGCCCGCTTCGGCCAGGAAGCCCCGCAGGAGGCCCAGCTCGCGCCCGAACCCGGCCGTGGAGGCTGATCCCGCGCCCATGAACCCAATGTTCCACCTGACGGCCCGGCGCAGGGCGTCGGGGTGGTGCGCCCCCAGCCAGAGCGGCGGGTGCGGACGCTGGACGGGCTTGGGCTCCATCGCGACGTCCTCGAGCCGCCAGAAGTCTCCGGGGAACGTCACGCGCGGCTCGGTCCAGAGCGCGCGCATCACCTGGATCCCTTCGTTGAACCGGGCCACCCGCCGGGCGGGCGTGATGCCGAAGGCGGGATAGACCTTCGTGCTGCCGCCCATGCCCACGCCCACCTCGAGCCGGCCGCCGGACAGCTGGTCCACGGTCGCCAGGCTCTTCGCCAGGTGCACGGGGTTGCGGAGCGGCGTGAGCAGGACGGCCGTGCCGAGCCGGATGCGCTCCGTCACCGCGGCGGCCCACGCGAGGAGCTCGACGGCGTCGAGGCTCGGGATCGCGCCCAGCACCTGCTCGACCACCCAGGCGCTCTCGAAGCCGAGCGCGTCGGCGCGCTCGAGGAACCGCCGGATCTTCGGCCGGTCGATCTCGCCGGCCGTCCACGTCTGGGGAATGCCTACCGCCAGCCGCATGGTCACCCGATTCCCTCCTTCAGCGTGCAGATGCCGATGGTCGCGGTCCCGGCGCACCGTCGAGACGCGCGACGGCGAGGCCCGTCGCCAGCATCGAGCTGACGTCGTGCAGGTAGCGCGGCGACGCCGCCCCGAGGTCCCGGCGGAGCTCGTCGAGCGGCACCGACACCACCTCGATCTCCTCGAACTCGTCCGGCCGCGGCGCCGTCACCGGGCCCACGCCGCGCGCGAGGAAGAAGTACCCCCGGGCGCCCGACAGGCTCGGGAACACGAGGTGTGCACCGAGCGGCTCGAAGGTCTCGCCGTCGTGGCCCGTCTCCTCGCGCAGCTCGCGGCGCGCGGCGGCGGCGGGCGTCTCCCCCGGCTCGACGAATCCCGCCGGCAACGTGTGGGCGACGTCCCCGACGCCGTGCTTGTACTCGCGCGAGAGGAGCACCTCCCCCGACGGGGTGATCGCCACGGTCATCGCGAAATCCCGGAGCTCCATGTAGTACATGTCGGGCGAGAGCCGGCCGTCCGGGAGCCGGCAGCGGTCGCGGCGGATCGAGAGGAATCCCGAGCGGAACGCCCAGTGGGACTCGAGGAGCTGCCAGCGTCCGAGCCGATGGCCGCTCATCGTCGTGGGCACGTCGCGGGGGGGCTCGTCCGACGGCCCGTGGCGGGTGGGATCACCCGAAGAGCCGTCCCGGCATCGCCCAGGGCCATTCGGCCGCGTGACGCGTCTCGAACGCGTCGATCTCCGTGGCGCGGCGGAGCGTCAGCCCGACCTCGTCGAGCCCCTCCAGGAGGGCCTGCTTCCGGAACGGGTCGATGTCGAACCGGTGAGACGTCCCGTCCGGCCCGGCGACCGTCTGGGCGGGCAAATCGATCGTGACGGCCGCTCCCGGCGCGCCGTGGAGCGCCCGGCGAAGCGCCTCGACGGTCGCCGCCGGCAGCCGCACCGGCAGGAGCCCGTTCCGGAGACAGTTCTCGTGGAAGATGTCGCCGAAGCTCGGGGCGATCACGGCGCGCATGCCCCGCCCCGCCAGCGCCCACACGGCGCCCTCGCGCGAGGAGCCGCAGCCGAAGTTCTCCGCCGCCACCAGGATCCGCGCGTCGCGGTAGGCCGAACGGTTCAGCACGAAGGTCGGATCCTCCGTGCCGTCCGGCCGCCGCCGCATGTCGTGGAAGCAGAACTGCCCGTAGCCGACGTCGCGCGGCTTCCGGAGGAACCGGGCCGGGATGATGCGGTCGGTGTCGACGTTGGGCAGGTCCAGCGGGGCGGCGACGGCGGACACGCGCGTGAACGGCTCCATCGCGCTCGCTCGGGCTCAGGCCGCCGGACCGAGCCGCCGCACGTCGGTCAGCCGCCCGGTGACGGCCGCGGCGGCCGCCATCGCCGGGCTCATGAGGTGCGTGCGCGCCCCCGGCCCTTGCCGACCCTCGAAGTTCCGGTTGGAGGTGGACGCCACGCGCTCGCCGGGACCCGCGGCATCTCCGTTCATCGCCACGCACATCGAGCATCCGGGCTCGCGCCACTCGACGCCGGCATCCCGGAAGACCCGATCGAGCCCCTCGGCCTCGGCGGCCCGCCGCACCTGCCCCGATCCGGGCACCGCCATCGCCGGCACGACCGCCCGCCGCCCGCGGAGAACGGCCGCCGCCGCTCGAAGATCCTCGAGCCGGCTGTTCGTGCACGACCCGATGAAGACACGATCGACCGCGATCGCCTCGAGCGGCGTTCCCGGGGCGAGCCCCATGTACGCGAGCGCGCGGTCGAGGCTCGCCCGGCGGACCGGATCCCCCGCCGTCGCCGGGTCCGGCACGCGCGCCGTGATGGGGCTCGCCTCCTCGGGGCTCGTGCCCCAGGTCACCGTCGGGACGACGGCCGCCGCGTCCAGCGCGATCTCCCGGTCGAAGCGCGCGTCGGGATCCGACGGCAAGGCCCGCCAGACGGTCAGCGCCCGCTCCCACGCGTCACCGCGCGGCGTGAGGGGCCGGCCCTCGAGATACGCGTAGGTCGTCTCGTCCGGCGCCACCATCCCCGCCCGCGAGCCGGCCTCGATCGCCATGTTGCAGAGGGTCATCCTCGCCTCCATCGAGAGCGCGCGGATGCCCGGGCCCGCGTACTCGAGGACATGCCCGGTGCCGCCCGCCGCGCCGATGGCGGCGATCAGATGGAGGGCCAGGTCCTTGGCGGCCACGCCGAAGCCGAGCCGGCCGTCGAGCCACACTCGCAGGACGCCCGGACGCCGCTGCCAGATCGTCTGGGTCGCGAGCACGTGCTCGACCTCGGAGGCCCCGATGCCGAAGGCCAGCGCGCCGAGCGCGCCATGGGTCGCCGTGTGCGAGTCCCCGCAGACGATCGTGAGGCCCGGCAGCGTCAGGCCCTGCTCGGGACCGACGACGTGGACGATCCCCTGCCGGGGATCGCCGGGCCCGAGGAGCGCGATGCCCCACGCGGAGGCGTTGCCCGCCAGCTGCTCGACCTTCGCCCGGATCTCGGGATCGGCGATGGCGCCGGCCGGCGCGCCGGTCGGCACGTAGTGGTCCGCCACCGCGACGGTGAGCTCGGGTCGCCGCACCCGGCGGCCCGCCCGGCGAAGCATCTCGAAGGCATGAAAGGAGCCCTCGTGGACGAGATGGCGGTCGACGTAGAGGAGCGCCCGGCCGCCCGGGCCCGTCGCGACGACGTGCCGCGCCCAGACCTTGTCGAGCATCGTCTGCCCCGGCATGGCGAAGCCATTGTACGGCGCTCTTCCCCCGGGAGCAGCCGCCGCCTTGACCCGTGTGAATGCCTCTGCGATAGTCGCGAGCTGAGCATGAAGATCGTCTCCGTCGACAGCGCCGTGTGTTCCGTGCCCGGCCCGAGGCCCATCGCCCTCGAGCTCCGCGAGCATCGGCTGGCGGTGGCGCACGTCGTCCCTCGCCCCGATCCCGCCGACGGCCTGATCGCGATCGCCGACCGTCCGGGCCGCGGCATGACGCTCGCGCCGGACGCCGAGCGGAAGTCCCGCCTCCGCTGACGGAGGTGGCCTTGGCGGCCGACGCCGAGAAGGAGCGCCGCCGGATCGTCCGGTGGGACGATCCGGCTCCGAGCGCGGAGGCGGCCGGTCGCCTGGCCGGCCTCCCCTTCCTCGAGGCGATCCGCGACGGGCGCCTCCCGGCGGCGCCGGTGTGCCAGCTGCTCGGCTTCGCGCTCACCGAGGTCGATCCGGGGCGGGCCGTGTTCGAGGGCGAGCCGTCCGAGTCTCACTACAACCCCGTCGGCACGGTGCACGGCGGCGTCATCACCACGCTCCTCGACTCGGCGCTGTCGTGCGCAGTGCACACAGAGCTCCCGGCCGGGAGCGGCTACACCACCGTCGAGCTCAAGGTGAACTTCGTGCGGCCGGTCGTGATCGCCGCGGGGCGGCTCCGCGCCGAGGGCCGGGTGATCCACCTCGGCACCCGCGTGGCGACCGCCGAGGCGCGCCTCACGGACGCCACCGGCAAGCTCTACGCCCACGCCGTCGGGACCTGCCTGGTCTTCACGGGTCGGTGACCGCCTCCGGCGGCCAGCTACGGGCGCTGGCGGCCGGCTTCGCCGTCCTGTTCGTGGCGAGTGGCGTCAACTTCGCCTTCGGAGTCCTCTTCAAGCCGATCCTCGGCGAGTTCGGGGTCGACCGCTCCACGCTCGCGCTCGCCGCGACGGCCAGCCTCCTCGTGAGCGCCGTGAGCCAGCCCGCCTTCGGTGGGCTGGTCGATCGGTTCGGGCCGCGCCGGGTGATCCTCGCCTCCATGGCCCTCATGGCGCTCGGGACCGCGCTCGTGAGCCGGGTGGACGGGCCCTGGCAGTTCATCGCGCTCTACGGCGTCGCGATCGCG
>JBIOVM010000149.1:0-46998 GCA_044867785.1 Candidatus Rokuibacteriota bacterium | reverse complement strand
CAGAGTTCGAGCCGCGGTCTGCCAGGAGTTTCTCGCATGAGCGAGAAACCTCGCCAAGCGGGGGATCCGCCGCAAACGCTAGAGTCGAAACCAGTTCCGAGCGTCGCCCTGAGAGTCTCCGCACCAGAGGCAACGTACTCGAAGATCGGGATCACCATCGTATCGGCTCGGGACCTCCCACGGAACCTTCGAGACCTCGCCGTAGCGTTCCCTGAGACACGCATTGCATAGGAATCGAACGAGCCGGTGCCGGGCCACGTGTCCCACGTACTGTGGAAGCTTTCGCGCCATTGGTCTCCTCCGCTCTCGCGCCAGGTGCCACTACAGGTGCCACTAATCTCCCTCACTCCCTATCACTCCATAGCACTCGCGCTCAGAGAGTGCTAGGGCGATCGGCGATCGAATCTGCCCACGGGGCAGCGGGTTACGCGACACCGAGTGACATGGAGTGAGCGAGAGCGAGACGCGCGGCGAACCCCATGAATCGGCATCGCACTCCAGAGGTCGAGGGTTCGAATCCCTTACCCTCCACCATCCACAGAATCCACACACTTGGGCGTCACCACCGGACGGTGGTGGCGCCCGGTGGCGTCATCCGAGGAACCATGCCCCTGTCTCGGCAACCAGCGCGACTCGGACCGCTATCCACACTGTCGGGGAGGTCAGCCCATGCTGATCATGACCAGCATTCTCGAAGCGACAGATTTCAGAGGCTCGTAGAAGCGCAGGTAGCGTCCCAGGTGTGGATGCAGGAGCGACCCTCCGGTTGGTCAGCATGCTCGCTACTCGAGGACCTCGTCCGCCCGCGCGAGCACCGCTGGCGGGATCGTGAGGCCGATGGACTTGGCGGTCTTCAGATTGATGACCAGCTCGAACTTGGTGGGCTGCTCGATGGGGAGGTCGGCGGGCTTGGCGCCTTTGAGAATCCTGGCCACATACCCGGCCGCCCGGCGGTATAGGTCGGCAAGACTCGGCCCATACGACATCAGGCCCCCCGCCACGGGAAACTCTCGGTAGCTGGACACAGCCGGAAGCCGATTCTTCGCCGCAAACTCCACGAGCACCTGCCGATGGGCAAAGCCCGGACCCCCCGATGCCACGAACAAGGCGTCTGCTCTTTGCCGAGTCACGACGGCCAACGCCGCTTCGTAGTCCGGGCGTCTGGCGGAAGCCGGGTGCTCTGCGAGGACGAGCCTCAACGCGAGGGCCCGACCCCCGTGGTGTACGGCTTGCCCCATTGGACCCTCCCAGTCGGCTTTGCTGCCGACAAAAGCCACGCGGGAGATCCCCGAAGCGACCTCTCGGAGCAGTTCAAGGCGTTTAGCCTCGATCTCCGGACCTGTATCCACAGTGAGTCCGGTGACGTTGCCGCCCGGTCGCGCGAGGCTCTGGACCAGCCCGAGCTCAGCCAGTGTGCTGCCACTCGTGATGACAATCGGCACCGTGCTGGTGGCCTGCTTCGCTCGGTGAGCGACTCGGCTGGTCGAGACGACGATGACATCGACCCTGAGGCGGACAAACTCCGCGACTATCTCCGGAATCCGCTCAATCCGCCCCTCCGCGGAGCGTAGTTCAACCAGGAGGTTCTGGCCCTCCGTGTAGCCCAGCTCACTCAGCGCTCGGGAGAACGGGCTGTCCTGGGATCTGACAATGTCGGCGACCCGAAGAGCCTCGAAGAGGAACCCGATCCGATACACCTTTCCCGCTGGCTGCTGCGCTTCGGCGGCGAGCGGCGCGGGGAGCAGGCCGATGGTCAGGGTGATCACGAGGACGAGCCGTGAAGCCGTCATACGCGCCCCGTGTTGAGATCGGGGTAACCGAGCATAGCTCGACGCTCGACCGGCGGAAAGGACCGATTCTGAGAGATACCGTGAACGTGGTGGGCCGAGGTCCCAGCGGTCTGCTCGTCGACCAGAAACATCAACGGCCCCGGGCGGTTGCGGTCGCTGCCCGGACCGGCGCCGGAGGCCGGTGCCAGTCCTGGCGCCCCACCGGTCGTCGGAGACGTGCCGCGCTGCAGCGTCATGCTGCGTGCGCATGTCCGAGGAGCGTCTGAGCGTCACGACGTCGCGCGCGGCCCGGCACGGGCGCCGCCCTCCCTGGAATCGAGGAAACGCCCCAGGAACCCACCCAGGCCGCCTCGGGTTCTCTCAAGTAAGGGTGCTCGGTGGTGCATGGCAGCGCGTTTCAAATGGGAGGGAGCACGATGCGGCGCTCAGGGTCGTTCATCGGTGGTACAGGGATCGGCTTGGCCATGCTGCTCGGGGCCACGATCGCGCAGGCCCAGGGGAGGCAGCTGCACGCCGACTTGTCCGGATTCGAGGAGGTGCTCGCCGGAGTCGGGGGCGCCGTCTTCAGCGAGGGGACCGGCGAGTTTCGCGGGCGAATCCGTCCCGGCGACGCGGCGATCGATTACACGCTCTCGTATGCCTTTCCCGACACGACGAGCGTCACGCAGGCGCACTTCCACTTCGGCCAGCTGCACACGACGGGCGGGATCGTCGTTTTCCTTTGCTCCAACCTCCCCGACCCGCCGGCCGGCACCCCGGCATGCCCGTCCCCGGCGGGGAGCGTGACGGATGTGATCGACGCCTCCAAGGTGCTGGCCCAGGCCGGTCAGGGGTTTCCGGAAGGGGATCTCGCGGCTCTCATCGAGGCGCTCCGGGCCGGGGTCGTCTACGTAAACGTCCACACTGAAGCGTTCCAGTCAGGGGAGATCCGGGGCCAAGTCGGTCGCCCGTAGGACCGGCGAGGGCTGTCCCGGTCTAGGCGGATCACCAACCCTCCCGTGGCCGGGACTGACCACCTCGGGCACGAGGGACCCTGACAACGCGCTCTCACAGGTGACGCGCGCCTGGAGGCCAGCCGAGCCTCGCCCTCAGACTCCCCCGGGGAGGCCGCGGGGTTACGCAACAGTCGGCTGAACCTGTTGCGTAGTGTCGCGCGATGTCGCGTCGGAGGCCGGGGTCACATGCCTCGGCCTTCGGCCTTTCTCAGGCCGTGACGTCGGCGTCGAGGGGCTCAGGCCGGGCGTGCTGGTCGCGAAGTCCCACACCAAGCAGGACACTACCTCATATGCTCGCACGCGCCTCGTTGCCGGCTACGGCGCGACCGAGCCTCGCGAGGCCCGCACGTCGGCTCGCCATGCCAGGACGAAGGCGACAGTGAAAAGCAAGTGAATCACGAGGAACAGTTTCGCGATCGGGCGTGCGCCACCGGTGAACACGCCCCACACGTCGATGAGAGTGATGCACCCAAACCCCACGATATTGGCAACGACGATCGCCTTTCGCGCCGCGGAGAGTCCCGCGTTCCGAGCCATCCAATTCAAGACCGCGATCCCGACTATCGGGCCGCCGAATATTCGGAGGAAGTGGATCAGGGCGGGGGAGGCATCCGCGGGGACGGCATCGATACCGAACTGCCGGGGGACAAGCATCATCCCGACCCCGACAATGCCCTGGTAGATCGCCGAGACCGTCAGCACCGCCTTCGTCATGGGCGCCGCTCAGGAGTCTCGGAGCAACCGGCCGAAGCCGGCGATCGACTCTCGGACGCCGGCCAGGCGCAGCGCGTGCCACAGCGAGGCCTGCATGCTGCTCACCACGGGCTTGCCGAGGTCCCGCTCGAGCAGCTCGAGGACGCCGACGGTAGGCAGGCCGGTGCCGCTCAGCAGCACGCCGTCGGCTTCCGGCGCGTCGGCCTCGCGCGCCAGCCGGTACGCGCGCTCCTCGCTCTCCGCGTAGATGTTGCTGACCCCCGCGAGCCGGTGATAGCCGACGATCTCGAACCCCGCCGCTTCCCAGTAGGCGCGGCCGAGCGCACTCATCGCCTCGGGATAGGGGGTGCCGAGGGCGAGACGCTTGACGCCGAGGTGTTGGAGGGCTCCGCCGATGGCGCGCGCCGCCGTGACGGCGATCGTGCCCGACAGCGCGGCGAGCCGATCGACCAGGGCCTGCTCGTTGGCAAAGCCATTGACGTAGCTCGCGCCGGTGTGGGCGAGCACCACGACGCGGGGCTTGACGGCGACAAGCGCCCGGGCCGGCGTGGCCAGCCCCGCGAGGAGCGCCCGCGTCCGCTCCTCGAGGCCGTCGGCGCCGCCAGGCTCGCGCATGTCGTCGCCGGGATCGAAGCGCGCGAAGTGGATGGAGACGCCGGGCGGCGCCATTCGGTACAGCTCCGGCTCGACCGTGGGATTGCCGGGGGGAACGAGCACGCCGATGCGACCGCGCCAGCCGTACATACCGGAGACCTCCTTTCGTGACCCGGTCATGGTATGCGGAGACCGACCCGCACAGTGTGGTGAAATGGACGCGGTGACCTGATCGCCGCGAGACTCGAGGCGCCGTGCGAGCGGACCCTGACGGCCCGGGTAGGAGAGCGGCCGTCGAGCGGGCCGAATGGCCGACTCCCGGCGAACGGGGAACGATCGAGCTTCGGAACAGATGACCCATCGTCAGTCGACGCCGTCGGCGTCCTTGCGCGGTCGCCGGGTGGGCCGCCGGCGGGCGGGAGACGGCGCGCCGGCAGGTGTCCGAAGAGCTGGAGGCAGACGTGCCCGCTCGATGGGTCCGGATCTTCCGCGAGGTGGCGCTGCTCGTCCTCGTGGCCGGTTGCGCGCTGTCGGCACCGATGCCGCGGCCGGCGGACTTTCCGTTCCACGAGGCGGCGCCGCCGGTCGACATTCATTGGCGGCTCAGCCGGCAGGATGACTTCGTCTGGGCCGAGGGGCTGGTCGAGCGGCGCCAGCCCTACGTCGCGAGCGCCTGGCTCCAGCTCCTGGAGCTGGACGCCTCTGGCCGCATCGTGAGCTTCACGGCGCCGACCTGGGTCCGCTGGCTCGGACGGGACTGGGAGCCGTTCGCGATCCGACTCCGGCCCCGGGGAGGTGGGCAGCGGTTCCAGGTGCGCCTCTACTCGTTCGAGTACATGGAGGAGGTCAGCCCCTAGGCCGCCGCTACGCCAGCGCCCCAACGATGGCAACATCGTCGAGCTCGCTTCGTCGTGCTCTGCCACGTCCCTCTCCACTGACCTCGTGCGCCTGACTGGGAGAGTCCGCCGTCGCGGCGGAGGCAGAACCTGGGAAGCCCTGGCACACCCCGCGGGTCCTGCCGCGAGACCGGTGGGCTGTTCATTGGATCGCGCGAGGTTGCTACTCGGCGCTATCTCATGCCGTGAGTGATCTTGCCGTCCGGGCTGACCTGCACTTCCACCGTCCTCCGCTGAGCTGTGACGAGCATCAGCTCGTAATGAGCGAGTGTCTCTTGGGGACCCTGCACGGTGATGACCTCCTCGACTTCCTGGTATCTCGCCTTGGGGTAGGTGAGCTCGAGGGCCCGGGTCACCGCCTCGGGCAGGTCGTCGGCGGCGATCTGCTTCTTGATCAGGAGAATGGTCCCCTGCGGCGTGAGGACGACGTCGATGCTCTGGCCCCCATGCTTGATCGCGATCTCGTACACGGGGCTCCCGTCCTGGACCCCCTTGTCGGCGCCGTTCAGCCTCGCGTCCTTGAACCGCGTCTTGACCGCTTCCAGGACGGGCAGGGGCACGCTGTTCAAGCGCACCCGCTCTCCCGCGGCGGGGGATCCCACGGCAAGGATCAGCAAGACCAGGAGCGGGCCAACACGGAGCCGCCCGATGCATGGCATGCGTCGTCCCCCCTCAGCCGTCTATCCCGGATCTCCATGTCCGAGGTCGCCCATCATTCGATGTAGCCGAGCCTTCAGCATGGCGCCGACGCGCCGACATGGGCGGGCGTCCGCCACGCTGGGTGCCAGCGGTTCTCGCGCGAGAGCTCGCGCATCGGGCGTCACCGGCCTTGGTAGCGGGGAGATCGATTCTCGACGAAGGCGCGCGCGCCCTCGCGGGCGTCCTCGGTCAGGAAGCAGGTGACCGTCACGGCCGCCTCGAGCGCCATCGCCGTGGCGAGGTCGCTCTGGACGCCGGCCTCGAGTGCCTGCTTGGCCATGGCGGTCGGGATCGGCGCCTTGGCCATGATCGACCGGGCCAACGCCTCCGCGACATGCCGGACCTCGGCCGGCGGCACCGCGCGGTTGACCAGGCCCATCGCGAGGGCGGCCCGGCCGTCGAAGCGCTCGCCGGTCATGATCAGCTCCTTGGCACGGTGGAGTCCGATGGCGCGCGGCAGGAAGTGGGTCACGCCGCCGGTGACGAAGAGGCCCACCCCCGTCTCGGGGAACGCGAAGACCGCGTCCTCCGCCGCCACCACCAGGTCGCAGTCGAGCGCCAGCTCGCAGCCGCCGCCCACCGCGTAGCCGTGCACGGCTCCGATGATCGGCTTCGGCATCTCCTTCATGTCGGCCGTCACCTGCTGGATCTCGAGGACGAACGCCCGTATCTGCCCGGCGTCGCCGTGGCCGCGGGCGGACTCCTTCAGGTCGTCGCCCGCGCAAAAGGCCCGACCCTCGCCGGACAGGATGACCACCCGGACGCTGGCGTCGGACGCCGCGGCGGCCAGGGCGCTCCGGAGGTCGTGCAGGAGCTGGGGGACCATCGCGTTGAGGCGATGCGGCCGGTTGAGCCTCACGTGCGCGATGCCGTCTCGCACGTCGTAGAGCACGGTCTCAAGAGTCACGGCGTCCTCCATGACATCTCGCTCGATGGCACACGTGCTCAGGGCCCGTCCACGAATCGCCCGTGCTCCGGAGCCGACCACGACGCGCGGCCGGCCTGGCTCAATGGCCGTGCTTGCAGGCCGGGCGGCGGACACGCGATGGCCCCGGAGCCGCCGACTCCCCGATCGCCGAGGTCCGATTCGGAGCGGGCTTGCTACGCCGCCATCGGATAGCCGGCCTGCTGCCAGGCCTCCACGCCGCCCTTCAACGCCGACACGTTCCGGAATCCTCGGGCCTGATACCTGGCCGCCTGACCGGCGGCCGATGCCTCGGCCGGTCAGGCGCAGTAGAAGACGATCGGCTGCTCCTTGGGAAGCGTGGTCGCTCGGGCGGCCAGAGCGGACGCCGGAATGGACCCTTCGAGCGCAACCCTTCGGCACCGCTCGTCGTCGTATGCGCACACGAGGAGCGCACGCCCGGCTGCGACGTCGCGGCGCGCGTCCTCCACGCTGACTCGGGGGATGTTGCTCGTCATGGTGGCCTCCTGTCGCCGACTGTCACTTTCAGCTTGCCCGCGCCACGCACCGACGTCGACCGGCAGTCGCCGGCGAAATCGCGGGACGTCGCGGTGCTGACGATGGGGTCGTGACCCTCCTGCGTCAAGACGCGTGCTGCGCGACACGATGTCATGACGGTGCCTGGGTGAGATGGTCGGTTGGCCCTCGCGGGTGAACGCTCGCGCCGCCTCGTGCCCGGCAGAGCCCGATGCGGCGCGAACCTGAATCGCCCGCACCTGAATTCGCCCGGCGCCTTGCCGGTCCGCTCACACGCGGGCTATACTCCGCCACACTGGATGTACCTCCGGATGTGCTGTCTGTTGGGCGCCGCGGGCTGTGCCGTAACCAGAAGCGCTTCCTGCTCGCCGCTGCTCTCCGCTCGACACCTGCGGGATGGGACGCGGCGGTGGCCTGTCTCGGAGTCTCGTCCGCACGGTGCCGTGGCGAGCGCCGACCTTCCATCCAGGCACGCAAGTCGAGGGAGGGGACTGTCATGACACCCAATAGGCCCGGCACGCGTGGCATTGTCGCTCTCGGAATCACATTCAGGCGCTTGGCCGCCTTGGTCTTGACGACGCTCGCGCTCGCCAGCTGCGCCTCCGGCACGCTCTTCCGCGCGAACTTCGACGCCGACACGCTGGGGGCCCTTCCGGATACGACTCCGCCGGGGGCTCCCACGGGCGACGCGATCTACGTCTCCGATCCGACCAACACCCTCGCGCAGCTCGTCGTGGTGAACAGTGGCGCGCTGGCCTCCAAGAGCGTGCGGTACTCGAACGTGAACGTGCCGGTGCCCTCGCGCTTCGTGGGGTTCATGTCGAAGGAGGAGGCGCTGCCGGCCGGCCAGAAGCTCCGGGCGATCTGGGTCGGGCGCGCCGATCTCAGCGCGAGCGGCTCACCGCTCGACATCTGGCTCGGCGACAACCACTTCAAGGCCCTCGCCGCGATGCGGCTCCACGATGGGCAAGTGCAGCTGCGGACGTCGAACGCTCCGCAGTACGAGAGCATCGGGACCTACAGCGAGTCGGAGAACCATACGGTGATCATCACGGTCGACAAGGGCACGCAGCAGTACAGCATCGTGATGACCCCCAACAGTGTGCTGAGCGGCTGGAGGCCTGTCCTGGAGCCGAGCGCCCTCACCACGAATCGGCCCACCCTCTACTTCCACTTCGGCGAGGCCGCGAGCAGCTCGGCGAGGTACGAGGCCGACAACATCGTGATCGAGAAGGTGAAGTAGGCCGCGTCCGCCCGTTCGACGAGCGGGCGGGACGAAGTCGGGCGGCCGACCATGGCGCCAGGGGGAGAGACCACCGTTGCGAAGCCTGGTGGATCCAATCGACTCGCGTCGAGCGTCACCGCGGTTCCGGACGTCGACGCGGCAGTCGGCGCTGCGCGTCCCATCGGGTTGGGGAAGCGTGCGGCGGAGGGTATCCTACTCACGATGAGATGAGGAATCCCGAGCGGTGGCAACCGACGAAGTTCGTCCAGTCGGCGCGCGGCCTCCGCGCCTCGCGAGACACTCGCGCCGTCGCCCGAGGCTCGAGGTCGACCGTCGATCTGATCGCCGCCGCCTACGCCGGCATGATGCGTCGGCGCCCGCTGGGCACGGTCCTGGATCTCGGCTGCGGAGCCGTCCCGCTGTACGCCCTGTACCGTTCTTACGGTGCGACGCAGGTGATCGCGGTGGACTGGCCGAGCAGCGAGCACGGCTCCATGTTCGTCGACACGTTCGCGGATCTCGCGCGGCCTCTCCCCATCCGCGACATGAGCGTGGACACCGTCGTGCTGGCGGACGTGCTCGAGCACGTGCCCCGGCCTGAGCTCCTGGTCTCCGAGAGCGCGCGCGCCCTTCGCGCGAGAGGAGTGCTCTTCATCGGCGTGCCGTTTCTCTATCCGATTCACGAACAGCCTCACGACTATCACCGCTACACCGAGTTCCGTCTTCGTCAGCTGTGTGCCGACCACGGTCTGAAGGTGCTCGCGCTCGATCCCTACGGAGGGGCGTTCGACGTGCTCATCGACATCTCGGCGAAGCTGACGCAGGGAGTCCCGGGGTTGAGAAGCCTCGTCGACGTCGTCGCCTTGGCGAACGCGCGGCTGGGCTCTCGGATTCGCGCCGTGTCGGCACGGAGATTCCCGCTCGGCTACACCGTCGTGGCGGAAAAGGCGGCGCCGTGATGCGTGCCGGCGGAGGATCGACCGCGTGGTGACGGGTCGTCGATCGCTCCGCGCGATCGTCCCATGCGGGAGTCACGGCGAAGGCCCGGGCCTCGCCGGACGTCGGCGAAGGAGCCCCGCGCCGTCGATCCCGGAACACGTGCGGCGCCGCGGGTAGGGGGCATCCGGCCGGCCGTCCTCTCGTTCACCGACCTGGACGCGGCGCCGGCCGGGGCCGGACGTCTCCGCAGCGGACCGGGGGCGACGCGCGTGCGAAGCGCTCCTAGCCGGGAGCGGCCGGCTCGTACCGCCGCAATGGGTTCGACGTTCCCTCCGGGTCCCAGATCGGGACGAGCTGCCACCAGCCCTGGCCGACGGGGAGCGGAAGGTACTCGGTGCGGCAGCCGCACCACCCGGGGATGAACAGGGTGTGCCCCGGTTCCCACCCGTGAGGCCGGAGATCGGCGGCCTGGAAGCGCTGTCGTGCCGGCACCTCGCGCCCACAGGTCCAACAGGCTTCGGTCGGTTGGCGCCGGCCGGTCGCGTCGAGCCAGATGGGCGGCACCATGGCGCGATCCTAGGCCGGCTCTTCGAGCGGCTCGGACTCGGCCGGCGTCTCGTCGGGCAGGCGGCGGTTCTCGGGAGAGGGCGGAGGGTCACAGATCCCGGGATCCCGCCAGGCTGACATGCCGGTGGCTCTGTCTGTCGTCTGTCATCACGAAGCGTGACGCCGTCCGCAGAGACCCTACATCAACGCCGCGGCCCGCTCCAACGGGTGGAGCGCGGGGCATGGGCCGCCCAGGCGTCAACCGGCGGCGCCCCAGGCGCAAGCCCAGCACGCGAGCGTGGGGACGGAGGCGCCGTCGACCGCTCGGAGCTGACGGCGCGAAGGATTGACCGGGCTCCTTCGTCTGATCCCGCAGAGCGACGATGTGTCGCGCCCGTGACACCCTGGTCGCTCAAAAGATTGACAAGCGCCACGCCGGGAGCCTACAGTGCCGGCCAGCTTGAGCGGCGTTCGACGACCTGATGACAGAGCAGCGACTGACGCACCGCGGACGAGGGAAGCGACTCCTGCCCCATCGGTGTTCGAATCCGGTCCCGACGGCCTTGCCGCGAACGGCCCCCCCGATTCACGACCTCGCGGGGCCGCTCTTCGCGTGAACCCCACAAGGAATCGACCGAGGGCGATCCATTGGATCGCCGTCCTTTCGGGTGTCGCCCTCCTGACGGCCTGCACCTCACCGAGCGCCCCACCCATCCGTCCGCCCGGGGCCGCCGCCGCTCCGGAAGAGGACGACGGGCGCCTGTGGCTGGCCGCGAGCGTAGCCGAGGAGAGCATCCTCCCGGCCGAGGTTCTGTACGCTGACACGGCCCTTCAGCAGTACGTCGAGAAGATCGCCGAGCGCCTGACCCCGCCGTCGTATCGCGATGCGAGGGGCGAAGGCCTGCGGGTTCGGGTCCGGAAGGACCCGCGCTTGAATGCCTCGGCCCTGTCACACGGCACGCTCGTGATCCATACGGGCATGATCGCGCGTGCGGAGAACGAAGCGCAGCTGGCCGGGGTGCTCGCCCACGAGATCGTCCACGTCACGCACCGGCACGACGCCCGGGAGGCGCGGGCCATCCAGAGCCGCCGCGCCCCGGCGGACGTCGCCGAGTTCCTGGAGCTGCTGGAGGTGACGGCGGCGGCCGTGGACCCGGCCAACCGAGGTCACTCCGACACGGCGGACGATCTTGCGCGGGATGCCCCTCCGTTGCTGCGGCTCGGGCTGAATCTCTCCTTCGTGGCGATGGTCTCCGGGTACCCGCGCGACCTCGAACGCGAGGCCGACAAGGCGGGCCTCCGTCTCATGGCCGACGCCGGGTATGACCCGCGCGAGATGTCGGCCATGCTTCGCGCGATACGCGACGAAGCCGACGAGCGCGGCGCCGTCGAGACGTTCTTCTGGGGAAGCCGCTCGCGGCTGTCCGAACGCGTCGAGGCCGTCGAGAAGCTCGCCCCGCAGTTTCCCGTCAGCCTCCGGACGCCTATTGCGTCCGGCCCGGAGTTCGAGAGACGGGCGCAGTGGCTTCGGGTCACGAACGCCCAATACGACGCGTTCCTCGGTCGGGTCGCGATCGCGCGAGCCCAGGTCTCGAAGGCCGCGGCGGTCGTTCCGCCGGCCATTCGCCCCACCGCCAGCGAGGTGTTTCACGGCCTCATGTGGAGCAGCGCCGCGCGGGGGGCGCGCATGGCCCTCAACGACGACAGGCTCGCCAACGAGCTCATGGACACCGCCGTGGCGTCCATGGACCGCGCGGCCACGCTCGCCCCCCGCGGCTCCGCCATACTGGCCGATGCCTACCGGATCAAGGGCTTGATGCTCTACGAGTGGTGGGCGAATGGATCGAAGCGCTGTCAGAGCAAGCCGGACCTCGAGCGATATCTGGAGCTGCGTCCGACCGCGGCGGACGGGGACGTGATCCGCACCAAGCTCGCCGACCTCGAATGGTGCTGACGTCGCAGGCGGCGGTGGAGGCGCGGTAACCCTCGACCGCCGAGCGCCCGGCGCTACCCGCCGATCGATTCGGGGTGGGTGAGGGGGTTCAACTCCCGACCGAACCTGCTTTTCCTAGACGATCTCGGCCACCCAAGCCGCCACCACCGCCGGCGGGATGAGCGGGCCGAGGACCTTCGCGGCTCGCAGGTCGACGCCGAGCTCGAGCATCGTCGGCTGCTCGATCGGGGCAGGTCCGCCGGCCTTCGGCGCTGGATGAGATCGACGTAGTCCGCGCCGCCCGTCGTGCCAGCGCCGGGATGTCGGGGGCCGGAGGAGAGTCCGAGCGCCTGGGCGGGATCAGACAGGCGCGCTCCGGCTGACGGTCCGCCCACATGCCGACGAAATCGAAGATTCGGCGGCGGGCCCCATCCCCCGGGATCAAGGGGTAAGCCGGCTAGGGCCTCGCGACCGCGGCACCCCGGTGGGGTCGCTCCACCCAAGCGCGATAGGAAGTTCTCTTCACACTTTGGCAAAGAAGTTCCCACCGACGGTCGGCCGCCCGCGGTAGAGAGGCGAAATTCCTCCTTATCGACCCACCTGGGATGGCCCGCATCTTGCCAAGTTACGGACAGGGGCCCGGAAAGGCGCCGGGCGACGCTGCACCTTCGTGCAGGCACGCAGATGGAGGCAATGCCCCAAGCTCGGGGGGCCGAGTGCGCCCGGGCGGGCGCTCTCCCGTACGGACGGGGCGGACTGGAAATGACTCGGACTCCGAACCTGGTCAGCGTGATCGTGCCGGCCTACAACGCCGCGCGGCACCTCCGACAAACGCTGGAATCGATCCAGCTCCAGACCTATCCTTCGATCGAGGTCCTGGTGGTCGATGACGGATCGACGGACTCCACTCCCGCGATCGCGGCCGAGTTCGCGAGGGCCGATCCGAGGTTCCGCGTCATTACGCAGGCGAACGCCGGCGTGGGCGCGGCGCGGAACGCAGCGGTCCGCGAGGCCAGGGGAGAGTACATCGCCCCGGCCGACGCCGATGACGTCTGGTATCCCGAGAAGCTGGAGAAGCAGGTTGCCTGCATGCGGGCAGGCGGCGACGCGGTCGCGCTGGTGTACTGCTGGTTCGCCAGTATCGACGACGAAGGCCGGGTGATCGGGTACTCGACGCAATTCAACGTCGAAGGCTGGGTTCGCGAAGCCATGGTGTTTCGCAACTTCGTCGGCAACGCCAGCGTCCCCCTGATCCGAGCCCGGATCCTCGAGGAAGTCGGGCCCTATCTCACCCGCGCCGAGCAGGATGGCGGCCAGGGCTGCGAAGACCGGGACCTGAATCTCAGGATCGCGGAGCGCGCCGAGTTTCGCGTGGTCCGTCAGTACCTCGTGAAGTATCGCCAGAGCGAGACGGCCATGAGCGCTCGCCCGCAGGGCATGATCAGCTCGTTCAAGACCGTCATGAGCCGGGCGAGGGCGCGGAACACGGATCTGCCTCCCCGGATCTTTCGGTGGAGCCGCGGCGCCTTCTTCAGCTACCAGATGCGGAAGTGCTACCGGTGGGGGAACTACGGCTGGTGCCTGCGCTGCATCGGCCACGCGACGATCGCGGACCCCGTCATGCTGTTCGACATCAAGCTCTATAGCCTGCTGGCGCGGGCGGCCATCAAGGGGCTGCTGGGGCTGCCTCCCGACCTGCGGCGCCGATGGCGAGGTCGGGAGATGTCGGAGTTACCGTCCCCGAGTACCGTTCGGGCGGGTCGCCTGGAGGGTCCGAACGCCCTGTACCGACGGATCGAGCAGCGCCGATGGATGTCCGCCGTGCTGGGCCGGATATGAGCGAGCGGTCTGGCCCCGCGTGGTGAGTGGGCCGGTTCGATACGAGGGGCGGCGGGTCCGGCCCGAGGAACCCCTCGGGGATCTCGACTCCTGGCCAGAGGCCGCGGGGACCTCCCTGAGCTCACGGTGGCGCGAGGTGCGTGTCGGCCACCCGTGGGCTCGCGAGGACGAGTCGCCGCGGGAGCTCCGCCCGGCCGCGGACGAAATGATCGTCGTGGACGATGGCTCGAGAGAATTTTCGACCTCTGTCGTGACGGCGGCGTCCGGCCGGAGGCCATGCATGGCGCTGGGCCGAGGCCGCACGTGAGTCATGCCAGGAACGCGGGTGTGCGCCGCGGGTGGGACCGCCTGAGCGCCTTCACGGACGGCGGCCTGGCGCAGATCGCGGCCCGTGAGCTGCGGACGGGGCCATCGACCGCGGCACGCCTGTGGTCGCTGGTCCGTCACGCGCCGGCCGACCTGATCCAGATCGGCGGGTCGGCCCTGCGCCGGCTGGCTCGCCGGACGGCCGCTCGCTGGCCCACGTCCGGCGTGGCGCGGGAGCAGGCGAGGCCTCCGCGCGTGGGTGGCGTCGAGTGGGGCGACTGGCGCCGACTGGCGCCCGTCGACGGACGGTTCGGCCGGGGCCGCGGGCTTCCGATCGATCGGTTCTACGCCGAGCGATTTCTTCGCAGCCATGCGGCCGACGTTCGAGGGCGCGTGCTCGAGGTCGGTGCCCGGGAATACGCCCCCCGATCCGGAGGCGAAGGCGCGGTGCCGGGTGACCTGCGGGATGGCGCGACGCCGAGCGCGAGGGTGACGCGGGTGCGCGATCTCGCGGCCGCCGGCGCCCTGCCGGACGACACGTTCGACTGCGTGATCCTCGATCAGGCGCTCCACCTGACGGACGACGTCCCGGCCGCGCTCGCCGCCAGCCGCCGGAGCCTGAAGGCGGACGGAGTGCTGTTGCTGAGCGTGCCGGGAACCGCCGGCCCGGTCCATGGAGATGCGGGGGCGGGGACGTGGCACCGGGCGTTCACGGAGCTCTCCGTCCGGCGACTGCTCGGCGAGTGCTTCCAGCCGGATGCGGTCACGGTCGGGGCGCACGGCAACGTGCTCGCGGCGACCGCGCTCCTGCAGGGACTCGCTGCCGACGAGCTGAGCGACGAGGAGCTGTCGTTCGACGATCCCCAGTTCCCCGTGATCATCGTCGCGCGAGCGAGGAAGGGCGGCGACGAGCGTCCTGACCCATCCGTCCCGGCGGTCGGCCATCGGCCGGCGGTGCGGTCATGAGCGCGACGTCCCGCACCGCCGCACCGGTCACGCACGCGATCGCTCCGAACCGGAGCTGGTTCCGTTTCGACGTGGGGGAGCTGTGGGACCGGCGCGACCTCCTGTTCCTGCTCTTCCGACGCGACTTCGTGTCGCGGTATCGCCAGACGCTTCTCGGTCCGGCGTGGCACGTCCTGCAGCCGCTCGCGCTGGCGCTCGTGTTCACCCTGGTGTTTGGCCGCGTGGCGGCGATCCCGACCGAGGGCGCTCCGAGAGTCCTCTTCTATCTCGCCGGCCTTCTGGGCTGGAACGCGTGCTCCCACAGCTTGCAAGCCACATCGGCGACGTTCGGCTCGAATGCGGATCTCTTCGGGAAGGTCTACTTTCCGAGGCTGATCGTGCCCCTGGCGGCGGTCTTGACGAGTCTCGTGGCGCTCGGGCTGCAGCTGGGCGTGTTCCTGGTCGTGCTGGCGGGATACAGGCTCGTCACCCCGAGCAGCGGGGTCGGGATGCATTGGAGCGCGCTGTGGCTGCCGCTCCTGGCAGTGGAGGCGGCGGCGCTGGGGCTCGGCGTCGGCCTGTGGATCTCGTCGGTCACGGCCCGCTACCGAGACCTCAAGCACGCGATGCCGTTTCTGCTGCTGCTCTGGATGTTTCTGACGCCGGTGATCTACCCGCTCTCCCGGGTCCCGCCGGAGTATCGCGCGCTCGCCCTCGCGAACCCGGTGGCGCCGGTGGTCGAGGCGTTCCGACACGCGCTCCTCGGCGCCGGCGCCGTCCTGCCGGGCGCGCTGGTCGGGTCCCTGGCGAGCACCCTCCTGATTCTCGTCAGCGGCGTGCTGATCTTCCAGCGCACCGAGCGCACGGTGGTGGATACCCTGTAGGGCCGGTCGAAACGGCATGACAGAGACGGTCATCGAGATCGAGAACCTGTCGAAGGCCTACCGGCTGGGCGAGCTCGGGTTCGGCTCGCTGCGGGAGGCGATCTCGAGGTGGCGGACCCGGAGCCGGAAGGGAGCGCGGCCGTCGCCGGCGCTCGCCCCGGAGCAGGCCGGGCCCGCGCCGAACACCTTCTGGGCTCTTCGCGACGTGACGTTCTCGGTGGGCCGCGGCGAGGTCGTCGGGGTCATCGGCCGGAACGGAGCCGGCAAGTCCACGCTGCTGAAAATCCTGTCGCGGATCACCGAGCCGACGAGCGGGCGGGGCCTGATCACGGGACGCGTGGGCTCGCTGCTCGAGGTGGGCGCCGGCTTCCACCCGGAGCTCAGCGGTCGCGACAACATCTTCCTGAACGGCGCCATCCTCGGGATGAGGAAGGCCGACATCCGCCGGCAGCTCGACCACATCATCGAGTTCAGCGATGTCGGCGCGTTCATCGACACGCCGGTCAAGCGGTACTCGAGCGGAATGTACGTCCGCCTCGCCTTCGCGGTGGCGGCGCACCTCGAGCCGGAGATCCTGATCGTCGACGAGGTGCTCGCCGTCGGCGACGCGAGCTTCCAGCGGAAGTGCCTCGGCCGGATGCGCGACATGTCGCGGACGCACGCGCGGACCGTCCTGTTCGCCAGCCACAATCTGGAGGCGGTGCAGCGCCTGTGCGGCCGGAGCGTGCTCCTCGATCGCGGCCGCCTCCGCGCCTGTGGGGACACGGCGACGGTGGTGGCCCAGTATCTCGGCGCCGAGACGCCCTTCGCCGCCGCCGGGAAGTGGATCGACGTGGCCGGCGCCGCCCGCGAAGGCACGGGCGAGGTGCGTGTCGTCGAAGTGCGCTTCACGAGTGGAGACGCCCGCGCCGCCGGCCAGCTCTACGCCGACGGCCCCGCCGAGTTCGAGCTCGCGATCGAGGCCGTCGGCGCCCGTCGGGTCCAGAGCATCGCCCTGGGCATTCGCGATCCGGCCGGCCAGAAGCTCGTGAACGTGGACCTGGCCGCCCTGGGGGAGACGTTCACCCTTCCCGAGGGACGATCCGTCGTCCGGGTGCGAATCGAGGAGCTGCACCTCAAGCCGGGCACCTACACGGTCGCCCTCTGGATCGCCCGCTACGCCGGCGACCGGTTGGGGCCGGGCGACGTGCTCGACTTCGTCGAGCGGGCGATGGAGCTCGAGGTGGTCGACCTCGCCGCTCCGGGGTTCCGGACATGGCTCGGCGGGGGCGCGGGCGTGGTGACCTGCGATTTCGAGCTGATCGAGATCTCCCATCCGGGGGCGCTGCCCGACCGGCTGCGTTCGCCTCGTTGAGCATGCCCGGCTGGACGAGCCTGACACCCGTCATCCGCGGCGCCCGACGGGCGCTGGGACGCGGCGTCGACCGCCTTCGGCCGCGCGCCCTGATCCTGATGTACCACCGGGTCGCGGCCGTGCAGTGCGATCCCTGGGAGCTGTGCGTCAGCCCGGGACACTTCGCCGCCCAGCTCGAGGTCCTGCGGGAGGAGTGCGAGGTGGTCAGGCTCGCGGACCTGCTGGAGCTCCGGAGGGCCCGGCGGGTCGGCGGTCGCTACGTCGCCGTGACGTTCGACGACGGATACGCCGACAACCTCGAGGCGGCCCGGCCGCTGCTCCAGCGGCGATCGTGCCCGGCGACGTTCTTCCTGACCAGCGGCGCTCTCGGTGGAGCGCGTGAGTTCTGGTGGGACGAGCTGGAACGGCTGGTGCTCGACCCGCGCCCGTTGCCGGAGGAGCTGGAGCTGCCGGTCGACGGCTCCGCACGGCGCTGGAGGCTCGACGGCGCCGCGAGTCCCCCCCCGGAGTGGTCGGAGCAGCACTCCACCTGGCGCGCCCGGAACCCGCCCCGGAACCCCCGGCAGGCGCTCTTCTGCGACCTGTGGTCGATCCTTCACCGGGAGACCCGTCAGGCTCGCGAGGAGGGCCTCGACGCGCTCCATCGCTGGGCGGGCGTGCCGCGCACTCCGCGTCCGACGCACCGCGTGCTGACGCGCGAGGAGGCAAGACGCCTCTGCGACGGCGACCGGTTCGAGGCCGGCGCCCACAGCGTCACTCACGTGGCGCTGTCGTTCCAGGAGCCGGCGGAGCAGGCGGAGGAGATCTGCGCGAGCAAGCGGAGCCTCGAGTCGCTGACGGGGCGCCCGGTGCGGCACTTCGCCTATCCGTACGGCGACTACTCCGCGGAGACCGTGCGCATGGTGCGCGAGGCCGGGTTCGACGGAGCCGTCACGACGGACGGCGGCCGGGTCACCCGCCAGGGAAGCCCGTGGCGATTGCCGCGACTCGCCGTGGCCGACTGGGACGGCCGCGAGTTCGCAAGCCGGGTGCGGGCGGCGTTCGGAACACGATGACCGCCGTGCGGCGCGCCCAAGACGATCCGCAGCTGGTCTCGGTGATCACGATCTTCCTGAACGCGGAAGCGTTCATGGAGGAGACGATCGCGAGCGTGCGCGCCCAGTCGTGGCCCCACTGGGAGCTGCTCCTGGTGGACGATGGGTCGAGCGACCGCAGCACGGCCATCGCGCAGGAGTGGAGTCGCCGCGAGCCTGGCCGGATCCGCTACCTCGAGCATCCCGGGCACCAGAATCGGGGCATGAGCGCGTCACGCAACCGCGGGCTCCGCGAGGCGCGCGGGGCGTTCGTGGCGCTCTTGGACGCCGACGACGTGTGGATGCCGGAGAAGCTCGAGGCTCAGCTCGGCGTGATGCGGGCCCAGCCGCGCGCCGCGATGACGTATGGGCGCAGCGAGATATGGTGGAGCTGGAGCGGCCGGCCCGAGGATCAGTCGCGCGATCACGTGCTCGACCTGGGCGTCACGCCCGACACGCTCGTCGAGCCGCCGGCGTTGGTCCGGCTCTTGATCGAGAACCGGGCGCAGACGCCGACGACGTGCAACGTCCTGCTGCGGCGGGAAGCGGTCGATCGCCTCGGCGGGTTCGATGAATCGTTCCGCGGTATCTTCGACGATCACGTCTTCTTCTCGAAGCTGGGCCTCGAGATGCCCGTCTTCGTGTCCGGCGCCCGCTGGGCGCGGTACCGGCAGCACGCCGCCAGCGCCTGTGCGATCGCCGCCCGGGACGGTTCCGACCGAGCGGCGCGGCTCCGGTTCATGCGGTGGCTGCGCGGGTACCTCGAGGACAGGCGGGTTCCCGATCCGACGCTTCGGAGCCTGCTGGAGAAGGAGATCTGGCCGCTCGAGCATCCGGTGCTGGAGCGCGCATCGAGACGCTCGCGGCGGCTGTGGAAGCGGGTCAGGCGGCGGGTCGCCTCGTGGGGATGAGCGCGAACGGTCCGGAGTCCCGGAGGGCGCTCGTCGTCGGATGGTTCAGCTTCGTCGACGGTCACGCCACCGCGGGCGACCTGCTGAGCCGCGACCTCGCGTGCGCGTGGCTCGGGGAGTGCGGCTGGGCGTACGACGTGGCGACGGCGCCGCCTTTCGCCGGCGACGTGGAGCTCGAGAGCGCGGATCCCGCCGCCTATTCCCACGTGGTGTTCGTGTGCGGTCCCTTCCAGCAGGGGGAGCTCGAGGCGAGGCTCCTCCGCCGGTTCGGCCATCGCCGGCTGATCGGCCTCAACCTCTCGATGGGAGCGACCGCGGAGGGGTGGCAGCCGTTCGACCTGCTGATCGAGAGAGACAGCGCCACCCGCACCAATGCGGACATCGTGTTCCTCTCACGCCGGCCGCTCGTGCCCGTGGCCGGCGTCTGTCTGGTGGAGGACTATCCCGGCGCGCTCGTGGACCGGGCGAACACGGCGATCACGCGGCTGGCGGCGAGCCGGTCGCTGGCGCTGGTCCGGATCGACACGCGACTGGATCGCAACGAGGCGGGCCTTCGCACTCCGGCGGAGGTGGAGTCGCTGATCGCCCGGATGGACGTGATCCTGACGACGCGCCTCCACGGCATGGTCCTCGCCCTGAAGAACGGGGTGCCGGTCATCGCCATCGACCCCGAGGCGGGCGGCGCGAAGATCCGACGACAGGCGCACCACATCGGCTGGCCCGTCGCATTCACCGCCGACGAGGTCGCGCCCGAGGCGCTGGCCGAGGCGCTCGACTACTGCCTGAGCGAGCCCGCGCGCGTCGCCGCCCGGCGGTGCGCGGAGCGCGCGGCGGTCATGGTGGAAGCGCTGCGGGATTCGCTGATCGCGGCGCTGCGGCAGCCGGAGGAGCTGGAGCGCCGCCATGCCGCCCGGCGGGCCGCGCCGCTGGACGACCGCTGGATGATGGCGGCGGACGAGCCCGCGCCCGCGCCCGCGCCTCCCGCGCCAGGCCCCGAGAAGCGCCGCGGCAGCGGCCGAATCGCCCGGCTATTGCGCCGGAATCCCGATGGCTGATCCGTCGCGCTCGGAGCCGCTGGTGTCGGTGGTGATCCCCTGCTATCGCCAAGCGCGCTTTCTCGGCATGGCGATCGAGAGCGCGCTCGCGCAGGAGTATCCCCGGATCGAGATCGTCGTCGTCGACGACGGATCACCGGACGAGACGGCGACCGTGGCGGCGCGGTATCCGGCCGTCCGGTACGTCCGCCAGGAGAACGGGGGACTGTCCAGCGCGCGCAACCGCGGCTGGCGGGTCGCGCGCG
Source organism: Candidatus Rokuibacteriota bacterium (assembly GCA_044867785.1). GTDB lineage: Bacteria > Methylomirabilota > Methylomirabilia > Rokubacteriales > DASRDR01 > DASRDR01. Next base: position 26,614 of record JBIOVM010000149.1, on the reverse strand, counting down.
GCGAGTTCGTCGTGTTCCTCGACGCGGACGACCGGCTGCTGCCGAAGGCGATCGCCGCGGGCGTCCGGACGCTCCTGCTGCGGCCGGAGTGCGCATTCGCGTCCGGCGACTACCAGTACGTCAACGCGGACGGCTCGCTGCAGAGGAAGCGGCCGCAGCGCTTCGTCGAGGACGACCACTACCGCGCCTTGCTGCGGGACAACTACATCGGGATGTGCGCGACCGTGATCCACCGGCGCGCCGCCTTGGAGGAGGTGGGTGGGTTCGATCCCGCGCTGCCCGCGTGCGAGGACTACGACCTCTACCTCCGGATCGCGCGGCGGCATCCGGTGTGCTGCCATCGGGAGCTCGTCGCGGAGTACCGCCAGCACGGCGAGAACATGTCGGCCCGTCCGGCCCTGATGCTGGAGACGGTCCTGGGCGTCCTGGGGCGGCAATGGAGACACGTGCGGGCCGATCCGCGGGACCGCCGAGCTTATCGGGAGGGAGTGCGCTACTGGCGGTCCCTGTATGGACGGGCCCTTTCGAACGAGCTGTGGAGATCCGGCGCGCGCGGCGAGCCTCGAGCGCGCCGGGGGTGGCCGGTGCTGGTACGCCATGCTCCCACCTACGCGATGAAGCACGCCGCCCGGCGAGCGGTGCGACTGTGCCGGCGCGCGGCCGAAGCGGTGCGGCTCCCGTTGGGCTCTCGCACCGGGACGGCGCGCGCCGTCGCGGGGCCGGGGGTCGGAGAGTTCCGGTTCGGACACCTGCGGAGGCTCGCGCCGGTCAGCCGGCATTTCGGCTACGACCGGGGAAGCCCGGTGGATCGCTACTACATCGAGCGCTTCCTTCGCGAGCGCGCGGCGGACATCCGGGGGCGCGTGCTGGAGATCGGCGACGATTCGTACACCCGCCGGTACGGGGGCGATCGCGTGACGGTGCGCGACGTGCTGCACGTGAGAGAGGGACATCCCGGAGCGACGCTCGTCGGGGACTTGTCCGACGCCCCGGGGATTCCCTCGGCGAGCTTCGACTGCGTCATCCTCACGCAAACCATGCAGCTCATCTACCGCGTCGAGGCGGCGATCGAGACGCTGTACCGCATCCTCAAGCCGGGCGGTGTCCTGCTCGCCACCGCTCCGGGCATCAGCCAGACCGACGTGGACGAGTGGGCGGCCACGTGGTGCTGGTCCTTCACGCCCCGCAGCATGGGCCGGCTCTTTCGCGCGAGGTTCGCGCCGGAAGCCGTCGAGGTCCAGGCGCACGGCAACGTCCTCGCCGCCGTTGCGTTCCTTCAGGGGCTCGCCGCCGGCGAGCTACGTCGGGCCGAGCTGGATCATCATGATCCGCAGTATCCGCTCCTGATCACCGTGCGCGCGCGCAAGCCGGCGACCCTCGAATGAAGGTGTCCGTGCTCGTCATGACGTACAACCACGCCCGGTTCATCCGGCAGTGCGTGGAGAGCGCGCTCCGGCAGAAGCTCGACGGCGGGTACGAGATCCTGATCAGCGAGGACTGCTCGACGGACGGCACCCGAGAGATCGTCCGGGAGTACGAGCGGGCGCACCCGCAGCTCGTCCGCGCGCTGTGGTCGGAGACCAACGTGCGCACCAACGCCGTGGTCGTCCGGGGCGTCGAGGCCGCCCGTGGCCAGTACGTCGCCCTGCTGGACGGCGATGACTACTGGCTGGCCGACGACAAGCTGCAGAGGCAGGCGGACTTCCTGGACGCGCATCCGGAGTGCACGATCTGCTTCCACAATGCGCGCGTGATCCACGAGGACGGCAGCCGCGCGCCGTGGAACTGGACGCCGCCGGATCATCCCGAGATCACGACCTTCGAGGACCTGTGGATGGGGAACTTCATCGCCACCTCCTCGACGGTGTTCCGCCGCGGGGTGGTGTCTCCCATTCCGAGCTGGTACGAGTCCTACTTCCCGATCACCGACTGGCCCTTGCACCTGCTTCACGCCGAGCGCGGCAGGATCGGCTACATCAACGAGGTCATGGGGATCTACCGGTATCACCCGGGCGGCTACTACTCCACCCTCGGCGAGGCGGAGAAGCTGGCCGCCACGCTGCAGTTCTATCGGCGAATGAACGCCAGCACGGGGTATCGGTACGATGCACTGGCGCGAACCGCGATCTCGAAGTACTTCATCGAGTGGGCCGAGGAGTACCTCACGCGAGGAGACAAGGCCGGGGCGCGCTCCTGCTACCGCCGGTACCTCGGCGGCCGGCCGGTGAACCCGCACGTGTCGCTGCGGCGCTCGATCCTCACCGGATTGAACGTGTTGCTTCCGAGCCGGCTGACGCGGCGCATCCGGTGGCTCGGGCGGCGGAGAGCCGTCGCCGGCCCCTCGAGCCTGAACCGGGGCGCGCCGACACGATAGGCCGGCGGACATCGCAAACCACATGAGCCCTGCCCCGGCCGGTATCGAGCCGCCGCACCCGTATCGCGCGCGGATCCGGCCGGTCCCGCCCGGGTCGGCCCGGCCCTTGTGGTCGGTCATGATCCCGACCTACCACTGTGCCGCCTACCTCCGCGAGACGCTCGAGAGCGTTCTTGCGCAGGATCCGGGCCCCGACGACATGCAGATCGAGGTCGTGGACGACCACTCCACGCAGGACCGGCCCGAAGCGGTCGTGGCGGAGATCGGTCGCGGGCGCGTGGGGTTCCATCGCCAGGAGCGGAACGTCGGGCACGTGCGGAACTTCGAGACCTGTCTTCAGCGTGCGCGGGGCCGGTGGATTCACCTGCTGCACGGCGACGACCTCGTGGGTCCCGGGTTCTATGCGCGCATGACGGCGGCCTTCGCAGCGGCGCCGGAGATCGGCGCCGCGTTCTGCCGGGCGATCTACGTCGACGAGCAGGGGCGCGCCACAGGCTACACGCCGATGGAGCGGCCGGAATCGGGGCTGCTCGAGAACGCCGTGGAGCGCCTGGCGCTCGAGCAGCGCATCATGACGCCGTCCATCGTCGTGCGACGCGACGTCTACGAGGCTCTCGGGGGCTTCGATACGCGGCTCCGGTGCAGCGAGGACTGGGAGATGTGGGTGCGCGCCGCGGCGGCGTACCCGATCTGGTACCAGGCGGAGCCGCTGGCCATGTACCGCATGCACCCCGACTCCAATACCGGCCGCCACATTCGGAGCGGCGAGGACATCCTGTTCACCCGGCTGGCCATCGACATCTTCGAGCGCTACCTGCCGAGGGCGAGCGCATCGAGAATCGCACGCGCCGCCCGGGAGACGTACGCCATGGCGGCCGTAGACATGGCGCGCACGCTCGCCCGGCGTGGCGACCGCGTCGGCATGGGAGCCCAAATCCGCGCGGCGATCGGGTGCAGTCGGTCGCCCCGGGTCCTGTGGCGGGCGACACGGCTCCTGGCTCGAGCCGCCGGCAGCTCGCTCGCCGCCGCCGCCGGAGCGGGCCGCCGGGGGGGCGGCCCCGATCGCGGCGAGGGAGCGGCGCGGTGAGCGGCTCGGCCGCCGCGGCTCCGGTCAAGGTCGCCCTGATCGGGTGCGGCGCCGTGTCCCGTCTCTACTACGCGCCTGCCCTCGAGACGCTCCGTCGCGAGGGGCTCGCGGAGGTGGTCGCGCTACTCGATCCGGACCCGCGGGCCGTGCGAGACGTGAGCCGGCATTTCCGGAGGGCCTCGCCCGTGGCCTCCGTGTCGGACGCCGGGAAGGCCGGGGCGGAGCTCGCCATCGTGGCATCCCCCCCGCGCCATCACGCCACGCAGACCATCGAGGCCATCGGGTCCGGCATGGGCGTGCTCTGCGAAAAGCCGTTCGCCACGTCGACCGCCGACGCGCGGCGGATGATCGAGGCCGCCGCCGTCGCCGGGCGTCTTCTGACGGTTAGCCTGGTGCGGCGCTTCTTTCCGGCGACCCGGTTGATCCGCAGCCTGTTGACCGCCGAGACGCTGGGCCCGCCGCGCGCGTTCCACTGCTTCGAAGGCGGCAGGTTCGACTGGCCGGTCCAGTCGATCGACTACTTCGCTCCAGGAGGGTCCGGAGTGCTCCTGGACATCGGGGTTCACGCGCTGGACCTGCTCCAGGGGTGGTTCGGCGGTCCCGAGCACCTGCTCTACGAGGATGACGCCATGGGCGGCGTGGAGGTGAACTGCCGCGTGCGGCTCACGTTCCCCGGCGGCGTCTCGGGCGACCTGCGCCTGAGCCGGGACTGGCCGCGCCCGAACGTCTACGCCATCCACTGCGCGAAGGGCCGGATCGAGTGGCCGGTCAACGAAGCCGAGCGCGTGAGAGTCCGCTTCGATGGCTCTCCGTATGACGTGGACGGCCGCTTGATCCTTCCCGCCGGCGCGGGCTCGGACCAGGCGATCCCGGCGGCGGATTTCCATCGAAGCTTTCTGGATCAGCTGCGCAACGTGATCGAGAGCGTCCGGGGGCGCGAGAGGCTGGCGGTCCCTCCGGAGGAAGCCCTGCCAAGCCTCGCCACGATCGAGCGGTGCTACGGTCATCGCCGGCGGATGGCGATGCCGTGGCTCGGCGCGGACGAGGGCCCTCGCGCGGCGACGGTGGCGCCCGGACCATGAGCGTGGGCCGCGTCGCCGTGCTCGGCGCCAACGGCTTCATCGGCGCTCGCGTGGTCGAGATGCTCCACCTCGGGCACGGGGCGGACGTCCGGCCGATCGTCCGCTCGGCGGCGAGCTACGCGCCCCTGTCGAGATTCGCGCTGGACGGCCGGGTCGCGGACGGATTCGACCGGGAAGCCCTGCGCCGCGCGTTCGAGGGATGCGACGTCGTCGTCCACGCGATCGCGGGGAGTCCCGAGGTGATCCTCGGAACGTTGCGGCCCGTCTATCGGGCCGCCGGCGAGGCCGGCGTCCGTCGCCTGATCTATCTCAGCTCGGCGTCGGTGCACGGCCAGGCCCCGCGTCCGGGCACGGATGACGACAGCCCGCTCGACGACCGCCAGCCGGTCGAGTACAACAACGCCAAGGTGCGCGCCGAGCGGACGCTCCGGCGGCTGCGTGCCGGCGGGCAGGTCGAGATCGTCATCCTGCGACCCGGAATCGTGCTCGGCCCCCGGTCGCAGTGGGTCACGCGCTTCGCCGACGCCTTGCTCTCGGGACGAGCGTACCTGGTGAGCGGCGGGAGCGGCGTCTGCAATGGCCTGTACGTCGACAATCTCGTGCATGCGATCCGGCTCGCGATGAGCGCCGACGCCGCTCGGGTCGACGGTCAGGCGCTGCTGCTGGGCGACGCCGAGACGGTCACGTGGCGGGACCTGTACGAGCCGATCGCGACGTTTCTCGGGTACGACCTCGCGCGGGTGCCACGCGTGCCGCCGGTGTCCGCCGCGGAGTGGCGCACGCGGCAGACGGGCGCGCCGGGGGTGCGCCGGCGGCTTCGAGGCCTCCTGCCCGAACGCGTCCGAAGGACGATATCCGCCGCGATCGGACCGAGCCGACCGCCTCGCCGCTCGCCATGGGACATCCGGGCCGGCGGCGGCCCCGAGGTCACCCTCGAGATGAGTCTGCTCCACACGTGCGCCTACAAGCTGCCGCATCGGAAGGCGACGCGGCTCCTCGGGTACGAGCCCCTGGTCGAGTTTCACGAGGGCTGCCGCCGGACGAGCGCCTGGATGTCGTTCGCCGGCTACCCGGCGGCCGACGAATGCGCGAACGAAGTCGCCCGGAGGTCGGAGGCGGGATGACACGTCGCGCGATGACGGACGACGTTCCGCTGGTGTCCGTCGTGCTGATCTTCCTGAACGAGGAGCGATTCCTCGAGGAGGCGATCGCCAGCGTTCGCGCGCAGACGCACCGCCGGTGGGAGTTGCTCCTGGTGGATGACGGATCGACGGACCGGAGCGGCGCCATTGCCGAGCGCCACGCGCGCGAAGAGCCGGACCGAATCCACTACCTGATCCATGCCGGGAAGGCGAACCGCGGCAAGAGCGCGTCGCGCAACCTCGGCCTCGAAAGGGCGCGAGGGGAGTACGTCGCCTTCCTCGACGGCGACGACGTGTACCGTCCCGAGAAGCTCGAGCGTCAAGCGCGCCTCCTGGACGAGCATCCGGTGGCGATGGTGTACGGGCCGACGCTGTACTGGCGGGACTGGGCAGTTGCCGGTGGCGCGGACGGAGGCTCGCGACCCAACTCCATCGGCAGGCTCGGCGTGGCGCCCGATCGCTCCTATGAGCCGCCCGCCCTGCTGAGAGCATTCCTGACCGATGGCGGCACGGTGCCGTGCATCTGCGGGCTCACCGCGCGGCTGTCGGTGGTCAGGGAGGTCGGCGGCTTCGACGAGCGGATCGATTACATGTTCGAGGACCAGGTGCTACTGGCGAAGCTGACCGCGCAGCACCCCGTATACGTGGACAGCGGGTGCTGGGATCAGTACCGGCAGCACGAGCGTTCGACCTCCCGGCGGGCCATCGTGTCGGGGACGTACCACCCGACCCGCCCGAATCCGGCCCAGAAGGCGTTCCTGTGCTGGCTGCGGGACTACCTGCGAGACCGGGACGTTCGCGACGCCGCCCTCGAACGGGCCCTCGCCGGCGCGTGGTGGCCGTATCGCCACCCGTTCCTCTACCGCTGCCACGCCGCCGGTCGCCGCTTGGTCAGGCGCGCCATCGGACGCGCGATGTTGCCCCGCCAGGTGTGATTCCTCGCCCGGGCGACGCCAGGACCGCAGCCCGGCTGGCCCCGAGGCTACATGCTGTCAGGCAGGACGGCTGATTCTGGATCCCGTACTCGCGGCGCGCCCGTCGAAGTGGAGCGCGCGGCAGCACGCCGCGGGCCTAGACCCCCCGACGCTCCCGGATGTCCAGTGGGCCGTCCATGGAGCCGTCCGGCGTGGTGCACCATGCCTCGGCGCCCTTGGCTCGGAACCACCGAACGCGCGAGGCGAGGGTGTGGCGCTCGGCCTCGGACAACCGCGGCAACCGGTGCTCGAAGAGGGCCGCGGACACGAAGTAGTCGCCGCACGGGCATCCTTCGACGACGACCCAGTCCAGATGCGTCGGGCGCCAGTCGGTGATGGTCGCCCCGTTTCCGCACAGGGGGCACGTGCCGACGCCCCGCGGCGCGTGCGAGGCGCGCCGTCGGACGACGTCCTCGACCGTCACCGCGGCCTCGGACCTGAGGCGCTCCGCTTGCTCGAGATGTTGCATGGCCGTGAGCTCGAGCTCGCGGCTCCGACAGCGAACGTGAAAGAGCCGGCCGTGCTCGAACACGACGACGCTGCCCGAGGGGATAGGCTTCGAGCAAAGGGAACAGATCGGATCCGTCGACGACTCGTCGACTTCCATGTCTTGCCGTGCAGGGCCTGCTCCTACCGTAAGCGGAAGGCGACCCTCGCACAAGGCGAGGCTAGCACGCAGCGCAGCGGACCCTGATCCGCCTGGCGGATGGCGACCGCACGGGAGCCGTCGCGCCTAGTCCGGGAGAGGTGTGACGCGGAACACCGCGAGGCGCGCGCCGCCGAGCCGAAACGCTCCGAGCAGCGTGGCCTTGAAGGCGCGCTGCTGGCTCGGGCTCACCAGGCGCCAACCCTTGCCCGGCGGCATCTGGATCCCCCGGGGGACAGGCCGGCCGAGGAGCTGCGTGCGCGCGCGGCGACGGGAGCGGCGGCTGGCCATCATCCTTCCCCCTGGCCGGCCGGTCGACGGACCTCACCAGCGTCACCGAGGCACCTCGGGGAACGACACCACGAGGAACCCGGCGAGCCACGTGGGCGGCGGCGTCCGCCGCCGCTCGTGCCGTCTGCGCTCGAGGCCGGCCGGCCGGTCGGTTGCCCGGCGCTCGTTCCGACGGCGGTCCCAGACGATGGTGACGTTGTCGCGCGCGATCGCCGCGAGCTGCTCGTAGAGGTGCTGCTCGCCGGGCCGGACGACGACCAGACACGGCGGCGCCGACTGGAGCGGACGACCGGGACCCTTGATCGGATGTCCCAGCTGGTCCGCCAGGGCGCGGAGCTTCGCGATCGCGTCCACCCCTCGGCCGTTCGTCCACTCACCCCTGGCCGCACACGCCTGCAGCGCAAGGGTCTCTTCCCGGGTCTCCGCCTCGAGCCAGACCCGGATGCTCGGGGGATCTCCGACCATGATCAAGCGCATGCGGTCGTCCTCGCGAGGCGCAGCGACTGCGCCGGAGGCCCTATGGACGCGGCCGACCGGCGCAGAACGCCCGGGATCCCGAGGCCGAGATTCCGCCAAGCCAGGGAGCCCAGCCGCCGGGATCCGTGCACTGGCCCGTCTGAGGGGCTCCGGACTCGCGCGACGGGGACTTCGAGGCGCATCCGGCCAGCGCCACGGCCACGAGGAGGCTCGCCAGTAGTTGCCTCATGACGCTCGGATCCCCCCTCTCGTCACGTTGATAGCACGCGGCGTATCCCGAGTGCCATGGGGCAGTTTTCCCCGTCTGGGCGGGTCGGCTTCCGCCGATCGCGCGGCACGACCGGGGGCAGCCGCCTCGCCTCGGCCAGGGTGACCTCGACCCGACAATGTGACACCGCATGTGAGCGGTCTTCTTGCGGTGCGATCGAGGCTCGCGGAGCGCACAGGAAGCAGCGGCACAGCACTTGCTCCCGTAATGCGCAGGAGGCGCCCATGGAGGCTCGAGTGTGCCGGCTGATCATCGTCCTCGGGATCCTGATCGGGTCGCTGGCCGCATCTCCCGTGATTGCGCAGCCCTCCGAGGTGACCGTTCCGGGAGTGGTGGAAGGGGACATCGTGGAAGGCTTGGTCAGCCGAGCCGACCCGCGGGCCCGCACGATCACCCTCGACAACGGCCAGGAGTACCTGGTTCCGCAGGCCCTCGGCGTGGATTGGGAGGCTCTTCGTCCCGGGGTCGCGCTCAGACTGCGCTACAGCGTGACCGGGGGACGGAGCATCGCGACCGCCATTCAGGTTCGGTCGTAGGCGCATCAGGCGACAGGTCCGTCGTTCCTCGCCGTGGCCGCCGGCGCCGGAGGCGGGACGCGCCGGGGGGTGTGCGGTCACCGGACCCCCAGGGCGGCCGCGAAGGGGGGTAGAGCCGAGGGTCAGGGCAGCCCAGCCCGGCCCTATGCCTCCGGCGAACGCCGCCGCCGGCGGCCTTCTGTGCTAGGCTGTTCGCCGTGATTTCGAGTTATTCACTCCCAGGCATGCGTCGCGCGTCGCCCTGAGCTTCCGAGCATGGCGGGTCCGGGCGGGTCGGGCTCGAAGAGCAAGAAGCGGGAGGGCGGCTCCCTCAAGGGCTCCCTGATCGCGGCCGCCCTGGCAACGTGCATCCCGTTCCTCCTGCTGATCGGGTACCTGGCTTGGGGCCAGGTCAGTCGCCAGCGGGACCGTGTTGAGCGCGACGCGCTCGCGCAAGCCGGGCTGGTCAGCGCCCAGGTCGAGAGGCACTTCGGGGCGCGCATCGAGGCGGTCAGCGGGGCCGCCACGCTCCTGGGAGCCGGAGGAGCAACCCCGGCGGCCGCCGAGGCCCAGGGGCGCCGTCTGAAGCAGGGCTTCCCGGACATCGATCGCGTCGTCCTCTATGACGAGCTGGGCGTGGCCGCCGCGACGGTGCCGCCCTTGGCCGAGGGTAAGCGCCTCGTCGTCGGCGATCAGGAGTGGTTCAAGCGCGCGGCGACCTCGACCGAGCCGTTCGTCGGCGCTCCGTCGAGGTCGGGGCCCGAGGTTTCGGTGGGTCTCTACGCGCCCGTGCGGACACCCGAAGGCCAGCTTCGCGGCGTCCTGGCCGCGGACGTCGTCCTCAAGCGCGTTCAGGACTTGCTTGGCCAGGGGAAGTCCTTACCGGGGACCGTGGCCGCGCTCGTCACCGATCGGGGCGTGGTCGTCGCCCGGCAACCGACGCTCTTCTTGCTGAGCAGCGTGGTCGAGCTGCCGGGCTACGGTGAGCTCCTCGCGCGAGGCGGCGCGGGGGAGGCCGTGTTCGAGGACGGGGAATCGCGGATCACGGGAGCGGCGCGGGTTCGACCGCTCGGCTGGACCGTCACGGTCGGGCTGCCGTCGGCCGAGATGATGCGCGACGGGCGCAACCAGCTCCTGTTGGTCGGCGGCGCCGCCCTGGCCGTCACCGGCCTGGCGCTCCTGGCCTCCGTGAGGCTGGCGGGTCGCCAGGTCGAGGGGTTCGGGCGACTGCGCCAGGCGATGGGACGGCTGGAGACCGGGGATCTTCCAGCGACACTCCCGGTCGCGGTGGGCGGGGAAGCCGGCGCGCTGACCGAGAGCTTCAACCGAATGCTGAACTGGCTGCGCGGCAAGCTCAGGGAATACGAGGTCGTGAGCCAGCTCGACGAAGCCGCCGGCCGCGTCACCACGGGCGACCGCCCGATGGACGCCGCGCTGCCCGGTCTCCTGCGGCGGGTGGTCAGCGGAGTGGGCGCGGACGTGGGGGTGCTGGTCCTTCCCGACGAGGGGGGGCTGGCGGCTCGGGCCGCCGTGGGGTTCCATGGGGTGGAGGTCGAAGGCAGCCGACTCCGGCGGGGGCAGGGATTGGCCGGGGCCGTCATGTCGACCCGGGAGGCGCTCATCGTTCCTGACGTGGAGGCCGAGTACCGGATCGAGGAGCCGTACTTGAAGGACGGCGGCGTCCGGTCCATCGCCGCCTTCCCGCTGCTCGTGGAGAACGACCTGCTCGGGGTGGTCTCCGTGGGCTATCGCTCGGCCCACCCCTTTCCGCCCGACGAGGTCGGCCGCTTGGAGGCGATCGTGCGTCGGACGGCCCAGGCGATCGAGCGGGCGCAGGCCGTCGACTCCGTGCAGCGCAGCACGCAGGGTCTCGAGGCGCAGCTGGCCCAGCAGGGTGAAGCCTTGCAGAAGGCGGCCGTGGATCAGGCCGAGGCCCAGCGCCAGGCGCAGGAGGCCCGGAAGCAGACGCGGGAGCTCGAGCAGAAGATGAAGCTCCAGGCCGCCCAGGCGCCGCAGATCAAGGAGGTCATCGTCGAGCGCGAGGTCGTGCGCGTGGATCCCGCCGCCGAGCGGACGGCTCGGCTCCGCGGGGAGATGCAGAAGACGGTGAGCGAGGAGCTGCGGGCGCCGCTCACCGCCCTCCTCGATCTCCCGCGGCTCCTCGTCGACGGGCTGCAGAAGCCTCTCGGCGACGCCGAGCGCGGGCAGCTCGAGATTCTGCAGGAGCGCGGGCAGGAGATCCTGGAGCTGATCGAAGGCCTCACGTCGCTGAGCGCTCTCTACGCAGGCACGCTCAAGATCACCCGGGCCTCGGTCGACGCGACGACCGTCATCCAGCGCGTCGTCCGCGCTCTCCAGCCGCGCGCGGCCGCCCGCGGAAACCGGATCGAGACCGACGTCAAGCCCGGCGTGGGCACGGTCGTCACCGACGCGCGTCGCGTCGAGCAGGTCCTCGGGAACCTCATCCTCTCGTCGATCAAGTACACCGAGGTGGGGGAGATTCGCGTGACGTGCCACCAGCGCGATCGCGAGCTCGTCATCACGGTCGCCGACGACGGCATCGGGTTCACGCCGGAAGAGCAGGCGCGGATCTTCCAGCCCTTCTGTCCGGTGGGGCCGCGGGCCGGGCGCGCGCTGCCGGGAACCGGTCTCCTCCTGACGGTGGCCGAGCGACTCGTCACCGCGCTGAGCGGGAAGATCCGAGTGGAGAGCGAGCCGGACCGCGGCACCTGGATCACCGTGACGCTTCCTGCGTAGATGAGCCCACAGGCCGAAGGCCGTCCCATCAAATTCCCGCGAAGCGCGGGTAGCCCAGTGAGCGCGGTGCGGCGAGCCTCCGCGCGTCCGAGAGCCTGACCCCCCGTGGGCCAGTCCGTCCACAGCGCCGTCACGCTCGGTCGGATCCTGATCGTCGACGACGACCTCCTCGTTCGGGAGACGATGCGGGACTACATCGAGCACATCGGGTACGCGGTGCGCGACGTGGGATCCGCGGGCGAGGCGCTCGTCGAGATCGGCAAGGAAGCGCCCGATCTCATCCTGCTGGACGTCCGGATGCCGGGGATCACCGGCATCGAGCTCTGCCGGCAGCTCAAGGCGGATCCGCTGACTCATCTCATCCCCGTGGTTCTGCTGACGGCCGAGCGGGAGCTCGACTCCCGCGTGGCCGGCCTGGCGGCGGGCGCGGACGACTACTTCACGAAGCCCGTCCATCCGCGCGAGCTGGGCGCGCGCCTGCGCTCGCTCATCCGCCTGAAGCGTGTCCTCGAGGAGCTGGAGGAGGCGGAGAGCGTCATCACGAGCCTCGCGCTCACGATCGAGGCCCGGGACCCCTACACGGCCGGCCACTGCGTGCGGCTGGCGGCCTGCGCCCTGGCCTTCGGCGACCGGCTCGGCCTGAGCGCCGACGAGCAGAAGGCGCTGCGGCTCGGCGGGTTCCTGCACGACCTCGGGAAGATCGCGGTGCCGGACGGAGTGCTCTTGAAGGCCGGGCCGCTCAACGCCGACGAGCGGCGCCTCATGGAGACGCATCCCGCCGCCGGCGACCGACTCGTCCTGCCGATGCGGACGCTCGGCCTGGTGCGCCCGATCATCCGGCACCACCACGAGCGGTGGGACGGGCGAGGCTATCCGGACCGGCTCGGCGGCGAGGAGGTCCCGCTGCTCGCGCGCCTGATGGCGATCGTGGACGTCTACGACGCGCTCTGCACCCAGCGGCCGTACAAGTCGCCGTTCGGCGAAGAGGTCGCGCTGAGGAGCCTCTACGAGGGGGCGCGGACCGGCCAGTTCGATCCCGAGCTGGTGCGCGTGTTCCTCGAGCTGCGCCAAGCGTCGGCGGACGGGCGCCGCTGACCTTTCCGTCCGCCGGCATGGCCGCCTGTCCCTTCTGCGAGATCGTTGCCGGTCGCGCCTCCGCCGCCGTCGAGTACGAGGACGCCGAGATCCTGGCCTTCCGGGACATCTATCCGAAGGCCCCCGTCCATCTCCTGATCGTCCCCAAGCGGCACGTCGAGTCGGTGATGGCGCTCGAGCCCGAGGACGCGCCGCTGGTGGGCCGCATGGTCCTGGTCGCGACGAAGATCGGGGAAGCCCAGGGTCTTGCCGAGCGCGGCTACCGGCTGGCCTTCCACTGCGGGCCGGAGGGCGGCCAGGTCGTCTATCACCTCCACCTTCACTTCCTCGCGGGGCGGCGCGACGAGCGCAAGGTCGAGCGCCGATGACGCCGCCGGCCGAAGGCCGTCCGACCCTTCCGAAACCCGAGCGGACCCGTCTCGACAACGGCCTCACCGTCGTGCTCCAGCCCCACGATGCGGCGGATGTCGCCGCGGTACAGCTGTGGATCCGGGCCGGCGCCCGGGACGAGCGCCCGGACGAGGCCGGGCTCTCCCACTTCATCGAGCATCTCCTCTTCAAGGGAACGCCCTCGCGAGGCCCGGGAGTGATCGACGAGACGATCTCGGGCCTCGGGGGAGAGATGAACGCCGCCACGTCCCAGGACTGGACCTACTTTCACGTCGTGCTGCCGGCGACGCGCCTGGACACGGCCCTCGACGTGCTGGCCGACGCCGCCGAGCACGCGGCCTTCGACCCGGTGGAGCTGGAGCGCGAGCGGCACGTCGTCCTGGAGGAGATCCGCCGCGCCGAAGACACGCCGACCTCGGCGCTCTGGCGCCTGCTCTCCCGGCGGCACTACGGCGTGCACGCATACGGGCGGCCCGTGCTCGGTACGCTCGAGTCCATCGAGGGGATGCCGCGCGAGCGTGTCGTCGGGTACTTCCGGCGCCACTACGTCCCGAACAACGCGGCGGTGCTGGTGAGCGGGAGCTTCGCCGGGCCGCGCGCCCTCGAGGCCGTGAGCGAGGCCTTCGGGCGCTGGACACCGCAGCCGGTCGCGGCTCGACCTCGACGGCCGCCGGAGCCCGTCGAGGCGCCGCGCCGCCTCGAGGAGTCGCGGGCCCTCCACCAGACGTATCTCGGGCTCGCGTGGTCGGGTCCGATCCCGCCGGACCCCGACGTCTACGCTCTCGACCTCGTGACGACGGTGCTCGGGCAGGGCCGGGCCTCGCGGCTGGTGCAGTCCGTCCGCGAGCGGCAGGGGCTCGTCTCCGGGATCGGGGCGAGCTTCTATCTCCAGCACGACGCCGGAATGATCTCCGTGAGCGCGCGCACGGCCACGGCGCGCTACGCCGAGGTGGAGAGAGCCGTTCTCGCCGAGATCGACCGCCTCCACCGGGACCTCGTCAGCGAAGAGGAGTTCGCCCGCGCCCTGACCGCGGTCGAGGCCGAGCACGCGTTCAGCCGCGAGACCGCCGAGGGCGTCGCCTACGGGCTCGGGACCGCCGAGAGCGTCTGGACCCTCGACTTCGAGCTCGGCTACCTCGACGCCGTCCGGCGCGTCACGCGCGAGGCGATGCGCGATGCGGCGCGGCGACACCTCAGCCCGGACCGCTTCACGGGCGCGGCGATCGGCCCCGGGGACGCCGGGGCGAGCGCCGGATGATCGCCGACGAGAGCCGGCCCCGGACGGACTCGCTCCCCTCCGAGCCCAGGCTTTCTCCGGAGGCCGGGCACGCCGCCGTCGGCGGACTGGGCCCAGTGACGCGCCTGGTGCTCCCGAACCGCTTCACCGTCCTCGTGCGGGAGAACCCCAGCGCGCCCGTGGTCGCCCTGACCCTCCTCTCGCGCGCCGGATCGGCCGACGAGGCCGCGGACGTGAACGGCGTGACCGCCCTGCTCGGCCGCGTCCTGCTCAAGGGCACGCGCGCCCTGAGCGCGGTCGACATCGCGCGCACGGCCGAGGACGCGGGAGGCGGCATCGAGAGCGGGGTCGACCAGGAGTACGCCGAGCTGCGCGCGTTCGGACTCGCCCGGCACTGGCGACCCCTCCTCGCGCTGCTGCACGACGTGGCCACCGCGCCGCGCCTGGCGGACGAGGAGATCGAGCGGGAACGCCGGGTCCTCCTCGCCCAGATCCGCGGTCTCGAGGACCAGCCGGCCCACGTGGCGAGCCGAGTGCTCGCCCGCGCGCTCTTCGGGCCGCGCGGGTACGGGCTGCCGCCCAGCGGCGAGGAGGAGACCGTCTCGCGCATCGCCGAAGGGGACCTGCGCGCGCGTTTCGGACAGGCGTACGCGGCCGACCGCCTGGTCCTCGCCGTGTCGGGCGCGGTCGCCGCCGACGAGGTGCTCGCCGAGGCGAGCCGGCTGTTCGGCTCGCTTCCCCCCGGCCCCCCGCCTCCCGAGGCGGCGCCGCCCCCCGAGCGACCGGTGCGGCTGCGCGAGCGACAGGCGTCGCCGACGCAGCAGGCCCACGTGCTCGTGGGATACCTAGCGCCGCCGGTCGCCGCTCCTGACCACGTCGCGCTCAAGGTTGCGAACGGCGTGCTGGGCGGCGGAATGTCGAGCCGTCTCTTCCGAACCCTCCGCGACGAGGAAGGGCTCGCGTACTCCGTGGGCTCGGCGTACGTGACGCGGCGCGGGGCGGGTCGCGTCGTCCTGCACATCGGCACCGCGCCGGAGAACGTGGAGGCGGCCGAGGCGGGACTCCGGCGGGAGGTCGAGCGCGTGGCCGGCGAGCCGGTGCCCGACGAGGAGCTCGCCCGGACGGCGGCGTACCTCTCGGGCTCGTTCGTGCTCGACCGCCGCACGAATGGGCGCCAGAGCTTCTACCTCGCCTTCTACGAGGTGATGGGCGTCGGCGCGGAGTACGTCATGCACTACCCGGGGCTGCTGGAGGCGATCGACGCGCCCGCCGTCCTTCGGGCCGCGCGCCGTCACCTGGTCGAGCCGGCGGTGGTGGTGGTGGGCCCGGATTGAGGTCCGGCGGGTCCGGTGTTCCCGCTTAAGGCCGACGTCCCGACCCGAGGGTTCCCGGCGGTCTCGCTCGGCCTGATCGCCGTGAACGTCGTCATCTATCTCTATCAGTTCTTCCTGTGGTTCGATCCCGCGCCCGCCAGCCGGGCCGCGCTCGGCGACATGCTCTACCAGCAGTTCGTCGTCGAGTTCGGGCTGATTCCCTGCCGCGTCCGCGATATCTGCCCGCCGATGCTGGAGACCGCCCTCGCCGCCGCGCCGCCGCCGTTGGTGACGGTCCTCACCTCGATGTTCGTGCACGGAGGCCTGCTGCACGTCGGCGCGAACATGCTCTATCTCTGGATCTTCGGCAGCGTGACCGAGGACGCGATGGGCCACGGGCGGTTCTTCGCCTTCTACCTCGTCTGCGGGATCGTGGCGGCGGCCGCGCAGTTCCTGCAAAATCCGGCCTCGGCCGTCCCGATGGTCGGCGCGAGCGGCGCCGTCGCGGGAACCCTCGGCGGGTACGTCGTGCTCTATCCCCAGACGCGCGTCCGGACGCTGGTGATCATCGGGTTCTTCGTGCGGGTGATCTCGGTGCCCGCGCTGGTGGTCCTCGGGCTCTGGGTGGTCCTCCAAGTCGCCAGCAGCCTGTTCACGTTCGCGCGCGGAGACGTCGGCGGGGTGGCGGTGCTCGCCCACCTCGGCGGCTTCGTCGCCGGCCTCGGGCTGGTCCATGTCTTCCGGGGCGAGCGCCGCCGTCGCGCCCGGGGCTGGCGCTGAGCGCACTATAATCGAGCGATGGCGAACCCCGGGCTCGACCCGATCAAGTTCGGCACGTCGGGATGGCGCGCGCGGATCGCGGACACCTACACCTTCGCGAACGTGCGCCGTCTCGCGCGCGCCATCGGCGACCACCTCCGGGAGTCCGGTGAGGCCGAGCGCGGGGCGGTGGTGGGCTACGACACGCGCTTCTTATCGGAGGACTTCGGCGCTGCGGCGGCCGGGGCGCTGGCGCAGGGCGGCATCCGGTGCCGGCTCGCCGCCGCCGCCGTGCCCACGCCCACCGTGGCTCACGCGGTACTCCACCACCGGGCCGCCGCCGGTGTCACCATCACGGCGAGCCACAACCCGGCCTGGGACAACGGGCTCAAGCTGTCGGGGCCGACCGGCGGCCCGGCCCTGCCGGAGGTGACGCGCGCGATCGAGTCCCGGGTGGCCGGGCTGCGCGATCCGGGCGGTCTGACTGGCCCGGAGATGCGGGCGAGCGGGCTCGTCGAGGCGGCCGACTTCGCTCCGGCGTACCTCGAGCAGTGCCGCGAAATGGTCGACCTCGCCGCCATACGGGGCGCCCGGCTGCGCGTGGTCGTCGACGTGATGCACGGGCCGGCCCGCGGCTACCTCGATCGCCTGCTGGAGGAGGCCGGCTGCGCCGTCACGCTGCTGCATGGGGCCCGGGACGTCACGTTCGGCGGCCATCCGCCCGAGCCGGCGGAGGAGCACCTGGGAGAGCTGATCCGGACGGTCCGCGAGCAGGACGCGCATCTCGGCCTCGCCACGGACGGCGACGCCGACCGCTTCGGGGTCGTGGACCGAGACGGCACCGTGCTGGCGCCGAACCCGATCCTCGCCCTGGTGCTGCGCCACCTCCTGCGCCATCGCGGCTGGCGTGGCGGCGTCGCCCGGAGCGTTGCCACGACGCATCTGCTCGACGCGCTCGCCGCCCGCTACGGGTGCGAGCTCCACGAGACGCCCGTCGGCTTCAAGTACCTGGGTGACCTCATCACCCAGGGTCGCGCGATGTTCGGCGGCGAGGAGTCGGGCGGCATGAGCCTCAAGGGCCACCCGCCGGAGAAGGACGGCATCCTCGCGTGCCTGCTCGCTGCGGAGGTGGCGGCGGTGGAGGGCGCGGCGCTCGGGGACGTGCTGGAGCGCCTCTACGGCGAGGTGGGGCGACTCGTGTCCGTCCGAATCAACGTGCCCCTGTCCGAGACGGTGCGGCGGGCGCTGCCCGCGCGGATCGCGGCGCCGCCGGCGGCGCTCGCGGGGCGGCCCGTCCGGCGCGTCGAGACGACCGACGGGCTGAAGCTCCACCTGGACGGGGGCGCCTGGATGCTCGTCCGGACCTCGGGGACGGAACCGGTGGCGCGGCTCTACGTGGAGGCGCCGGAGGCCGCGACGCTCGAGTCGATCCGCGACGCCGCGATGCGGCACTTCTTCGCATGAGCGCCGCCGAGACCGCACGAGGCGCACGCGTCCGCCTGGACGAGCTGCTCGTGGCGCGCGGCCTGGCGGGCAGCCGCGCGGAGGCCGCCCGGCTGATCCTCGCCGGTCAAGTGCGGCTGCCGGGCGGGGTGGCTCCGAAGGCCGGCCGCCTCGTCTCGCCCGGCACGGCGCTGGAGCGCGTGACGCCGGCGCCCTTCGTGGGGCGGGGCGGAGAGAAGCTCGCGGCGGCCCTGGACGCCTTCGCGGTGCGCGTCGAGGGCCGCGTGTGCCTCGACGTGGGGGCTTCGACCGGGGGGTTCACCGACTGTCTGCTCGCGCGGGGCGCCCGTCACGTTCACGCGGTCGACGTGGGACAGGGGCAGCTCCACCCGCGCCTGCGTCGTGACCCCAGGGTTTCCGTGTGGGAGGGCGTGAACGCGCGGCACCTCGCTCCCGATCGCTTCCCGGAGCTTCCGTCGCTGGCGACGATCGACGTGTCGTTCATCTCCCTCGCGAAGGTCCTGCCCGCGGTCGCCGCGTGCGTGGCCGCCTCGGCGGAGATCGTCGCCCTGGTGAAGCCGCAGTTCGAGGTGGGGCCGGCGCAGGTGGGGAAGGGCGGCGTAGTTCGCGCATGGACTGCGCGCCGCGCCGCGGTCCGGAGCGTCGCCGACGCGGCCCGAGCCCTGGGGTTCGGCGCCGCCGGCGTGGCGGCGTCCGTGCTCCACGGCCCGAAGGGCAACCGGGAGGTCTTCCTGCGTCTCGTTCGCGACGTCCCGGCGCCGGCGTCGCTCGAGGGCGATCGCTTCGAGGCGGCCCTGGCCGCCGAAGTCCCGGCCACGCCCGAGGCGGCCGGGCCCGGGGAGCAGCGCTCGCCGCGCGAAGCGCCCGGTCGAGCGCGGGCGCGCGGGTAGAGGAGGGGAGGGTCGCATGAGGCGCATTGGAATCGTCGCGCGGCGGGACCGCGCCGAGGCGATCGACGTCGTGCGCGGGCTCGCCAAGTGGCTCGGCGCCCACGGGCGCGAGGTCCTGGTGGACGGCGAGACGGCCGGCGCGCTGGGCCTCCCGGGCGTCATCGTGGCGGAGAAGTCGGAGCTTCCCAGCAAGGTCGATCTGATCGTCGTGCTGGGCGGCGACGGCACCCTCCTGTCGGTGGCCCGGCGGGTCGACGGCCTGGACGTCCCGATCCTCGGCGTGAACCTGGGCGGCCTCGGGTTCCTCACGGCGACCACGCTCGAGGCGCTCTTTCCGACCCTCGAGGCCGTACTGCGGGGGGAGTACACGGCCGAGGAGCGCCTCGTCCTTGTGGCCTCCCTCGTGAGGCGGGGTACCCCGGCGACCGAGCAGCAGGCGCTCAACGACGTCGTGGTGGCGAAGGGGGCCCTCGGGCGCCTGATCGACCTCGAGGTGAGAGCGGACGGCCAGCCGATGACGGCGTACCGGGCGGACGGCCTCATCATCGCGACTCCCACCGGCTCCACCGCGTACAACCTCTCCGCCGCCGGCCCGATCCTGTTCCCCACCATGGACGCCGTGGTCCTGACCCCGATCTGCTCGCACACCTTGACCAACCGGCCGATCGTGCTGCCAGCCTCGGCGCGGCTGGAGGTGACCCTCCTGACCGAGGCGCCCGACGTGGTGCTCTCGGTCGACGGGCAGCCCGGCCCGCCGGTTGCGGCGGGCGACGTCGTCCACGTCCGGCGGGCGGGGGCCCGCATCCGGCTCATCCGGGACCCGCGGAAATCCTACTTCGAGGTCCTGCGCACGAAGCTAAAATGGGGCGAACGCTGACCGTCGCGGAGGAGATCGCGGGTGCTTCGAGAGCTCAGGGTCAAGAACCTCGCGGTCATTGAGTCGCTGACGGTTCCGTTCGGGCCCGGCCTGAACGTGCTGACCGGGGAGACCGGCGCCGGGAAGTCGATCCTCATCGACGCGCTGACCTTGCTCCTCGGCGAGCGCGCCCAGCCTGCCGAGACCATTCGCGCGGGTGCGGAGACGGCCACCATCGAGGCGGTGTTCGACGCGCCGCGCAAGAGTGCGGTCGCCAATCTCCTGCAGGATCACGGCATCGCGCTCGAGAACGGCACGCTGGTCGTCCGGCGGGAGCTGGTGCGCGGAGGGCGCGGGCGGGTCTTCCTGAACGACTCGAACGCGACGCTCGCGCTCCTCGAGAAGCTCGGCGAGACGCTGGTGGAGGTCCACGGCCAGCACGAGCACCAGGCCCTCCTCCGGCCCGCCCGTCACCTGGACCTCCTGGATGCGTTCGCGGGCCTGGGCGTCCTGCGCGACCGGCTACGCCAGCGCTACGAGGAGTGGCGCGCGGTCTCGGCGGAGCTGGAGGCGCTTCGGGTGACGTCCCGCGATCTGACGGCCCGGACCGCCCAATACCGCGACACGCTCGCGGAGATCGACGGCGTGCGGCTCCGGGTCGGCGAGGAGGACGAGCTTCGCGACGAGCGTCGGCGCCTCGTCAACGCCGAGCGCCTGGCCGAGGGCGCCAACGCGGCGTACCGGGAGCTCTACGACGACCCGTCCTCGGCGGTGGAGCGAGCGGGACGCGTCGCCGTCCTGGTCCGCGAGATGGCCCGCATCGATCCCGGGATCCAGCCGACCCTCCAGGCGCTCGAGACGGCGCTGGTCCACCTGGACGAGACGGCGAGGACGCTGCGCGGCTACCGGGACGGCGTGGTCTTCGACCCGCCGCGCCTCGATGCGGTCGAGCGTCGGCTCGACGAAATCACCCGGCTGAAGCGGAAGTACGGGGAGAGCGTCGAGGCGGTGCTGGCGTTCCGGACGAAGGTCGCGTCCGATCTCGAAGGGGTCGGTCGCAGCGGAGAGGACGAGGCGCGGCTCGCGGAGCGCGCCGACCGGCTGCGCGCCGAGCTGACCACGCGCGCCGCGGATCTCGCCGAGCGGCGCGAGCAGGCGGTGTCGCGGCTCGAGACGGCCGTGGTAGCCGAGCTCGGCGCCCTCGACCTGGAGACGGCGGCGTTCCGGGTGCGCCTGCACCGGGAGCGCGCGGGGGACGGTGAGCTGGCGGTCGGCCCCGGGAGCTGGCGGCTCGGCGCCCGGGGGGTCGATCAGGCGGAGTTCCTCTTCTCGGGCAACGCCGGGGAGGACGCGCGGCCGCTCGCCCGGATCGCGTCGGGCGGAGAGATGTCGCGCACGATGCTCGCGATCAAGGTCGTCCTCGCGGCGACCGACGCCGTGCCGGTCGTCGTCTTCGACGAGGTGGACGTCGGCATCGGCGGGAAGACCGCCGACGCCGTCGGCAAGAAGCTCCGCCAGGTGTCGCGGGTGCGCCAGGTCCTCTGCGTCACGCACCTGCCCCAGATCGCCGCCTACGCCGATCAGCACCTGCGGGTCGAGAAGCGCGAGGAGGACGGCCGCACGACCGCGACGGTGGCGGCGCTGGTGAAGGGGGATCGCGTCCGGGAGGTCGCGCGCATGCTCGGCGGCGAGTCGGTCACCGACACGAGCCTCCGGCACGCCCTCGAGCTGATCACCCAGGCGCGGGGGAAGTGAGCCGCCCCAGGGTCCGAGCCCGCCGGAGCTTGGCGCGGAGAGTACAATGAGACGGTCATGATCGATCTCCTGCTCCGCAAGGTCTTCGGCTCCAAGCACGAGCGCGACGTCAAGCGGATGCGGCCGCGGGTCGCGGCCATCAACGCGCTCGAGGCCGAAGTCGGCCGGTGGCCGGACGAGGCCTTTCGCCGGCGCGCCGACGAGCTCCGGCAGAAGCTCCAGGACGGAGCCGAGCTCGACGAGATCCTGCCCGAGACCTTCGCGATGGTCCGGGAGGTCGGCCGGCGCCGGCTCGGCATGCGCCACTTCGACGTCCAGCTCATGGGCGGGATGGTGCTCCACTCCGGCACGATCGCGGAGATGGCCACCGGCGAGGGCAAGACGCTGGTCGCCACGCTGCCGGCCGTCCTGAACGGCCTCACCGGGCGGGGGGTGCACATCGTCACGGTGAACGACTACCTCGCCCGGCGCGACGCGCAGTGGATGGGCCCGATCTATCACCAGATGGGACTGTCGGTGGCCGTCATCCAGCACGAGGCCTCGTTCCTCTACGACCCGGGCTACGTCCCGGCCGACTCGCGCCTGCAGTGGCTCCGTTCGTGCGACCGGCGCGAGGCCTACCTCGCCGACATCACCTACGGGACGAACAACGAGTTCGGGTTCGACTACCTACGCGACAACATGCGGTTCTCGCTGGACGAGCTGGTGCAGCGGGAGCTCAACTACGCCATCGTGGACGAGGTCGACTCGATCCTCATCGACGAGGCGCGGACCCCGCTGATCATCTCGGGCCCGGCCGAGGAGTCGACCGATCTCTACTACAAGGTGGATCGGATCATTCCCAGGCTCGCCCGGGCGGCGACGATCACCGAGGGAAAGCTCCACGAGATCGAGGAGGTCCGGCAGGGCGACTACATCGTCGACGAGAAGGCGAAGACGGTCACCCTGACCGAGGCCGGGGTCGCCCGGTGCGAGCAGCTCCTCGGAGTCGGGAACCTCTACGATCCCCAGCACATCGACACGCTCCACCACATCAACCAGGGGCTCCGCGCGCACGCGCTCTACCAGAAGGACGTGGACTACGTCGCCAAGGACGGCCAGATCATCATCGTCGACGAGTTCACGGGCCGGCTGATGCCCGGGCGACGGTGGTCGGACGGGCTTCACCAGGCGATCGAGGCGAAGGAGGGGCTCCGGATCCAGCAGGAGAACCAGACCCTCGCCACGATCACCTTCCAGAACTACTTCCGGATGTACGCCAAGCTCGCGGGCATGACCGGCACCGCGGACACCGAAGCCCCCGAGTTCGCGAAGATCTACAAGCTGGACGTCTCGGTGATCCCGACCAACCGCTCGCTCATTCGAGTGACGCACCCCGACATCGTCTACAAGACCGAGCGCGAGAAGTTCGACGCCGTCGTCCAGGAGGTCAAGGAGCTGCACGAGCAGGGGCGGCCGATCCTGATCGGCACGGTGTCCATCGAGAAGTCGGAGCGCCTGTCCAAGCTCCTCAAGCGGAGCGGCGTGCCCGACCACCAGGTGCTGAACGCCAAGTATCACGAGAAGGAAGCCGAGATCGTCGCGCAAGCGGGGCGGATCGGCGCGGTCACGATCGCGACCAACATGGCCGGCCGCGGCACCGACATCCTCCTGGGGGGAAACGCCGACTTCCTGGCGCGGGAGATGCTGCGGAAGCGCGGCCTGGACCCGGCCGTCGCCTCCGAGGAGGAGCGGGCTCGCGCGCTCGGGGAGGCGCGTCGGATCACCGACGCGGAGCACAATCGGGTGGTCGAGCTGGGCGGCCTCCACATCCTGGCCACCGAGCGCCACGAGTCGCGGCGCATCGACAACCAGCTGCGGGGACGCTCGGGCCGCCAGGGCGACCCGGGCTCGTCCCGGTTCTACCTGTCGCTCGAGGACGATCTCCTCCGGATCTTCGGCTCCGAGCGGATCCAAAAGATCATGGACCGGCTCGGGATGGAGGAAGGGGAGCCGATCGAGCACGGGCTGGTGACGCGGGCGATCCAGACCGCGCAGAAGCGCGTCGAGGCGCACCACTTCGAGATCCGGAAGCACCTCCTCGAGTACGACGACGTGATGAACAAGCAGCGCGAGGTCATCTACGGGATGCGCCGGGAGATCCTCCAGGGTGAGAGCCAGGAGGAGACCGTGCGCGAGTGGATGGACGACCTCCTCGACGGCATCGTCGATACCTACGCGGGCGAGGGTGTCCACCCCGAGGACTGGGACCTCGGCGGGCTCGGGGAGGCGATGAGCCGGCAGTTCGACGTCAAGCTGCCGGCCGCCGTGGCCGCGCGCGAGGTGGCGTCGCGAGAGACGCTCCGCGAGGCGCTCGGCGAGGCGGTCACGGCCCGCTACGCCGCCCGCGAGCGCGAGCTGTCCCCGGACCTCCTCCGCACGCTCGAGCGCTGGGTGATGCTTCACGTGATCGACGGCCAGTGGAAGGACCATCTCCTCTCGATGGACCACCTCAAGGAGGGCATCGGGCTCCGCGGCTACGGCCAGCGCGACCCGCTGACCGAGTACAAGCGCGAGGCGTACGACGTCTTCGAGGAGATGGTGGACCGCGTGCGGACCAGCGTCACCGAGCTCCTGTTCCGGATGCAGGTCTCGCGCGAAGCCGCCCCGGAGCCCGCGCCCCGGCCGGCGCCGCGGCCGGTGGCGGCACCCCGCTCCGCGCCCGGAGTCGCGCTCCACCACGGCACGCCCGAGCGCCGGCCCGAGGCGGCGAGGGCGGGCCAGAAGGTCGGCCGGAACGACCCCTGCTTCTGCGGGTCGGGCAAGAAGTACAAGAAGTGCTGCCTTCCCAAGGGGGCGTGAGAGCCCCGCTCGCCGTTCGCGCGCTCGCGAGCGCGCCCGCCCGGCCGAACGCCCGCACCAACCGGTAGGGCCTGGGAGCCTTCGGGCGCCCACCGCTGGTATTTTTTCCTTGGACGGGCCATCGGCCCGTGCTATCAGTCTTTGACGAGTATGCGGCTCCAGGGAGTCACGCTCTTCGGTTTCAAGTCCTTCGCGGACCGCACCGACGTGCGCATCCTGCCGGGGATCACCGCCATCGTCGGCCCGAACGGCTGCGGCAAATCCAACATCTCCGACGCGCTCCGGTGGTCCCTCGGCGAGCAGAGCCCCAAGGCGCTTCGCGGCCACCGCATGGAGGACGTGATCTTCCACGGGTCCACGTCGCGTCGGCCTCTCGGCCTCGCCGAGGTCCTCCTCACGTTCTCGAACGACGGGGACGTGGCGGTGCCGTGGAGCGAGGTGGGCGTCGGCCGGCGCCTCTACCGGGACGGCGAGTCCGAGTACCTGCTCAACAAGACCGTGTGTCGCCTCAAGGACATCCACGACCTGTTCCTGGGCACGGGGGTCAACCCCAAGGCCTATGCCCTCATGGAGCAGGAGCGCCTGGCCCACATCCTCACGTCCAAGCCGCTCGACCGGCGGGTCTTCGTCGAGGAGGCCGCCGGCATCACGCGGTACAAGCAGCAGCGCGCCGAGACGCTCGGGAAGCTGGAGGCCACGCGCCAGAACCTTCTGCGTGTCCGCGACGTGATGGACGAGGTGAAGCGGCAGCTCGCCTCGCTCGAGCGCCAGGCGAAGAAGGCGCAGCAGCACAAGGCCCTTCAGGCCGAGCGCCGCGCGCTCGAGGTCGCGCTCTTGGCCGCGGAGCATGCCGAGCTCTGGGACGAGGAGCAGCGCCGCGCCGCCGAGGAGGCGGCCGAGCGCGCCCGGGTCGAGACCGGCCAGACCCGCACGGCGGCCCTGGGCGCGACGCTCGAGCTGGCGCGGGCCGAGGTCATGACCGCCGAGCAGCGGGCGGGCGAGGCGCGCCACGGGCTCCAGCGGGCGACCCTCGAGCTGGAAGGCTGCATGGGCCGGGCCGAGCAGCTGCGCCTGGTGGAGCGCGACCTCGGCGCCGAGGTCGACCGGCTCGCGGAGGAGGCCGAGGCGCTGTCGCTCCGGCTAAAGGCCCTCGCCGAGGAGCGTCGGGCGAAGGGGACCCTGCTCGAAGCGGTCCGCCGCGACTTCGCGGCGCTCCACGAGCGGGCCGCCGCCGAGGAGACCGCGCTCGAAACGCTGCGCCTGCGCCTTCGAGCGGACCGCGAGGCGGCCGAGGGCCGGCGCGGGGAGCAGGTGACCTTGGCGGGGCAGCGGACCGAGCTGGGACAGGTGCTGGGCGCGCTGGGCGAGCGCCGGGACCAGCTCGGACGGCGGCTCGAGCGGCTCCGGGCCGAGCGTGCCGAAGCCGAGGCCGAGCGGACCCGGCTCGAGGCGGCGCGCGGCGCGGCCGGGGCCCGGGTCGGCGCCGCCGCCGCGCGTGTGGCGGCGCTGGAAGTCGAGCTGCGGGATCTCGCCACGGACACCGGGGCCGCGCTCGCCGAGCGCGCCTCGGCGGCGGAGACGGTCGAGAGCTCGAGGCTCGCCCTCGCGTCGCGGCGCTCGAGCCTGGCGGCGCTCGAGGAGCTGGAGGCGCAGCGAGCCGGCTACGCCCAGGGCGTCCAGGCGGTGTTCGTGGCCGCGGGCGACGCCCGCCTCGAGGGAGTCGTGGGCACGGTGGCCGACCTTCTCGACGTGCCCCGTGAGCTCGAGCGCGCCGTCGAGGCGGCCCTCGGCGAGCGGCTCCAGTGGGTGGTCATGGAGACGTTCGAGGCGGCCAAGGCCGCCCTCGCGTACCTGGGGCGATCGGGGGGTGGTCAGGCGACCTTTCTGCCGCTCGACTGGCTCAACGGCGCCGGTGACGCGCACGTCCAACAGGATCCGGGCGTGGTCGGGCTCGGGAACGCGCTGGTGGGCTCGGGTCATCCCCGCCTGCTCGCGAACCTCCTGGGCTCGGTGGTCGTGGTGCACGACCTGGGCGCGGCCGAGCGCCTGTACGCCCAGAACGGCCACGGCACGAGCTTCGTCACCGTGGGCGGGGAAGTGCTCACGCCGCCGGGCGCCCTCGGCGGGGGCCGCGCGTCCAGCGGGGGAGACGCGTCGCTGCTCGCCCGGAAGCGCGCGATCCGCGATCTCGGCGGCGAGATCCGGCGCCTCGAGAGCGAGCTGGAGGCCGGCGAGGAGCGCGTGCGCCGGGCCGAGGTGCGCGTCGCGACGCTCGACGAGAGCTCGCGTGCCCGGGCCTCGGCCCGGGAGAGCGCGGAGGTGGAGCGGTTGACGGCGTCGAAGGACGTCGAGCAGGTAGTGCGCGAGGCCTCGCGTGTCGGCCTGGTGGTCGAGGCGATCC
>JBIOVM010000148.1:0-54903 GCA_044867785.1 Candidatus Rokuibacteriota bacterium | reverse complement strand
CCCCGAGAAGCCCCCCCCGCCACCTCCGCCGCCTCCCGAGAAGCCGCCGTCACTCCGCCAGCGGCCGCCCCCGCCGCTCGGAATCGGCACCCAGCCGTGCCGCTTGCGAAACTCCTTGCCCTTCTGAGTGTGGAGCAGCGCCCGGGCGATCGGGAACAGGATGAGCCAGGCTCCCGCTGCGATCACGCCGCCGTAGGGCGGGAACATCGCCGTGGGAAAAGCGGCGTAGAAGGGGACGAGGAAGACGTAAAGGAACCAGCCGACGCCGCCGGGCGCAGCCAGCGCGACCAGCGAGAAGGTACCGATCACCACGAGGAAGATCAGCCCGAAGAAGAGCAGCCCGACGTTCGAGCCCCCGAATTCCTTGGGCCGGGCCCGCGGGGGCTCGGGCAGGGGTGTCCCCTCGATCGTGGCGGCGATGGCGTCGACGCCGGCCTGGATCCCGGCGCCGAAGTTCCCGTCCCGGAAGTGGGGCCGGACGGTCTCGTCCAGGATCTGCCGCGACCGGGCGTCCGTGAGCCGGTCCTCGAGCCCGTACCCGACCTCGATCCGCATCCGGCGCTCCTGGCGCGCGACCACGAAGAGCGCCCCGTCGTCGACGCCGCGCCGGCCGAGCTTCCACGTCTGGAACACCTTCACGGCGAAGTCCTCGATCGGGTCGCCCTCCAGGCTGTCCACCGTGAGGACGGCGACCTGCGCTCCCGTGCGCCGCTCGAGGTCCTGGAGCTGGGTCTCCAGTCGCTCGCGGGCCGGCTGCGGCACGATGCCGGCGAGGTCGTTCACCCGCGCCGCGAGGAACGGCACCTCCTTCGCGGCCAGGGCGATGGAGGTGGCGAGCACCAGGAGGAGCGCGGCCGCCGCCAAGGTCATCGGCGCGCGCGCGACGCCGCGCCGGCGCCGACGGGATCCGGACGTGGCGCCGCTCACTCGCGGCCCAGGCGCAGCTGCCCGGGCAACTCGTCCCGGTCGTCGGGTCGCGGGGGGAAGCGGGACGCCAGGCTCGCGCAGCGCAGGATGCCCTCGGCGAGGGCGGGCCCCGGCTGGCCTCGCCGGATCCCGGCGGCGACGCTCACGACGACGTCTTCCCACTCGCTCGCGCTGACGAGCCCGCCCAGCCCACGGTCCGCGAGGACGACGACCCGGTGCTCGAAGAGCGAGACGAGGATCAGAACGCCGGTCCGGTCTCGGGTGCGGAAGACCTCCTCCTCGAGAAACGCCTGGATCGCGCGTTGCTGGACGCGCACGGCGAGCGCCTCGGGCCCGACGAGGGCGCGGCGGAGGGCCGGGGAGGCGAGCGTCGCCAGCCATCCCAGCGCGGCGCCGGCCGCCGGGGGCAGCGCGATCCAGATCGCCACGGAGACGCCCCAGAGATCGCCCGCCCACCGGAGGAAGGCGGCGGCCAGGCTGGCCCCCAGCGCGCCGAGGGCGGCGCCGGTCCAGTCCGCGCGGATGTAGCGATCCGAGCGCTCGACGGCGTAGGGGACGATCTCGCCGGCACTCCGCCCCTCGACCTCGCGGACGGCCGCCTCGATCGCCGCGTGGTCGGCGGGAGTGAAGAACCGCTCGATCGACACGCGCCGTCGCGCCTCCTGAGCTCGCGTCCGGCCCGGAGCCGAACGCGCTGACCGCCGAAGTCTACCACGCGCGCTCCGGCCGCCATGCCACGCCGAGGTAGGCTAGAATGCCGGACGACACGGAATCGCGATCGGAGCCACCCCCAGCCTCGAGGAGCGTCGATGCCCCCGCGCGAACGTCGGATCCGCCTTCACGTCCAGAACGATCCCTTGAGCCCCAACGATGCGGTGACCCCATCCCGGTTCGCCCGCGGCGCGTCCGCCGCTCCCGCTCTGCGGCGGCGGCTCCGCGTGACCTTCGGCGTCGATCCGCCCGCCCTCGAGGAGGGGCTTCGCGATGCCGAGATCCTCATCGCGGCCCACGTCGACGGCCGCGATCTCGCCACCCGCGCCCCGCGACTCCGGTGGATCCAGTCGACCAGCGCCGGGGTGGAGAAGCTGGTCCCCCATCTGCCGCCGAGCGTGGTGCTCACCAACGCGAGCGGGGTCCACGGCCCCAAGGGGGGCGAGTACGCGATGACCGCCCTCCTCATGCTGAACCACGGCGTCCCCCACTTCGTCACGAGCCAGCGGGAGCGCCGGTGGGATCCGCTCTTCACCAGCCCGATCGCCGGCCGGACGGTGGTCGTCGTGGGCGTCGGCCGGATCGGGGGCGAGGTGGCCCGCCTCGCGCGGCGGTTCGGCATGAAGGTCCTCGGGGTGCGCCGGAGCGGGCGCCCGCATCCGCGCGTCCACCGGATGTTCTCCACGCAGGGGATCCGGGCCGCGCTCCGTCAGGCGGACTTCGTCGTCGTCACGACGCCGCTGACGTCCGGGACTCGTGGCCTCATCGGGGCGAAGGAGCTCGACTGCCTGCCGCGCCACGCCGGGCTGGTAAACCTGGGGCGCGGGGCCGTGGTGGACTACGACGCGCTGGTTGCGAAGCTGTGGGCGAAGGAGCTGTCGGGCGCGGTGCTGGACGTGTTCCCCGAGGAGCCGCTCCCGCCGGAATCGCCGCTCTGGGCGACGCCCAACCTCATGGTGAGCCCGCACTGCGCGGTCGACGACGGGGTGGCGTACGTGCCCCGCTGTCTCGACATCTTCTTCGACAACCTCCGGCGCTACATCGGGGGCCGGCCCCTCCGGAACGTCGTCGACCGCACGCAGGGCTACTGATCGGGGGGCGGCCTCCGATGGCCGACCTGCCCAAGACGAACGCCGCGCGGCTCCTCGAGACGCGGGGCGTGGCGTACCGCGTCCGCGTCTACGATCCGGAGCGCGCCTTTCACTCGGCGGACGAGGCCGCCGCCCTCCTGGGCGTGCCGGGCGCGTCCGTTCTCAAGACGCTCGTCGTTTTGCGGGAGACGCCGGCGCGGGCGAAGCCCCTCTTGGTGCTCGTCCCCTCCGACCGCCAGGTGGACCTCAAGCGCCTGGCGCAGGCCCTCGGCGAGAAGCGGTTGCGGATGGCCACCCAGCGGGAGGCCGAGCAGCTCACCGGCCTCAAGGTCGGCGGCATCTCGGCGCTGGCGGTCCGGTCCGGCACCTTCGAGGTCCTCGTGGACGCGAGCGCGGCGAGCTGGGAGCGCGTCCACGTGAGCGCGGGCGTCCGCGGCGTCGACCTCGAGCTCGGGGTGGCGGACCTGCTCGCGGTGACCGGAGCCCGCCTGGTCGAGACGTCCCGGGACGGGAGCGCTGAGTGAACGACCCGCTCGAGCGCAACAACGGCGCCCTGCCATGTTGACATGTGGACCACATGCATCTAGCCTCTGGCCATGTCCAAGATGATTCAGATCCGACACGTCCCGGACGAGCTTCACCGGAAGCTCAAGGCCCGGGCCGCACTGGCCGGCATGTCGCTGTCCGAGTACCTCCTGGCGGAGGCCCGCCGGGTCCTCGAGCGGCCGACCCGCGCGGAGATCCTCGACCGGATCGCGCGGCGGCGTCCGGTGAACCCGCGCGTGCCTGCCGCCGTGATGGTCCGCGGAGAGCGGGATCGACGGTGATCGTGCTCGACGCCTCGGCGGTCGTCGAGCTCGTGCTAGGGTCCCCGCGGGGGGCCTTGGTGCGCGCGCGGATCGCGCGCCCCGACGAGTCGCTGCACGCCCCGCACCTCCTGGACGTCGAGGTCGCCAGCGTCCTCCGGCGCTATCAGCTCTCCGGCGAGCTCTCGGCGGCCAATGGGCGCGAGGCGCTGGCGGACCTGGCTGGACTCGACATCGCGCGCTACGCCCACGACCTCTTGCTGCCGAGGGTCTGGGAGCTGCGCACGCTCGTCACCGCCTACGACGCCGTCTACCTGGCGCTGGCCGAGACGCTGGCGGCGCCCCTGCTCACGCTCGACCGACGGCTGGCACGAGCCCGGGGACACGGAGCTCGCGTCGAGGTGCCCTGACCGTTCAAAGAGGCCGCGGCTCGGCGCTCACCACCCCATGGCGTAGCCGTTGCGCCGCGGGTCGGCGCCTCCCATCAGCCAGCCCGTGGCGACGTCGCGGAGCACCGCCTGGACGCCGCCGACCCGCATGGACCACGGCCCCATGACCTCGAGCCCGTAGCCCCGCGCGGCGAGCGCCCGGCGCGTCGCCTCGGGCACCCGCGACTCGATCCGCATCGTGTCGGCCGGCAGGCGATCGATCGCCTCGTCCAGCCACCGGAAGCGCGGCGCGCCGATGGCGTCCTGGACGTTCAGGCCGAAGTCGATCAGGTTGGCCAGGACCTGGACGGTCGTCACGAGGATGCCGTAGCTGCCGGGAGTGCCCACGGTGCCCCAGAGCTGACCGTCGCGGAACAGCTGGACGGGAGCGACCGGCCACTCGTGCCGCTTGCCGGGCTGGACCACGTTCGGGTGATCGGGCTCGGTGCTCGTCCAGTGGAGGGCGTTGTTGAGGCACACGCCGGTGCCCGGGATGACGATCCCGCTCCCGAACCCGTTGCCGAGGCTCTGGGTCACGTTGACGGCGAGCCCGCTCGAGTCCATCGCGGCCAGGTGGGTCGTGGACGCGCCGCTCCCGGCGTCGCTGCCGCCGGCGACCGCGACGGGTCGCCGCGGCGCCTCGAGGCGGGCTCGCATCTCGGCTCGCAGGGCGTCGGTGCGCGCCGCGCTCAGGAGTCGCTCCACGGGGACGGCCACGACGTCGGGATCGCCGATGTGCCGGTGCGTGTCGAGGCGCGCGGCCCGGGCGGCCTCGGCGATGAGGGCCAGATGGTCCGGGCCCAGGTGCTCGAGCGCTCCGATGTTCCAGCCGGCCATGCCGTTGAGGGTCTGGAGCACCTGAAGCCCGCTGGACGGTGGCGCCGCGGTGAAGACCTCCACGTCCCGGTAGGTGACGCTCAGCGGCTCGTCCCAGCCGAGCCGCTCCGGGTACGTCTCCAGGTCCCGGCGGGCCATCAGCCCCCCGAGCGCCGTCACGATGCCGTCGCCGATCGGGCCCCCGTAGACGACCTGGATCCCCTCTCGCGCGATCCGGCGGAACGAGGCGGCGAGATCGGGCTGGCGCAGCGGCGCTCCGACGGCCGGCGTGCGGCCGTTGTGGAGGTAGGTCCGGGCCGTCTCGGCGTCGAGGTGCGTGAGATGCTCGTCGAACATCTGGCGATCGAAGCCCGTGAGCGGCGGCCCCGCCTCGGCCAGCTCGATCGCCGGCTCCAGCACGTCGCCGAGCGAGAGGGTGCCGTGATCCGCCAGGACGCGCGCCCAGCCGGCGAGGTTGCCGGGCACCGCGACGGAGGACGGGCCGCTCGTGTGGTTCGCGCCGTGGAGCCGCTCCCGGATCACGCCGGAGGGCGCGCGTCCCAGGAAGTTCAGGACTCGCGGCCGGTGTCCGGGGCGCGTGAGGACGAGGACGCCGCATCCCGCGAGGCCCGACATGTAGGGCTCGGCGACGCCGACGGCGGCGGCCGCCGCCACCAGCGCGTCGACGGCGTTGCCGCCGCGCGCGAGCATCCTGAGGCCGGCCAGGGTGGCGAGCGGGTTCGCGGTCGCCACGATGCCGCGTCGCCCGAGGGCGACCGGGCGGAGCCCGAAGCGGGTGGCGTAGGTCTCGTGCGGGGGCGCGGCGTGCGGGGACGTCGGGGTCGTCATCGGCCTCTCCACTCTGGTGTGCGCTTTTCGAGGAACGCGCGGACCCCCTCGCGGAAGTCCGCGCTGTCGTACGTCTCGGCGATCAGGTCCTCCATGTCGGGGACGGGCCGGGCCGCCCGAAGCCGGCGGATGGCCTCCTTGGTGACGCGAATCGTGATCGGGGCGAAGCCGGCGACGTCCCGGGCCAGGGCCTGGACGTGGGTGTCGATCGTCTCGGGCGCGACGATCTCGTGCACGAACCCCGCGGCGCGCGCCTCCTCGGCCCCGAGGAGCCGGGCGGTGGCGAGGAGGCCCATGACCTGGGACGGCCCCAGGAGGTCCACCAGGCGCGCGTAGGCCGCCGCCGACAGGCAGTTGCCCAACGTCCGCGCGATCGGCGCCCCGAATCGCGCGTCGGGCGTCGCGATCCTGAGGTCGCACGCGGCGGCGATGCGGAGGCCGGCGCCGACCGCGAAGCCCTGGATCTGCGCGATGACCGGCTTTCGCACCGCCTCGAGCCGGCCGATGCGCCGGTCGCCGTCCCGCTCGTACGCCAAGCCGTCGGCCGCTCCGGAGAACGCCGGGAACTGGCCGATGTCCGTGCCGGACACGAAGGCGCGCCCTCCGGCGCCGCGCAGCACCAACACCCGAATGCCGTCGTCGGCGTCGACCTCCTCGCAGGCCTGGGTGAGGCGCTCGTACATACCCCACGTGAGGGCGTTCCGGGCGGCGGGCCGGTTGAAGGTCAACGTCAGGACCGCGCCTTCCCGCGCGGTGAGGATCTCGTCGCCCGCGTCGATGGCCCCGGGGAGGCTCATCGGGCCGTCATGCCGCCGTCGATGACGAGCTCGGTGCCCGTCGCGAAGCGCGCTTCGTCGGAGGCGAGGTAGAGAATGCCGGGGGCGATGTCCTCGGGCTCGCCCAGGCGCCCGAGCGGCGTGAGCGCCGTCCGCTCGGCCCGCACGTTCGGCTGCGCGTGGGACTCCGCGGTCATCGCGGTCTCGACGAACCCCGGGAACACGGCGTTGACCCGGATGCCCTCCGCCGCGTACTGGACGGCCGTCGCGCGGGTCAGGGCGCGAGCGGCCCCCTTGGACGCGTGGTAGGCGGTAGCGGCACGGCTCCCTACCATGGCGTAGACGGAGACGACGTTGACGATCGCACCGTTGCCGACCCGGCGCATGGCGGGAATGGCGTGCTTCGTTCCGAGCATGAGGCCCGTGGCATTGACAGCCATGGTGAGATTCCAGTCGACGAGGGTGACGCGCTCGGCGACCGCTCGCGCGGGCTGGCTCCCGATGCCGGCGTTGTTGACGAGGACGTCCAACCGCCCGTGCTCGCGGAGCACTCCCTCGATGACCGTGGTCCATTCCTCCTCGACGGTCACGTCGAGTCGGTAGAACGTCGCGCGGCCACCCGCCTGCGCGATCTCCTGCGCCACCACGCGGCCGCCCGCCTCGTCGACGTCTGTCACCGCCACCGTCGCGCCCTCGCGCCCGAAGAGGCGACACGTCGCCCGGCCGATCCCCGAGGCGCCACCGGTGACGATCGCCACCTTTCCCGCGAGCCGGCCGCTCATCGAGAGGGGCCCGCCTCACCCGGGTACGGCTCGCCGTCGACGCCCACGAGCACGTCCGTCCGGGCGATGGCCGATTCGCGGAGCGCGCCGAGGGCCTTGAGCTCGGGGTCCGCCCGGTACGCCTCGAATCCCGCGGCGCTCCCGAACGACACCAGGTGCACCTCGTGGGGGAGAGGGCCGGCCGCGGCGGGGCCGGTCGGCCGGATCACGCGCTCGATGCGTCCCCCGTGACGGCGCATGATGCGCGCGGCCTCCGTCTCGAAGCGATGGAACTCCGCTACGCGCCCCGGATGAACGAAGAGCTGCACGAGCAGGACGATCGGACGATCGAAGTCGGACGCGGTCATGGTCTCCCCGCCGCCCTCCCGGGGCCGCGAGACGCCAGTCTGAACGAGGATCGCGGCTCCGACAAGTCCCGCCGACGAGACCGCCGGCCAAGCCGACCCGCGTGCTACGCTCCTGCCGTGCGCGACTGGGCGCGCTGGTGCCGGTGGACGCTGGTGGCGGCCGGCGTCCTGGCCCTCGTCAGCGGCGGCGTGTCGCTCTTCGGCCAGCCGGACCGCGAGATCCTCTACTCGGCCGACCCGCCGCTCACGGTGTGCGGCGCTCACGGCTGCACGTTCGTCTACCGGCTCGAGGTGGGGAACAGCGGCGCGGCGCCGCAGGACGAGGTGATCGTCCGGCTCCGGCGCGAGGCGATCCAGGCCGCGATCCTCCCGGTGAGAGTGCGGGACTTCGGGAGGTTCGAGCGACGCGTGCGCGCGTGGGACGAGGGCGAAGTGCGTGCCTACGCGCTGGGCCCCCTCGAGCCGAGGGTCCGTGTAGAGATCGGCTTCGCCCTGGCCGGTCCGAACGCCGACGCCGTGGCGCCCTGGAGCCGGATCCTGGTGAGGGTGGAGGCGCCGGGGGCGAGCGTCAGCCAGGGCAGCGCGGCCTGGACCATGCTGCTGCGCGCCTGGCTCGCGATCTTCCGCGTCTTCTAGGGACGCGGTCGGATGCCGACGGGCGACACCCGACGTCGAAGGGCGCCCAGTCCGCGTCGCGCGATTCTGAGGTGCCGAAAAAAGTAGTAGAAGGGGAGGTGCCAGGTCCGAGACGGCTGATAGATCGCGCGCACGTACGCGGGTGAGGGGAGGATGGCCCACTTCACGATCGTGAGCGCGGGCCCCCATCCACCTCGCAGCGCCAGCACGCGCGCGGCGCTCGGCGCGACGGCCACGGACAGCGCCTTCTCGCCTCTGACCGGATCGCGGGAGGCGGCGTCGCGGAGGTGGTCGAGCACCGGGAGCGGGATCGGCGCCTCCAGGCGTTCGGCGAGGTACCCGAGGACGACCAACAAGGGAAGGGCGAGGTTTCCCTCGCGCACCCGCTCGAGCAGCACGCTCCAGTCGAGATCCGCGGACCCGTGCAGCACGTGCCACGCGTCCGGAACCCAGACGAGCCCTGCGCGGCCGCTGTCGAAGAATCCCCTCAGGCACGCGTCGAGAAGACCGTCGGCGGGCGACAAGACCTGCGCGGCCACCTCCGCGACGCGCGCGGCGCGGCTGGCGGCAAGGAGTCCTTCCGCCGAGAGCGCGTGATCGCGCTGGAGCACGAGGCGCGATCGAAGCACGAGGGGCAGCCCGGATGCGTGACGCAAGATACGGAGATCGGTCGACGCCGGATCGTCCGCGCTCGACAGGGTCGTCGACAGCTCGGACACCCGGCGGACGGCGCGAGGAAGATCGGCGGCGCACACGAGCAGCTCCACCGCCGCGCAGTGTCGAAGCGCTGGATCCCCGTAGGCGGTCTCCGCGAGCGCCAGGCCGTCCAGGACGACGTGGGGAACGCCATCGGCCGCCAGGGCCCGGAGGACGTCGCGAGCGATGCCGAGGACGGTTCGGCTGCGGAGGCTTGCCCGGAGATGAGCGGTGCGGAGGACGGTCAGCAGCGTGTCGTCGGCCTCGAGCCCGCTCCGCGTCACCGACCCGAGAAGCAGGGGCGCCAGCTTCTTGACGCCCCGCCGGTCCCGCGCCAGCACCCGGCGCAGGTCCCCCGCGCGCTCACGATGGCTCGCCCAGGCCCGGCGGGCGGGCTCCCCGCTCCAGAGGCACGCTTGGAGGAGCGAGGTCTCGAGCGGACTCGGCAGGACGATCGACAGCGCGTTCGTCAAGCGCGACAGCGCACCCGCCGTCATGGCCGGGCGGACGGCGGGAGGACACCCGGCGGCCACGGACGCGGCCGCCCGGCCGTCACGCGCCGCTCTCGTCGAGGAGCGCTTCGAGACGATGCGGGATCTCGCTCAGATCCGCGCCCAGCTCCAGCCGGTAGGCTGGGAGGCGCGACACGAGCGCGGCGAGCCGCTGGACTCCCGACGCTCCGACACGCGGCGTCAGCTCGAACACCGACGTGGGCGCCGCCGCCAGGAGGGCCTCGGCTCTCGACGCCGGGCGAGTTCGGGTCGTCCCCCCGGCGACTCGAGGAAGAGCCAGGGCGCGGATCGGGGCACACGGCGCCAGGCGCCCGCGGAACAGGGTCGACAGGTGGACCAGCCGCTTCCGCTCCCATGAGATCACGCCGGCGATGGCGTGCGGGACGAGAGACGGGAAGCGGAGCAGGTGCTCCGGATCCAGCCAGGTCGAGTCATACAGGCTGTGGCCGGTGAAGGTCCCGTCGGCGTTCGGCTCGAGGCCGATGTAGTCGTCGCCGAGGTACTCGAAGCCGGCCAGCAGGCAGGCCAGGGCGGAGGTCGACTTGCCGGCCCCTCCCCGTCCCGGGAGGATGACCCCGCGCCCGCGGCTCGCGACGAGCGCGGCGTGGACGAGCTGGATACCCCGATCGTGGAGCCACACCGAGAGCAGGACGCGGTGCGGCTTGCCTCGCTCGTAGAGGGACAGGCGACGGGACGACGCCGTCCAGCAGAGGATGCGGCGGGCCTTCCGGTCCAGGATCGCGCGCGACTCGAACAGCGCGTGGACGTAGTAGCGGCTGTCCGATGAGATCGTGGACATCCCGCCGCCCTCGTGCCACCCGGGGATCGCGTCGAGGATCGTTCCGCGGGGCAGGGAGACGCCGGTCGCTTCTCCGTCCCACACGTCGATCGTGAGCGCCGGACGATGCGCGCCGGGGTCGTCGGCTCGGAGATGCGCGAAGGCCATTCGGGTGCGCTGGGCGAGGTCCCGACCCACGGCGTTCTGGCGGACGGCCCGGCCGCCGATGCGCCATGCGAACGGCTCGACCACCTCCGCCTGGATCGCGGATGCGCGCGCGAAGCCCTGATCGAGCACCCCCCACGCCTCCTCCGCCTCGGCCGGGCTCACCAGACGGGGGACTTGCGGCGCGCTGGTCTCGACCGTCACCGAGGTACGCTCCGGAAGCGCCGGCTACGATGCTCGCGTGCGCTAGCGTGTGGTCCGATCGTCCGATTCCTTCCATGGGATCTCGTCGAGGCGGGGCATCGGCGGGTCGAGCGCGAGCATCGCGCCCATGTCGCGGTACACGTTGAACGAAGGCGTCGCATAGGGCAGGCGATCCGGCCGCGCTCGTTCGGGGGCGGGATGAGGGGGCGACTGCCCCTCGGTAGTCAGAACGAGCCTTTCCCGGATCAGCTCGTCGGTCACCCGCTCCACGTCCGCCCGCGCTCGCTCCGGCGAGACGTCGTATCGTGCCACGAGCGTCGCCGCCGTCTCCTCGACGGAGTGCCCGGCGGCGATCGACGTCCAGATGAGGCCGCCGGCCTTGTCGATGCTGTAGTACGCGCCCGTGGCCAGGTTCAGGATGATCGCCTCGCCGTCGAACACCTCGGCGGTGACCTCCGAGTCATTCAGACGGAAGCGAGCCTGCGGTGGAAGCATGGTGGAGACCCTCCTTTGCCAGTCGTCGATAGAGCTCGACGTACGCATCGACGGCGCGTTCGAGCCGGAACTCGCTGGCGACCCGCCGGCGAGCGGCGTCGCCCATCCGCGCGGCGGTGTCCGGATGCTCGAGCAGCCAGGCGACCGCCGCCCCCATGGCGTCCGCATCCTCCGCCTCCACGAGGAGCCCGGTCTCACCGTGCATCACGACCTCCGGAAGGCCTCCGGCGCGCGTCGCGACGACGGGACGCGCCATGGACCCGGCTTCGAGCGCCGTGATCCCGAAGGCCTCCTCCCGGGAGGGTACGACGACCACCGAGGCGGTGTTCATCAGCTCGGGTACCCGTTCCGGCGCGACCCAGCCCAGGAACTGGACTCGAGCGCCGAGACCCAGGTCGGCGGCTCTTCGCTCCAGGAGCCGGCGCTCCGGGCCGTCGCCGGCGACCATGAAGCGTGCCGCCGGCACGCGCTCTGAGACGAGGGCGAACGCCGCCAGGGCCACGTCGAACCCCTTCTCCGACGTGAGCCGCCCGACGCACAGCACACGGGGGGTCTCGCACGGGAGCGGCATCGGGGGAACGCTGGGCACGTCGAGGTTGTTGTGGATGACCGACGAGCGGGCCGAGACCTCCGGCGCGAGTCGTCGCGCCTCGGCGAGAGTCACCGACGACACGGCCGTGACCCAATCCGCGTCGCGGAGCATGCGGCCGGGCAAGGTCTGGGGGTCGACGGCGGTGGCCCTCACGGCTCCCTGGAGCGTCACCAGCGTCGGCGCTGCGCACGCGCCGGCCGTCTCGAGGTGGAACAGCGCGGTGGGCGTCACGGTGGGCATGACCACGTGGATGACGTCGGGCGCGAAGGCCCGCTTGAGGCCGGCGACGCGCCGCCGGATCCCCATGATCCGGGAGAGGCTTCGCCTCGCCAGAGCGTCCAGGAAGTGGAAGCGATGGATGGGAATGTCTCGATAGGTCTCCATGTCGGGGAGGTCGAGGTCCCCGTGGGGGGTGACGACGCGGAGCTCGTGGCCGCACGACCGGAGCGCCGTCAGGAGGCGCATGCTGAACACCTCGATCCCCCCGATGTACGGCCAGAACGAATCCGTCCAGTAGAGGATGCGCATGGGCTACGGGCGCTGCTCCGGACTCCAGCCCAGGAGGGCGCGGGTGTCGGTCAGGTCGTACGGGTTCGCGTGCTGGGCGGACACGGCGTAGAGGACTCGGAACCCGGCGACCTCGGCCTCCACGCAGCGACGGAGCATGGCCCGGAGGTCGCACGTGCCCACCCAGAGCCGCCGGAGCTCCTCGTCGCGGGGCGGGGTCGCCTCGTGGTGGCCGATGCGGACGGCGAGGAAGCTGGTGAGCGTGCCCTCGTCGACGAGCGCCCGGCCCATCTGCTCCCCGATGGCCTTCGAGAGTCCGTACGGGGTCAGCGGCCGCGGGTCCACTGATCCGATCTTCGGGCCCTCGGGCGCGTAGCAGGCGGGGGCGAGCGCGCGCTCCAGGGCCTTGACGGCCCACGTGGAGCTGGCGAACACGATGCGCTTGACCCCGTGCGTCGCCGCGGCGCGGACGACGTTCCAGGTGGCCCGGACGTTGTTGTACAGGACGTCCTCCCAGCTCGCCGACCAGCTTGCCTGGGCGGCCAGATGCAGGACGACGTCGGTGCCCTCGAGCGCCGCCGCCCATCGATCGTCCGAGCCGCGAGCCGCGAGCCGCGCCCACCAGCGACCGGACGGCCCGGGTTGCCCGAGATCGACGACACGAGTCCGTCGGTCGGCCATCGGCCTGCGATCGAGGAGGCGAAGCTCGTGCGTCGGCGACAGCTCCTCCACCATCGGACGGCCGATGCCGCCGGCGGCTCCGGTGATGAGGATGCGCATGGGCGATCCGATGGCTCTCGGTCAGGCGAGCGCCCCGGTCGCGGCGGGGCGCTCGCCGGCTGCGAGCCGGTGGTACAGGGCGTCGAAGGCGTCGACGTGGCGCTCGAGGCCGAACAGGGCCTGCGCGCGCCGTCGCCCGGCCCGGCCCATGGCCGTCGCGATCTCGGGATGGTCGAGAAGCGCGGTGATCGCCTCGCCGAGCGCCGCGGGATCGTCCCGCTCGACCAGGAGACCGGTTTCCCCGTCGGCGACGACCTCCGGGAGCGCGCCGGCACGCGAGGCGATCACCGGGCGTGCCATGAGGGCGGCTTCCAGGGCGACGAGCCCGAACCCTTCCGGAGCGCGGGAAGGCACCAGGACGAGAGTCGCCGAATTCAGGAGCGCCGGCATTCGGTCGAACTCCATCCAGCCCGGGAAGTCGACGGCGTCGGCGACGCCCAGCTCCCGCGCGAGCTGCTGGAGACGGGGGCGCGCGGGACCGTCGCTCGCGACGACCAGGCGGGCGCGCGGAAAGCGAGGGCGCACCCGGGCGAACCCGGCTATCGCGACGTCGAAGCCCTTCGCGTCGATGAGTCGGCCCCAGCAGAGGAGCCGAGGCGGGTCGAGCGGGAGCGGCACCGGGGCGACCGGGGACACGTCGACGCCCTGATAGACGAGGGAGGACCGTGAGGCGATCTCGGGAACCGTGCGGCGCGCGTCGTCCAGCACGAACATGGAGCCGGCGGTGACCCAGGCGGCCGCGCGCAGGACCTGCCCGAACACGGACTCGCGCTCCGCGCCCCGGCCCTCCAGCGGGTCGTGAACCGTCACCAAGGCGGGCGCGTCGGATGCTCCGGCGGTGAGCGGATGCAACGACGCGATCGGCCCCGTGAGGTTCACGTGGACCAGCTCCGGCGCGAAGGCGCGTTTGAGGTCGGCCACCGCTCGGCGCATCGCCACGACCGCCCGGACGTCCTGGGACTCGAGGGCGGCCCGGAGCGGCAGGCGGAGGATGTCCATGCCCTTGTACCGGTCGCGATCCGGAAGCCGCAGCGCGGCGTGGCCCGTCACCACGCTGATCTCGTGCCCGCGTTCGACCAGCGCCGGCAGCAGCCGCGACGCCCAGACCTCGAGGCCCCCCACGTACGGCCAGAACTGCTGGACGAGGAACAGCGCCCTCACGGCCGCGTCCGGTCCGCCGCGCCGGCGGTGCGATCGCCGGATGGTCCCTCCGCGCCGGCCTCGGCGGCCAGGCGCCGGCGCCGGAGCGACATGTTCAGCACGCGGAGGTACTCGGCCCGGCACGCCGCGGCCTCGCGGCGCGTGAGGTTCGTGTGGTGCATGCGGTGGTAGGTGAGCACCTCCGGCACGAGCGCGATGACCGCGCCATCGTCCATGGCCCGCAGGAGCCAGTCGGTGTGCCCCGTGTAGGTGAGAGAGGTGTCGAAGACGCCCACCCGGTCGAACAGGGCGCGTCTCGCGACGAGGGCGCTCACGATGAAGCCCGGCACGCCTTGCGAGCGGGCGAGGTCCTCGTGACGCTCGGCTTCCCCGGCGAGCTCCGGGATCCAGAAGTTCCGGGCGTGCGTGGCGCAGACGGCCGTCTCGGGCCGGGCGTCGAAGAGGGCCATCTGGAGCGCGAGCTTGCTCGGGTGCCAGAGGTCGTCGGGCTCCAGGAATGCCACGAGCTCGCCCGCCGCCGTCGCGACTCCACGGTTCCGGGTCGCCGACGGCCCGGCGGTGGGCTGTCGCACGTAGCGCACGCGGGCGCCGAGCCCTCGCGCGACGGTCGGCGTGCCGTCGGTGGAGCCGTCGTCGGCCACGATGATCTCGACCGGCTCGTACGTCTGCGCCAGGATGCTCCGGACGGCCTCCTCGAGATAGCGCTCGCCATTGAAGACCGGCACCACGCAGCTCACGAGCCGGCCGGCCATCAGTGCCCCCGCGGGCGAGCCGGATGTGGGCGAGAGGGCTCGGCGGCGGGCGGTCGGGCGGCCGGCATGTGCGGCCAGAGGAATCGCCTTGCACTCGAATCGGCGTCAAGGACGGCGCTCTCGACGATGCACGGCATCGGGACGGTCCGAGGGTAGCGTAGCGGCGTCGCATCTCGCAAGCATTGAGAGGCCTGCCCGGCCCGCTGGTATGCTCGACCCGGTCATGGAGGAAGCCCACGCCCCGCGGATCGATGCGCGGACCGGTCGATGAGCCCGCGCGACATGCTCCTGGCCGCGCTCAGCTCCGTGATCTGGGGGCTGGGGTTCGTCGCCATCAAGATCGGCCTGGAGAGCTTCTCCGCGCCCCAGCTGACCGCGGTCCGGTTCCTGATCGCCGGGCTGCCGGCGCTCGTCGTGCCCCGGCCCCCGGTCTCGTGGTGGTCGATCGGGCTGATCGGGCTGACGCTGTTCACGGGCCAGTTCCTCCTGCTCTTCTTCGCCTACGCGCAGGGGATGCCGCCGGGGCTCGCCTCGGTGAGCCAGCAGATGCAGGCGTTCTTCACGGTGCTCCTCGCCGCCGTGTTCCTGCGCGAGCGCTCGACGCGGCGGCAGGGCGCGGGCATGGCGGTCGCGTTCGCGGGGCTCGCGCTCATCGGGCTCACGGTCGGTCTCGACCTGAAGCTCACGGCGCTCGGGCTCGCGCTGGCCGGCGCGTTCAGCTGGGCGGTCGGAAACGTCCTCGTGAAACGGCAGCCCGATGTCCCGGTGTTCCCGCTGGTGGTGTGGGCGAGCCTCGTGCCGCCGCTCCCGTCGATCCTGCTGGCCGGGGGCGTCGAGCCGCTCGTCGCGGCCGCGCGGGGCGCCTCGTGGCCGAGCCTCGCGGCCGCCGCGTACCTCGGGGTGCTGGCGACCGTGCTCGCCTACGCGCTCTGGGGGCGGCTGCTCCAGCGGTACTCGGCCGCCGCGGTGGCGCCCTTCGCGCTCCTGGCGCCGTGCGCGGGCGTCGTGTCCTCGGCGCTGGTCTTCCGGGAGGTGTTCAGCCCGGTGCGGTACGCGGGGATGGCCCTGATCCTGGGCGGGCTCGCGATCGCCGTGGCGCCGGCGCGGCGGCCCTCGCCGGGCGAGCCGCGAATCCGGGGCCGGGCCGTCAGGCGCCGGCGAGCGGCCGGGTGACGGCGGCGAGCCACGCCGCGGTCTCGCGGTCGACCCTCGGCAGGATGGCGTCCCGGACGTGCGCGTGGTACGCGTCGAGCCAGGCGATCTCGCCCGCCGTCATCAGCGCCGGCTCGACGAGGGCGCGGTCGATCGGCGCCAGCGTGAGCGTCTCGAAGCCGTAGAGGGTGACCTCGGCACCCGGCGGCGCCGCGGCCGCCGCCACCACGACGAGGCTCTCGATCCGGATCCCGTACTCGCCCGTCTTGTAGTACCCGGGCTCGTTCGACAGGATCATCCCGGGGCGGAGCGCCACGCTGTTGCCGACCTTGGAGATGCGCTGCGGTCCCTCGTGGACCGAGAGGTAGCTGCCCACGCCGTGACCGGTGCCGTGGTCGAAGTCGAGCCCGGCCTCCCAGAGCGGCGCGCGGGCGAGGGCATCCAGCTGGGAGCCGGTCGTCCCCTTGGGGAACACGGCCATAGCGAGCGCGATGTGGCCGCGCAGGACGCGCGTGAACCGGCCCCGCTGCTCCGCCGTCGGGGGCCCGATGGCGACCGTCCGCGTCACGTCGGTGGTGCCGTCGAGATACTGGGCGCCGGAATCCACCAGGTAGAGCATTCCCGGCTCGATCCGCCGGTCGGTGCGCGGCGTCGCCCGGTAGTGGACGATGGCGCCGTCCGGCCCGGCGCCCGAGATCGTGGGGAAGCTCACGTCGCGGAAGAGCGGCTCCTCCGCGCGGAAGGCGTCGAGACGGTCCGCCGCGCCGATTTCCGTGAGCCGGCCCGACGGCGCCTCGCGGGCGAGCCAGGC
This sequence comes from Candidatus Rokuibacteriota bacterium, assembly GCA_044867785.1. Lineage (GTDB taxonomy): Bacteria > Methylomirabilota > Methylomirabilia > Rokubacteriales > DASRDR01 > DASRDR01. The sequence continues at coordinate 38,129 of JBIOVM010000148.1, read as the reverse complement.
CAGGAACCGGCAGAGCGCGATGCCGTCCTTCTCGTGGGCGCTCCGGGCCCCGGCCAGCTCCACGTCGTTCTTGACGGCCTTCGGCACGAGACAGGGATCGGCGGCTCGGCTCACCGCTGCGCCCGCGGCGGCGAGACGCTGGACGATCCACGCCGCGGTGGAGCCGGCGTCGACCTGCACCGTCCGGCGGGCGGCGCCCAGCCGGTCCAGGGCCGGACCCAGGGCGGCGGGGGGCGCCACCCGCACTCCCGGCCCGAGATGCTCCTCGACCTCCGGACCGATCTTGGCCGGGTCGACGAACAGGTCGACCGTGCCGTCCCGATGCACCACCCCGAAGGCGAGAGGCAAGGGCGTGTGGGCCACGTCGTTGCCGCGGACGTTGAGGAGCCACGCGATCGAGTCGGGGGCGGCCAGGACGACGGCGTCGACTGCGTCCTTCTCGAGGAGCCCGGCGATCTCCTGTCGCTTGTCCGGCGAGGGGCGCCCCGCGTGCTTCAGGTCGTGGGGGACGATGGGGCCGCGCGGCGGTGGCGGCTGGTCCGTCCACACGCGATCGACGAGGTTCTCGACCGGGACCAGCGCGGCTCCCGCCTTCGCGCACGTGGCCTGGAGGCGCTCCACGCCCTCCACGGTGTGGAGCCAGGGATCGTAACCCAGCCGATCGCCCGGTCGGAGGCGCACGCGCAGCCACTCGGCGGGCGGGCTCTCGGTCACGTGATGGTGCTCGAACAGCTCGCCGGGCGTCTCGTCCCGCGCCTGGAGGGTGTAGCGCCCGTCGACGAAGAGCGCGGCGGCGTCCCGCAGGACGACGGCGAGACCCGCGGATCCGGTGAAGCCGGTGAGCCACGCCAGTCGCTGGGCCCGGGGCGGCACGTACTCGCCCTGGTGCTCGTCGGCGCGTGGGACGAGGAATCCGGTGAGGCCCTCCCGGGCTAGCTCGGCGCGAAGCCGCTCGATCCGTTGCGGGATCGTCACGCCAGCGCCTCGCCCCGTCGCATTGCCTTCGCATGATAGCAGCTTCCCGCCGGAGGCGCGGGGGGCGTGCTAGACTCCACGTCTCGTCGGCTCGGACGCCGTGAAGTCGAGCCAGCGTTCGGCGACGCGCGCGGCGAGCTCTGCGAGCGCCGCGCGGGAGCGCCGGCCCGCTCCCAGGTCGTGTCCGACCCCGGCTTCCAGGTGAAGGGACGTCGAGGCCGGGATCCGCCCGAGCGCCGCGCGAAGCTCGGCGACGGCGCCGAACGGGTCGGTCGTCCCGTGGACGAAGAACGCCGGTGTGCGGATCTCGGGGAAGTGCCCGACCCGGAGCTCGCCGGGCCGACCCGGCGGATGCAAGGGATAGGCGAGGAGGAGCAGGGCCGCGGCTACGGTCGGCTGCTCGGCCGCGAGCAGGGTGGCTTGACGGCCGCCGTAGGAGTGGCCGCCCAAGTAGACGCGTCCCGGCGCGACGCGCGCGAGCGCTTCGACGGCGGCCCGGAGCCCCGCCCGGTCGCGGGCGGCGCCCGCCGGCGACGGCGGGCCCTGCGGACGCGATTGACGGAAGGGAAGATCAGAGCGGAGCACGACGAGGCCTCGGCGGGCCAGCGCATCGGCCAGCGCGACGAGGAGTGGGCTCTCGGCGGACGAGCCCGCGCCGTGGGTCAGGACGAGGCCATCCCGGGCGCCGGGCGGCGCGTGGAGCATCCCGCGCACGGCGAGGTCGTTCGCCGCCCGCTCGTGAAATGGGATCGGGGGCGGCGGGGCGGTCCCCGGCGTCACGGCCGCGGACTGTCCGGCGCGTCGCCGGCGACGGAAGAGCCCCGGAGGGTACGGTGACGAAGGTCGTCTTCTTCGACGTCGCGGGCACGCTGATCCGGGTCCGCGACGGCGTCGGTGCCCAGTACGCTCGGGTCGCCGCTCGCTTCGATGTCACCGCGGATCCGGCGGCGCTCGCGCGCGAGTTCCCGCGGGCGTTTCGCGCCGCGCCGCCCATGGCCTTTCCGGGCGCCCCGGCCTCCACGGTCCCGCATCGGGAGCGTGAGGTCTGGCGTGGGATCGTGCGGGAGGTCTTCGCCGGGGCCGGCGCGCTGCCGCAGTTCGCGCCCGGCGAGTTCGACGCGTACTTCGACGCCGTCTACCGGCACTTCGAGGAGGCGACGGTGTGGGAGGTCTTTGCGGACGTCGAGCCGACCCTCGAGGCGCTCCGGGCGCGCGGCTGCACGCTCGGCATCGTGAGCAACTTCGACAGCCGCGTCGTCCGGATCCTCGAGGGGCTGGGGCTCGCGGCGTGGTTCGCATCGGTGACGCTTTCGAGCGCGGTGGGCGCCGCCAAGCCGGACCCCGCGATCTTCGTCCGGGCGCTCGCCCGGCACGGCGTCGGCCCGGCCCAGGCCCTCCACGTCGGCGACGCGCCGGAAGAGGACGCCGACGGCGCCCGGGCCGCAGGCCTGGGCGCCGTGCTGATCGATCGCGGCGGCCGGCACGCGGACCGTCCCGGCGTCGTGCGGATGACATCGCTGACCGCGCTGCCCGAGCTGGTCCGGAGCGCGGGGTGATGCGTCGCCGCGGTCACGCGGGCCGCCGGCGACCCCGTGCGGCGCGACGAGCCGGCGGACGGCAGCGGGAGCACGTGGACCACGGCGGTCACGCCTTGCCGGATCGCGGTCCATCGGGGACGGGCGCCCACGGAGCGGGCTTCCCGTCGTCCTCGTGAGCCTCCCAGAGCCAGGCCGCTCCCCGAACCCCGCTCGCGTCGCCGTGGCGCGGAGGGCGCACCGCCGTGTCGACTCGGTCGGAGAACACCCACGGGCCCCACGCGGCCGGCACGGCGTCGTAGAGGCGGCCGAGGTTCGAAAGGCCGCCGCCCAGCACGATGACGTCCGGATCGAGCAGGTTCACCACGGATGCCAGCGCCCGGGCGAGGCGGTCCTCGTAGCGCGCCAGCGTGGATTCGCATCGCTCGTCCCCGTCGGCGGCGCGCGCGGCGATGGTCGCCGCGTCGAGCGTCTCGCCCGTGGCCTCTCGATGGTCGCGAGCGATCCCCGGTCCGGACAGGAACGTCTCGATGCATCCGCTTCGGCCGCAGTAGCAGGCCGCCCCCGGCCATTCGTCGGGACGCGGCCAGGGGAGGGGGTTGTGACCCCACTCTCCGGCGATCGCGTTGGGGCCGCTGAGGACGCGCCCGTCCACGACGACGCCGCCACCCGTGCCGGTTCCCAGGATGACGCCGAAGACGGTCCGCACCCCGGTGCCGGTGCCGTCGCGCGCCTCGGAAAGCGCGAAGCAGTTCGCATCGTTCGCGAAGCGGAGCGGGCGATGGAGCAGGCGCTCGAGGTCCTCGCGGAGCGGGCGGCCGTTCAGCCAGACGCTGTTGGCGTTCTTGACCAGCCCGGTGGCGGGGGACAGCGCCCCGGGCATCCCGACGCCGACGCGGGCGGGCTCGCCGCTCTCCCGCTCGATCCCCTCGACCAAGGTGGTGATGGCGGCGAGGGTCGCCGCGTAGCGGTCCCGCGGAGCCGGCACGCGGCGCCGGGCGCGCTCACGTCCGTCCCGGTCGATCGCGATGGCCTCGATCTTGGTCCCGCCGAGGTCGACCCCGATGCGCATGTGCGTCTCCCGGGCGCTGCCGTCACTCCGTCGCCAGCGCCTGGCGCCTCGCGCGGTGATAGTCGGAGAGCGAGGCGTTAGCCGAGGCGATCGTCTCCGCCTCGCGGAGGAGCTTGCCGAGATCCCGGCCGGGGACCGCGACGTACAGCTCGTCGTCGCCCAGGTCCGTGTAGACGCGGTTGCCGACGCAGCCCGTGCTGGCCAGCATGCCCCGCGCGAGCGCGGCCGGCAGCGCCATGCAGGTGGGCCGTCCGGTGACGGGCACGTCGGTCCGGACGCCGGCGCGGAGGCCCGTCTCCAAAAGCCGCATCAGCGAGCCCGGCCGCCCGGCGATCAGGACCACGTCCGGATCCACCGGGGTGTCGGCCAGGGGGGCGTACACGATCGCGCCAGGGGTCTTGGGCAGGCGCGGGATGCTCGGGACCTCTTCCATCCGGAGGTAGCCGAGGCCCGTCATGAAGCCGAGCGTTTGGGTGAGCTCCTCGGCGCGATCGGGCGGGAGCGGGACGTTGTGCGTGTGGCTCCCGATGGCGCAGTTGTAGTGGTCGCTCGGCACCGTGTAGAAGGTGCGCCCCCCCGCGGCCACTCGCCAGAAGCTGCAGCTCGAGGGCTCGCTGCCGGAGAACTTGGCGACGCCCGGAGGCGCCTCGTCGCGAAACGCGATCGCGATCGGGCGCCGGCTCAGGTTGAAATGCTCGCGGAGACGATCCTCCATGCGGCGGTAGTCGGTCATCCTGCAACTCCTCAGGCGCCGGCGGCTCGCCGCGCCTCCTCGAGGGGGATCATACGTACGCGTCCTTGGCGCTCCGCCACCGGGCCAGCTGGACGAGGGCTCCGAGCAGCGCGATGCCGCCACCCACCAGGCAGGCGGCCGGCACTCCGGCGCCTTCCGCGACCGAGCCGATGACCGCGGCGCCCAGCGGCGTCGCTCCCGCGAACACCATCATGTACACGCCCATCACGCGGCCCCGAAGCTCGTCCGGCACAGTGATCTGCACGATCGTGTTGCAGCCGTTCTGGAACACGATCTGGAGCGCGCCCACGACGAACAGGACGACCGAGGCCAGGGCAAAGTGGCGCACGAAGGCCAGGCTCACGATTCCGGCCGCCACGCCGAGTCCGGGAACGATCACCGAGGCCAGAGAGGGTCGCGCGTAGCCGAGCGTCGCGACCAGGATGGCGCCGGCGACGGCGCCGGCGCCGAGGGACGCCATGAGCAGCCCGAACGCGCGCACGCCTTCGTGCAGGACCTCGCGCGCGAACAACGGCACGAGGACGCTGTGGTTCATGGCGAAGGTGCTGACGGCGAACACGAGACCCAGGATCAGGGCGACGAGCGGCGTCCGCGTCGCGTAGCGGACGCCGTCGACGAGCTCCTCGCGGATCGTCGTGCCGCGCCGTGGCCGGGGCTCGGACCCGGAACGGATCGTGGTGAGCGTCAGCAGCACGGCGAAGAAGGAGAGTGCGTTCAGCAGGAACGCCACGGCGGTACCGTACCGCGCGATGAGGAGACCGCCGGCCGCGGGGCCCACGACGCGGGCGGCGTTGAAGGAGGCTGAATTGAGCGCGAGGGCGTTCAGGAGATCTTCCCGGCCGACCATCTCGACGAGAAAGGACTGGCGCGCGGGCATGTCGAGGGCGTTGACGAGCCCGATCGCGCCCGCCAGCGCCGCGACGTGCCAGTAGCGGACCCACCCGGTCGACACGAGGCCGGCCAACAGGAAGGCCGGCACCATGAGGGCCGCCTGGGTGGCGAGCACGAGGCGGCGCTTCGGGGTCCGGTCGACGACGACGCCGGCGACGGCCGAGAAGAGGAGCACCGGCCCGAATTGGAGCGCGCTCACCAGGCCCAACCGGAGAGGCGAGTCGGTGAGCTCCAGGACCAGCCACGACAGGCCGACCGACTGCATCCAGCTACCCACCGAGGACACGGCCTGGCCCATCCAGAACAGCCGAAAGTCGCGATGGTTCAGGGCCCGGAGCGCGGCGGGGAACGACATCAGGGGCCGCCGGCGGCGCTCACGTCGAAGGCGCCGCGCGGTCGGCGCGCCGCCCTCACCTCACGCGCGTCGCCCGGCGACGGCGCCCGCCCCGACCAGTCCCGCGTGCCGGTGGGCGGCCTCGATCAGCGAGTCCACGGCCTCGACGGGCGTGTCCCACGCGCAGGCGATCCGGATCACGCCCTCCCGGGGCGCTCCGCGGCGGGAGAAGCTGTACCCGTCGGCCACGAGGCCGTCCCACACCGGCTTGGGGAGCGCGGCCAGCACGAAGTTGATCTCGGTGGGATGGGGGAACCGGGCGCCGGGGATCTCGGCGAGGCCCTGACGGACGCGCGCGGCCATCGCGTTGGCGTGACGCGCATTGCGGAGCCAGAGGTCGTCCTCCAGGAAGGCCAGCAGCTGGGCGGACAGGAATCGCATCTTCGAGTAGAGGTGCCCGGCGCGGCGCCGGCGATAGCGCATCGTCTCGGCGAGCTCCCGGTTGAAGAAGACGATGGCCTCCGCGCAGAGCGCCCCGTTCTTGGTCGCGCCGAACGAGAGGAGGTCGACGCCGGCCTGCCAGGTCAGCTCGGCCGGCGTGCAGTCGAGTCGCGCGACCGCGTTGGCGAAGCGGGCGCCGTCCATGTGGACCAGCAGGTTCCGCGCGTGCGCGGCCGCCGCCAGCTCGCGGATCTCGCGCAGCGAGTAGACGGTGCCGGCCTCGGTCCCCTGCGTCAGGCTGATCGCGCGCCCGGGCACGTCGGCGGCACGCAGCGCGCCGGCCTCGATCGCCTCGATCAGCGTCGCCGTCGGGATACGCCCGTCCACCGTTGGAACGGGAACGCTTCGCGCGTTACCGCCCGACCAGAACTCGGCGCCGCCGCACTCGCTCGTGTGAAGGTGCGAGATGTCGGCGCAGTAGATGCCGCCGTACGGGACGGCGAGGATCGAGGCGCAAAGGCCGTTGGCCACCGTGCCGGTCCCCACCGGGTACACGTCGAGCTCGGTCTCGAAGAGCTCCGCCATCCGGCGCTCGAGCCGCTGGGTATAGGGGTCGCCGCCGTACGGCGCGGTGTCGTCGGCGTTCGACTCGACGATCGCGCGCAGAATCTCCGGCGCGGCGCCCGAGACGTTGTCGCTGTAGAAGTTCCGCTTCACGCCGGTCCTCCGAGATGGTGGGAGGTGTCGGGGCGCCGCGCACCGCGGCACGAGGGCACGACGGGGCGGCTCGAGGTGCTCATGGGCTGTCGCCCCGCATGATAGGGGAACCGTGAAGTCACCGCAACGGCGCCGCGGTCCGGCGGCTCGCGCCCGCCGGTCCGGCGATCAGGGCGTGGGGTAATCCGGGACGCCGAGTCGCCCCACGCCGGGGAGTTTCAGCGCCGGCCGGTTCCAGTCGAGACCGAACGTGAGACCCAGGAGGTTCAGCTCGAGCCCCTCCTCCCATCCGACCAGGACCCCGGCCAGGCCGAGGAGCGAGAGCTGCACCCCGGTGCCGCTCGGCGTCCGGCCGATGGGCGCGCCGCCGGGGAGGAAGTCCTTGCCCACGGCGGTCGGCGGAAGGTCGAGCCGCAGCTCGGGAACCGCGCGCGCCACGAAGGCCGTGAACGTGTTGCTGTTCGGTCCCGGCCAGGTGCGGTAGGTGGAGGGATAGGGATACTCGCGCGCGGCGGCCTCGACCCGGTCGATCAGGAGGTCGACGCTGTCGCCCCGCAGGTCCACGAGGAGATCCGGCCGGCTCCCGAACCAGTAGTTGTCCGGGCCCGTCCGGTTGACGCGCAGAGCCGGCGCCCCGCGATCGACTCCCCAGCCCATGACCTCGTACCGCGTGTAGGCGGGCGCCCCGCTGCGCTTCAGCGCGATCCAGGTGTGGACACCGAGCACGCCCTTCCACCCCACGGTGCGGGCCGCGTAGACCTGGATCACGGCCTCCGATGTCGCCGCCGGATCGGGCGCTTGCCCGGACGAGTCCCGGCGGGCGGCCCGCCAATCGGGATCGCGGGTGAGCGTCGAGCAGGCGATGAGCAGCAGGACGGCGACCCCCAGGCTCAGCTTCCGGAGCATCCGCACCGAAGCCCGTCGCGACGTCGCGCCGGGCCTATGCGAGCGCCCGCTTGATGGTGCCGTGATGGTCTTGGGCGTGACCCGTCAGGATGCGCTCTACCACCTGGGCCACGCTCAGCGTGCCCATGGGGAAGGTCGCGGTCCGATCCAGCTCGGCGTCGCTCAAGGCGCGAACGACGGCGACGGCCGCGGCGCCGTTCTGGCGGAGGAGCGCGAGGGTCTCGGCCTTCGTGCAGTGCGCGTACTGAGCTGCGTGGGCGGCGTTTCCCTGGTGGACCATGTCCATCGTGATGGGCGGCACCGGCTGCCCGTGCGCGATGGCCCCCGCGAGGCCGGCGACCGCCTTGTGACTCGTGGCCACGTGATGGGCGACGACGCCGACGCTCCGGCCGTCCCCCGGCGTCGTCGCGCCCCACTGGGCGTCCGACAGCCCTTCGACCGTCGCGATCAGGTCGTGGTTCGCCTGTTCCAGGTGCTGAGCCAGAGTCCGCGCGCGCTCGCTCATCGAGTCCTCCCGTGGCCGATCGTGCTGCGTGTCGAAGGAGTACGCCCACCGGTGATATACATGCCGGTTTCCGCGACGTCAACGGCGACGCATGGCGCGAGCCTGGGAAGACACACCGTCGCGGCGTCCCTGCCGTCATCGACGGATGGTATCCTCCTTCGAAGCCCCGGCGAGGCCCGGACATCGGGCGCGAGCCGCGGCCCAAGCGCCCTCGACACCACCGGCGCCCGGCGCCGTGCCGCGAAAGGGGAGTCTCGTGAACAGCCACCGCCTGCCCAGGACCGTCGTGCCGGGCCGCTACGATCTCCGGCTCGAGCCCGATCTCGACGCCGCCACCTATGCCGGCGAGGAGGCCATCCAGGTCGAGGTGCGCGACGAGGTGGACGAGGTCCAGCTGAACGCGGTCGAGCTGACGATCACCCACGTCCTGGCGGAAGGGCCCGACGGCGCCCGCATCGAGGGCACCAGCTCGCTCGATCCCGAGAGCGACCGGCTGCACCTTCGCTTCCCCCGGGCCCTGCGGCCGGGCGACTGGACGCTGCGGCTCTCCTTCCGCGGCATCCTGAACGACCAGCTCCACGGCTTCTACCGGAGCACCTTCAAGGACGCCGAGGGGCGGACCCACGTCATCGCGGCGACCCAGTTCGAGGCGGTGGACGCCCGCCGCGCGTTTCCGTGCTGGGACGAGCCGGCGTTCAAGGCGGTGTTCGGCGTCACGCTCGTCGTGCCCGAGGGCTACGCGGCCATCTCGAACACGGCGCCCGTCCGCGAGGAGCCGGCGGGGCCCGGCAAGCGGGCGGTGACGTTCGCCGACACGATCCGGATGTCGACCTATCTCGTCGCCTTCATCGTGGGGGAGCTGGCGTCGACCGAGCCGGTGATGGTCGGCAAGACGCCGCTCCGCGTCTGGTGCGTGCCCGAGAAGGTCCACCTGGCCGAGTTCGCCCGCCGGGCGGGGGCCTTCTGCCTGGATTTCTTCGAGCGGTACTACGGCATCCCGTACCCCGGCGACAAGCTCGACCTGCTCGCGATCCCCGACTTCGCGTCGGGCGCGATGGAGAACCTCGGGGCCATCACGTTCCGCGAGACCGCGCTCCTGGTCGACGAGTCGGCCGCGTCACATGGGGAGCTCGAGCGCGTGGCGGACGTGGTCGCCCACGAGGTCGCGCACATGTGGTTCGGCGACCTCGTCACGATGGTGTGGTGGAACGGGATCTGGCTCAACGAGGCGTTCGCCACCTTCATGGAGATGGTCGCGGTCGACGCCTGGAAGCCCGAGTGGAAGCGCTGGGTGAGCTTCGGCGTGTCTCGCGCGGCGGCGATGGGGATCGACGGGCTCCACTCGAGCCGGCCCATCGAGTTCGACGTGCGCGCGCCGCGCGACTGCGAGGCGATGTTCGACCTCCTCACGTACGAGAAGGGCGCCTCGGTCCTGCGCATGCTGGAGCAGCACATCGGGCCCGACACCTTCCGCGAGGGCGTGCGCCTCTACCTGCGCTGGCACGAGTACGAGAACGCCGAAACGACCGACCTGTGGAAGGCGCTCGGCGAGGCGTCCGGGCAGCCGATTCCGGAGATCATGGACGGCTGGGTGTTCCATCCCGGCTACCCGCTCGTGAGCGTCCGGGCCGACGGCGGGCGATTGGTCCTCTCCCAGCGCCGCTTCACGTACCTGGAGGAGTCCGCGCCGGACGGCCCCGACGCGGCGCCGCAGCTCTGGCGGGTCCCGGTGACCGTGCGGGCCTCGGTCGGCGGGCAGGCGACGGAGCGCAAGCTCCTCCTCGCGGCGGCCGAGGACGATCTCGCGCTCCCCGGAGCGCCGGACTGGGCGATCGCCAACGCGGGCGGCCACGGGTTCTACCGGGTCGGGTACGCGCCGGCGCTGCTGGACGGGCTGACCGCCAACCTCGGCCAGCTCGCGCCGATCGAGCGCTTCAACCTGGTGGCGGACGTGTTCGCGCAGGCGCAGGCGGGCTTCGCTCCGGCGGAGACGTTCCTCGACCTGATCGCGCGATTCCGGGACGAGAGCGACCGCAACGTGTGGGCGGCCATCATCGGGGGCCTGGCCTACGTGAACCGGACGATCGACGACGAGGCGCGCGAGCCCCTCGAGGCGTTCGTCCGGGACCGGGTCGGTCCGGCGGCCCGGCGCCTCGGGTGGGAACCGCGTGCCGGCGAGGACGAGCTGACGCGGCAGCTCCGCGGCGACCTCCTGCGGGCGGTCGGCGTCCTGGGCGACGATCACCGGATCCAGGCCGAGGCCCGGGAGCTGTACGACCGCTACCGGATCGACGAGCGTGCCGTGGACCCGAACGTGCTGCCCGCGGTGATCGCCATCCTGGCGCGTGCCGGCGGAGACGCGGAGTACGGGGAGTTCCTCGAGCGGTTCCGGAACGCGCGCAGCCCGCAGGAGGAGCAGCGCTACCTCTACGCGCTCGCCGCGTTTCGCCAGCCGGAGCAGATCGCCGACACGCTCCAGCGAACGGTGGATGGCGAGATCCGCAGCCAGGACGCCCCGTACGTCGTGCGTGCCATGCTGGCGAGCGTGTGGGCGCGGGGCCCGGCGTGGGAATTCGTGAAGGGGCACTGGGAAACGATGCGGAGACTCTACCCGCCGAGCGCGTTCCGCCGGATCTTCGACGGCGTGAGCGCGCTCGTCACCCCCGAGTGGGAGGCCGAGGTCCGGGCGTTCTTCCCGGCCCACGGCATCGAGCTGGGCGGGAAGATCCTGGAGCAGTACCTCGAGCAGCTCCGGATCGGCGTCCGGTTCCGGCAGCGCGAGGCCGCCCGGATCGCCGCGTACCTCGGCCACCGGCGGGGCTGATCCACCGGCACGGCGCCATGCGTCGGCCCCGGTCGGACGACCGTACGAGGGGTTGTACGACCGAGAGCCCCGCCGTCAAGCGCGCGACGGCCCGGGAGCCGACGCGGGTCACCGCTCCCCGTGGCGCGCCGCCGCCGGCGCCGCCGCTGCCCCCGGAGAGCGATTCCACGGTCGACGCCAAGCCATGACGGACGCCGCCCGCGTGGTCGTCGTCGGGGGCGGCATCGTCGGCGCCAGCGTGCTCTATCACCTGGCGCGCGCGGGCTGGTCCGACGCCGTGCTGCTCGAGCGCGGTGAGCTGGCGTCGGGCTCGACGTGGCACGCGGCCGGGAACACGCCGCACTTCAACACGAGCCTGAACCTGTCGCGGATCCATCTCGCGAGCACCGAGCTCTATCAGCGACTCGAGGCGGAGACCGGGCAGGCCGTCGGGTTTCACCGGCCGGGGAGCCTCCGGCTTGCCTCGGTGCCGGACCGGATGGACGAGTACCGACGCCACCGCGGCAAGGCGCGGACGATCGGGCTTCCGTTCGAGATCGTGAGCCCGGAGGAGGTCCGGCGGCTCCACCCGCTCGTCGAGACGCAGGGAATCCTGGGCGCCGCCTGGAACCCGGAGGACGGCCACGTCGACCCGACGAGCGTGACGCAGGCGCTGGTCACGGGCGCGCGGGATCGCGGTGCCCGGGTGCGTCGCCGCAGCCGGGTGACGGGGCTCGCGCGGACCTCGAGCGGGGAGTGGCGCGTCGTCACCGATCAGGGCGAGCTCCTCGCCGAGGTCGTCGTCAACGCGGCGGGCACGTGGGCGCGCGAGGTGGGACAGCTCGCGGGCCTCGACCTGCCCATCGTGCCGATGGAACACCAGTACCTGGTCACCGAGGCGATCCCCGAGATCGCCGCGCTGGGTCGCGAGCTGCCGCTGATGCGCGATCCCGACGTCTCGTACTACCTCCGCCAGGAGGCGCAGGGGCTCTTGCTGGGTCCGTACGAGCGCGCGGCCAAGCCGTTCGGGGTGGGGGGCATTCCGCCCGGGTTCGGGTCGGATCTCCTGCCGCCGGATCCCGAACGCCTGCGCAGCATCGTCGAGGGAGCGATGGCGCGGGTCCCGGCGCTCGCCCGCGCCGGTGTCGCGCGGATCGTGAACGGGCCGATCACCTACACGCCCGACGGCAACCCGCTGCTCGGCCCGGTGTTCGGGCGGCCCGGCCTCTGGCTCGCGTGCGGCTTCAGCTTCGGGATCACGCAAGCGGGCGGTGCGGGGCGGTATCTCGCCGAGTGGATCGTCGACGGCCAGCCGTCCATCGATCTCTGGGAGCTCGACCCGCGGCGCTACGGCGCCTACGCCACCGAGCGCTACGCGGTGGCCCGCTGCATCGACATCTACGAGGACGAGTACGCGATCGTCTACCCGCAGGACGACCGCCGGCCGGGCCGGCCGGCGCGGACGAGCCCGCTCTACGACCGCTTCCGGGACGCCGGCGCGGTCTTCGGCGTCCGGAACGGCTGGGAGCGTCCCTACTGGTTCGCGCCCGCCGGGAGCGAGCCACGCGATCGGCCGAGCTTCCGTCGGACCAACTGGTTCGACGTGGTCGGAAAGGAGGCGCGCGCCGTGCGCGAGCGGGCCGGGGTGCTCGAGCTCTCGAGCTTCTCGAAGTACGAGATCCACGGCCGCGGGGCGGAGGCGTTCCTCGACCGGCTCTGCGCGAACCGGCTTCCGCGGCTGGGCCGGATCGCGCTCTCCCAGCTCCTCACGGCTCGCGGCACGATCGAGTGCGATGTCACCGTGACGCGGCTCGAGCCGGAGCGCTTCCTGGTGCTGAGCGCCGCCGTCGCCGAGCTCCACGATCTCGACTGGCTCTCCCGTCACGCGCCGGCCGACGGGAGCGTGAGCATCGAGAACGTGACACCGCGCTGGGGCGTGTTGATCCTGGCCGGGCCCCGCGCCCGGGACGTCCTCGCCCGGGTCACCGACGCGGATCTCTCCAACGCGGCCTTCCCGTGGCTCGCGGCCCGGGAGATCCAGGCGGGATCCGTCCCGGTCCGGGCGCTCCGGATCAACTTCGTGGGTGAGCTCGGATGGGAGCTCCATCACCCCGTGGAGTACCAGCTCGGCCTCTACGAGGCGATCAAGCGCGCCGGGGAGGACGCGGGGCTGGTCGACTTCGGGCTCCGCGCGATGGACGCCCTGCGCCTCGAGAAGGCCTACCGCGCGTGGGGCTCGGACATCAACACCGAGGTGACGCCGCTCGAGGCCGGTCTCGGGCGCTTCGTCGCATTCGACAAGGGGGACTTCGTCGGCCGGGAGGCTCTCCTCCGGCAGCGCCGGGACGGCGCGCGCAAGCGTCTGGCGACGCTCGAGGTGGATGCCGCCGACGCCGACGCCTGGGGCAACGAGGCCGTGTGGGCCGGCGACCGCGTCGTCGGCATCACCACGTCGGGCGGTTTCGGCTACTGGCTCGGCCGGAGCCTTGCCGTCGCCTACGTGGACGCGGACCTGGCCGTCCCCGGGACCCGGCTGGCGGTCGAGATCCTCGGCGAGCGTCGCCCGGCGACCGTCCTCCGCGAGCCCCCGTTCGATCCGGACAACCTCCGACCGCGCGCCTGACCGGAGGGCGCCCCCGGCCGGACCTCGGATGGCCCGAGAATCGGCTTGACATGAAAAGCACGCTCGTACTATTGTGCGGACATGTCGAAGGGCGCAGAGACGCGGCGCGCGATCCTGGACCACGCCCTCGAGGTGGCCACGAAGGAAGGCCTCGAAGGGCTCACGATCGGTCGCCTCGCCCAGGACCTGCAACTCTCCAAGAGCGGGCTGTTCGCGCATTTCCGAGGGAAGGAGGAGCTGCTCCTCCAGGTCCTCGAGACCGCACGGGCGCGGTTCATCGAGCAGGTCGTCAAGCCCGGCCTGGCCGCCCCGCGCGGGGAGCCCCGCGTCCGAGCGCTCTTCGAGAGCTGGCTCGCCTGGGAGCGATCGACGGCGCTGCCCGGGGGCTGCCCATTCGTGGCCGCAGCCGTGGAGCTGGACGATCGCCCGGGCCCGGCCCGTGACTACGTGGTGCAGTCGCAGAAGGACTGGTTGGACGTGATCGCCAACTCCGTGCGCGCGGGCGTGCGGGAAGGCCACTTCCGGCCGGATTTCGACGCCGACCAGTTCGCCTACGAGTTCCACGGCATCATGCTCTCGTTCCACCACACGGCGCGCCTGCTCCAGGACCCGAGCGCGGAGAAGCGGGTGCGCCAGGCCTTCGAGTCCCTCCTCACGCGGACCCGGCCGCCGGGCCGCATCGCCGGTTAAGGAGCCATCAGCATGTCCAGCTTCGGAATCTCACGGCCGCTAGAAAGAAGCACGATCGTTCGTACCAGATCGCATTCCTTTCCGCAGCGGCTGACGCTCGCGGGACTGGGGGCGCTCAGCCATCTCGCGTCCGGAGCCGCGGCGCGCATCGCCGAGCGGCTCTTCCTGACGCCGCCTCGCCATCCGATGCCCGAGCGCGAGCGCGACCTCCTGGCCCGCGCGCGACGCGGGACCGTGCTGGTCGACGGGCGGAGGATCGCGGTGTGGAGCTGGGGGGCGGGACCCCGAGTCCTGCTCGTCCACGGGTGGGGCGGACGCGGTGCCCAGCTGGGTGCGTTCGTGGAGCCCCTCGTGGCGAGCGGCTTCTCGGTGGCGTGGTTCGACGGCCCGGCTCACGGCGCCTCGGAGGGTCGACAGATCACGTTTCCCGAGCTGGCGGCCGCTCTTCGGGGCGTCGCCGCCGCCGTGGGCCCGGTGCGCGGGATCGTCGCGCACTCGGGAGGCGGCCCGGTCAGCGGGTGGACCATCCGGCGATGGCTCCTCGACGGCTACGTCGACGTGCCGGAGGCGATCGTCCTCATCGCGCCGCCCGCCGACTTCCGCGGCTACCTCGAGCGCTTCGTGGAGGCGTGCAGGCTCACTGCGCCCGCGCGGGACCGGTTGAACCGTCGGCTGGAGGCCCGGATCGGCGTGGCGCCGGAGGCGTTCGATCTTCCGCGCTTCGCCGCGGACCTTCCTCTGTCGGCCCTCGTCGTCCACGACGGGGCGGATACCGAGGTCCGGTGGGCGGAGGGGGCGGCGGTCGCCGCGGCCTGGCCCGGCGCCGAGCTCGTGACGACGCAAGGCCTCGGGCACCGTCGGATCCTTCGGGATCCGGGAGTCGTCACCCGCGTCACGGCGTTCCTGAGCGAGCGGATCGTGCCGGACGCCGATCGGGCCGAGCCGTCCTCGGCGCCGTCCATGCTCTGCTGAGTCGAGGCGCGGGCGCATCCCGGCGGTGCCCGGTGCCGCCGGGCGGCCTCGCGTAAGATCGGGGCATGGGCATCATCCGAGGCCGGACGCCCCGCGAGCGGTGACGGTCCGCGAGCCTGCCTCCGTCGGACCGGTCCGGTTCCCCGCCGAGTACGGCACGCCGGGAGGCCCGGACACGTTGCTCCCGTGGAGCTACGTCGAGGAGCGGCTCCGGGCCGCGGCGAACTACTGGATCGCCACGGTCGGTCCCGGCGAGCGGCCGCACACCCGGCCCGTGGACGGCGTCTGGGTGGACGGCGCCCTCTGCTTCGGCGGCTCGCCGAAGACGCGCTGGGTGCGCAACCTGCAGGCCAACCCCGCGATGTCGGTCCACCTGTCGAGCGAGGCCGAGGCGATCATTCTCGAAGGCGACGCCGAGCTGGTGACGGACGCGTCGCATCCGCTTGCCGCGCCGTCCATGGCGGCGTCGAGGCGGAAGTACCCGCAGTACTACTCGGGCGACCAGCCGGCGTTCCGGCCATTCTGGGCGCTGCGGCCCCGCACGGCCCTCGCGTGGACCCTGGAGGGCTTCCCGCGAGGCGCCACCCGCTGGCGGTTCGAGACGCGCTAGAGGTCACTGGCGCTTCCTCGGAGTGGCGGCCGGGGGTCAGCGGACCTTGGCCGCCAGCGCGGCGCAGTACTCCTCGAGGTCGCCGAGCTCGGAGGAGGACGCCGTCCGGTAGACTCGCGTCCAGTCCAGCACGCCGTACTGGTGCGCCACCAGGTTCCGGAGGCCGGCCGCGCTCACGAGCCGCAGCGCAAGCGGGCGGGGAATGACGCCGTGGTCGGCCAGGGCCACGAAGATCTCCCCGTAGCGCTGGGGCACGTCCCATCCTTCGTCGGCGATCCAGTGGGTCGCCAGGTCCAGACAGACCTGGATCGCGACGAAGAGATTCAGGATCACCACCTCGCGGGCGGTACGATCCGCCTCGAAAGCCTCGGCCGAGGACGGGAGGACGGCGCGGATTCTGGCGACCGCGTCGCGGACGATCGCGACCTGCTTGGCGAGGCGCGATCGGTCAACCACGCTTCGCCGCCGCGCGCAGGACGCCCTCGGCACATCGCTCCTCGACGGGCTTGAAATCCAGGTACTCGAGGATGACGCGCGCCGTACGGGCGATCCGAGCGCCGCGATCGCGGTCGACGAGCAGGCGCCCGTCGCGGAAAACCCGATACGCCAGCGGTGCCGCGGCCTCGTCCAGCAGCACGAGGTCGACGCGCCGGTCAGCCGCCGATTCCAGTCTCGCCGCCAGCCGCCCCATCATCGGCGTGTCGCGCGAGGCGCCCGGTCGGAGCGCGACCGCGACGTCGAGATCGCTGTCCGCGCGGATCGCCCCGCGTCCCGCCGATCCGAACAGCAGCGCGTACGCGACCTCGGGCTCGTCGTCGAGGACGCCCCGCAGCGCGCGAAGCAAGCGATCGATGGCCGGGTCGGCTGCGGGCGGCATGGTCGTGCTCCAGGCTCGACGATAGCACCGTCCGGCCGGCAGATCCTAGGCGCGGGGCGGGTGCGCGCGTACCCCGGCCTCGTTCACCTCGGTGCCCCATCCGGGACCCGATGGGAGCACGAGGTGGCCGGCGTCGACGCGCGGCGTCCGCGTGACCAGCTCGTCCCGAACGACTCGTTGTACTCGCTCCAGCCGACGAGTCCGCCGTCGGTGGTGAGCGTGACGAAGTCGAACGTCCGCCACCCCCCGTCGGCGTGAAGCGTCTCGAGCCGTTCGACGCGCATCGGTCCCTCGAGTCGCGTTGCCGCGTGCGTTGTGCTGCTCGGGGTCGGGTCAGTATACTTCGGGACGATGGCGACGACGGGCGCCCCGCGCACGGTCCGGACGATGTGCCCGATGAACTGCCATCCGACGCTCTGCGGGATGCTGGTCGACGTCCAGGACGGGCGCCTCCTCGGAGTCCGGGGCGATCCCGACAACCCGGACAGCCGAGGCTTCCTCTGCGTCCGGGGCCAGGCGTCGCGGGAGATCATCGACAACCCGCGGCGGCTTCTCCATCCGCTGGTTCGAGTGCGCCGCGGCGAGGATCGCTGGCGCCGGGCGTCGTGGCCCGAGGCGCTGGACCTGGTGGCGGACCGGATGCGTGCCGTCGGCCGAGAATCGGTCGGCCTCTGGTCGGGGCACGGCCTCTTCGCGAACAACTACGGCACGCGCGTGGGCTCGCACCTGCTCCGACGCTTCGCCAACCTCTGGGGCTGCCAGTGGTGGCACCCGTCGATGATCTGCTGGGGCCTGGGCGGCTTCGGCCTCGGGCTGACGGGCGTGCTCGAGGCCAACACCAAGGAGGACATGGGGCGCCACGCGAACCTCATCCTCCTCTGGGGTGCCAACCTGGCGAGCCAGCCGAACACCGGGCCGCATCTGATCGCCGCCCGGCGGCGCGGGGCGCGCGTGGTCACGATCGACGTGC
The DNA here is from genome assembly GCA_044867785.1 of Candidatus Rokuibacteriota bacterium. Lineage (GTDB taxonomy): Bacteria > Methylomirabilota > Methylomirabilia > Rokubacteriales > DASRDR01 > DASRDR01. The sequence goes on along the minus strand of JBIOVM010000148.1, from coordinate 20,454 downwards.
GGCAGACCGAGGCCGCGGCCCAGTCGGACGAGGTGGTCCTGATCCGCCCCGGGACCGACGCCGCCCTCGCCTTGGCGATGATGGCGGTCATCCTCGACGAGGGGCTCCACGACCCGGCGTTCGTGGCCGCGCACACGGTGGGCTTCGAGGCCCTGGCCGCGCACGTGCGGGACCACGGTCCCGAGTGGGCCGCGCCGATCACCGGCGTCCCCGCCGACCGCATCGCCGCGCTCGCTCGCCGGTACGCCACGACGCGCCCGGCCATGATCCTCCTCGGCGGGAGCTCGATGCACAAGAGCACGAACAGCTGGCAGGCGGCGCGCGCGGTGGCCTGCCTCCCGGCGATCGCGGGCCACCTCGGGCTGCCCGGCGGCGGGCTCGGACCGCGGCATGGCGCGGCGAGCCACGGCCAAGCGCTCGTGGACATCACGCTCCCGGATCGCCGCCCGCCGGGCACCTACGTCCCCAACCAGATGCCCCGGGTCACCGAGGCGCTCGCGGCCGGACGCGTGCGCGTGCTGCTGCTCTTCGGGACCAACATGCTGTCCTCGTACGCCGATGCCGACCGGGTGTCCGAGGGTCTCGAGCGATCCGATCTCGTGGTGAGCCACGACCTCTTCTGGAACGACACGGCCCGGCGGTTCGCCGACGTGGTCCTGCCGGGGACGTCCTGGCTCGAGGAGCTGGGCTGCAAGAGCACGAACACGCACCTCTACCTCATGCCGCCGGCGCTGCCGCCTCCCGGCGAGGCGCGGCCGGCCGCATGGATCCTCCGCGAGCTGGCGCGCCGGCTGGGGATCGACGAGTTCTACCCGTGGGCCGACGACGAGGGCCCGCTCGACGCGATCCTGGACCATCCTGCGACCGGTCACGCGACCGTCGCCGCCCTCCGCGCCGAGGGCGGCATCCGCGCGCTCCGGATCGCGCACGTCGGGCACCCGACCCACGTCTACGCGACGCCGTCGGGCAAGGTCGAGCTCTACTCCGCGCGCGCGGCGGCGCTCGGCCTGCCGCCGCTGCCGGTCCACGAGCCCGCGCCCCCGTCGCCGTACCCGCTCACGTTCCGCCAGGGTCGGACGCTCACCCAGTTCCACGCCTTCTACGACCACGGCCAGGCGCTTCCGACATTGAGCCGACTCGACCCCGAGCCGCGTCTCTGGATCGCGTCGGCGGACGCGGCGGCCCGCGGACTCGCCGACGGCGACGCGATCCGCGTGTTCAACGAGCGCGGATCGTTCGGCGCCCGCGCGCACGTGACGCCGCGGATTCCCGCGGGCACGGTGTGGATGCGGGACGGCTGGGGCGGGCTGAACGCGGTGACGTCGGGCGCGGCGGTCCTGCCGGACGCGGCGGTCGACCTGTTCCCGTTCGCCGCCGGCCAGGCCGCGTTCGACGCGGCCGTCGAGGTCGCACCGGCCTGAGAAACTCCGGGTTTGGTTCTTGCCTTTCTGCGGGTGCCGGGTGCGAGGCGAGCGGACTCTAGTGAGTCGCTGGGCGGAATTCGTCCGCGTGGCGGTGGAAAATTCGCCATCCTCCATGCTCGACTCGGTAGACCTGGGTGCAGCGCAGGACGCGCGGTACGGGCTTGCCGTCGACGGTCCGTACCATCCGCTCGAGGTCCGCCGTGACGGCCATGTCGGGGCCGACCACGGTCAGGATGTTCTCCAGCTCGAGATCACGTGCCTGCACCTGAGTACTCGCCCAGTCCAGTCGTGGACCAACTTCGGTCCAGCCATGTTCGAGGCCGCCCAAGGCGCCGAGAATGGAGACGTCCGGGCGGTGCGACCAGAGCGCCTTGAACGCTTCGGGCTTCCCGTCCAGCTGAGCGGCAAGTGCCACTTGAAACGTTGCCCTGAAGCGCCGCCATTTCTCGTCCATGGGTGCCTCCTTGGCCCGAGATCAGGTCCCGGTCGGTGGACTTTGAAGCCGTCAAGGACTCAGTCCCCGCGCCGGTCGATGCCCAGCGCCCCGCCGCCGGACAGCACGAGCGTGACGGTCGCGGCGAGGACGAGGAGCGTGTACTCGTAGCCGCCGGCGACGGCGATTCCCCTGGCCGGGTCCACCACGATGCCGGTCAGGAAGAAGCCCTGCCGCAGGTGGTGGAGGAAGAACGCGGAGGCCATGATGGGCAGCTGCGCGGCGGCCGCCCATCGCGTCCAGAGGCCGATGATCAGCAGGATGCCCCCGATCGCGTGCACGAGGATCAGGTACCAGGCGAGGGCGAGGCCGAGCGCGGCCGGATAGCCCATCCGGGTCGTGTACCCGGCGACCGCCTGGGGCCCGAGGACGTTCAGGGCCAGGTGCCCGTGCATGAGGAAGATCACGCCGAGCGTCACGCGCAGCAGGGCCAACCCGGTTCCTTGCGCGAAGGTCATGGCGGCGGCACCTCCGGCACGCTCTACGCGGGAATGCGGGTCGCGTCGGACCCGGTGAGCGCGGTGCGCAGGACCGCGCAGAGCGGCAGCGTCAGCAGGACTACCGTGGCCGTCACCAAGAGCGTGGCCAGGACGCCGATGGCGTCGCCCAGCACCCCGTAGATGAGCGGCGCCGCCGCGGAGGCGCCCACGACGAGGGTGTAGTAGAGCCCGTAGGCGCGCGCGCGCCGCTCCGGCGCGACGAGGTCCGCCACCGTCGCGTAGAGGGCGGACGAGGTCCCGTTGAGAGCGATGCCGAGCGGCAGGAGGACCGCCAGCGCCATCGAGAGCGAGCCCAGCGCGACCGCGGCGATGCCCAGCGCCGTCGCCAGCTCCGTGAGGACCACCGTGCGCACGATGCCGACGCGCTCGGCGACGAGGCCGCACACGAACTTGCCGGCGGCGCCGCCGGCGAAGAGCACGGCGAGCGCCACGCCGACCCCCGCCACGGACATCCCTTTCTCCAGCAGGAGGAAGGGCAGGAAGGTGAGCAGCGCCGTCCGCGTGGCGGTGTCCACCATCCCGACCGCGGCCAGCGCCTGGAAGCCGCGCGCGTCGCGGATGCCCCAGCCGCCGAGGGCGATCGACCGCTCCTCGCCGTGCCCGTCCGCGCCGCCCGCGTGGAGACGCGAGAGCACGAACGCGATGAGCGCCGCGCCACCGAGTCCCAGGAGGGCGTACGTCCCGCTGGCGGCGCGCCAGCCGACGGAGCTCGCCGCCAGGGCCACGCCGGCCGGCACTGCGATCTTGCCGATGTCCCCCGCGAAGTTGTAGGTGCCGAGGGCCGCGCGGCGCGGTCCCGTCTCGTACGCGCGCGCGACGAGGGCGGACGACAGGGGGTGCTGAACGCCGGAGCCGAGGCCCGAGAGGAGCAGGAGCCCCACGAGCGGCAGCATGCCGCTCGCCGACGTCGCCAGCGCGAGATAGCCGAGCGCCGCGACCGCGGTGCCGGCCGCGAGCAGACGCCGCTCGCCCCAGCGCTCGGCGAGGAGCCCGGCGGGGATCTGGGACAGCGCCATCCCGCCGGTGTAGACGGCCTTGAGGACTCCGACCTGGGTCAGCGTCAGGCGGAACTCGGCCGCCCAGAGCGGCAGAAGCACGTACAGCGCGTCCGAGAAGCCGTCGTGAAGGACGTGGGTGAGGGCCGCCGTCAGGAGAACGGCGCGCGCCGCCGGGATCACCGCCGCGCCCCCGGATGCGAAGCGGCGTGTGCACCGGCAAGACGTCGTGGCCGTGACATCGGGGCGACCCTACACCCGCCCGTCGCGGAGGGTCAAGGACGGCGCGACAGGACGGCGCGCGACCTCGCTCAGCGGCGGGCCGGCTCCCTGAGACCGAGCACCGCCAGGACGCGCAGGGAGCCGAGCGCGACCGCCACTCCCCATACCGTGCCGAACCCGAGGCCGCGGTCGAGGAACGTGCCGTAGAGCGGGCCGCCGAGCGAGGCGGCGATCTGTCCGCCGGTGTTGACGAGCCCGATGGCCGTTCCCGACCCGACCGCCCGGAAGCGCTCCGATGCGAACACGACCTGCATCGGGATCGTCGCCGCCATGCTGGCGCTCACCAGGACGGCCGCGCCGACGGCCACCCATGGCTCTCGCGTGAGGAGGAGCACCGTGAACCCCACCAGGGCCAGCAGGCAGCCGATCAGCAGCACGGGCCGGCGCGCGGTCAGACGGTCCGAGAGAATGCCGAAGACGGGAGAGAAGAGCGTGAGTCCCATCACCACGACGCCGGTGGACAGGCCCGCGCTCACGACCCCGAACCCGTGGACCTGCCGGAGGTACGTGGGCATCCACGCCAGCACGCTGACCTGGGCGAGCATGCCGAGGAATGCGACGCCGACCAGCAGCCAGAAGTCGCGCTCGCGCGCCAGCCCTCGGACCGACGCCCGGCCGGTCCGCGCGGCCGTCGGCACCCGGGGCAGGCCGAAGGTCACGGCCAGGGTCAGCAGGACGGCGGCGAGCGGGAGCGCGAGGAAGGCCGGCGTGAGGCCGAACGCCGCGAACGCCACCGGAAAGCCGAAGAGCGCGGCGATCTGTCCCGCTCCGACGCCGGCCTCGGCGAAGCCCATGGCGCGGCCGCGGCCGCTCGCCGGGAACGCCGCGAAGAGGTAGGCGATGGTCGGCGTGTAGAGGCATCCTCCCGCGACGCCCATGAGCAGCCGCGCCAGGACGGCGACCGCGTGGCTTTGGGTGAGGGCGAAGGCAAGGGACCCGACGCCGCCGAGTCCGAGCCCGATCAGCATCAGCCGGCGGCTCCCGAAGCGGTCGCTGAGAAGGCCGGCGCCGAGCTGGGCGAAGCCGTAGGCGAGGGTGTAGGCGCCGATCACGTTCCCGACTCCCGCGTAGTCGACGCCGTACCGCGCGCGGAGCTCCTCGACCATTGGGACGGGACCGATCCGCATCGCGTTGTGGAGCGCAAGGACACCACAGAGCACCAGCAGCACGCTCCACGAGGCACGGGCCCCGCCGACCGCCTGCTCGCCGGCGCCGTCAGCGATCAGCGGCCGGCTCGAGGCGCTGGTGGGTCTCCGCGTCCGCGGCGATGCGCGCCCACTCGTAGCGCATCGGCCGCAGTCGGACCGCCGCCCAGTCGCGGGCCTGGTCGGCGTAGTGGGGGCTTCCGGGATGTCCGGAGGCGCCGAGCGGCACGATCCAGGCGCTCCGCTCCCAGTCGGCCAGGTCGAAGGCGTAGCGCGCGACGGAGGTGAGCGTGAGCTCGTACCCCGCCGCCGCCACGAAGTCGGCGGCCTGGACCGTGTCGCCGTCGCCGCCCGCGGGCAGGGAAGGCGGGTCGAGGAGGGCGGCGGTGGTCGGAAAGGACGCGGACAGTGGATGCGCCGGCCGCGTCACATGAACCCGACCCCAAGCCCACGAGGGCGGGTCGGGTCCGAGCGTCTCGCGCAGCGAGGCCACGGCGCCCGCCAGCGCCCGGGCCATAGCGCTCGGCCAGTCGTCCCCGGGCGCCAGCACGGTCCGGTCATCCGCGCGGATCCAGTCGGCAAGCCGGCCCCGCAGGCGGGCGAGGTGAGTGTGCGGGGCGCCGGGCAGGCGCGCGAATGCGTCGGCAGCCAGCGGGCCGAGCAGCGGGCCCAGCACCTCGCGCAGGAGCCGGGCGCGGAACGCCGCGAACACCGTCGCCGCCGCGCTGTCAGGATCCATGGCGCCGTCCCAGTGCCGGAGGAGGGCGAGGGCCGCCCGCGAGCCCGCGTCGAGGGGTTCGATGCGGCAGGTCAGCTCGGCCAAGGCCCGGGCCGGGATCGAGACGCGGTCGCCGTGGATGGCCGCCATGTCGTCGACCGTCGCCCCGCGAAGGCCCTCGAGCCTGGCGACCAGCCTCCTCGTCCGGAAGTCGGGCGCGTAGTCCAGGCCGAGGTAGTGCGGATAGTCGGCGTCCGCGATCCGGCTGTTCGCGGTGGCGATCCACCCGGTTTGCGGATCGCGCATGCTGGGCATCTCGCGGAACGGGATCGCGTGGAGCCACTCGTGCGCGCCGTCCCAGCCGGGAACGGGGAGCCACGCGTTCGCCATCGCTCGGACCGGCACCACACCGCGCGTCCGGTAGCCGATCGATCCATGCACGTCGGCGAAGAGGAAGTTGTTCCCCGGGTCGACCCAGGGCTGCATCGTCGCCTCGAGCTCGTCGGCGGTCGTCGCCCGGAGCATCGGCACGAAGGCGTCGAACGTCCGGTTGACGTCGGCGGTGGCGGTGTAGCGGAGGGCGACCGCATAGCCCCGTGCCGGGTCGCCCAGGACGACCGGGCCGTGATGCGTCACCGTGAGCGTCACGTCGACCGGCGCGCCCCCGCGGACGAGCACGGTCTCGCGCCGCACGGCGGCCCGCCGCCACTCGCCGCGGAACTCGTACCGGGTCGGATCGGTCGGGTCGAAGCGCTCGACGAAGACGTCCTGATAGTCCGCCATCGCGTGGGTCACGCACCACGCCACGTGGCGGTTGTGGCCGAAGTGCGACAGGCCCGGCACCCCCGGGAACGAGAGCCCGATGGCGTCGAACTCGGGACAGGCCAGGTGGTTCTGGTAGTAGCAGTTCGGGGTGTCGAGCGCGCGGTGCGGATCACCCGCGAGGAGTGGCCGGCCCGAGGCAGTCCGCGCTCCCGACAGCGCCCAGCTGTTGCTGCCGCCGATCCAGGCGGGAAGGGACGCGAGCGCGGCGTCGCTCCGGCCGAGCGCCTCCAGCGCCCCGGGCTCGAGTCCCCCGTACTCCGCGCCCGGAGGGACGATCAGGGCCGGGTTCGGCGCCGTGCCGGGGCACAGATAGGCGGCCAGCCGCGGGCCCACCTGGCGGACGAGCCGCGCACGCCAGAGCTTCATCCGCCAGGGCCCCATCTCGACGTGGCGGATCTTGAAGACGGCGAGGCTGTCCCACGGCGCCCACGGCTCCGGCCGGATGTCGAGCAGCCGGAATTCCACGGGCCAGGCGCTCGTCGTCTCGATGAAGGCGTTGACGCCGGCCGCGAAGGCCTCGAGCATCGCGCGCGTCTCGGCGCTCGCGCCCTCGAAGTCGGCGCGCGCGCTCGGGCCGAGACCGAGGCGGCGCGCCATCACGTCCTGCGCGACCCCGGCCGGGCCCGCCAATTCGGCCCAGCGCCCGGAGGCGCGCCGGCGGTCGTACTCCATGTGCCAGAGGCGGTCCTGGGCGTGGACGAATCCCTGCGCGAAGAACGCGTCGTGGACGTTGGCGGCGCGCGCGTGGGGAATGCCGTCCGGATCGCGCCACACGTCGACCGGGCCGAGCAGTCCGCGGAGCCGTTGGGGGCTCCGGAAGTCAGGGAGCGGGCTCGCGAGGTCGATCCGTCGGTCAGGCACCGCCGCCTACCGTGACCGCCATGCCACCCGCTGTCAAGGCGGGCTCAGACCTTTAATGCTCATACAACGACCATGTACCGCGGGATGCAGCGCGTCAATGTTGGGAAAGTCAAAGCCTGACCTCCCGTAGTATCATTCCCGCCACTCGGCCGCTATCCGACCCGTGAACCGCCAGCCGTGAAGGAGGAGCGATCATGCGCATGCACGCGAACGACGGAGCCCTGGGGCGCCGCGACCTCGTCAAGGCGGCGGCTGGCGTCGTGCTGGCCGGCTGGCCCGGGCGCGCGGGGGCGCAGAAGAAGGCGGTCAGGCTGGCGTTCATCGGTCCCCTGACGGGCGGGACGGCGTCGAATGGCCTGGGCGGACGCAACTCGTTCCTCCTCGCCGTCCAGGAGCGCAATGCCGATCCCAAGGGCAAGTACCAGTACGAGACCGAGATCCTCGACGATGAGTGCAAACCCACCGTTGCCGTGCAGGCCGCGCTCAAGGCTTCCTCGGACCCGCAGATCGTGGCGGGCGTGACGCACTACTGCTCGGTCACCGCGATCGCGACCGTCGACACATACCACAAGGCCGGGATGCCGGCGATGGTCTGGGGCGCTGTCCTGCCGGAGATCACGTACGGCCACACCCACGTCGAGATCACCCGCGTGAACGGCACCATGATCAACCAGAACAACGTGGCGGCCGACTTCGCGGTGAAGACGCTCGGGTTCAAGACATTCGCGCTCATTCACGACACGACCGACTACGGGCGCGCCCACGCGAAGTACTTCGGGGAGTACCTGGAGAAGGCGGGGGGCAAGATCCTGTCGACCCAGGGCACGGCAAAGGACCAAAAGGACTATGCGGCCGAGCTGACGCGTGCCAAGGCGGACCGGCCCGAGGTGATCTGGTACGGCGGCCTCACACCGGACGGCGTGCGGGTCAAGGTGCAGATGGACAAGCTCGGGATCCGCGCCCAGTTCCAGGGCACGAGCGGCATCAAGTCGGACACCTTCAACGAGACGGCCGCTCAGTCCGCCGAGGGCACGCTGGCGTTCGTCGAGGGCGCGCCGACCGAGAAGCTGCCCGGCGGCAAGCGGTTCCTCGAGGCGTACGCGAAGGGCGGGTTCAAGGAACCCTCGGAGGCCTACGGGCCGTTCGCCTACGTGGCGGCGAACCTCATCATCGACGCGATCGAGGAGGTCGGGCCCGACCGCGCGAAGGTTGCCGCGAAGCTCAAGCGCACGAAGAACGCCAACACGATCATCGGCCCGGTCGAGTTCGACGAGCACGGGCAGAACACGGTGCCGCTGATCTCGAAGTACGTGAGCCAGGACGGCAAGTGGGTCCTCTGGGAGGACTCGGAGTACGCCTCCGGGAAGCGGACCTTGCCCGGGATCCGGTTCAAGAAGCAGTAGCGGCCCCCCCGCGGGCCGTGCCCCCGGTCGAGCTTCTCCTCCAGCAGGCCCTGAACGGGCTGATGCTGGGGGTGATGTACGCGCTCGTGGCAGTCGGGTTCACGCTGTTCTTCGGCGTGCTCGACGTGATCCACTTCTCCCACGGCGACATCTTCATGCTCGGGGCGTTCGCCGGGCTGACCGTGCTCGCCGGGCTCTCCGTCCTGGGGCTGGGGGCGCCCGCCGTCGCGCTCGCCCTGGCCTTCGCGGGGTCGATCCTGGTCGTGGGCCTCCTGGGTGTCCTCGCCGAGCGCGTGTGCGTCCGGCCGCTCGCTCGGTCCTCGCCGCTGATGACACTCCTGGCCACGCTGTCGCTCGGTCTCGTGATCCGGGAGTCGGTGCTCATCTTCTATCCGCGGGGCGCCGACCCCAAGCCGTTCCCGCAGCTCCTCCCGGCCGGCGGGTTCGAGATGGGTGGGGTGACCATCCGGTACGAGAACCTCGCCATCCTGGCCATCGCGGTCCTGGCGATGGTCTCGGTCGACCTCCTGATCAACCGCACGCGCACGGGCGCGGCCATCCGCGCGGTCGCCCAGGATCCCGAGGCCGCCCAGATGATGGGGGTGAACCTCGACCGCACGGTCGACCTGACGTTCTTTCTCGGTTCGGGGTTGGCAGCGGTCGCCGGCATCCTGAGCGGCCTCTACTACAGCGAGATCCATTTCATCATGGGCGTGAGCGGGGGGGTCATCGGGTTCTCGGCGGCTGCCATCGGGGGCCTCGGCAACGTCTACGGGGCCATCCTGGGCGGGCTCCTCTTCGGCATGGTGCAGACGCTGTCGGCGGCGCTCATTCCACGCGGCTCGGAGTTTCGCGACGTCGTCGCCTTCGCGGTCGTGATGCTGTTCCTTATCGTCCGGCCGAGCGGCATCCTGGGCGAGAAGAGCGTCGAGCGGGTCTGAGCGGCCGTGTCCCGACGCCTCGGCCCGTGATCCTGGTCCTCCTCGCCGAGGCGGGGCTCTTCGCGCTGCTCGTGGCAGCGCTTCTCGCGGAGCGCCCGGCGAGCCTCGCCGTGACGGGACTGGCCGGCGCCGGCGCGGCCGTGGCCATCGCGCTCGTGCCAGGGCTCCGGGGTGCCCTGGGTCAGGCGTTCGCCCGGCACCACGCCGCGGCCCTGGCGGGCGGCGCGGTCGCCGCCCTGCTCCTGCCCGTCCTCCTGCGGGGGAGCCCCTACTGGACGTTCGTCGCGACGATGGCGCTCATGTACGTGACGATCGGCCAGGGGCTGAACCTCCAGATCGGGACCGCGGGCGTGATCAACCTCGCCGGCGCCGCGTTCGCCGGTCTCGGCGGTTACACGGTGGGCCTCCTCACGACCGCGGCCGGGTGGCCGTCCTGGCTCGCGCTTCTCGTCGGCCCGCTTGTGGCGACGGCGCTGGGCTCGCTCCTGTTCGTGCCCATCCTCAAGACCCGGGGGCACTACCTGGCGCTCGTGACGATCGCCTTCGTCTTCATCTTCAACACGCTGATGAACAACCTCGAGTTCACGGGCGGCCCCCAGGGGATCAAGAACATCCCGACGCTCCGGATCCTCGGGCACGCCTTCACGACGGCGCCCGTCGTCTTCGGCGTGAGGCTCCCGGCCCACGCGAACTTCTACTTCCTGGCGCTCGGGATGGCCGCGCTCGCGACCTGGATCGCTCACCGGCTCCACGACTCGTGGCTCGGCCTCGCGCTCAACACGCTCCGGGACGACGAGATCGCGGCCCGCTGCTGCGGTGTGTCGGTCACCCGGGAGAAGCTCGTCGCGTTCTCCATCGGCAACTTCCTCATCGGGCTCGGGGGCAGCTTCTATGCCGTCATGGTGGGCTTCGTGTCGCCGCCCGACTTCGACTTCGGCTACTCGCTCGTGATGCTGAGCGTGATCATCATCGGCGGCGTGGACTCGATCGCGGGGGTGGTGTTGGGCGCGTGCCTCCTGCTGCCCCTCCCGGAGCGCTTCCGCTTCCTCCACGAGTACCGGCTCCTGCTCTACGGCGCGGTGATCGTGCTCATGCTCCTCTACCGCCCGCAGGGTCTCTGGCCGGCGTCGGTGCGGCGCTACCGGTGATCCCACCCATGCGCCTGGTAACGCGCGGCCTCACCGTCCGCTTCGGCGGGCTCGAGGCCCTGGCGAGCGTCGACGTCGCGGTGGCCCCCGGCGAGACGGTGGGCGTGATCGGGCCCAACGGCTCCGGGAAGACCACGCTCTTCAACGCGATCAGCGGTCTCTACCGGGCGGCGGCGGGTGAGATCCACTTCGAGGGGCGGCCGCTGACCGCGCTGGAGCCCCACGCGATCGCGCGACTCGGCGTCGCCCGGACCTTCCAGACGAGCCGGCTCTGCCTCGGTCTTTCCGTCTTCGACAACGTGCTCGTCGGCATGCACGCCCGCCGGCGCACGGGCCTCGTCGACGCCGTGCTGCGCCGGCACCGGTTTCGCGCCGAAGTGCGCGCCGGCCTCGCCGAGGCCTCCCGGCTCCTCGCGCTGTTCAGCCCCAACCTCGTGGGGCGCGGCTTCGACCGGGTCGGCCAGCTCCCGCAGATCGACCGCCGCCGCGTCGAGATCTGCCGGGCGCTCGCGCTGCGCCCGCGGCTCCTCCTGCTCGACGAGCCCTCGGCCGGGATGAGCCCGGCGGAGACGGCCGAGCTGATGCGGGACCTCCAGATCGTGCGAGGGGAGGCGCCCGAGCTGTCGCTCGTGATCATCGAGCACGACATGTTCGTGATCGAGGGGGTGAGCCAGCGCGTCGTGGCGTTCAACTACGGGCGCAAGATCGCGGAGGGAACCTTCACCGAGGTGGCGGCGCACCCCGAGGTCCGGGAGGCCTATCTGGGCAAGGAGGGCGGACGTGGCTGAGCCCGGCGCGCCCGTGACGTCAGCCACACCCGACAATCGGCCGGGCGATCCCGGCCGGCCGGCGGCCATGCTCGAGGTCCGGGCGATCACGACCCGCTACGGGCCGCTGACGGTCCTGCGGGGGGTCTCGCTCAAGGTCGAGGCCGGTGAGATCGCATGCCTCCTCGGCCCGAATGGCGCGGGCAAGACAACCCTGATCCGCACCCTCCTCGGGATCGTCACGCCTGTCGAGGGCTCGGTCTGGTTGGAGGGAGAGCGGATCGACCGCCTGCGGCCCCATGCGATCGTTGCCCGCGGGATCGCGGTCGTGCCGGAGGGCCGCCGCGTGTTCCCGCGCATGACCGTGGAGGAGAACCTCCGGATGGGCGCCTTCGTCGAGTGGGCGCCGGCCGACCTGGGCGGACGGCTCGACAGGGTCTTCGGGCTCTTCCCGCGCCTCCGCGAGCGGCGCCGGCAGCAGGCGGCGACGATGTCCGGAGGGGAGCAGGCCATGCTCGCCATGGGCCGGGCGCTGATGAGCCGGCCGAAGCTCCTCCTGCTCGACGAGCCCTCGCTCGGCCTCGCCCCCGTGCTGGTCGAGCAGCTCTTCGACATCGTCCAGGCGGTCAACCGGAGCGGCACGACGGTGCTCCTGGTCGAGCAGAACGCGCGGAAGACGCTCGCCATCGCCCACCACGGGTTCCTCCTCCAGAAGGGCGAGATCGTGGGGCAGGGCACCGCGGCGGAGCTGGCCGCGTCGGAGCTGGTCCGCCACGCCTACCTCCGGAGCTGAGCGAGCCGGGCAGAGAGCCGCGACTGACCCAGTGCAGCGGATCGGGGCTCGGGTTGCTCGCCTCCGGCCGCTGACTGCAACGTTGGGTAGACCAGTGAGTCCAAGGGCTCCGCGAGCGCCCCCCGAGGACTTCGCTGCCGCATTCGCGACGATGACGCGGCGCAGGCCAGACGCCATGGGCCAACGGCCGAAGTCGACAGACGCCGGATCCTGTGAGGCGGGCGTGTGGTCGTCACCACCGGCAACGGCGGGCCGAACGGTGCGAGTTGTTCCGAGGGGCCTCGCGAAGTATTCTCGGACCATGTACCCGCCCTCCTCGCCGGCGCTGGCGAGCCCCGCCGGCGCTGGCCGCCGGATCGAGGTCGTGCCGTCCGTCTGCCCCCACGACTGCACCAGCACGTGCGCGCTCGACGTCGAGCGGCTCGACGCCCGGACGATCGGGCGCGTCCGCGGCTCCACGCGCAACACCTACACGGCCGGCGTCATCTGCGAGAAGGTGGGGCGCTACGCCGAGCGGATCCACCATCCCGACCGCCTGCTTCACCCGCTCCGGCGCGTCGGCGCGAAGGGATCTCGCCGGTTCGAGCGGATTTCCTGGGAGGCGGCGCTCGACACCGTGGCGGAGGCGTTCGTCCGGGCGGCCCAGCGCCACGGGCCCGAGACCGTGTGGCCCTACTTCTACGCCGGCACGATGGGCCTGGTCCAGCGAGACGGGATCAACCGGCTCCGCCACGCCATGCGCTACTCGAACTGGTACTCGACGATCTGCGTGACGCTGTCCGACACCGGCTGGATCGCGGGCACCGGGGTGAAGCGCGGCGCCGACCTGCGCGAGGTCGGGGAGCATTCCGACCTGGTCGTCATCTGGGGCGGGAATCCCGTGAACACCCAGGTGAACGTCATGACCCACGTGGCCCGCGCCCAGCGCCGCGGAGCCACGCTGGTCGTGGTCGATCCCTACCGCACCGGCACGGCCGAGCGCGCGGACGTCCATCTGGCTCTCCGGCCCGGCACCGACGCCGCCCTCGCCTGCGCGGTGATGCACGTGCTCTTCGCCGAGGGCTATGCCGACTGGACGTACATGCGCCGGTACACGGACGCGCCGGACGAGCTGGCCGAGCACGTCCGGACGCGCACGCCCGAGTGGGCCGCCGCGATCACCGGGCTGCCCGCGGAGGAGATCGTCGCCTTCGCGCGGCTCTACGGGCGGACTCCGCGGAGCTTCATCCGGTGCCACCACGGGTTCAGCCGCTCGCGCAACGGGGCGGCCAACATGCACGCGGTGACGTGCCTCCCGGCGGTGACCGGCGCCTGGCAGCAGCGGGGCGGTGGGGCGCTGTATGGCCAGACGGGGATCTACCCGCTCGATCGCACGCTGATTGAGGGCCTCGACGTGGCCGACCGCTCGATCCGCGCGCTCGACCAGTCGCGGCTGGGGCCGATCCTGACCGGCGACCGCGAGGCTCTGCTGGGCGGCCCGCCGGTGACCGCGATGCTGGTCCAGAACACCAACCCCGCGATGGTGTGCCCCGAGCTGAACCTGGTCCACCGGGGGCTCGCGCGAGAGGACCTCTTCCTCTGCGTGCACGAGCAGTTCCTGACGGAGACGGCGGCGTACGCCGACGTCGTCTTGCCGGCCACCATGTTCCTGGAGCACGACGACTTCTACACGGCCAGCGGGCACACCTCCTTCCAGGTGGCCCGGAAGGTGGTCGATCCCCCGGGCGAGTGCCGCGAGAACCACTTCGTCATCTGCGAGCTCGCCCGCCGGCTGGGAGCCGAGCACCCGGGCTTCGGGCTGACCGCCTGGGAGATCATGGACCGCACGCTCCAGCGCTCCGGCATGTGGGATGCCCGGACGAACCTGGAGCGAGGCGGTCAGGACATGGCGCTGCCGTTCGAAGAAGCCCATTTCCTGAACGGGTTTAGGTGGCCGGACGGGAAGTTTCGCTTCAAGCCGGACTGGGCGGCTTTCGGCGGGCGGGGCGCGTCCATGCCGCGGCTGCCGGATCACTTCCCCGTCACCGACGAGTCGACCCCGGACAAGCCCTTCCGCCTGGTCGCGGCGCCGGCGCGCACGTTCCTCAACTCGACCTTTTCGGAGACTCCGAGCTCGCGAGCCCGTGAGCGGCGGCCCACCGCGCTCCTCCATCCCGAGGACGCCGCGACGCTGGGCGTCGTGGAGGGGTCCCGGGTCGAGCTGGGCAACGAGCGCGGCAAGGTCGTCGTCCACGCGCGGCCGCGGGACGGCCAGGCGCGGGGCGTGGTGGTCGTCGAGGGGATCTGGCCCAACCGGGACTTCGAGGGCGGCCTGGGGATCAACGCCCTCACGAGCGCCGAGCCGGGGTATCCGAACGGCGGCGCCGTGTTCCACGACACGGCCGTCTGGATCCGCCGGCCCTAGTCTAGCCGACGACCTCCCGGCTTAGCGTTCAAGCCGGACGGCGCGCAAGCGCACCGCCCTTTGACGAAAGCGTTAGGCACTGAGGCCCGGGAGCCATGGGAGGACGATGGACCTCGCGACAGTGAACAAGCTGCTCACGACGACGCGGTTCGGTAAGGGCTCGCCTCGATCTGACACGTCCCGTTGCTTCCGAGCTGATCGAGGAGTGTCTCGACATTGCAGTTCAGGCGCCCACTGGTAGCAATGTTTGCCGTTACCAGTTCATCGTCGTAACCGACCCCACCAAACGGAGGGCGCTGGCGGAACTCTACAGGAGGTCGTTCGCCGAATTCTACCCGCCGGAGCGCCTCGCCGAACGGAGGAAGACCGTACCGCGTGATGTCGTGTCCTGGACTTCTCTGGTCGAGCGCCTTCAGGACGTCCCCGCGATGATCATCGCCTGTGTCGAGGGACGCCCGGAGGGCCTCGCGCCCGAGCGGCTCGCCGGCATGTACGGGCGACCTGACGCAGCTGACCGACACGGACCGAGCGGAGCTCTACAACATGATCGTTGCCTACGGCGGAACGTTCACATTCGACGGCCAACGGGCCATACACAACGTCGACATCGCGTGGAACGAGGTCTGTCTGATACCGCGCAAGTAGGCAATCTCGTCATGGACGGGCAGCACTTCGTCATGAGCACGAACCCCCAGGCAGGGATCGATGGGAGGCGTAGCATCGGGGTGTTCGTCTGGGAAAGGCTTGGATAGTGCTCTGGGGTGGGGTGGAGTTGTGCCTCGCGATGCCCCACGGTATCCTCCGCCACGGCGTCGTCGAGGCCTCGTGAATCGAGGGACCGGTACAGGCCACGGGGCTGTGCCGATCCGCCCATCCAGCGATCGACTTCGGATCCGGCAGCTGCCCGCTCGTGATCGAAGCCAAAGGAGAGAAGCATGCGAATACGCAATACGATGATCGTCAGCGCCGGGTTGGTGGCGTTGGTCTCCAGCCCGACGTCGATGGCACAAGAGCAGAGCGCGGCAAAGCCCCCGCCGCCTCTCCTGCGAGAGATCGTGCAAGGCATGCCCAGGGGCGAGGGACAGGAGGTGCGAGTCCTCACGGCCACCCTCAAGCCCGGCGAGAAGACTCCGTTCCATACGCACCGCTTCCCCGTGACCGCCTACGTCCTGGAAGGCACATTCACGCTGGAGATGGAGGGTCGCGCACCGGTCACGGTGAAGGCTGGGCAAGCGATCGTCGAACCGCCTCGAGTGAGGATGACGGGTTACAATCGCAGCAGCACCGAGCCCATGCGAGTCGTGATCTTCTACGTGAGCGATCCGGACACACCGTTCCTCGACCCGGCGCATCATTGATCAACCTGTCGTGGTCGAGACCGTGAACCCGAGAGGAGAGCGCGGATGCGATTCGTGATGCTGGGAGCGGGGGCGATCGGCGGCGTCATCGGCGGTCAGCTCGCCAAGGCGGGCCTCGACGTCCTCTTCGTGGACCCGCTGCGCGAGCATGTGGACGCGATCAACCGGAACGGCCTCAATCTCCGCGGCGTCCACGGACACCACGTCCTCCGGGTGCCGGCGGTGACGGACGTGTCCGCCGTTCCGCTCCGGGCCGACGACGTGGTGATCTGCTCGGTCAAGTCCTACCACATGGATGCGGCGATGCAGGGCCTCCGACGCGCGACGGCGCTCGAGCTCCCGGTGTTCTGCGCCCAGAACGGCATCCGGAACGAGGAGGTGGCGGCCCGCTACTTCCGGGACGTGCACGGGGTGATGGTGCTGATCGGCGCCAAGCGCCTGGTTCCCGGCGAGGTGGTGCACACGGGCGCCGGGCCGCTCGGCGTCGGACGCTGGCCCACTGGCCTGACGGAGGTCGCGCGCGAGGTCGTCCAGGCGATCGCGAAGACGGAGATTCCCGCCTACGCCACCGAGGAGATCGCCGTCCACAAGTGGAACAAGATGGCCATCAACCTGAACAATGCGACCTTCGGGCTCCTCGGGCTGTCGGGGCAGGAGGCCCAGGCGGACCCCGAGGTGCGCGCTTTCCTGGCCGACGTGTACGAGGAGGGAGTCCGGGTCCTGCGCGCAGCCGGGATCCGGTTCGAGGGTCCCCCGGGCAGCTCGATCGAGGACCGGATCCGAAGCCTCCGCGGGCCGGCGACGGGCGTCACCGTGCCCGCCGACGAGGAGCCGCGGCACCGGCCCTCGCTCTGGCAGGACCTGCACCACGGCGGCGGCCAGGTCGAGGCCGACTGGTTCAACGGCGAGATCGTCCGGCTCGGCGAGACGCACGCCGTGCCGACGCCGTACAACCGCCTGCTCCTCGAGCTGATCACCGAGATAGCTCGCTCGCGCGAGCGTCCCGGCCGCTACTCGCTCCGCGACCTGCGCGCGCGGCTCCCGCGCTGAGCGGTCGGCACCGTGGCGCGACCGAACCGTCTTCGAGAGAAGCTGGCCGAGGGCCGCACCTGCGTCGGCCCGCTCTTCCAGGAGTTCTGGTCGCCGGAGCTCTTCGAGTTCTGCGCCCTCGCCGGGTTCGATTTCCTGATCGCCGACGGGGAGCATGCGGGCGTCGACCCGCAAGCGGTCCGCAACCTCGCGCGGGCCGCCCAGGGCGCTGGCGCCACCGCGCTCTTGCGCGTGCCGAACGGTGAGGCCTCGCTCGTCCTTCGCTATCTCGACGCCGGCGTCGAGGGGCTGATCTTGCCGCACTGCAACAGCGCGGCCGATGCCGAGGCGTTCGTGCGCGCCTGCCGGTACCCGCCCCGCGGGATCCGCGGCGCGGCTAGCTCGAGCCGGGCGGCGGGGTACGGCTTCACCCAGACGCCGCTCGAGCATCTCGAGCAGTCCGATCGCGCGGTGCTGTGCCTCGGTCTGATCGAGGAGCCCCGGGCGGTCGAGGCCTTGCCGGACATCCTCCGAGTGGACGGGCTGGACGGATGCTTCGTCGGAGCGGGGGACATGGCGCTCACCCTCGGCCGCCAGTACTTCGGCGGGCCCGCGATGCATCCGGAGATCCGGCGGCTGGTCGACCGGGCGATCGAGCTGACGCTCGCGGCGGGCAAGGTCGTCATGTATCCGGCCGCGACCGGAGCCGAGGCGCGCGCCATGAGCGAGCGGGGCGTGCGGCTCATCACCATGAACTTCGGGGCCCTGGCGCGGAAGGCGATCGCGGAGTACCTGGGGGAGCTTCGACAAGGCGCGGGCCGCTAGCCGGTCGACCGGAGGAGCGCCCCTGGCGGGCCGCGGTATGGTAAATGAGGAGAGGCCGCGGCGAGACCCTGACCCGACCATTTCCTGGAGGGCCCGAATGGAGTACGTGATCCCTGCCCCGCCGATCCCGTCCCTGGCCGTCGAGGGCGCTCTCGGACGCTTTCCCGTCCACCGCATCTACTGCGTGGGCCGGAACTACGCGGAGCACGCGCGCGAGATGGGCCACGACCCCGATCGCGAGCCGCCGTTCTTCTTCATGAAGCCGGCGGACGCGCTCGTGACGGACGGCGGCGACTTCGCCTACCCGGCGGGCAGCGTGGACGTGCACCACGAGCTGGAGCTGGTCGTCGCCCTGGCCAGGGGAGGAGCGGACATTCCCGCGGCGCGGGCGCTCGACCACGTGTACGGCTACGCCGTCGGGCTGGACATGACCCGGCGGGACCTCCAGGCCGAGGCGAAGAAGATGGGGCGTCCGTGGGACGTGGGCAAGGCCTTCGACGGGTCGGCCCCGTGCACGCCCATCCGCCGGGTCGCCGAGATCGGCCACCCGACCAAGGGAGCCGTCTGGCTCGAGGTGAACGGCACGCCCCGGCAGCGCGGGGACCTGGCGCAGCTGATCTGGAAGATCCCCGAGATGATCGCCTACCTGTCGACGCTGTTCACCCTGGCGCCCGGGGACCTGATCTTCACGGGCACGCCGGCGGGCGTCGGCCCGGTGGAGCGAGGCGATCTCCTGCGGGGCGGGGTCGATGGCGTTGGAACGTTGACGGTGCGCGTCGTCTAGGGATCGCGCTTCTCGCCGTCCCGCGTCCGGGGCGGCGACGACGTTGCCCACCACACACGACACGAGGAGAAGAGCCATGCGAGTGCGAGGCCGCTGGTGGTCGATCGCCGTCGTTCTCCTGGCCGTGGTCGGGATCATGGCCGGGTACTCCGGGGCTCAGGGCCCCACGAAGGTCCGCTACGCGCTGGGCGACGTCGTCGGCATCGACGACCTGCCCCTCCTAATCGCGGCGGAGCGGGCCAAGGCCCGCGGCGTCGAGGTCGAGATCACGGCGTTCAAGAGCGAGGAGCTCGCCACCCAAGCCGTCATCAACGGGCAGGCCGACGTCGGCCAGGGCACGCCGTACGCGGCGATCCAGAAGGTCAACGTGCCGATCCGGTTCTTCTACCAGCTGAGCACGCTCCAGTTCTTCCCGATCGTCAGCAAGGCCGACTACAAGAGCTGGAAGGACCTGGACGGGCAGGAGATCGCGGTCCAGGGGCGGGGGTCCGGCACCGAGGCGATCATGCTCCTGGCGGCGAAGCAGCACGGCATCAAGTACAAGAGCGTGAGCTACGTGCCGGGGTCGCAGGTCCGGGGCCTCGCCTTGCTGAAGGGGACCATCAAGGCGTCGATCCTCGACGGCCCCAACACCAAGTTCGTCATGAAGGAGGCGCCGGACAAGTTCCTCGTCCTGCCGCTCGGCGAGCTGAAGGCGAGCGACGAGGCTCTCTTCGCGACCAGCGCCTTCCTGGAGAAGAACCAGGCCGCCGTGTCGACGCTCCTGGAGGAGCTCCTCAAGGTGAATCGCGCGATCAACGCGAACCCGGGCTTCGCCGTCGAGGAGCGCAAGCGGCTCGGGCTCCTGAAGGACCTCCCGGAGAAGCTGGAGGCCGAGGTGCTGCCCTACTACGAGGAGGGCGTCCGTGGCGGGATCTTCCCGGCGGACGGCGGCGCGGCCCGAGCCGCCGCCACCGACATCGAGTTCTACACCCTGGCCGGCCAGATCAAGGGCGACGGCGTGAAGGCCGAGGACTTCTGGAACTTCACGGCGCTCAAGGCGGCGCTGTCGAAGGTCGGCTCGTGACGGAAGCGTGAGCATGCGGACGGCGCGCCGAGGCCTCTGGGTCGGCGCGTCGTTCGCGCTCTTCTTCGGTCTCTGGGAGTGGGCGGGGCGGTGGCCGGTGAGCCCCGCCTTCCCGTCGTTCAGCCAGACGGCCCTGGCGCTCGGGCGCATGGCGGCGGACGGGTCGCTCGCCCGCGCCTACGGGTCCACGCTCCAGCCCCTCATCATCGGCGTCGCCATCTCGGCGGCCATCGGGGTCGGCGCGGGCGTGGCGATGGGGCTCAGCCGCTCGGTCGAGTGGCTGACGCTGCCCATCTTCGTGATCGCGCAGGCCGCCCCGATGGCGGCGGTCATCCCGCTGATCACGTACGTCTACGGCATCGGGCTCACCGCCAAGGTCCTGGCCGTGACCGTGCTCGCCATCCCCGTGATCGCCATGAACTCGTACAAGGGCATCCGGAACACGTCGCCGTCGCTCCTCGAGATGTGCCGGGCCTTCCTGGGCACCCGGCGCCAGGCGGTGTGGAAGATCATCCTGCCGCACGCGGCAGGCCTGATCTTCGTGGGCCTGCGCCTCGGGGTCGCGATGGGGTTCATCGGCGTGGTGATCGCCGAGCTCCTGATCACACCCACCGGGATCGGCGATCTGATCACGTACCACTCCTCGGTGGCGGACTTCCCGGAGATGTTCGCGGCGATCGCGTCCATCGTCGC
>JBIOVM010000147.1:0-14158 GCA_044867785.1 Candidatus Rokuibacteriota bacterium | reverse complement strand
TTCCGACGCTGTCGGGAGAGGCGCTGCTGTCGCTGACGATCCTGCCGTGGGGCCTCTTCCTGACCGCCCTGGTGAACCGCGGCTACGGGCTGGCCTCGTTCGGCGACCTGGCCCGGGCGGTCGTGCCGGCGCACGTGACAGGGGTGCTCGTCACGCTCGGCGCGGTGACGATCCTCGCGCTGCGCGGAGCGGATCCGGACGATCTCGTCCGCTTCTTGGGGTTCGCCGTTCCGGTGCTGCTCGCCCTTCGCCTCGCCGCCGCGTGTGTCTGGCAAAGCGTCCCCGCCGACCGGGACGGCGCCCGAACCGTGCTCATCGTCGGCAGCGGGAACCGGGCGAGGCGGCTGGTCGAGGCGTTGGAGGGTCGCACCACGCCGACGGTGCGGATTCTCGGCGCCATCGATCCGGACCCGGAGCGAGTCGGATACAGCCTGGCCGGCGTCCCGGTCCTCGGCACGACCGACGCCATCACCGCGATCCTGAAGGATCACGTCGTCGACGAGGTCATCGTCGCGGTGCCGCGCGGGCTTCTGCTGGCCGTGGAGAAGGTGATCCGGGCCTGCGAGGAGGAAGCCATCAAGGTGTCGCTCATGGCGGACGTGTTCGACGTGAACGCGGCGCGGGTGACGCTGCGGGGGTTCACGCGCCTGCCGTTGTTGAGCTTCGAGGCGATCGCGCATCCGGAGTGGAAGCTCTCGGTGAAGCGCGGCCTCGATCTCGCGATGGTGCTGCTCGCCGTGCCCTTCCTGCTGCCCCTGATGGCGGTCATCGCGGCGGCCATCAAGCTCGACTCGCCCGGACCCGTCTTCTTCGGTCAGGAGCGCGTGGGCTTGGGCAAGCGACGGTTCCGCATGCTGAAGTTCCGGACCATGATCGACGGCGGGGACCGGCTGCAGGCGCAGCTCGAGCATCTCAACGAGGCCCAGGGTCCGGTCTTCAAGATCGCCAACGATCCCCGGATCACTCGCGTCGGCCGCATGCTGCGCCGCACGAGCCTCGACGAGATCCCGCAGCTCCTGCAGGTCATCAGAGGCGACATGAGCCTCGTGGGGCCCCGACCCTTGCCCCTCCGGGACGTGAACCTGTTCGACCAGAGCATCCAACGCCGGCGCTTCAGCGTGCGGCCGGGGCTCACGTGCCTGTGGCAGATCTCGGGTCGGAGCAACCTCGACTTCTCCAAGTGGCTGGAGCTGGACCTCCTCTACATCGAGAACTGGTCCCTCTCCCTGGACTTGAAGATCCTCCTCAGAACCATCCCGGCGGTCTTCCGGGGCACCGGGGCTGTCTGACGGCATGCTGACTCACGCGTTGCCGAGGGCGTCGCTGCGCGATCGCATCAACACCGTGTCGGTGCTGAGCGTGCTGGGCGTCGCGGCCGCTGTGGTGTTCAGCATGATCATCGTGTGGAGACCGCTGTACACCGGAATCCTCGTGGCGCTCCTGGTCCCCCTGGGCGTCCTGCTCGCGCTTACGGCGGGGCTGCCGCTCTGGGGCCGCACGGTGGTGGCCTTGCTCGTCGGGTTCATCGTTCTGAGCCGCGGCTTCGCGTACACGCAGCTGCCGCTCGGCGCCCTGCCGATCTACGTGGGGGAGATCGGCCTCGCGATCTGCCTGGTGACGCTGCCTCATCGTGTGGCCTTGCCCGCGATGCTG
Organism: Candidatus Rokuibacteriota bacterium; assembly: GCA_044867785.1. Lineage (GTDB taxonomy): Bacteria > Methylomirabilota > Methylomirabilia > Rokubacteriales > DASRDR01 > DASRDR01. The sequence continues at coordinate 12,505 of JBIOVM010000147.1, read as the reverse complement.
AGACACCCGCTGACGTGGGCGCTGACGGCCTGGATGGGGCTGGGCGCCGCTCTCACGTACCGGCACGTGGCGGAGTACGGGGCCACCGCGCTCAGAGACGCGGCCATCTGGTACTATGCGGTCTTCGCGTACGTCGGCTACGCCTTTGCGATGCGGCCGCAGCACCTCCGCCCGCTCCTGCGGGTGCTGGCCCTGGCGTTCGGTGCCCACGCCCTGTTCTCCGCCCTGTGGATCTGGGGCAGCGCCGACATCCTCCGCTTGTCCCCGCTCGCGCCCGGGTCGAAGTTTCCGCTCCTCTACCTCCGTCCCGACGCCAGCGCGGTGCATCTCGGCGCCGGCTTCCTCTTCGCGCTGTTCATGGGGAAGCACCTGGGATGGCCGACGCTGACCCGCTGGGTGGTGGCGTTCCCCCAGCTCGTCCTGATGATCGCGCTGCAGGCGCGCGCGGGGTACGTGGCCTTCGCGGCCGCCTCCACGTACCTCGCGGCTCGATTCCGCGCCCGGCAGGTCGTGATCGGGATGGTCGCGCTCGCGTGCGTGGGTCTGGGGGCGGCGGTGCTAGACGTGCAAGCGAGATCCGGACGTCTCGTCCTGTCCGTCCCGCGCGTGGTGGAGGAGTTCGAGACTCTGCTCCCGTTCTGGAGGGTTTCGGACTACGAGAGCGCCAGCTCGCGCAGATCCGTGGTGGCGGTGGACTGGCGCAAGGAATACTGGAACTGGGTGCTCGAGCACAACACCGCCAACCTCTCGTCCTTGCTGTTCGGAATAGGCTTCGGGCCGGATCTCACGCCGGAAGCGGCCAGGGTCAAGTTCACCCGCAGCCGGGAGCGGCCCAACCGGAACCCGCACAGCATCGCCGTGACGGTGTTCGGGCGCACGGGGCTCGTCGGGCTCTCGCTGTGGCTCGCGTGGCACGTCGCATTCTTCTCCCTGCAGTGGCGATGGTTGAGCGCGGCGAAGCGGGCCGCCGACGGCTGGCAGGTCGACCTCGCCGCCTTTCTGACGACCTACGCCATCCTCATGCTCGTCGCGGCGATGTTCGGCGTACTGCTGGAAAGCCCGTTCATGGCCGCCCCGTACTTCTTCATCATCGGTCTGTCACTCCGTCTGGCTTCTGTCTATCTCGGCCAACCGGCGAGCCAGAGGGGGGGCGAACCGGCGTCGGCGCGCGCGTGAGCCGGGCACGTCGGGCTCCCGGGCGTCGGGTGGGGCCGACGGCCTCGCCGCGCCGAGACCCGGAAGGCCGCCGGCGGGTCGACGGGACGGATCGGCTCCGATGAACGCCCTCGGCCTTGGATTCGCCGAGCGCGTGATGCTGTCCCGGGCGCTGTTCGGCGCCGTCATTCTCGGGCTCGTCGTGCTGGGGCTTCGCCACCCGCAGTTCGTGAAGAAGACCTGGCGCGAGTTCTGGTACGCGGTCGGGCATCCGCTCAACCTGGCCGTATATCGCATCGTGCTGTTCGCGACGATCTTCTGGGATCTCGACGGGGACTACCCCCTGCGCGAGTTGATCTTCTTCAGCCAGCTGCCGACCGAGCTCCGGTTCGCCCCGCGCGGCCTCGAGCTGATCACACCTCATCTTCCGACGAGCCCCGAGCTTGCCGTCACGGGGTACCTCGTCGTCCAGGTCTTCGCGTTCACCGCCATGGTGGGGCTGTTCAGCCGGACGTCGGCGGCGGTGGTCGCCATCGGGGGCATCTACGGAATGGGAGTTCCGCAATTCTACGGGCAGGTGAACCACTACCATCACATGCTGTGGTTCGCGGCCGTGATGGCGTGCAGCCGCTGCGGAGACTTCCTTTCGATTGACGCCCTGCGGCTCGCGTGGCGGCGAGCCGACCGGGGTGTCGTGGAGCCGCCGCCGCCGTCCCGCGAGTATGCGCTCCCCCTGCGCATGATCTGGCTCGTGATGGGCGTCATCTACTTCTTCCCGGGCTTCTGGAAGCTCTGGGTGTCCGGCCTGGACTGGGCCTTCTCCGAGGGGTTCAGGAACACGCTGCACATGAAGTGGCACCAGCTGGCCGGGTGGACGCCCGGTTTTCGGATCGACCGGTACCCGCTCCTCTATCAGCCGGCTGCCCTGGCGGCCCTGCTGTTCGAGATCGCGTTCGCTTTCCTGATCTTCTTTCCGAAGGGCCGTCTCGTCCTCTTGGTCGCCGGTTTGGGATTCCACAACGTGACGACCTACTTCATGCGCATCCCGTTTCTCACGCTGCAGACGAGCTACGTGTCGTTCGTCGATTGGGACCGAGGCTGCCGATGGCTCGGCCGCAAGCTGTATCCGGAGCTGATGTCCATCCTATACGACGGAAACTGCGGAGTGTGTCGACGCACGATCGCGATGCTTCGGATGTTCGACGTCTTCGGTCGGATCGCGTTCGTCAACGCCCTGGACGCGGGCGACGGCGCGCGAGACCTGGGCGTCGAGCGCGCGCAGCTGCTGGCACACATGCACGCCGTCCGGGGTGAGCGTGCGTGGCGGGGCTTCGAGGCGTACCGGGCCATGGCGGCGCGCATCCCGATCCTGTGGCCGATCTGGCCCCTGATGTGGTTGTGGCCCGTGAACGCCCTCGGCCGCCGCGTGTATCGGCACGTGGCGGACACCCGGCGGTGCGAAGTGCCCGAAGTCGGGCGGGCGGAGCCGCGCATGACGAGCCGCGCCCGACGGGACTGGCTGCGCCCGGTCGTCGTCGTCACCCTGGTGATGATCCTCGTGAACGTCGCGTACGGCATCAAGCACCAGCGGACGGGGTGGCCGTTCTCCTGCTATCCGCCGTTCTCGAGAATCGCGCCACGTGTCTCGATCGAGATGGAGCTGGCCGCGTTTGCCGCCGACGGCAAGCCCATCGCATGGGACGAGAAAGGACTCGTGAAGCGATTCACGTACCCTCGATGGGCGACGCTCATGGAGCGGTTGAACGACGAGCAAAGTGAGATTCGGTACAGAGCGTTCTGGCAGGTGGTGGCCGCACACAGCCCCGAGGTGAAGCGCGCCGTCCGCGTGGAGTTCTACCGCGATCGGTACCTGACCGACCCGGACCACCGGGCCCAGGGGCCGATACGACGCGATCTCGTGTACACGATGGAGCTGAACGGCGAAGGGAAGGCTTCCAGCGACGGACCCGACGCGATGAACGGGGCCGGGAGCCCGCCTCGCCCGATGGCTCTAGGAGGCTGACTGCATGAACTCAGGAGTGACGGTGGTGACGGGAGCGGGCGGATTCATCGGGGGACACGTGGTCGCGGAGCTCCTGCGCCGCGGGCAGCGGATCCGCGCGGTGGACTGCAAGCCGCTCGAGCAGTGGTATCAGCGCTTCGACGACGCCGAGAACTTCGTGTTCGACGTGAGTGAAGCGGAGGCCTGCCGGCAGGCGGCGCGCGGCGCCACCCAGTACTACAACCTCGCGGCGGACATGGGCGGAATCGGCTTCATCGAGGGGAACAAGGCGCGGTGCATGCTCTCCGTCCTGATCAACACGCATGGCCTCATGGCGGCGAACGAAGCGGGCGTCCAGCGCTACTTCTACTCGTCGTCGGCGTGCGTGTACAACGGCGAGAAGCAAAGCGAGTACAGCGTCATTCCGTTGCGGGAGAGCGACGCGTATCCGGCGATGCCCGAGGACGGCTACGGCTGGGAGAAGCTCTTCAGCGAGCGGATGTGCCGGCACTTCTACGAGGACTTCGGTTTCGAGACGCGGGTGGCCCGCTACCACAACGTCTACGGGCCGTTCGGGACGTTCGCGGGAGGCCGGGAGAAGGCCCCGGCGGCGATCTGCCGGAAGGTGATCGAGGCGAAGCAGTCGGGATCGAACGAGATCGAGATCTGGGGCAGCGGCGAGCAGACGCGAAGCTTCATGTACGTCGACGATTGCGTCAAGGGCACGCTCGACATCATGGGCAGCGACATCCGGGAGCCGATCAATCTCGGGAGCAGCCGCCTGGTCACGATCAACCAGCTGGTCGACATCGTGGAGGGGATCGCGGGGACGAAGCTGCGGCGGCGCTACAACCTGGCGGCGCCGCGCGGCGTCAACGGGCGGAACAGCGACAACAGCCTGATCAAGCGCCACCTCGGGTGGGAGCCGAGCACGTCCCTCGAGAGCGGCCTGGAGACGACGTACCGGTGGATCCACGACATGATGGCCGCCGGCCGTCTGGTCCGGTGAGACCCGTGGATATCCAGAGGACCCCCGTCCTCGGGGTGGGCGTCAGCGCCGTGAACCTGCGCTCGGCGGTGGACACGGCGATGGCGTGGATCGATCGGCGGGAGCGGCACTACGTCACGCTGACGGGCGTGCACGGGGTGATCGAGGCGCGGGACGATCCGGCGTTCAGGCGGACACTGAACGGCGCCGGGCTCACGTTGCCGGACGGAATGCCGCTGGTGTGGCTGTCGTGGCTCGCCGGCCGGTCCCAGGTGACCCGCGTGTACGGTCCGGATCTCACTCTGGCCCTCAGCGAAGCCATGGCCCGGGCCGGGAAGTCGGCGTTCTACTACGGCGGGGTGCCGGGGGTGGCCGAGCGGTTGGCCGCCACCCTCGCGCGCAGGTTCCCCGGCCTGGTCACCGCGGGCGTCTACTGTCCGCCGTTTCGCGCGCTCACCCCGGCCGAGGAAGCCGACGTCGCGGCGCGGATCAACGGCTCGCGAGCGGACGTCGTCTGGGTGGGCCTCAGCACGCCGAAGCAGGAGCGCTGGATGAGCCTCATGCGCGACCGGCTCGACGCGCCGGTGCTGATCGGGGTGGGCGCCGCCTTCGATTTCTTGTCGGGGCGGGTCCGCCAGGCCCCGCGCTGGATGCAGCGCTCGGGCCTGGAATGGCTCTACCGGCTGGGCCAGGAGCCCCGCCGCCTGTGGCGCCGCTACCTCCGGAACAATCCGAGATTCGTCTACCTGGTGGCGTGCGAGCGGCTCGGCGTGCTCCGGGTCGACCCCGTCGAGGGGCCTCCGGCACCCGCGGCCGAGGTCAGGGGGCCTGACGCAGCGACGGAATCAGCGGCAGCGGCAGGCGATCCACCTCCGGAACGAGAGTCGCACGTGCCTCTCTACCGGTGAGGTTGCCTTCACGGACCGTCCTTGCGCAGGAATTCGGCGTGTAGATGTCGTTGTAGCGGCCGCCGGGCAGTCGATTGCTGACGACGTTGCCCACCACGACGTTGTCGAAGCACGTGGGCTCTTGCTGGGCGCCCTCGCCGAGGGCGCGCGCGTGACGCTTGGCCCGCGGCACCATGTTGGCCACGTAGATGCCCACGTTGCCCGAGCCGGTGGGAATGTTCGTGTCGAGCACCTTGTTCGCGCGGACGGTGTTGCGGGCGCCGTTGCCGACCCCGATGCCGCAGTTGCCGGTGCGCACCAGCGTGTTCTCCTCGACCACGTTGTCCGCGCTCTCCCGGCCCTCGACGACGATGCCGCATCCGCTGGGGCTGCTCCCGCCCACGAGGTAGTTCCGGGCGACGGTGATCGCGGTCGAGCGGTAAATGTTGATTGCGTCCTCCTGGTCGGCCTCCATCCCGGCGGGTCCGCTCGGGGCCACCTCGACGCCGTAGTTGCCGGTGACTTCCCCGCTGCCGACGTAGCCGAGCTGGACGTGCTGTCCACGCGGGTACGGCCCCAGCGGGCCGGCGAAGTAGTTCCCGACGACTCGGACTCCCCGCGATCGGAGCGCGAACACCCCCGACTCGTTGGCCACGAGGTGCGATCCCCGGACGAGGACGTTCGCCGACGCGAGGACGTGGACGCCGACGCCGGAGTCGCGGCCCGCGCGGCCGCTCCGCTCCGTCGAGATGCGGGATGCGGCGATCGTCACGTCGTGGCTGTCGGTCACGACGATGCCGGGCCCGCCGCACGGACCGATCTCGAGGCCCTCCAGCACGACGTTGGAGGAGCGGCGGATCGTCACGCACGGGCCCGCCGCGCTCCGGATGCGGCGGTTCCGGATCGTGACGTCTGCCTGGCGGTCGATGACCAGCGGTCCGGTGTCCACGACCGCCGGGCCCGGCGCCGACATCTGCGCGTCGCCGGCCCGGAACGGGACAGTGAGCGGGATGACCAGCACGGAGAGTCCGAAGGCGACCAGCGAGCGCGTTCGCCAGCCCACGCTTGCGAGTATAGCGGACGGCTGAGCCGGCGACAGGGGCGTCGTCGGCGTGTGTAGTTCGCTTCACAGTTGCGCCGCTCGGGTTCCTAGTCGGCCGTGCCCGGTGGGGCCCCGTTCCCGCTCCGTCCGCCGAGGCGCGCGAATTTCCACGACATGGCGGCCCGGCGGGGGTGGCCCGCATCTTGCGGAAGAGCAGGAGGGGCGACCCGGGGGCCACGCCGGGGCCGCCATTCACGCACATCAACGCGGAGGGTATGCCATGCAGCTTCGAAGGACGGTGTCGCTCCTGGTGCTCTCGTTCGTGCTCCCCTATGCGGGCACCCTGTCGGCCCAGACGGCCCCGGCTCAGCCGGGCGCTCAGCCGGGCGCGGCCCGGGCGGCGGCGGCCGACGGTCACCTCGAGTACCGGATCGGGCCCGAGGACAAGCTCCAGATCGCCGTGTGGAACAACGAGGCCATGAGCCGGACGGTCCCGGTCAGGCCCGACGGCAAGATCTCCTTGCCGCTGCTCAACGACGTGCAGGCGGCCGGCCTCACGCCGCTGCAGCTGCGTGACTCCCTGGTCAAGCGGCTCACCGACTACATGCCCACCGCCGAGGTGTCGGTCATCGTGCTCGAGACCAAGAGCACGAAGGTGTCGGTGATCGGCGAGGTGTCCAAGCCGGCGCGCTACGAGCTGGCGAGCCGCACCACGGTGCTGGACGTCCTCGCGATGTCGGGCGGCCTCACCCAGTTCGCGGCTCGAAGCCGCATCTTCGTCCTTCGGCGCAACAGCGGCGACGACGTGAAGAGGATCCCGTTCAACTACAACCGGGCGGTCGCGGCCGAGGGCGAGCAGGTGAACTTCGTCCTCGAGCCCGGGGACATCGTGGTCGTGCCGTAGAGGAGGAGGTCGTCCGCCGCCAGTCGGGTCGAAATGACACCGCATTTGGAGACGCAGGTTGCCACCCTGTCGAGCCGTGTCCTCGACGCGGGGCTCTGGGCTGGTGCGGCCTCCGTCGCCCTGCAGGTGGCGAAGATCCTGCGCACGTTCGTGCTGGCGAGGATCCTGTCACCGACCGATTTCGGGGTGGTGACGGTGGCCCAACTGGCGATCTCCGTGATCGAGTACTTCTCGCAGACCGGATTCTCGTTCGCTCTCGTCCAGCTTCGCGGGAGCATTCGCCCGTACCTCGACACGGCGTGGACCGTCGCCGTGCTGCGCAGTATCGTGCTTGCCGGCGTCGCGGTGGCGGCGGCGCCTCTTGCCGGCATGATGTTCGAGCTGCCGCAAGCCGTCCCGATGATCCGCGTCATGGCCATCTCGATCCTCCTGGGCGGCTTCGTGAACGTCGCGATGGTGTATTACGAGCGGGAGCTGGCGTTCCAGCAGCGATTCTGGCTGAACGTGAGCGAGACGTTCTGCGACGTCGCGGTGGGGATCACCGTCGGGCTCCTGACGCGCAGCGGCTGGGCGTTGGTGTGGGGGGTACTGGCCGGAGCCGGCGCGCGCGTGCTCGTCTCGTATGCGCTCCATCCGTACCGACCCCGATTCGCTCTCGACATGGCCAAGGCCAGGGAGCTGTACCGATTCGGGCGCTGGATCAGCGCGTGGCGCGCCCTGACCTTCATCCTGAGGAACATCGACTACGTCGTGGTCGGGCGCGTGGCCGGAATCCCGGCCCTCGGCCTCTACCGGGTGGCGCAGGCCGCTTCCCGCGCCATCGTCACCGAGATGACGAGCCTGTCGGCCCAGGTGAGCTTTCCCGCGTACTCCATGCTGCAGGAACGGCCGAAGCGGCTGCGGCGAGCGTACGCGAGGACGCTCCACGCCAACGCGTTCCTCGCATGCCCGCTGGCGGCGGGCGCCATCCTCGTGGCGGACACCATAGTGAAGGTGGTCCTCGGCCCGAAGTGGCTCCCCATGATCCCCGTGTGGAGCCTGCTGATGGCCACGGGGATGGTGCGAGCGCTCGCGGACACCACTGTCCCCCTGTTCCGGGCGACGGGGAGACCCGACCTGGTGACGAAGTTCGCGGCGGTCCGGCTCGTGATGGTCGTCCTGACCCTCTACCCGTTCACCGTGTGGTGGGGGCTCGTCGGGCCGGGGGTGTCACTGCTTGGCAGCGGGCTGGCGGTCGGCCTCCTCGAGCTGTGGATCGCGGGGCGCTTGATCAGCCTGCCGGTGCGCGCCCTGGCCTCCGCCGTCGCCTATCCCGTGGGGCACACCGCGCTCATGGCGTGCGTCGTCGTCGCCGTCGAATGGGTGCTTGACGCTCCGACCCGACGGCTTCATGGCTCGGCACACAGCATCCTCGAAATGCTCCAGCTCACGCTGGTGGGCGTGGCCTCGTACGCGGCATTCGTCGCCATTTCGGTGAGATGGACGGGCTACGAGGGGATCCAGGATCTCCGCGAGGCCTGGAACGGTTGGGTCGGGAAGCGAGCCGGCCCGGGCACCTTCGAAGTGCAGTGAGCATCCGGCGGCGAAGGTCAGTAGATGCGGAACGGCTCCTCGTACTCGAGGCCCACGGATACGACGTGGCTGACGATCTCGCCGGGGCGGTTGTCGGTCTCCAGCGAGAAATCGTACCGAGCGCGTGCAGTCAGCCGCCGGGTCAGACGGTAGCCAACATGCGCCGACACCCCGTAGATCGTGTCCTCCTGCGACGTGCCGTTGCTGACCTCGGAGGACACCAGGATCAGGCTGCCGGTCACTCCGGCGACGACGGTCGCCAGTGGTCGCCAGACGACGCTCCCGGCGAAGCGGTCCACCGTCTGCGGACCTTCCAGACCGATCGCGATCTCCTGCGTTCGGGAGTACGCGAAGGCGACCGTGGCCTGCTGAAACCGGTAGCTGATCCGCAGGCGCGCCTCGGCGTCGACCGTGTCGTCCTCGTCGACGCGCGGGCCGGCGGCCAGGAGGATTCTCAGGCGAGGCGTGACTTCTCGCTCCCACCCGAACGTGATCGAGTTCGAGTAGGTCGTGTCGGAATCGGTGCCGAAGTCGAAGTAGCGGAACCGGTAGGTGATGCTCCCCCTGTCCAGCGGCGTGAATTCGCGAGACACCCCCAGGCGCAGCAGGTGCTCCGTGGATGTCGGCTGGTCTTCCTCGTCGATGTACCGGAAGAGGTACGCCGCATCGCCCGTGACCAACGGCGTGAACTCGTACGATACCGACGGCGACACCCGCACCACCTCGATGAGGCGGCGTCTGAACTCCACGACGGCGACGCCGGGAGCGGGGACCCCGGGCTCGGGCGCGCCTTCCGGTCCGGCGACCGGCGCGTCGGGCGGCGGGGCGGCGATCGGGACGGGCGCTGGATCGGTCACGAAGCGCTTGATGTCGTTCGTGCGTCCGTAGAAGGCCTCGAAGGCGATCTCCAGACGGCGATCGGGATGGTACTCGAGCTGGAAGCGCGCCCGCTGGCGCTCTCCGATGTTGTTCAGGTCCGAGTTCTTCGCGTAGAGCTCGCTGGCGATCGAATAGCTGCCGAGTACGGTCAGGGGCTGGGACCGATACCCGAGCGAGAGACCGCCGATCAGGCGCGTGATGAAGTCCGACTCAGGGTCGTCGCGGGCCCCGAAGAGGTTGCTGTCGTACTCCTCGACCACCGCGGCGGAAGGGATCACGTACCAGCCGGCTGCCGGCGGCTGGGCATGCGCCAGCACGGGGCTGCAGGCGAGGAGCATCGCGACCGCCAAGCGGGATCGTGGCGTCATGAGCGCGGGTTCGCTCGGTGGGGCCTTTGTAGCACGAACCGCGGATCGTGCCAAGAGTTTTGGCGACGACTGCCCCGCCGTCCGGCCAGGCGCCACGGCGGGGGCGGGGCCGGCCGGCGTGTGACCGGGAGCCGCGCGTGACAGCGGCCGCCCGGGACCCGCTCGTGAGCGTCGTCATCAACAACCACAACTACGACCCCTATCTGCGCGACGCGATCGACAGCGCGCTCGGCCAGACCTATCCGGCCACCGAGGTGGTCGTGGTCGACGACGGCTCGACCGACGGCTCCGTGTCGACGATCGAGAGCTATGGCGACCGCATCGTCGCGGTCTTGAAGGCGAACGGCGGTCAGGGATCGGCCTTCAACGCGGGGTTCTCGGCCAGCCGCGGCAGCATCGTCTGCCTGCTCGACGCCGACGATTGGTTCTTGCCGGAGAAGGTCGCCGAGCTCGTTCGGACGGGGCGCGGCTTTCCCGAGGCGGGCTGGTGTTTTCACGCCCTGACCCGCTTCGACACGAGGGGCGTCGCGCTCCCGCCGTTCCGCGCGGGCGCGACCCGCGAGATCGACTTCCGCGCGGCGCTTCGCCGGGCCGAGATGCCGAGGTTCGCCCCGCCCACTTCGGGTCTCTGCTTCTCTCGCGAGCTGCTGCGGCAGCTCATGCCGATGCCCGAGCTTACGGGGACGTCCGCGGACCGCTACCTGAAGCTGGGGGCCATCGCTTCCGCCAAGGGGATCTACCTCGACCGGGAGCTGGCAGTCCAGCGGATCCACGGAGAGAACGCGTACAGCTTCCGGCCGGACCGCCTCGAGGTGGGCGCGAAATCGCTCGTTTTCTCGAGTGGCTGGCTCCGGTCCCGATTTCCGGAGCTGCGGCGGTTCAGCAACAAGCAGTTCGGCATCGGCCTCGGGCTGTACTGGCGGAAGGGGGAGGTCGAGGAGCGATCGCGCGGTGCGGTCGAGACGTACCTCGCGAGCCTCGGCTGGCTCGAGCGATGCGGGGTTCTGCTTCGTGCTTTCTATCATTCCCGACCGTGGCTCTCCGAGGCCCGCTCGCGGGTCGCCTGGGGCGGTCAGCCGAGACGGGCGACCGCGTCCGGCCGGGACACCCGCCCGTGAGGACAGACGTCGGGCCTCCGTCGGGCACGCCACTGCGTTCGGGGCTCCGCCGTGCCCCGCTCGTATGCGGCCGGCGGCGGGCCGTGCCTGCGGAGGGACGCCGGGACGGGACGGAGCCATCGCCCCGCCGCAAGACGCTGTCGGTTCACGACCGGACCTGGAAGGAAAGAGGGATGCCGGCGAACAGTCTGGGCGCTTCCTTGGCGTTCCGCGCAGGCGCAACGGTTCTGGTGAGCCTCGCGCTCGTCGTCCTCGCGTCCGCCCAGACATACACGCCGCCCCCCGATCCACGGCAGGTGGTGAGCCTCGACAACGGCTGGCGGTTCAACCTCGGCGACGTGGCGGGCGCCGAGGAGGTGGGCTTCCCGGATTCCAACTGGCCGCAGCTGAACCTGCCTCACACGTGGAACAACCTGGACGGGCAGGACGGCGGCAACAACTATCAGCGCACGATCAGCTGGTACCGTCTGCACTTCACGCCGCCCGCCTCGCTGGCCGGCAAGCGCCTGTTCCTCAAGTTCCACGGCGCCAGCCTGGTGACGACCGTCTTCGTCAACGGCGAGCTGCTCGGGTCCCACCGGGGAGGGTTCGCGGCCTTCACGTTCGACGTGACGGACCACATCACGCCGGGCGTCGCGAACCTCTTGGCGGTAAAGGTCGACAACCGGTTCAATTCCGACGTCATGCCGATTCTCGGCGACCTGAACGTCTACGGAGGGATCTACCGCAGCGTGCAGCTGATCGGGACCCATCCCATCCACGTCGACCCGACCGACTTCGCGTCGTCCGGGGTCTACCTGCGACAGAGCAACGTCTCGGCGAGCGCCGCGAACCTCGAGGTGACGGTGAAGCTGCGGAACGACGGTGCGACGTCGGCGACCGTGACCGTCATCCTGGACGTCGTCGACGCGGACGACGCGCTCGCGGAGAGTTTCAGCACTACTCGAGTCGTCCCGGCCGGCGGCTCGCTCGACGTGGTGGAAGCGACGACGCTCGCGAGCCCGCGCTTGTGGCAGGGTCGGGCGGACCCCCATCTCTATCGCGTGTTCGCCCGGATCGAGCAGGGGGGGACGCTGCGCGATCTCGTCCAGGAGCGCCTGGGCGTCCGCTCGTTCCAGGTCCACCCCGGCCAGGGCTTCTCCCTGAACGGCCAGCCCTACGAGCTCCGCGGCGTCAACTTCCACCAGGACCGCCTCAACAAGGGCTGGGCCACGACCGTGGCCGATCAGACCCAGGACGTCGCGCTCATCGCCGAGCTCGGGGCGACGATGGTGCGTTTGTCCCACTACCAGCACCATCCCAAGACCTACGACCTCTTGGACGAGCAGGGGATCATCGTATGGTCGGAAATCCCCAATCTCGATCAGATCACCAACACGACGGCCTTCTTCGACAATGCGAAGCAGCAGCTCCAGGAGATGATCCGGCAGAACTTCAACCACCCGGCGATCCTGTTCTGGGGGTTGGGGAACTCGCTGAGCGACAACTCGGTGGCGAACTCGCTGGTGTCCCAGCTGCACACCCTGGCGACCCAGGAGGATCCCGATCGCCTCACGACGCTCGCCACCGTCCAGAGCGTCGCCCAGACGG
>JBIOVM010000146.1:0-4898 GCA_044867785.1 Candidatus Rokuibacteriota bacterium | reverse complement strand
CTCGTTGAAGCTCGGCGCGATCTCCTCCGGAACGCTGGGTCCGGAGATGTGCGGCGTCACCACGACGTTGGTCATCCCCCAGAAGGGATGCTCGGTCGGCAACGGCTCCTCGGCGAACACGTCGAGGACCGCCCCCGCGATCCAGCGCTCCTGAAGGGCGCGCACGAGGGCCGGCTCCTGGACGAGCGAGCCCCGTCCCAGGTTGACGAGCCAGGCCTCCGGTCTCATGGCGTGAAGCTCCGGCTCGCCGAGCATGCCGCGCGTCTCGGGAGTCAGGGGCGTCACCATGACGACGTAGTCGCTCGCCGCCAGGAACTCGTGGAACGCCGGGCGGCGGTAGACGCGGTCTACCTCGGGCACGCGGCGGCCGGTGCGGGAGAGCCCGATCACCCGCATCTGGAACGCGCGGCCCACCGAGGCGATGACCCGGCCGATCGAGCCCACGCCGACCACCCCGAGCGTCTTGCCGCGGAGGAGGACCGGGTTGATCGGCTCCCAGCGGCGCAGCCGTTGGTGCGCGCGCAGGGGCTCGGTCCGCTGGGACGCCCAGAGCAGCCAGCCGAAGGCGTACTCCGCCATCCAGGGTCCGAACACGCCTTCGACGCGGGTCAGGAGGACCTTCGGGGGGAACGGGGTGTCGAGGAACGCGTTCACCCCGGCGCCCATCACCTGGACCCACTTCAGGCGCTTCGCCAGGGGAAGCAACTCGGTCGGGAAGCCCCACGTGTAGAGGACGTCCATCTCCTCTACGAAGGGCATGGCCGCCTCGGGGGTGTTCGCGACGCGGAGCCGCACCTGCCCGCGCGGGGCTCGGACCAGCCGCGCGTAAGCCTGGGCTTCGTCCGGGTGATACACCAGGACGGAGACCGGACCCTTCGGCGGCATCGAAGGAATGATAGCACGAGGTCGTGCATAACCGCGCAGAAAGGGTCACCAAACGCGCTGTTCGGCCCGGGAGACGTGGAGAGCGGCCCGACCGCGCGAGGTCGGGGACCCAGGAGGCGGGCTCAGCGGGTGAGCGTCACCCCGGCCTGAGTGGCGCGGCGCCGCGCGTCGTCGACGGCGGCGGCGAGGCGCGTGACCTCACCGCGGAGGGTTTGCAGCTTCGCTCGGAGGGGAGCGGCCTCCGCGCGCGCCTTCTCCTGCTGATCGGCCGGGGTGCCCGCGCGATTGTACAGATCCACCAACTGATCGTGCTGCCCCAACGTCACGTGGTACTCGTAGATCGCCTTGTTGTACCGCTCCACGGCGTCGTTGTAGGCCTGCTTCACCGAGACGTGGGCCGGAGTGTCGTCGCTCGAAAACTCCGCGAAGGGAAGGTACTGAGGGCGGGAGCCCGTCTGCGCCGCGGCGAGCGTGGCCATCCCGACGACAAGCCCGACGAGCAGGGGGGCGGCGCGCCTCATCCGACGGATACCGCCAGGCAGGTGGTGGTCCGCGTGACGCCGTCGATCGCGCCGATGCCCTCCGTCACCAAATGCCCGATCTCGTCGAGGCTCGGTCCCTGGACCACCGCGATGTAGTCGAACGGTCCCGTCACGACGTCGAGCGACTCGATCCGACACTTGCCGGGCTTCAGCTTGCCGAGCGCCTTCTTGACGGTCTTGGTCTTGCCCGCGCTGGTTTCGACCAGTACGTACGCCTTCATGGCGGGACCTCCTCGGCCTGGATTCATTCTGGCGCCCATTACATCGTCGCCGCCGCGAGCATGTCAAGGGAACGGCCGCCGGCGTGGCGGTGGGCGCACCGATGACCGGGGCGCCGCCCGCTACCGGCTGAGATAGGCGCGGAGCGTCTCGGCGAACGCTCCCCGGTTCTCCACGACGCGGCCGGCCCGGAGATCCACGCGAGTGCCGCGTTCGACCTTCTTGTCCTTGACGTCGAAGCGCGCGCGCACCTCGCCCTTCACCCCGCGGAGGTCGAGAGACAGGCGCTCGCCCTCGTCTTCGTCGTGGAGATGGAGGACGACGAAGAAGAGCCCGTCGCGCTCCGTCGTCGTGGGGTGCTCCAGGCCGGTCTTGAGCCGGGTGACCACCACGCGGGCGCCCGCCACCGGGCGACCTTCGGCATCGGTCACGAAGCCCAGCACGAGGAACCGGTGATCCGGAAGATGGGTCGCGCCCGACAGCGAGGCGGCCAGCACCAGCGCGAGCAGCACCGAGAAGCAGACGACCGGGCGCCGGGATCGTGAGCCGCCGAGCATCGCTCACCAGTGTACAATGCGCCCGAGGAGGCGAGCGCGCGCGCGTTGACCTACCAGCCCCCCGGGCCGGTCCAGGCGGCCCTCCAGGCGGGACGCATCTCCGAGGGCGCCGTCGACCTCTTCCGCGCGTTCGTGCGGCGCTACGCCTTCCCGCTCGACCCGTTCCAGGTCGAGGCGATTCTGGCCATCCTCGAGGGCTCGTCGGTGATCGTGTCGGCTCCGACCGGCTCGGGCAAGACCCTGGTGGCGGAGTTCGCGATCCACGACGCGCTCGCTTCCAAGCGCCGCCTCGCCTACACGACGCCGCTCAAGGCGCTGTCCAACCAGAAGTACGCCGACTTCTGCCGGCAGTTCGGCGTCGCCGAGGTGGGGATCCTCACCGGGGACGTGAAGGTCAACTCCCGCGCGCCCATCCTGGTGATGACCACCGAGATTCTCCGGAACATGTTCTACACGGGCACCCTCGAGGGACTGCGGCACGTGGTGCTCGACGAGTGCCACTACATGGGCGACGAGAGCCGAGGCACCGTGTGGGAGGAGATCATCGTCAACGCGCCGAAGGACGTCACCCTCGTCGCGCTCTCGGCCACGGTGGCGAACGTGCGGGAGATCGCCGACTGGATCGGCCTCGTCCATCGGCCGATCCGGCCGATCGTCCACCCCCACCGTCCGGTGCCGCTCCGCTACCACGTGGCCGACCTGGCGGCCGAGATCCACTCGCTCGAGGCCGTGCGCGCCGGGCGCGCCACGCTGGTGGGCGTCGAGGGAGGGGGGGACGAGGGGCGCGGGCGCTTCTACGCGCGCCGGGTGGCGTCGGTCACCGGCGTCCTCGAGGAGCTCGAGGCGCGCAGCTGGCTTCCCACGATCTACTTCATCTTCAGCCGGGCGGGATGCGAGCGCGCGATGGACGAGGTCCTCGAGGAGGGCCGGTCGCTTCTCGACCGCAGCCGGCGGCGAGAGGTCGAGCAGGCCATCTCCGAGGCGCTGGAGGAGAGTCCGGCCCTCGGAGCGTCGGCGCTCAATCAGAGCATCTTCCAGGCGCTCCGGTCCGGCGTCGGGCTCCACCACGCGGGGATCCTGCCAAGCCTCAAGCGCCTGACCGAGGTGCTGTTCGAGCGCGGCCTGGTGCGCGTGGTCTTCGCAACCGAGACGATGAGCCTCGGCATCCACATGCCCGCCCGGAGCGTCGTCCTCCAGGGGCTTACCAAGCGCACCGATCGAGGGTTCCGGGCGCTCTCCACCAACGAGCTCACGCAGATGGCGGGCCGCGCCGGACGCCGGGGTATCGATCCCGAGGGCCAGTGCGTCATCGCGCTCGACGCACGCGACAGCCTGGAGGAGGCGCTCTCGGTGGTCGACGGGGCCCCGGAGCCGATCGTGAGCCAGTTCCGCCTGGGCTTCGGCTCGGTGGCCCTCCTGGTGGAGACGGTGCGGGAGGAGACGGCGATCCGGCGCGTGGTGGAGTCGTCGTTCGGGCAGTACCAGAGCCTTCGCCAGATCCGAAAGCTCGAGGGCGAGGTCCTGGAGGCGCAGGCGGCGCTCACCGAGGCCGAGCGCTACCAGGCCCCGTGCGGGGATTTCGGCCGCATCGGCCGATATCGCGCGCTGCGGGCCGAGGTCGAGGCGCAGCGCCGCGCGCGGGGCGCACGGTCGCGCCCGGCCCGGGCCCGGGTCATGGAGGACGTCGAGCCGGGGCGCGTGGTGCTCCTCCGGCAGCGGGGGAGCGGGGGCGGCCTCGGGGTGGTGATCGGCGTGCACCGCTTGCGGGGACACCGCGTCCTCCTCGACACGCTGCTCCCCCACGGATCCCTGGTCCGGACCAAGGCTGGGAACGTCAAGCGCGTCTTCTGGGCGACGCCGCCGTTGCTGCTGCCGCCGGCCGTCCGGGACTTGAGCGCGCACCATCGTGGATGGGGACGGGACTTCCGCGAGACGCTGGCTCGCGACGGCGAGGCGTTGATGGCGCGGCTCGGGGAGCTTGACCTGGCGGCGCTCGTCGAGCGCGAGCGGGCGCGGGGCGGCGATCCCGAGGACGCCCTCGCGCGGATCGAGTGCCACGCGTGCCCGTGGGAGGCGCGTCCCCGCTGCGAGGCGGCCTCGAAGGCGATCGAGAAGGAGCGGACGCGGCTCGAGCATCGTCGGACGGTGCTGGAGGCGATCCGGGACGCGATCTGGCAGGAGTACCGTCGGGTCCTCGAGGTCCTCGACGCCTTCGACGCGGTCCAGGAAGGCGTGCTTCGGCCCAAGGGGGAGCTGGTGGCGTCCCTCCGCCACGACCACGAGCTGCTGGTCGCGGAGATCGTCCACCGCGGCGTGCTCGACGACGCGTCGCCGGCCGAGATGGCCGCCCTGGTGTCCTGCCTGATCGAGGAGGCTCGCTCGGCCGAGGACGAGCCGTCGCGCCGGCTGCTCCGCGACCGGCCACGCATCCGTCGCCGGATCCGTCAGATGGAGGAAGCCGCGGACGCGATCATGGCCGTCCAGCGGCGGGTCGGCCTGCATCGACCGGCGCGGGTCCAGTCCGGGTTCGTGGCCGCGGTCTTCCGTTGGGCGTCGGGGGACGATGACTGGGCCCGGGTGGTGACCCAGTCGTTCGGAGGGCATGAGGGAGACCTGATCCGTGTGATGCGGCGGCTGATCGACCTGCTGCGGCAGCTGGCGGAGGGGCCGGAAGTTCCGGGCGGCGTCGCCAGCG
>JBIOVM010000145.1:0-58885 GCA_044867785.1 Candidatus Rokuibacteriota bacterium | reverse complement strand
ACGATGCCCTCGACGCCCTTCGAGGTGAGCGTCGCGAGGGCGGCCTCCGCCTCCGCAACGGTGGGGAACGATCCCACGCGCACCACTCGATAGGTCGAGGAGCTCACTTCCTGCTTGAGACGGACCTGAACGCCCTGCTGCCTGAGTGAGTGCGACGTCTCCACCGCCTTCCGAAGCGGCACGGACGCGGTCACGGCCGGCCCGTCCGGGGTGGTCTCCACCGGGTGCCCGAGACCCCGGACGCGCTCGACCGCGTCACTGGGCACCGCCCCTCCGTCCGGAGCGGCGAGCAAGACGCGGTAGAGCACGCGGCTCTGCTCGAACGCCGTCGTCGCGGCCGGCAGTCCGTCCCCGCGGAGCCGCTCCACCAGCTTGTCGGCGTTACGATGGTCGAGGAACGCGCCCACCTGCACCCAGTACACGGCGGGCGGTGCCGTCAGCGATCCGGGACGCGCCGTCGAAGCCTCGGCCGCCGCCGGGCTCGTCCGGCTCGCCTCGCGCGGTGGCGTCGCCGGGGCTCCGGCCTGCGCGGCCGCTTTCGGAGACGCGACCGCCGACGGCGCCGCCGCGGGTGGCCCGCCCGCGACGACACGGCTCCCCGATGCCGGTTGACTCTCCGGCGTGGCGGCGGGCGGCTTCGCGGTCGTCGGCGGCTTCCCCGTCGCGGCCGCCGCTCCGGGAGTCGCGGCCGGAACCGAGGAAGACGACGGCGAGCCGGGCTTGACGACGAGCGCGGGCCTCTCGCCGGCGAGCTCCGAGGAGCGCGCTTGCGATGGCTTGACCTCGGAGCGCCACGGCGCCAGGAGAAACAGGCTTCGCGGCAGGTCGCCACCGAACCACCCCGCGACCCACGGACCGATCAGGAGCACGAGCGCCACGGCCACACCCGCGCCGAGACAGATCCGAAACCAGCGGGCGCTGAAGATGCTCGGCTGCCGCCGAATGCGGTGCGATACGTCGGATCTCACACGTCTCATACTCGAATTCCCCAAATACGACAGGATCTTAGCTGGCCAATCCTAGCACACCACCGCGCGGTCACCAACAGAGGAGAGCGCCCCCGGCCCGCCCGCCCGGACGGCGGCGGCGAGCTCCCGGCAACGCGCGGCCGCCGCGCCGTCACCGAGACGAGCGTGGGCGTCCGCCGTGTGATCGAGCACGAGCGCCCGGGCACTTCGCTCGGTCAGGCCCGGGTCATCGAGCGCCTCGCGGAAGGCGGCGAGCGCGGCCCGGCCGTCGCCCTTTTTCAGCAGAACGGCGCCCAGCGTGTCGAGGTAGTAGCCGCGCGGCTCCGGCTGCCGCGCCAGCGCGCCCTGGATCACGGGCTCCGCTTCCGGCCAGCGCACGGGGTCTTGCAGGAGCGCCCAGGCGAGGTTGTTTGCCGCGCCGGGATCGTCGGGCGCGATCGTCACCGCGCGGCGGTACGCCTCGATCGCGCTCCCGACCTCGCCCAGCGCCAGGCGGGCGTCCCCGAGGTTGACGAGAGCGCGCGCCCAGTCCGGACGTAGCGCGAGCGCGCGCTCGAACTCCTCCGCCGCTCGGCGAGGCTCGCCGCGCTCGAAGTACGTCACTCCACGGTCGTTGTGCGCCTCGGCCGTCGAGCGACTTGCGGACGGCCGGGGCGCCGCGCAGCCCGCCGCGACCAGGAGGATGGCCAGCGCCGCCATCCACCGCCTCACGTCGGCAGCTGGGAGCGTGACGCCCGGCGCCGGCGCAGCCTGATCCGCAGCGGGCAGCCGACGAAGCCGAACCGCTCGCGCAGCGCGCTGACCAGGTAGCGCTCGTAGGAGAAGTGGAGCGCGGCCGGATCGTTGACGAAGAGGAGGAACGTGGGTGGGCGCGTGCCTGTCTGCGTGCCGTAGAACACCTTGAGCGTCTTGCCGTGGACCCCGGCCGGCGGTCGGCGCGTCACGGCGGCCGTAAGCGCTCGATTCAGCTCGCCGGTCGACACCTCTTTCGCGTAGTCGAGCCCGACGCGGTCGATCGTGTCGAAGAGCGCGTCCAAGCCGGTGCCGGCACGGGCCGACGTGAACACCACCGGCGCATGCGCGAGAAACGGCAGGCGCTCGCGCAGCGTCCGCACCATCTCCGGCGCCCGGTCGACGGCCCCGACGAGGTCCCACTTGTTGACCACGAGGACGACGGCCCGGCCGGCCGCCTCGGCGTAACCCGCGATGCGCGCGTCCTGCGTGGCGATTCCCTCGGTGCCGTCGACGACGACGAGGGCCAGATCGGCGCGCTCCAGGCTCCGGCGGGCCATGACCGCGGCCAGCTTGTCGAGGGCACCCACCGTGCGTCCCTTGCGCCGCAGGCCCGCCGTGTCGACGAGGACGTACGGACGGCCCCCGACCGTGACCGGCGTGTCCACCGCGTCGCGCGTCGTGCCGGGCTGGGAATCCACGACCACCCGGTCCTGGCCGGCGATCGCGTTCACCAGCGAGGACTTGCCCACGTTGGGGCGTCCCACCACCGCGATCCGGAGCGGGCCCGGCTCCTCCTCGGTCCCGACGGCTGGCGCGGGCAGCCGCATCGCGAGCGCCTCTATCAGCTCGGCGACCCCGCGGCCGTGCTCGGCCGAGATCGGCAGCACCGGCTCCATGCCGAGGCGGTAGACGTCGGCCATCGCCGACTCTTGCCCGCGCGCGTCCACCTTGTTGACGGCGACGAGCACGGGCTTCGAAACCCGACGCAAGATGCGCGCGACCTCCTCGTCCAGCGCCGTCAGCCCCTCTCGCCCGTCGACGACGAACACCAGCGCGTCGGCCTCGGCGATCGCCGCCAGTATCTGCTTCCGCACCTGCGCCGCCAAGGGCTCCTCGGAGCCGGGATCGAGGCCGCCGGTGTCGATCACGGTCGCCCGCCATCCACCGAACTGGCAGACGCCGTGGATGCGGTCGCGCGTGACGCCGGGCGTGTCGCGGACGATCGCCCGGCGGCTGCCGATCAGGCGATTGAAGAGCGTGGACTTCCCGACGTTGGGGCGTCCGACCACCGCGACCACGGGCAGCCGCACGGGGTGTCCCGCCTCACGCGACCCGGGCCGTCCGGCCCAGTAGCCCGTCGACCAGCCCGCGGGCGGTCGCCTCGAGAGCCACGACCGGCGTCCCCAGATGACGGGAGAGGTCGTCCGGCGCCACGTCGTCGAGGAAGACGCCCTTCGTCTCGGTCAGCGCCACGCGCGGGACCAGGACCACGTCGCCCAGCGACCGGCCCGTGAGGGCCCGGGCGACGTCCTGCCCCGTCAGGAGCCCGGCCACGCTGATAGCCGGCCCGAAGAATTCGTTCGGCACCGGGACGACGTCGACGCGGAGGCCGGGCACGCGCAGCCCCGCGAGCAGGCGGGCGAGGATCGGCCCGAACAGCTCGCCGGTCACCACGGTCGCCGCGCGCGACCCACGCCAGCGCGGGCGGCCCGGCCGGCCGGCCAGGCGGCGGAACTCATCCTCGAAGCGCCGCACCAGGCCCACCCCGTCCTCGATCACCGAGAAGTCCTCGTAGGCCGGCGCGGGCGGGATCGGGCGTCCGGCCTGAAGGTAGAGCTCGTCGGCGGCGAACACGAGGCGGCTCCCGTGGCGCGACCGGAAGTCCGCCTGCCAGGCGTGGATCGCGTCGAGGGTCGCGCCCGCCTCGGCCGGCGTGATCGATCGGAGCGGGTAGAGACCTTCGCGGTGCCGCGTGAGCCCGACGGGAACGACGGCCACGGTCCGGACGCCGGGGTAGAGCGCGCCCAGCTCCCGCACGGTTCGCTCGAGGTGCGGCCCGTCGTTGAGCCCGGGGCAGAGCACGATCTGGGTGTGCAGCCTGATCCCGCTTTCGGCGAGGCGCCGGAGGCGCTCCATCAGGTCGCCCCGGATGGTCTTCGGGCTCCCGAGGAGGAAGTGCCGCAGCTCGGGATCCGTCGCGTGCACCGAGATGTACAGCGGCGTGAGGTGAAGGTCGATGATGCGCTGGACCTCGCTCTCGGGCAGGTCGGTCAGCGTGATGTAGTTCCCGTGGAGGAACGACAGGCGATAGTCGTCGTCCTTCACGTAAAGGCTCTTCCGCAGGCCCTTCGGCAGCTGGTGAATGAAGCAGAACACGCACTTGTTGGCGCACGTCGATATCTCGGCCGGCGCCGGCGGCTCGCACTCGAGGCCGAGATCCCGCCCCCACTTCCGCTCGAGCACCACCGAGCACGGGCGGCCGCCACGGTCCACCTCGATCGCGAGCTGCTCCTCGCCGGCCTGGACATGGAAATCCACCAGGTCCCGCAGCGGCTGGCCGTTCACTCGGAGGAGCCGGTCGCCGGGCTCGAGGCCCGCGCCAGCGGCCAGCCCGCCGGGCTCGACGGCCAGGACCCGCACGCCGGTCTCCGGCACGCGCTTCGGCATCAGCGGCCTCCCCAGTCCACGTAGCGCGGCGCCAGCACGAGGTACTGGACCGCCGACGCCACCGTGAGCGCGCCCGTAACGATCACGAGCCCCTGGCGTACGTGCAACAGCTCGGATCCTCCGCCCAGGACGAGGGCGAACAGCGCGACGCCGACGGTGAGCATCTGGAACACGGTGCTGAACTTGCCGAGCGCCGTGGGGGCCGGATGGATCTGCCCTCCGGTGAGCATGATCAGCACGGCGACCAGGATCAGCAGGATGTCGCGGCTCAGGACGATCGCGGTCAGCCAGAACGGGAGGACCTTGGGGAAATTGTACGTGAGCGTGACGAAGGACGCCGTCATGAGGAGCTTGTCCGCCAAGGGATCGAGGAACGCGCCGAGCCGCGTCTTGGTGCCGCGAGTCCGCGCGATGTACCCGTCCATCATGTCCGTGACGCCGGCCACCACGAAGGTGACCAGCGCCAGCAGAGGGCGGTTGTAAACCAGGCTCGTCACGAAGACGGGTACGAGCAGGATGCGGACGATCGTCAGCCAGTTTGCCAGGCCCATGGGATGTGTGGCCGGGCCCGTTCCGCGGTCCCTCAGGGAGCCCTCAGCCGGGGCCAGCATACCATCTTCGGGGTCAGGCCTTGGCGTTGACTTCCAGGACTGGCGCGGGTCACCGGAAGTCGAAGTCGGAGTCTGACCCGGGCCGAGACGCGAAGGGCCCCGGGCAGGACCCGGGGCCCTCGGGAGAAGGGGCGACGGCCTCGCCGACCCTACTGCATCAAGTCCACGTCGTCGAACGTGCCGACGCCGCCCAGCGTGATGGCGACCTTCTTGGCGCCCTTCGGCACCTTGAACACGGCGCGGACCGTCCGCACTTCGCCGGGCTTCAGCGCCGAGTTCACTATGTCGTCGAGCTTGATGGTCCCGGCCGTCTCGCCGGTATCGTAGCTCATGACGCCGCTCTTGTTCTCGTTCACCAGCACCCATCCCGAGGGCTTGGTGCCCGTATGGCGCAGCGTGACGACGACGGACAGGGTCGCGCCGCGGACCTTCGCCTCGTTCAGATCGACGAGCAAGGTCTTGTCATGATCCGCCTTGATCGTCTGGATGACCTTGAGGGCCGACGGCGTTCCGGTCGCGTCGGCCGGCGGCGCCACCGCGACCGTCTTGGTGGCCGCGGCCGCCACGGGCGTCGCAGCCGCCGCGACCGTGCCGCCACCCGGGCTGTGGCGGTAGTAGGTCTGCGGCGTCTTGGACACGATGAACTTCACCGCCTCCTGGATGCAGACGCGCAACGCCTTCTCGGTCGGCGTCTTCGACCAGCCCCCGAGGGCCCCGCCCAGCGCACCGCCGCCGCCCGCGCCGGCCAGGGCGCCGCCCAGCGCGAAGTCCGTCGCCGATCCTTCGACCGACGTGGCGGCGACCACGCGCGACGTCTTCGTGTCGATCACGCGCATGTCGATGGCCATGTGGGCCTTCTTGATCCCGCCCGCGATGCCGCCGAGGATGCGGCCGGCCGTCCCGCCGATGCCACCGATGCCGCCGCCGCCGCCGGATGCCGCGCCTTCGAACTCGGTCACCGCGCCGGTGATCAGGAGCTCCGCGCCCTCGATCTCGCCGATCGCCGCCTCGGTGCCCTTCTTGATCCGGCCGGCCGCGCCGAGGTCCTGCTCGCGTAGGACGTCCGAGACCTGCTGGCGCTCGAGGACGATGTAGCGGTTCGAGTGGAAGAGGGCGGTCGCGAGCATGTCGGCCATGCCGTCACCGATCGCTCCGGTCCACCATCCCTTACCGCTCTTGTCCTTGAATTGCGAGACCGCGACACGAGCCTTGGGCCCGTCGTACGCCTCCTGCTGCGCCTCGTCGATCGACTTCCCGTCGGTGGGGCTGGTCACCGTGGCCTTCGTGCCGAACTGCGCCTCGGCGGCGCCGAGCCAGCCCCAGGCCATCGCGACGACTGCCAGCAACGGGAGAGCTCGTCCCCACGGCTTCATGCTCCTGCCTCCTGGCGAGTGGTTCCACGGCCGTCCGGTTCGATCCGATCAGGCGCACGCCGGCCGACGCCGTCCGCGCCGGAGACGCGGAAGGGCCGCACCAAGCCCTCCATGGCGCGCGGGACCTCGACGCTGAGCCAGATGCCGTCGGGGCGATCCTCGCGGCCCAGCACCCGCCCCCGCGCATAGACGCGGCTGAGTATACTCCCGCGCTCGTAAGGCACCCGCAGACGGCAGGCGGAGCGGGTCGAGCGCAGCGTGTCGTCCACCCGGGCCAAGAGCGTCTCGATCCCCTTGCCGGTGAGGGCGGAGACCGCCACGCCGCCTTCGGCCAGAAGCTCGCGGAGCAGGCCGTTCGGCTCCGAGAGGCGGTCGATCTTGTTCATCACGGTCAGCGCCGGCCGGTCCTCCAGCCCGAGCTCCCCGAGCACGCGGTGAACGGCCGACATGTGCTCGGCTGCGTGGGGGTGGCTCACATCCACGACGTGGAGCAGGAGCTGCGCCTCTTCCAGCTCCTCGAGCGTGGCCTTGAACGCGGCCACGAGCTGCGTGGGCAGCTTCTGGATGAACCCGACGGTGTCCGTGAGGACGAGCGGCGCGCGCCCGCCGCCCGACACGAGCCGCGCCGCGGGGTCAAGCGTGACGAAGAGCTGGTCGGCGGTGGTCCCGCTCGCTCCCGCGATCCGGTTGAGCAGCGTCGTCTTGCCCGCGTTCGTGTATCCCACCAGCGCCACGACCGGCAGGCCGACGTCGCGCCGGTGGGCCCGCAAGAGGCGCCGGTGCCGCTGGACGTCCCGCAGCGCCTCGTGGATCTGGCCGATTCGCCGCCGCACGACGCGCCGGTCGGACTCGAGCTGCGTCTCGCCGGGGCCCCGTGTCCCGATGCCGCCTCCCAACCGCTCCAGATGGGACCACTGCCCCACGAGCCGCGGCAAGAGGTAGGTGAGCTGCGCCAGCTCGACCTGGAGCTTCCCCTCGCTCGTCCGGGCGCGCTGGGCGAAGATGTCGAGGATCAGGGCGGTCCGGTCGATGACGCGCACGTCCAGCGCGCGCGTGAGGTTTCGCTCCTGCCCGGGAGTCAACGGATCGTCGGAGATCAGGAGGGTCGCGCCGAGCGCTTTCGCCAGCGCCCGCACCTCGTCCACCTTGCCCTTGCCGAAGTGGAAGCGAGGATTGGGAGCGTCCCGCTCTTGGACTACGCTGGCCAGGACTTCGGCCCCCGCGCTCTCGGCCAGACGGCTCAGCTCCTCCATCGACTCCTCCACCTCCCACCGCTTCTGACGAGGGAGCCGGAGGCCCGACAGGATCGCTCGATCAACCACCGTCTGCACGCGGGACACGCTCACTCAGCCTATGCGAACAGCCGCGCCCTTTCAACGATTTTCTTGGTCGCATCGACCGCCGCCGCGACGTCGGCGGGATCGGTGTCGACCCAGGACAGCCCCGGCTCCCGGACGAACCACGTAAGCTGCCGCTTCGCGTAGCGTCGCGTGTCCCGCTTCATCGCGGCCACGGCGTCCTCGAGCGCGTCCCGGCGCCGGATCACCTGCGCGAGATGCCGGTATCCGATCCCCTGCATGGAGGGCAGCGCCGGGTCGAATCCCGCTTCGACCAGGGCGCTGACCTCTTCGAGAAGGCCGTCGGCCAGCATGCGGTCCACGCGGGCGTTCAACGCAGCGTAGAGCGCGGGCCTCGAGGCGTTGAGGCCCACCCCCACGACCCGGTATTTCCCGTCCGGAGGCGCCTCCGCCCAGTTCCCGGCGCCGCCCCGGACGGCGGGTCGCCCGGTCTGGAGCGCGACCTCCAGCGCCCGGCTGACGCGAAGCGTGTCCCGCGGGTGAAGCACGGCCGCGCGCTCCGGATCGACGACCATGAGGCTCCGGTGCAAGGCCTCCGGCCCTTTGGCGGCCGCCTCGGCGCGGAGCCGTCCCCGCAACGCGGGATCCGCGGGAGGCCGCGGCAGGAGGCCGCGGACCAGCGCCCGGTAGTACAGGCCCGTGCCGCCCACCAGGACCGGCCAGCGGCCGCGCTCACGTACGGCCTCGATCGCCGCCGCCGCCTCCCGAGCGAAGCGAGCCGCGTCGTATCGCTCGTCCGGCTCGACGACGTCCACGAGGTGATGGCGGACGGCGCGGCGCTCGGCGGGAGTAGGCTTCCCCGTTCCGATGTCCATCCGGCGGTATACCTGCCGGGAATCGACGTTGACGACCTCCATCGGCCAGTGCTGCGCCAGTGCGACCGCCAGGCGGGTCTTCCCGACGCCGGTTGGGCCGAGGATTGCGAGCAGCGGGATGCTGTCGGCCGCCGGCACGCCCGTCACCAGGTTCGGCGGAGCTCTCGCTTGATGTCGCCCATCGGGATCCGCGAGACGATCGGTCGCCCGTGGGGACAGTAGTACGGCGTGGCGGTCGCGGCGAGGTCCGTCAGGAGCTGCGCCATCTCTTCGGCGGCGAGCGGCTCGTGGGCTTTGACCGAAGCGCGGCACGCCACGAAGGCGAGCAGCCGATCGAGCACCGGCGAGCTGCCCCGTCCGGCGTCGTCGTCGAGCTCCTGGCCAAGCTCGTCAGCCAGTCGAGCGAGCTCGTCCGTGCGGAGGAGCGAAGGCACCGCCCGGAGGAGGACCGCGTCGCCGCCGAAGCCTTCGATCGCGAATCCCAGGCGCGTGAGCTCCGGCTCCGCGCGCTCGAGGGCCCGGCGCCGGCCGGGAGCCAGCTCGAGCGGGAGCGGGAACAGGAGCTCCTGGGACGTGAGCGCGCCGCGGTCCAGCTCGTCGCGCAGGCGCTCGAAGAGCACCCGCTCGTGGGCGACGTGCTGGTCGACGAAGAACACCTCCTCGGCCGTGTGGGCCACGATGAAGGTGTCCTCGATCTGTCCCACCACCCGGCCGAAGAACGGCTCGGCCCGATAGCCCGCCTCCCCCTCGTGGAAGAGGGCGGTCTGCGCGAGATCCGCCGCCGCCCAGCCTGGCGGCGCCGCGGCCCCGCCGAGCCCGGGACCGAGCGGCGGCGGCGCGGGCTCGACGGCCGGGTCGCCGGCGAGGCGGGCGGCCAGGCCCGACGGCGCGGCGTCCATCTGGCGGAGGGCCATCCGCACCGACTCGAGCACGAGATCGTGAAGCGCCCGCACGCGGCGGAATCGGACCCACGTCTTGGCGGGATGGACGTTCACGTCGACCTCGCTCGGATCGAGGTCCAGCGCCAACGCGGCCAGGGGAAACTGGTCCCGCGGCAGGAGCGGCCGGTACGCCTCCAGGAGCGCCTGGGTCAACAGCGTGTCGCGCACGACGCGACCGTTGACGAGGAGATGGATGTCGTCCCGGTGGGTCCGCGCGAGCGCCGGAGGCGCCACGACGCCGGCGAGGCGGGCGCCGCCGCTCTCCCCGGCCACGTCGAGGAGCCGAGACGCCAGCCCGAAGCCGTAGAGCGCCCCCACCCGGTCGCGGACTCCCGTTCCCGCCGGGGCGCTGAGGAGCGTACGGCCGTTCGCGACCAGCCGCACGTGGACGCTCGGATTGCCGAGTGCCAGCTGGGTCACGATCCGCACGATGGCCGTCTGCTCGGTCGCAGGACTCTTCAGGAACTTGGCCCGGGCCGGCGTGTTGAAGAAGAGGTCTCGCACCTCGACGGTCGTCCCAGCTGGCGCGTCGGCCGGACCGGCCTCCCCGACGACGCCCCCCTCGCCCACCACGAGGAAGCCGCGCGGCGCCGCCGCGGGCCGCGAGAGCAGCGACAGCCGCGAGACCGCGAAGATCGCGGGCAGCGCCTCTCCGCGAAAGCCGAGCGTGCCGATGGCACCGAGGTCGTCCTCGGTGCGGAGCTTCGACGTCGCGTGGCGCTCGAGCGCGAGGACGCAGTCCTCGGGCGGCATCCCGCGCCCGTCGTCGGTGACCGCGATGAGCTGCCGGCCGGCTCCGCGCACCACCACGTCGACGCGGGTGGCGCCGGCGTCGAGGCTGTTCTCCATCAGCTCCTTGACGATGGACGCCGGCCGCTCGACCACCTCCCCCGCCGCGATCTTGTTGACCACGGCGTCCGGCAGGCGCCGGACCGCCGCCGCGAGCGTCACGACCCCTCCCGAAGTTGCCGGCGGAGCTCGTGAAGCGTCGTCAGCGCCTCGAGCGGCGTCAGCCGGTCCGGATCCAGCCCGGCCAAGGCTTCGAGCACCGGATGCCGCGGCCGTTCCGCGCCTGCCGGCGCCGGGGACACCGCTCCGGGGCCGCCGAAGAGCGCCAGCTGGCCCGCGTCGGCGCCCGAGGGCGACTCGGGGGCCGGCGCGCCCTGCTCGAACTCGCGCAGGAGGGCCCGGGCCCGAGCGATGACGTCCGCCGGCAACCCGGCCAGTCGCGCCACCTGGATCCCGTACGACCGATCGGTGCCGCCGGGAACCACGCGATGGAGGAAGACGATGTCGTCCTTCCATTCCCGGACCGCGACGTGCACGTTCCGGACGCGGGGCAGCTCGGCCGCCAGCCGGGTCAGCTCGTGGTAATGGGTGGCGAAGAGGACCTTCGCTCCCGGACGGCGCTCGTGCACGTACTCGGCGACGGCCCAGGCGATCGAGAGCCCGTCGAACGTCGACGTCCCGCGGCCGATCTCGTCGAGCAGGATCAGGCTGCGCGGCGTGGCGTGGCGGAGAATGGCCGCGGTTTCGGTCATCTCGACCAGGAACGTGCTCTGGCCGCGCGCGAGATTGTCTTGCGCCCCGATGCGCGTGAAGACGCGGTCCACCACCCCGATCCTGGCCGCGCGAGCCGGCACGAAGCTGCCGATCTGAGCGAGCACGACGATCAGCGCCGCCTGGCGCATGTAGGTGGACTTTCCGGCCATGTTCGGCCCGGTGATGACCAGGCAGTCGACCTCGCCCGCCGCGAGCCGGAGGTCGTTCGGCACGAAGCGCGCCCCGTCGGTCCGGAGCTCGAGCACGGGGTGCCGCCCCTCCTGGATGTCGACGACGCCCCCCTCGTCGACGGCCGGCCGGACGTAGCCTCGCTCCCGGGCGACCTCGGCGAGGGCTGC
The DNA here is from genome assembly GCA_044867785.1 of Candidatus Rokuibacteriota bacterium. GTDB lineage: Bacteria > Methylomirabilota > Methylomirabilia > Rokubacteriales > DASRDR01 > DASRDR01. The sequence continues at coordinate 47,516 of JBIOVM010000145.1, read as the reverse complement.
GAGCACGTCGACCGTCGCCACCGACCGCGCCGTCCGCAGGAGCCGATCGGCCTCCTGGGCGACGCCGCGCCGCAGCTCGTCGAAGAGCTCGTACTCCAGGCGGTTCATCCGCCCCTCGGCGCCCAGCACCTTGGCCTCCTGCTCGCGCAGCTCCGCGGTCACGTAGCGCTCGTGGCCCACCAGCGTTTGGCGCCTCACGTAGTCGTCCGGCACCGGGCGCGCCTGGCTCTTCGGCACCTCGATCCCGTACCCGAACACGCGGTTGTAGCGGACGCGCAAGGAGCCGATGCCGGTGCGCTCGCGCTCTCGTCCCTCGAGGCCCGCGATCCAGCTCCGCGCCGCGCGGACCTCGGCCCGCACTTCCGCGAGGGCCGGGCTCCAGGTCTCGCGGATCAGGCCGCCCTCGTGCATGCCGAGCGGCGGCTCGTCCACGAGCGCGGCGTCCAGGGTCTTGCGAAGGCCATCCAGGTCCTCGAGGGCCTCGCCGCAGCGACGGATCAGCGGATCGGCGCAGCGCTCAACCTCGGCCCGGAGAAGCGGCAGCGGGACCAGCGCCGCCCGGAGCGCCGCGAGGTCCCGCGGGGTCGCGAGACCGAGCGCCACCCGGCTGGCCAGGCGCGCGAGGTCGCCGATCCCCTGGAGCGCCTCGCGAAGTCCCTCCAGCAGCGCGGGAGACTCCACCAGGGCCGCGACCGCGTCCTGCCGCTCGGCGATCTCCGCCGGGCGGAGCAGCGGCCGGAGCAGCCACTGACGCAAGAGCCGCCCTCCCATCGACGTCCGCGTTCGGTCCATCGCCCAGAGGAGCGTGCCCCGCCCGCCCCGGTCGTGGAGGCTCTCGACCAGCTCCAGGTTGCGCGCGGCGCTCTCGTCGAGCGCGAGATGGTCCTCGAGCGCGAGGGTCTGGATCCGAGTGAGGTGCGCTGGGGGCGCCTGCTGCGTCTCCTGGAGGTACGCGAGGATCGCGCCCGCCGCCCGCACGGCGCCTCCGCGGCGCGGTATCCCCAGCCCCTCGAGCGCCGCGACGCCGAAGTGGGCGCGGAGCCGGTCCTCCGACTCCCGGAGGCCGAAGCTGTCGGAGTCACGAGCGGTCACGATCGTCCCGGCCGTCCGGAACCGCGCGAGCAGCGGGTCCTCCGGCGAGATGCCCGGAGGCAGGAGCACCTCCGCCGGCCGTCGGAGGAGCAGCGCCTCGCTCAGGCTCTCGGCGTCGGTGGCCTCGCCGACCCAGAACTCGGCAGTCGTCACGTCGACGAGGGCGACGCCCAGGTGATCCGCTCCGCGCCACACCGCGGCCAGGAAATTGTTGAGGCGCCCGTCGAGCAGCCCCGACTCCGTGATGGTCCCAGGCGTGACCAGCCTGACCACCTCGCGCCGGATGAGCTGGCGGCCGCGCGCGGGCGCCGCCTCCACCTGGTCGCAGACGGCCACCTTCAAGCCGGCGCGGATCAGCCGGGCGATGTACGTGTCGACGGCATGGTGCGGCACGCCGGCCATCGGAATGGCGCCCTCGCCCTTCTGGCGGGACGTCAGCGCGATGTCGAGGGTGCGCGCCGCCACCGCGGCGTCCTCGTGAAACGCTTCGTAGAAGTCGCCGAGCCGGAAGAGCAGGAGATAATCCGGATAGCGTCGCTTCCACTCCCGGTACTGGCGCATCATCGGCGTCAGCGGGGAGAGGGCCGCCTCCGTCTCCGGCGACTCCGACCCGGCCGCGCCCGATCCCGGAGGCTCCGTTGCTCCCGGACGGGGACGCGAGCGCTCGTCGCCCATCAGGGCGCGATCGTGTCGAGGCGAGGCCGACAGCGAGGCTGGCTGGAGACCTGCCCGGACGGCGGGACGTCCTGGCTACGCGCCGCGAATGCCCCCGGGTGGGGCCGCGGCCCTACCTTCACGTGTTGACCAGTTCCTTGAGGCGCTTGCCGACCTTGAAGAAAGGCACGCGCTTTTCGGGGACGCTGACGTTCGAGCCCGTCTTCGGGTTCCGGCCGCGGCGGGAGTTCCGCCGGCGGACCCTGAAGCTCCCGAACCCGCGGAGCTCGACCTTCTCGGCCCGTGCGAGCGCGGACGAGATGCTGTCGAAGATCGTGTTGACGATGAGCTCGGTCTCTTTCTTGGTCAGGTTCGACAGCTTGGCGACCTCGTCGACGAGGTCGGCCTTCGTCATCGTCGGCACGCTCCCGCCTCCTTCGACTGGGCTGGCGACAAGCTCCCGGAAACCCGACGCCACGCTATCACGAGCCAAAAACGCCCGTCAAGCCGCGAGGTTCCGTAACGCCTCCGGCGGCAGCTTCCGTCAATCCATGAGGTAGAGCGGCAGCTTTGGCGCCCCGATGACCGGGAGCGCCGGAAGCCCCGGCGAGGATCCACCCACGGCGCGCAGCCACGCCAGTGTCGTGCCCCCGCCCAGCCAGTCCGCCAGGTCGAAGACCGACCACGGTCGCCGCGGCCGGACGACACGGGGCTTGCCGGGGATGCCGGCGAGCTCGCCTGCCAGCCGGATCGCCTCGTCCAGGCCCCCGAGGGCGTCGACGAGACCGGCCTCCTTCGCCATGCGTCCCGAGTAGACCCGCCCGTCGGCGAGCGCCCGGGCCCGCTCCTTGGGCAATCGACGGCCCTCCGCGACCGCCGTCACGAACTGATCGTGCATGTCGTCGAGGACCGCCTGGAGGACGGCTCGCTCCTCCGGAGTCATCGCCCGGGCGAACGACCCGGCATCCTTGAACCGGCCCGACTTGATGACCTCGTAGCGGACCCCCACCTTGCGGAGGAGCCCCTCGATCTCCGCGAGCTGCAGGATGACCCCGATGGATCCGGTCAACGTGCCCGGGTTCGCGACGATGCGCGTCGCCGCCGCCGCCAGGTAGTACCCGCCGGACGCGGCGACCGATCCCATCGACGCCACCACGGGCTTCCCCTCGGACCGAAGCCGGTAGATGGCGTCGTGGATCTCCTGCGTCGGCCCCACCACGCCGCCCGGGCTCTGGATGCGCACGACCACGGCGCGAATCGACGGATCCTCGCCGTGCTCGCGGAGCTCGCGCACCACCCGGTCGGCGTCGACGATCAGCCCCTCGACCTCGACCAGGGCCACCCGGTTCCCGCCGAGGGACGGGACACCGGGCTCGCCGAAGACGAGGACGCCCAGCACGACGGCAAAACAGCCCGCGAACACGAGCGCCGTGACCCCGAGCGCCCGGACCAACCTCCCGCGCATGCCGCGCGCTACCCTCGCGGTCTAGTCATCGTCGTCCACGTCGTACCGGTCGCGGTCGCGCCCCTTCCGCCCGCGCCGGCCGCCGCCCCGCTGCTCCTCCTCCTCCATCGGCGGCAAGTCCGCGGCGAGGTCTCGGAGCGACAGCCCGATGCGGCGCTCGTTGGGCTCGATGCGAATCACCTTCACGGTCAGCTCGTCCCCGAGCTGCACGACGTCCTGCGGCGCCGTCACCGGGCGGCTCGACATCTGCGAGATGTGGAGCAGGCCGTCGACCCCCGCCTCCAGCTCGACGAAGGCGCCGAACTCCGTGAGCCGGACCACCTTGCCCTTGACGTTCGCGCCCACCGGGTACTTGCGGGTCACGTCCTCCCACGGATCGCGCTGGAGCTGCTTCAGCCCGAGCGAGATCCGCTTGTTCTCCTTGTCGACGTGGAGGATCACGGTCTCGATCGGCTGGCCCTTCTTGAGGAGCTCGGAGGGATGCGCCACGTTCCGCGCCCACGTCATGTCCGAGATGTGGAGGAGCCCGTCGATTCCCGGCTCCAGCTCGACGAAGGCGCCGAAGTCCGTCAGGTTCCGGATCTTACCCTGGACCTTGGTCCCGGGCCGGAAGCGCTCGTCGATCGAGTCCCACGGATCGGCCTCCACCTGCTTCATGCCGAGCGAGATGCGCTTCTGGGTCTTGTCGACCGCGAGGACCATCACCTCGACGTCGTCCCCGACATTGACCAGCTTGGAGGGGTGGCGGACCCGACGGGTCCACGACATCTCCGACACGTGGACCAGCCCCTCGATGCCGCGGTCCAGCTCGATGAAGGCGCCGTAGTTGGTCAGGCTCACGACCTTGCCGCGATGGCGACTGCCCACCGAGAAGCGCTCGGCGACCGTCTCCCAGGGGTCCGGGCCCTTCTGCTTGTGGCCGAGCGAGACCCGGCCCGACTCGCGGTCGAAGTGGAGGACGACCACTTCCAGCTTGTCGCCCACCTGCACCAGCTCCGAAGGATGGCTGATCCGGCCCCACGACATGTCGGTGATGTGCAGCAGGCCGTCGACTCCTCCGAGGTCGATGAAGGCGCCGTAGTCGGTGATGTTCTTCACGACGCCGGTCATCGCCATCCCTTCCTGGAGGACGGTCAGCGTGTGCTTCCGCTTCTCCTCGCGCTCCTCCTCGAGGACCACGCGTCGCGACAGCACCACGTTGCCCCGGCGGCGGTTGAACTTGATCACACGCGCCTTGATGTGCTGCCCGATCATCGAGTTGAGGTTCTTCACGGGACGGAGATCCACCTGGGAGCCCGGGAGGAACGCCTTGACGCCGACGTCGACGGCGAGGCCGCCCTTGACGACCTCCACGACCTTCCCGTCGATCGGCGCGCCCTTCTCGTAGGCCCTCGTGATGACGTCCCAGACCTTGATCTTGTCGGCCTTCTCCTTGGAGAGGACGATGAGACCCTCGTTGTCTTCCTTCGCCTCGAGGTAGACCTCGATCTCCAGGCCGACTTCGGGCGTGATGCCGCTCCGGTGGAACTCTTCCAGCGGAATCGTGCCCTCGCTCTTGTATCCGACGTCCACCAGGACCTCGGCGCCCTTGAGACCGACGATGGTCCCCTTGACGACCTCGCCTTCCTGGAGGTCCTGCAGGCTTTGCTGGTAGAGGTCCTCGATCTCGTCCTGGCTCGTCTCCGGGGCGCTGCCCCCGGCGATGGGCCGCGCCATCGATGCCCTCAGCTCCGTCAATGCCGCCGGGCCCTCCCCAACCTCCCACGGGGATGCTCCGGTCCCGGCGCCCCCGCCGTGCCGCCCGGTCGCGTGGGCCTCGGGATCCTGTGTGAACTGGTCCATTCCTACGTTCCTCCGTTCAGTGAATTCGACTCACCGGGGTCCGCCCCGGGGTCGTGGAATCCGTGTGTGCTCGCCCGGCGGCGGGGCGTCCGCCCTCCGCCTCCGTCTTGATGCGGCCGATGGCCGCCATGATCTCGTCGCTGATCTCTTGGTACCGCGACTTCCCCCGCTCCCGGGTGAACCGGATCGGCGCTCCGAAGGTCACCGTGACCGAAACCGGCCGGGGCACCCGTGCTCCCCGCGGGAACGCCCGGCCGGATCCCTGGATGTAGACGGGCACGACCGGCGCCTCGGAGAGCGCGGCCAGCATGCCGGCGCCGGCCCGCGCCGGCCCCAACCGACCTTCCGTGCCCCGCGTTCCTTCCGGGAAGAGCAGCACCGCGCGCCCGGCTTCCAGCAAGCGAAGCGCCAGACGCAGGGCCGCGGAGTCCGAGCCGGCGCGGTCCACGGGATGCGCATTGACTCGGCGGATCAGGCTCCCGAGGCCCGGAATCCGGAAGAGCTCCGCCTTCGCCATGTAGTCGAGCTCCCGCGGTGCTGCGCAACCGACCAGCGGCGGATCCAGCAGGCTCTGATGGTTCGCGGCCACGATCAGCCGGCCCTCGCGGGGCATCCGGTCCGCGCCGATCACCGAGAGGCGAAACCACGTGCGGGAGACGACGAAGGCGCACGTCTTCAGGATCGGGTAGAGCACGTTCGCTCCACCTCCTTGGCCATCAGCTCGACCACATCGTCCACCGTCATGTCGCTGGAGTCGACGTACGTGGCATCCTCGCTCTTCGCGAGCGGCGCGACCGGGCGCTGCTCGTCCGTCTCGTCGCGGGCCCGAATCGCCGTCTGGATGCCCCCGAGATCGGCGCGCTCGCCGGTCGCCCGCCGCTCGGCGAGGCGCCGCCGGGCGCGGGCCTCCAGCGACGCGTCCAGGTAGAACTTGCACTCCGCGTGCGGGAAGACGACCGTGCCCGCATCCCGCCCTTCCACCACGACGGGGCCTCGCGCCGCCTGCGCGCGCTGAATCGCATCGGCGAAGGCCCGGATCTCGGGGCGCTGGGACAGCGTGGCGGCCAGCTCGCTCACCGCCGGCGCGTACAGCTCGTTCGGGGCCTCGTGGCCGTCGATCAGCATGCGCTGGTCGCCGGCCGCTCCCGTGAACTCGATGCGCAGCGTGCGGAGCGCGGCTTCCGCGGTCGCGCCGCGGGACACCCGCCACGCCACCGCTCGGTAGATCGCCCCGCTGTTCACGTACGTGAAGCCCAGGCGCTCGGCGAGCCGCCGGGCGACGGTGCTCTTTCCGGCTCCGGCGGGACCGTCGATGGTCACCACCGGGTGACCGGAGGTCTTCCGCGCGACCTCCCTCGTCGTCACGCCACCAGCTCGACGGCGTCCGGGCCCGCCAGGGCGCAGCATGTGGAGACGAAGTCGGGGTACGAGGTCGCGATGCAATCGACACCCTCGACGATCGTGGGGCCGTCCGCCAGCAAGCCGGCGATCACGAGCGCCATCGCCAGCCGGTGGTCACCCCAGCTGGACACGCGCGCTCCGCGGAACGGCGTCCCCGGCCGAGGACTGCGCCCCGCGACGCGAAAGCCGTCGGGCCGCTCCTCGACGTCGACGCCCATCTTGGCGAGCTCGGAGGCGAGCGCCTTGATCCGGTCGGACTCCTTCACGCGGAGCTCGGCCGCGTCTCGCACCACGGTCGGGCCCTCGGCGCACGCCGCCGCCACCGCCAGGATCGGGAACTCGTCGATGCCGCGCGGCACCAGGGCGCCGCCCACCTCGGTCCCGGCGAGGCGCCCCGCGCCGACCGTCAGGTCCGCCACCGGCTCGCCATCCCCCTCCCGCGACGCAATCCCCACCCGCGCGCCCATCGCCTCGAGGACGTCGAGCGCGCCGGTCCTGGTCGGATTCACTCCGACCCCGCGGACGGTCAGGCTCCCCTCGGGAGCCACCGCGCCCGCGACCAGGAAGAACGCCGCCGACGAGATGTCGCCCGGCACGCGGCAGAGGCGGCCGGTGAGGCGGCGCCCCGGCACCACCGTCACGGTCTCGCCCTCCGTCTCCACGTCGCCACCGAAGGCCGATAGCATCCGTTCCGTGTGGTCACGGCTGCGAGCCGGCTCGACCACGCTCACGGGGCCGGACGCCCAGAGACCCGCGAGGAGCACGGCGGACTTCACCTGCGCGCTCGCCACCGGCGAGAGGTGCCGGATCGGATGGAGCGGTCTCATCCCCCGGACCGCCAGCGGCAGGCGTCCGCCGTCCTTCCGTCCGATGACGCGGACGCCCATCCGCCCGAGGGGCTCCATGACGCGATCCATGGGCCGGCGGCGCAGCGACTCGTCCCCCGTGAGCATGGTCGCGAACGGCTGGCCGGCGAGGACGCCCAGGAGGAGCCGCGCGGTCGTCCCGGAGTTCCCGCAGTCGACGACGTCGGCCGGCTCGGAGAGCCCCTCCAGCCCCACGCCCTGGATCACGAAGTGCCCCGGCGCCTTCCGCGTGACCTCGGCGCCGAGCGCCGCGATCGCCCGGAGGGTTCCGAGGCAGTCCTCCCCCTCGAGAAAGCCGTGCACGTCCGTCACCCCGTCGGCCAGCGCCGCCAGGAGCGCGGCCCGGTGCGAGACCGACTTGTCGCCGGGCACCGAGATCGTGCCGGCGAGGCGGCGGACCGGGCGGACGACCGCGTTCACCCGAGCTTCTCCCGTACCTCGCGGGCGCGTCCCAGCTCGGCTTCGAGGCTCGCGAAGTCGCCGCGCGCCACGAGGTCGCGCCAGCGGGCGAGCACCGCCTCGTAGCGCTCCAGCGCGTGCAGGAGCGAGCCCCGGTTCTGGCGGAAGATGTCCGCCCACAGAGCCTCCGCGGAGGCGGCGATTCGCGTCGTGTCGGTGAAGCCACGCCCGGCAAGCGGCACGGCCTCGCCGTCGACGGACGCCACCAGCGCGTAGGCAACGAGATGCGGGAGGTGACTGATCTGCGCCACCAGTCGGTCGTGGGCCTCGGCCGAGAGGGTCCGCACGTGGCTGCCGAGCCCCTCCCAGAGCGCCGTCACGGTCGTCGTCGCCCCCGGAGGCGTGCGCGGGTCCGGGGTCAGGAGAGCGAGCCGTCCCTCGAAAAGATCCGGGTCCGAGGCCTCGATCCCCGAGCGCTCCGAGCCCGCCATGGGATGCCCGCCCACGAAGCTGACGCCCTGGCGGACGGGGCAGGCGAGCGCCGCGTCCACCACGCCTCGCTTGACGCTCCCGGCGTCCGTGAGCACGGCGCCGGGGGCGAGGTGCGGCCACGCGGCGTGGATGAGGCCCGGGAGGGCGCCGACGGGCGCACAGAGCACGACGAGCTCGGCTCCGGCGACGCCCGCCGCGAGGTCCGTGGTACCGGCGTCCGCGGCCCCCGCGTCGACCGCCGACCGGATGGCCGCCGCGTGCCGGGTGACGACGACCACCTCGCGGGCGAGCCTCCGCCTCTTCACTCCTCGAGCGATGGACCCGCCGATCAGGCCCGGGCCCACGACCGTCAGCCGTCGCCAGAGCGGTTCCTTCACCCGCGGGCATCCTCCTGCGCAAGCACCGTCCGCAGGCTTTCGACGAGCCGGGCATTCTCCTCGGCGGTCCCGACCGTGATCCGGAGCGCCCGCTCGAGCCCGAAGCTGGCGAGGGGACGGACGATCACGCCGAGCTTGAGAAGCTTCTCGTAAACCAGCGCCGCGTTTGGCAGTTCCATCATGACGAAGTTCGCGCGGCTCGGGACGCTCGCGACGCCCAGACGGGCGAGCGCCGTCGAGAGCTGGCGCACTCCCTCGCGGACGATCCCGACCGTGCGCCGGACGTGCGCCTCGTCTTGGAGGGCGGCCAGGGCGGCCACCTGGGCCAGCATGTTCACGTTGAACGGCTGGCGGATCCGGTTCATCAGCGCCGCGCAGTCCGGATCCGCGACCGCATAGCCGACCCGGAGGCCCGCGAGCCCCGCCATCTTGGAGAACGTGCGGAGGACGACGATCCGCTTCCCGTGTCGAAGGTGACCCAGGGCATCGGGGAAGTCGGGACCCTCGGCGAAATCGTAGTAGGCCTCGTCGAACACCACGATCACGTGATCCGGCACCTTGTCGAGGAACGTGTCGACTTCCTCGGCCGTCACGATCGTCCCGGTCGGGTTGTTCGGGTTGGCGACGAACACCATCTTCGTCAGCGGCGTGATCGCGCGTCGCATCCGCGGAAGGTCGATCCGGTGGTCCTTCAAGGAGACCACCACGCGCGTGCCGCCGACCGCCTGGACGATCGACGGATAGACGACGAAGGACGGATGCGGGATGACGACCTCCTCGCCGGGCCGCACGAAGGTCCGCGCCAGCAGCTCGATCAGCTCGTTCGAGCCGTTGCCCAGGACGATCGACTCCGCCGGCACCTTGTGGTGCTGGGCGAGAGCCTGGCGGAGGTAGTACCCGGAGCCGTCGGGATACCGATTGAGGCCGGCCAGCGCGGCTCGGATCGCTGCGAGCACCTTGTCCGAGGGCGGGAACGGGCTCTCGTTCGACGCGAGCTTCACGGCGTGCGCGATGCCGAGCTCGCGCTCGAGCTCCTCGACCGGCTTTCCGGGCTGGTAGGGCCGGATGTCGAGGATCGGCTCGTTGGCCAGGCTCTCCCACGCGGTGCTCACCCGGTCACCCCGGCTGAGCGGAAGTCGATCGGACGGCGTGGCTCTGGGCTCATCGGGGTGCGCCTCAGGCCGCCGCCGGATACGAGCCCAGGACTTTGAGGAAGAGGCAGCGCTCCCGGACGGCGGCGAGCACACCCTGGGTCACCGGGTCGTCCCGATGCCCCTCGAAGTCCACGAAGAAGACGTACTCCCAGGGTCGCCGCCGGGTGGGTCGCGACTCGATCTTCGTCAGGCTGAGGCGCGCCGCCGCGAACGGCTCCAGGATCCGATGGAGCGTGCCCACCTCGTCGCGGATCGAGAACAGGATGGAGGTCTTGTCCCGGCCGGTCCGCCCTGCCGCCCGTCGTCCGATCACGAAGAAGCGCGTCACGTTGTTCGCGTGATCCTCGATCCGCTCGTAGAGCACCGGCACCCGGTAGAGCTCGCTCGCCAGCTCGCTGGCCACCGCGCCCGCGGCGGCGTCGTGCGCCGCCTGCTCGGCGGCGGCCGACGTCGACGCGGACTCCACCACCTCGGCGTCCGGCAGGTGCCGGGCCAGCCAGCCGCGGCACTGTGCCAGCGCCTGCGGATGGGAGAACACTCGCTTGACCTCGCCGAGCTCGGTCGCCCTCGACAGGAGGTGGTGATGAATCTCCAGCGACGCCTCGCCCGAGATCAGGAGCTCGGAGTCGATGAGACCGTCGAGGGTGTGGTTCACCACGCCCTCGCTCGAGTTCTCGATCGGCACGACGCCGACGTCCGCCCGACCCCGCTCGACTTCCTCGAAGACCTCCGGGATGCTCCGCACGGGCAGGAGCTCGGCGCTCGACCCGAAGTGGCGCAGGGCGGCGAGGTGCGTGTACGTGCCGGAAGGACCGAGGTAGCTCACGCGGAAGGGACGCTGGAGACACCGGGAGGCCGAGAGGATCTCGGACCAGATCGCGCGAATCGCCCCCCCGGACAGGGGGCCGGGATTCAGGCGGGCGAGCTCGTCGAGGATCCCCTGCTCGCGCTCGGGGACGAGCACCGGGTCGCCGGACTCGCGCTTCGCGCGGCCGATCTCGAGCGAGAGCTCCGCACGCTGGTTGAGCAACCCGAGGAGCTGGCGGTCGATTTCATCGATCCGTGCTCGCCATTCGTCCAAACCCATCAGATCTCCAGGAGGGGGGCGTCGAGAAGCCCGCATAGTATAGGGTAGCGCCGGACAGCACGCAAGCAACCCCCTGGACTAGGACACTACCCCCGGGCGCAGCGCGATGACCTCGGGGCGGGAGACCGGGCTCATTGCCTCCCGGGGCGGCCGTCCTACAGATCGCCCTCCCGAGCACGACCGACGGTCCGGAAGACGAGCAGGAATCGCCGAAGACGTGCGGCGCCCATGGAGCTAGGAGTCGGGTCCAGAGCGGCGACCCGAGCCGGGGCCGCCCAAATGCCACTCAGTTCGGCTACTGGGACGCCTCCACGATGCGGCGGCCTCCGCCCAGGCGCGTCACCTCGGTGGCCGTCAGCTCTCGCCACTGTCCGGACGGCAGATCGCCCAGCCGGAGCGGCCCGAACGCCACACGTCGGAGACGTTGGACCACGAGCCCCACCGCCCGGCACAGGCGCTTGACCTCGCGGTATCGGCCCTCGGCAAGGCTCAGCTCGACCCAGTGGCGCCCGGCACCCTCGGGACGAAGGAGGCGCGCCCGCTCGACGCGCGCTGGGCCGTCCTCCAGGGCGACACCGCGCTCGAGCGCCTCCAGCACGGCCGAATCGAGACGGCCTTCCACGAGGACGTGGTAGACGCGGCGGACGCCGTGTCGCGGATGCGTGAGTCGATAGGTGAGCTCGCCGTCGTTCGTCAGCAGGAGTAGCCCCTCGGCGTCGAAGTCCAAGCGCCCGACCGAGTGAAGCCGGACCCCGAGGTCAGGCACCAGATCGAACACCCGAGGTCGGCCGCGGGGATCCTCGCGCGTGGTGAGGTAGCCGCGCGGCTTGTGGAGGAGCACGTAGCGCTTCGACTCGGCCTTCGGCAGCGGCCGCCCGTCGACCTCCACCGTGTCGCGGAGCGGGTCCGCGTGCGTCCCCGGCTCGACGACCGCGACCCCGTTCACACGCACCCGGCCCGCCGCGATCAGCCGCTCGGCGGCCCGCCGCGAGGCGACCCCCGCCTCGGCGAGGAGCTTCTGGAGGCGGACGGGCGGCATCGGCTAGGCCGAGCTCGACTGGCCCCGTTCCTCCCCGCCCCGCTCGGAGCCCGACTCGTCCGGCACCCCGCCCCCCAGGGGCTCCTCCTCGGCCACCATCGCGGTCGGTTCGGCGGCGCCCGGCTCCGCGGCGGTCGCCCCCGGGGTTCCAGCGGCGACCTCGAACGGCGGGAGGTCCTCGAGATCGCGAAGCCCGAAGTGCTCGAGGAACTCGCGCGTCGTGCCGTAGAGGACCGGGCGGCCCGGGGTGGACTTCCGGCCGACCACCCGCAGCAGGCGCCGCTCCAGGAGGTGCGTCAGCACGCTCTCGGTGCCGACACCGCGGAGCTGCTCGATCTCGGGCCGCGAGATCGGTTGGCGGTACGCGACGATCACCAGGGTCTCGACCGCCGCCCTGGAAAGACGGCTCTTCAGCCTGAGGCGCTGCAGGCTCATCAGCACGGGAGCGTGCTCGGGCCGCGTGACGAGCCGGACGCCGCCGCCGACCTCCACCACTGCGAGCCCGCGCCCCGGCAGCTCGCAGGCGGCGCGCAAGGCGTCCACGGCGGCGCGGGCGCCCGCTTCTTCGATCTCCAGGACCTCGGCGACCCGAGCGATCGGAAGCGGAGCGTCGGAGGCGAAGAGGAGTGCCTCCAGCTGACCTACGTGCTCGGGCGCCACGGTCTTCGTGACCTCCTCCTCGATCCGCACGCCGTCAGCGGTCACGCGCAGCCTCCGTCCCGGCGCCGCGCTCGATGACGATGTCGCCGAAGAGCTCCTGCTGCTGCGCGCGCGCCCTTTGGAGCCTGACCAGCTCGAGGACGGCCAGCAGGGTCACCACGACCTCCGGCCGAGGCGGCGACGTTCCGAGCAGCGTCGAGAACAGCACGTACCAGGACTGCTCGAGCACTCCGGAGATCATGGCCATTCGCTCGAGCAAGGGGGGCGCCTCCGGCTCCACCTCTCGGGTCGGCTCCGCCTCCGAGAGTCGCCTCAGAAAGGCCCGATAGGCCTCCGTCAGGTCCCAGAGCGACACGCTCTCGATCGGCAGGTATTCCGGCATCGGGAGCTCGCTCCAGGTCCGCGTGAACCGTGTGCTCCACTCCGTCTCGCGGTCGCGAAGCCAGGCGCCGACCTCCTTGACCCGCGCATAGGCGCGGAGACGCGCCTCGAGCTCCAGGCGCAGCGCCTCGGCGTCCTCCTCGAGGGCCTCGTCCTGGGTCTCCGTGACCGGCAGGAGCAGACGTGATTTCAGGTACACGAGGGTCGCTGCCAGGACGAGGAACGCCCCGGCGTCGTCCAGGTCCCGGAACTCGATCGACTCGAGGTAGGCGAGGTACTGGTCCGTGATGCGACGGATCGGCAGCCGCGCGAGATCGATCTCCTCCGTCCGCGCCAGGTGGAGGAGGAGGTCCAGCGGCCCCTCGAACTCCTCCAGCCGGACGGTCAGGGGCGACGGGAGCGCCGCGGCCGCGTCCGGGGCGGTGGTCGTCGTCTCCGTCACTCGACGCCCACCGCGGCCTTGACGGCCCCCAGCGTCTCGGTCGCCACGCGGCGGGCCCGGGCCGAGCCTTCGTGGAGCACCTCGCGCAGATGGTCCGGCCGCGCCGCCATGCGCTGCCTCCGCTCCCGGATCGTCTCGAGCGGCGGCAGCATGTGCTCGAGCAGGACGCCCTTGCAGTCGAGGCACCCGATCCCCGCCGTGCGGCAGCCGGTGTCCACCCGCGCCCTGTCCGCTTCGGGCGTGAAGATCCGGTGAAGGTCGAACACGGGACACACGTCCGGGTTCCCGGGATCCGAGCGCCGCTTCCGCGCCGGGTCCGTCACCATCGTCTTGATCTTCGGCACCGTGACCTCGGGCGGGTCCGCCAGGTAGATGGCGTTGTCGTAGGACTTCGACATCTTGCGCCCGTCCGTCCCGGGAACCTTCGGGATCGCCGTCAGCTTGATGTCGGGCTCGAGGAGCACCGGTCCGAAGAGGTGATTGAACCGCCGGGCGACCTCCCGCGTCAGCTCGATGTGGGGCGCCTGGTCGACCCCGACCGGCACGTAGCGCGGCCGGTAGATGAGGATGTCCGCCGCCTGGAGCAGCGGGTAACCAAGCAACCCGTAGGAGGGGGACTGGATCCCGAGCTGCTCCAGCATCTCCTTGTAGGTCGGCACGCGCTCCAGCCAGGACACCGGCGTGATCATGGAGAAGATGAGGTGGAGCTCGGCGTGCTGGGGCACCAGGGACTGCATGAACAGGGTGCTGCGCTCCGGATCCAGGCCGGCGCCCAGCCAGTCGGCCGCCATCTCGAGGGTGTTCGTCGCCAGCTCGCCCTTGGCCGGGATGTCCGTCGTGAACGCGTGCCAGTCCGCCACGAAGTAGAAGCAGGCGAAGTCCTCCTGGAGGCGGACCCAGTTGTCGAGCGCGCCGAGGTAGTTGCCGAGATGGAGGCGGCCGGTCGGCCGCATCCCCGAGAGCACTCGCGGTCGGTCGGTCATCGGGTCACCCCGCCACCCCCCATCCCCCCTCCCCACCGGCCGGGGGAAGGGGGGCCCGAGGCACCCACCCGCACGATCCGCACACCGTCATTCATCGGGTCGCCCCGCCACCCTGGCGGCTGTCGAGGTACGCTGCGAGCCGGTCGACATCGGCCGGCGTGTCCACCCCGATCGAGCCGTGCGGCGTGAGGAGCACCTTGATCCGCACCCCGTGCTCCAGCGCGCGTAGCTGCTCGAGCCGCTCGGTCTGCTCGAGCGGGGTGGGCGCGAGGCGGGCGTAGCGCTGCAGGAATGCATGGCGGAACACGTAGATGCCGACGTGGCGCAGCGGAGCCACCAGGCCCGCGTCGCGCGCGTACGGGATCGGAGCCCGGGTGAAGTAGAGCGCGTGCCCGGACTGGTCCAGCACGACCTTCACGGCGTTCGGGTCACGGTGCTCCGTCTCGTCGGCCACCGGGTGCGCGAGCGTGCCCATCTCGATCGTGGAGTCCTCGGCCATCGTCCGTACCAGCTGATCCAGCGCCTTCACCTCGAACGTCGGCTCGTCCCCTTGGAGGTTCACGACCAGGTCGACCGGCCAGTCGCGCGTCGCCTGGGCGACGCGGTCGGTGCCGTTCACGCACTCCGGCGCCGTCATGACCACCGATCCGCCGAATCCGCGCACGGCGGCGGCGATCCGCTCGTCGTCGGTCGCCACGACCACGCGCTGGACGGTCTCGAGCTGGCGGGCCCGCTCCCACACGTGCCGCACGAGCGGCTTGCCCCCGACCTCCACCAGCGCCTTGCCCGGAAACCGTACGGAGGCCCACCGCGAGGGGATGACGGCGACGGCCGTCGTCACGCCAACCCCCGCCCGGAAGACCGCTCGCGCACCTTGGCGGCGCGGAGGAAGACGTAGTGCGCGTGGAGCGCCGCCAGCAGGAAGCCCCGCCACCCATCGAGGAAACCTATCCGCAGCAGGTACATCGACACGAACCGCCAGGCCGGCCGGGCCACGAGGTCCACGAGGCCGCCGCCACGCCCGGATGCAGCCAGGTCGGCCGCCGCCAGGTCCGAGTACCGGTTCAGGCGCGCGACGGCGTCCGCCACGCTCCGGTAGCTTTCGTGGATCAAGGGCGTGCGCAGCCGCCGCGTCGGACCATCCACCCGCACCGACTCGTGCACGGCGCGCTCGGCGAACCTCCCCTGGCCTCGGCGGAACAGGCGAAGCTGCCAGTCGGGATAGAGCCCGCCGTGACGCATCCACCGCCCCTGGAAGAGGTTCCGGCGCGGCACGTAGAAGCCCGCTTCGCGCGGCTCACCGGCCAACGTGGACTGGATCTCCTTGCGGAGCGCCTCGGGCACCCGCTCGTCGGCGTCGAGCGAGAGGATCCAGTCGCCCCGGCACTGGCCGAGGGCGAAGTTCTTCTGCGTCCCGTACCCGTCCCAGGCCCGGAACTGGACGCGATCGGTGAACTCGCGCGCGATGGCGACGGTCTTGTCGCTCGAGCCGGCGTCGACCACTACCAGCTCCTCCGCCCACACCACGCTCTCGAGGCAGGCGCGGAGGCGCTCCTCCTCGTTCAGGGTGACGACCGCCACCGAGACTCTCGGGATCCCCGCGCTCACCGGAGCAGGCCCTGGGCCGCCGCCAGGGCGGCCTCGACGGATATGCCGTCCATGCGTCCCGTCGGACTCTGGATGGCGGCGGCGCGAGGTCCGTACGGTCCGTTCCGCCGGCCGCTCGTCGGTCCGTAGAGCCCCAGCGTCGGGACCCCGAGGACCGCGGCGACGTGGATCGGGCCGGTATCTCCCCCGACCACCAGGGTCGCCCGGCGGAAGAGCGCGACCATCTCCGCTACGGTGGTCGGAGGCGGCACGAGGGCGCCCGTCCGCATGCCATGCGCCGTCGCCCGGGCCAAGGGCTCTTCGCCCGGCCCCCAGGTGACGGCGATCCGTCCCCCCAGTCGCACCGCCAGCTCCTCGCCGAGGCGCCGAAAGGCCTCCACCGCCCACCGCTTGTGGTCTCCTCCCGAGCCCGGGTTGAGCAGGGTCAGGAAGGTCCCCGGCTTGACCCCTTCCTCCTCGAGCCAGCGCGCCACCGAGGCCTCCGCCGCGGAATCGTTCGGGATCACGAATCTTGGCGGACCGACGACCGCCAAGTCCACGCCCAGCCCGGCGGCCACGGCGAGGTACTGCTCGACGACGTGCGCGGCCTCGGGGGGAGGTGTCACGTGCCGGTTCGTGAACCGGGCGCTGGCGCGCTCGCGGCAGTGGGTGGCCGCCAGCCCTGCGCGCACCGGTGCCCGTGTGAGGGCCGTGATGACACCGCTCTTCCAGAGCCCCTGGAGGTCCACCGCTACGTCGAAGCGCCCGTGGGCGAGTCGGCGGATGAGGCCTCGCAGCTTGAAGGCCACGGACAGCGCGCCGGCCGGTCTCCGCCACTCCCGCCGCCAGAGCCGTGTGTCGACGGGGACCACGTGATCCAGGTCGGGGTGCCCCGCGAGGATCGCCTGCTCGCGCCGCTCCACCACCCACGTGAGCTCGGCCCGCGGCCACCAGATCCGGAGCGCCCGAGCCACCGGAAGCGCGTGGACCACGTCCCCGAGAGAGGACAGCTTCACCAGCGCAATCCGCGGGGCGGCGTCGCGGGCGGCCGTCACCTGACCACCCTTCGGCCCGGGCGACCAGGGCCGAAACGCGCCAGGATCTCGGCGATCACGTCTCGGCTCGAGTGCGCCTTGGTGTCCCCGGTGATCGCCACGCGGCCGCCGGCCGCCACCACCGCGGCGCGCTCCGGCACCGACTCCACCGTGTAGTCGGTCCCCTTCGCGTGGACCGCCGGGCGCAGCAGGGCGACGAGGCGGTCGGCCGTGTCCTCCTCGAAGATCACCACGTGGTCGACCGCGCGGAAGGCCGCCACCAGCTCCGCGCGCTCGGCGGCCGGCAGGAGCGGACGCCCGGGGCCCTTGAGCCGACGCACCGACGCGTCCCCGTTCACGCCCACGATCAGGAGGTCTCCCAGCGTCCGCGCCTCGGCGAGATAGCGCGCGTGCCCCACGTGGAGAAGGTCGAAGCATCCGTTGGCGAGCACCACGCGAAGACCCGCGGCCCGCGCGGCCTCGGCCGCGGCCCGGGCTCCGTCAAGATCGAGAACCCGTCCCGTCATGCGTCCCGGCGCGCTCGGCGTCCCGGCGGATGGCGTCGGCCAGCTCAGGCCCGGAGACCGTCGCCGTCCCTCGCTTCATCACCACGAGGCCGCCAGCGTAGTTGGACAAACGCGCGGCAACGGTTGGCGGCGCGCCGCTCGCCAGGGCGAGGGTGAACGTGCTGATCACTGTGTCGCCCGCACCCGTCACGTCGGCGATCTCGTCGCTCCCGAAGATGGGCACGAAGGTGGATTCCCCACCGCGCTCGAACAGCGCGAGCCCCTTCGCCCCCCGAGTCACCAGGAGATAGCGCGCCCCCAGGCGCTCGAGCAGTCGCCACCCGGCCTGCTCCACCGTCTTGTCTCCGTCGAGCACCACCCCGAGCAACCGCTCGACCTCGTCCTCGTTCGGCGTGGCCGCGGTCAGCCCTTCGAAGCGAAGCAGATCGTAGCGGGAATCCGCCGTCACGACGACGCCTCGGTCTCCCAGGGCGCGCGCCTCTGCGAGGATCCGCGGGGTGATCGTCCCGTAGCCGTAGTCGGAGAGCACCACGGCGTCGACGCGTTCGGCCCAAGCGCGAAGGCGCTCGAGCACGAGCGACTCCGCGGCGGGAGGCACGCCGCCATCCGGCTCTCGATCCACACGGATCACCTGCTGCCGCGTCGACGCCGAGCCGCCCGCCATGATGCGGGTCTTGACCGGGGTGCACCGCTCCGGCGTCGCGATGACCCCGTCCGTCGTGATGCCCAGGTCGGCTAGGAGCCGCCGCACGCTATCCCCTGCCCAGTCCGTCCCGACCACTCCGAGGGGCAAGACCTCGGCCCCCAGCGTGCGCAGGTTGTGACAGGCGTTGGCGGCGCCTCCCAGGCGCATCTCCCGGGAGAGATAGCGCAGGATCAGGACCGGGGCTTCCCGCGAGATGCGATCCGGCTTGCCGAAGACGTACTCGTCGGCGACCAGGTCGCCGACGACGAGGATGCGCCGGCCCTCGAACCGCTGGACGATCCGGAGGAACTCGGAGCCCTCCCCGCTATGCACGGCGGGATCGTCGGGCCAGCGGTATCGTTCGGCTCGTCGGGACGCGCACTTCCGGCCCGCGGGTCATCGGCGTCATTATACTGGTCGCTCACCGGCGGGGAAGCGCTTCTTTGGCGAGCACCTGTCCGTAGATAGCTTCGACCCGCGCCGCTCGGTGAGACGGTGTGAAATCGGCCTCCACCCGGAGTCGCCCGGCCTCGCCCATGCGTTGCGCCAGCCCCCGATCCCTGAGCGTCGCCTCCAGCCGGGACGCCACCGCGTCCGGGACGGGCTCGACGAGCCACCCCGTCTCCCCGTCCACCACCGCGTCAGGGACGGCGCCGACGGGAGCGGCCACCACCGGGCGCCCGACCGCCATGGCTTCCAGGACCGCCCGGCAGGACTCCTCCGACCCTGCGCCGAGCAGCACGGCGCAGTCGAAGGCCGCGAGCGTCGCGGGAAGATCACTCCCACGGTAGCCTGCGAGGACGACCGTCGACTCGAGCCCCAACCGTTGAACGAGGGCCTCCACGGCGGGCCGATGCTCGCCTCGGCCGACCAGAACCAGCCGCGCCTCGGGCAGCCGGTCGTGGACTAGTGCCATCGCGCGCAGCAGCACGTCGTGGCCCCGTCCCGGGACCATCCTGGCGACGCACCCCACGACCGGCGCATCGCCCAGCCCCAGCTCCGCTCGCACGCGCCGTCCGTCCGCTTTGGGGGTAAATCGCTCCGTGTCCACGGCGCCGGGCACGAGCGTGACCCTCGCCCGCGGAGCGCCGGCGGCCCCGAGCCGGGCCGCGATGCCCTCGCTGACCGCAAGGAGCGCATCGGTCCGGCTCATGAGCCAGCGCGCGGCCAGCCCACCGTGGACGGCCCGCCGGTGATGCACCGTGCGGACCACGCGCGCCGCGGTGCCCCGCCGTCCGGCCACCGCGAGCCAGTGGTCATGGGTCTGATGGGCATGGATGACGTCGACCTCGAGACGCCGCAGCGTCCGCCCGAGCCCCCGGATCTGGGCGGCGATCCGCCACGGGCGCGTCGTCCGCTCCAGGGACAGGCCCTCGACGAGCGCGACCCCGGACTCCCGGACGTGCGCCTCGAGGGCGTCGCCGGGAACGCAGGCGAACCAGACCGCGTGCCCGCGGGCCTGGAGCGCTCTCGCCAGATCCAGCGCCGGATCCGCGCTGCCGGTCCACCAGCGGTTCGCGACGACGTGGAGGATCCGAAGCGGCTTCACCGCCGGTTCGTCAGCGCGGCCATGACTGCGGCCTCGACCTCGGCCACCTCGATCGCGCGAAGGCACCGATGGTCGATCGGGCACTCCGGGCGGAAGCAGGGCGCACAGGACGGCGGGCGCCAGAGTGCGCGCTGGCCGGGACCGCACGGAGCCGTCGCGCGAGGATCCGTGGGGCCGAAGATCGTCACGGTCGGGACCCCGACGGCGGCGGCAACGTGCGCGGGCCCGCTGTCCGCGCCGACGAGCGCGTCGAGCTCCGCCAGGAGCGCCGCCAGGAGCGCCGGCCGGTCGCGTCCGACGAGACTCCGAAGCGCGCCGCCGGCCGCGGCCTGCACGCGGTCGCCGAGCGCCTGCGCGCTCGCGCTCCCGAGCAGCACTGCCCGGACCCCGCACGCCTCGAGCCGCAACGCGAGGGCAGCGATCCGCTCGGGCGGCCAGAGCTTGGCGGGGCCGAACGCGGCGCCCAGCTGGAGCCCGACGCGCGGCTCGCCGCCTGCGAGGCCCGCGTCGTCCAGCAGGCGGCGGGCTTCCGACCGGCGCGCCGGGTCCACGGTCAGCGTCGGGACACTCGGGGGCTCGTCGACGCCCAGCGGGGCCAGCAGGCGCTGATAGGCCGCGGCCTGGTGGACCGGCTGATCGTCGGGCGGAAGCGCATGGGTGAGGAGGAAGCCGCGGCCATCGGCCGCGTAGCCGACGCGCCAGCGGGCGCGCGCCAGGCGGCCGGCGAGCGCCGTCTCGAACGAGTTCGGAAGGATCACGGCCAGGTCGAACTCCGCCTGGCTCAGGCGACGGGCCTGGGCCAGGCGGCCGGCGACGCGGCGGGGCGGCGCGAGGCGCCGCGCGATCCCCGGCTCGCTCTCGAGGATGTCCGAGACCCATGGACCGACACACCAGAGCTCCGCGGCCGGCAGCGCGGCGCGGAGCGCCCGGAGCGTGGGCACCGCCATCACGGTGTCGCCCAGCCAGTTCGGGAGGCGCACCAACGCTCGGTGGATCGCGCGACGGGGAATCGGGGCGGCCCTCACCGGGCCCCGTCCGTCCGGCCGAGCGAGGTCGCCGCGTCGATCCGGGCGCTCAGCGCTGCTCGCCAGTCGGCCTCGGCGACCGGAACCAGTCGAACGAGCAAGGCGCAGACGGGCAGCCACGCGTCGCGCGGCCATGCGGCCGACGAGCAGAGCTCGGCGTCCGGGTGACCCCGTGAAGGCAGTCGCACGGCGTCCTTCTCCGTCGTCACCAGCAGCTGAGCCCCGACCGCCAGCCCCCGGGCCACGACCGACTCGAGATCTCGTGACTGGTAGCGATGGTGATCGGGGAACGCGATCACCTCGCGCACGAGCGCACCGTGCGCGGCCAGCGTCTCTGCGAGACGCTCGGGCGCGGCGATGCCCGCGAAGGCCAGCACCGCCCGGCCCTTCAGGTCCGTCTCCGGGCGGCGAGCGCCCGACCGGAGATCCTCGAGCCCGTCGACGGCGTAGTCCGCCGAGAGACACGGAACCGGGCCGACGCGACGGCGGACCTCGGAGCGAAGACCGCCGGGATCCGGGTCGCCGCCCGACCCCGTCAGGACGACCAGGTGCGCACGCGCCAGCGCGGACGGAGGCTCGCGCAGGGTGCCCCGCGGGAAGAGACCGCCTCGACCCCACGGCGCGCGCGCGTCCAGGCACACGATCTCGACGTCCTTGCGGAGCCGGCGCTGCTGGAATCCGTCGTCGAGCAGCACGACGTCGGGCCGGAGGTGCCGGACCGCCCACCGCCCCGCCTCGAGGCGGTCCGCGCCGACGACGACTCCCACTCCCGGGAGGCGGCGGGCGAGGAGGAACGGCTCGTCCCCGGCGCGCTCGGCGGAAAGCCGGGGCGGGCCCCCGTCCGAGACCAGCTCGACGGGCTCGTCCACCCGCCGGCCGTATCCGCGGCTCACGATGGCGACCCGACGCCCCTCGGCGCCGAGCCAGCGCGCCACCAGCTCTACGGTCGGGGTCTTCCCGGTGCCGCCGAGCGCGAGGTTCCCGACCGAGACGACGGGACACGACAGCCGCCCGGACGTCAGCAGCCCGCGTGCATAGGCCGACTCCCGGGCGGCCAGGCCAGCGCGGTAGGCCCACGCGGCCGGCGCCAGCAAGGGCCCGATCAGGCCGAGGCGGCCGTCCCGCCACGCCCGAGCGAGGCGCGCGCGGCGGATCGCGCCGGGCGCGCTCACCGGAGCCCCCTGGAGCTCATGCGCGAGGCTCCGGCGTTGCGAGCACCCGCTCGATCGCCGCGACCGTGCGCACGCACGCGCCTTGGTGCGTTCGCACGGCGCTCCACGCGGCCTGGCCGAGGGCCTGGCGCGCCGGAGCGTCGGCGAGGAGCCGTGCCAGCGCCGCCGTCAGCTCGGGCCCGCTCCCGACCTGGATCGCCGCGTCGGCCCGCAGGAGGAGCGACGCCGCCTCGCGGAAGTTCGTCATGTGCGGGCCGAAGATCACCGGCTTCGCGTGGAGCGCGGGCTCGACCACGTTGTGGCCGCCGATCGGCACCAGGCTGCCGCCGACGAAGATCACGTCGGCGACCGCGTAGAGGGACGCCAGCTCGCCCATCGTGTCGACCAGGATCACGTCGGGCGTGTGCCCGGGGCTCACCCGGCTTCGCCGGACGACCCCGAGGTCGCTGGAGCGGATCAGGGCCTCCACCTCGTCGAGCCGCTCGGGGTGGCGCGGGGCGAGCACGAGCCGGAGGCCGTGGGAGTCCCGCCGCACCGCCCGGTAGGCATCGAGCACGACCGCCTCCTCCCCGCGGTGCGTGCTGCCCGCGACCACGACCGGCGCTTGGCCGAGATGGAGGAGCCGTCGCCAGATCTCGGCGGTGCCGGCGTGGCTGGGCGGCGTTTCCATCTTGAGGTTGCCGGTCACGAGGACCCGCTCGGGGCGCGCCCCGAGGCTGATGATCCGCCGCGCATCCTCCTCGGACTGCATGCAGAAGAGCGCCACGTCGCCCAGCACTCGCCGGAAGAGCCCGCGCACCAGACGGTAGCGCCGGTACGAGCGGTCGGAGATGCGTCCGTTCGCCAGGACCGCGGGGGCGCCCGCGCGACGGAGGGCGCGCAGGAGATTGGGCCAGATCTCGGTCTCCAGCGCGATGAACGCGGCGGGGTCGACCCGGCGAACCGCCCGGCGCACCGCGCCCGGAAAGTCGAGCGGGAACGTGAACGTCGCGGCCGCCTCTGGCAGACGCGCTCGCGCCACCTGGTCGCCGGTGGCCGTCACGGTCGACACCACGACGTCGGCAGCGGGCCAGCGGATACGCAGCGCTTGCACCAAGGGCACGGCCGCCATGACCTCGCCGACCGAGACGGCGTGGACCCAGAACCGGCCCTTCGGCAGAGACGCGGGAGGGACGCGGGCGAAGCCGAGACGCTCGCGAAGCGCCACCGGGTAGCCGGCCCCCCAGACCTTGCGCAAGAGGAACAGCGGAAGGTACCCGAGCGCCAGGAGCGCGAGGACCAGGCTATAGAGAAGGTACATCGCCCCCGCCAGCCGCCCGAGTCGCGGCGGCAGTGATTCCCAGGAGGACCGCTTGGAGCTCCCGGCGCTTGGCCTCGACGACCTCGCGGTCGGCGTCCCGCGGCACGGTCAGCGGCGCCCCGAACACGACGGCGGCGCGCGCGAAGGGATGCGGCACGACGAAGGCGTCCCAAGACCGGAGCACGCTGCAGGGCGCCGCCCCGAAGGCGAGAGGAACGATGGGCGCCCCCGTCATCTTCGCCAGCACGACGGCGCCGCTCTGCGCGACGTGCCGGGGGCCCCGCGGCCCGTCCGGCACGATCAGGACGTTGTCGCCCGCATCGCGGATCACCCGAGCGAGCGCCAGGAGAGCCCGGGCGCCGCCTCGGGACGACGACCCGCGTACGACGTGGATGCCGAAGCCTTGGATGAAGCGGCTGAGCACCTCGCCATCTCGAGAGCGACTGGTCAGCGCGTGAATGCGATATCGCCGCCCGTAGAGGTACGGCAGGAGCAGGATATGTCCGTGCCAGACGGTGTAGATCACCGGTGACCCCGCCTGCCAGAGCGCCCGGAGTCCCGCGGACGGAAACTCCCGGACCCGAAGGCTCCGCGCGAGCCCGCGGACCAGCCCCCGGCCGAGGGCGATCGCCGGCCCGGAGGTCGCGAGGGCCCGGATCCCGCGCCGCCGCTCGCCCGCCGACGACCGGCTCGCGCCCTCAGCGACCGGTCGCCCCATCGCGCTCCCGCAGCACGGCGCGCGCGGCCCGGAGCCCTGCGCCGGCCTCGCCAAGCCGTGTCCGGACCTCGAGGAGGCCGAGCCGCTGGACCGTCCGGGCGCCCTCGTCGCCGAGGATACCGAGCGCGGCGGACGCCACGCCGTCCGGCGTGGCGCGTCCCTGGATGAGCTCCGGCACGACCTCCCGCCCCGCGATGATGTTCGGCAAGCTGATGTGGGAGACTCCGCGGACCAGCAGCCGCGCCGCCGCGTGCGAGAGCGCCGACAGCCGGTACAGCACCACCATCGGCGTCCCGTAGCACGCCGCCTCGAGGGTCGCGGTCCCCGAGGCGACGAGCAGGAGATCCGCGGCGGCCATGAGCCGGTGCGCCTGCCCTGGCACCACCTGCACCGGCGCCCCCTCCGCGCGGACCGCGGCCACCACGGGGGGGACCGGAGTGCCGGGGGCGGTGGCCAGGGCGAACCGCGTCCGGGGCCGGCGAGCGACGATTCGGCGCGCCGCCTGCAGCAGCACCGGCAGGTGTCGGCGAACCTCGGCGTCGCGGCTGCCCGGCAGGAGGCCGATCAGGGAGTCGTCCCCGGAGGCCAGCCCCGCGCGGGCGGCGTTCCGGTCGAGGGTGGGCAGGACGTCGAGCAAGGGGTGCCCGATGAACTCGACGGGCACGCCGGACTCCTCGTACACGCTCATCTCGAAGGGAAAGATCGCGAGGACGCGGCTCACGTCGCGGGCCATCGCGCGGACGCGGCCGCGCCGCCAGGCCCACACCTGGGGGGCGACGAAGTAGACCACGGGGACGCGCAGCCGGCGCGCGGCGCGGGCGAGCCGCATGTTGAACTCCGGGAAGTCGATCAGCACCAGGACTCCGGGCCGACGGTCGCGGAGCTCGGTCCTCAGCGCGCGAAAGGCGCGCCAGAGCGCGGGGAGCCGGCCGAACACCTCGGTGCCGCCGACGACGGTGACGCGCTCGGCTCGCTGCAGGAGGTGGACGCCCTCGGCGGCCATGTGGGCGCCACCCATCCCGGCGAGCCGAAGATCCGGCGCCAGCGTCCGGAGCGCCCGCGCCAGCGTGGCGCCGTGGAGGTCCCCCGACGCCTCGCCGGCCACCATGAGGACGTCAGTCGACGCCGGACCGCCCCGCGACTCCGACAAGGCTGATCTCCGCCCGAGCGGCCTCGGCTTCCACGCGCTCGCGCTCGAGCAGGAGCACGCGCTCCGCCTCGACGGCCAGGACGGCCGCTCCGCCCGCGACGCAGCCGGCGATCGTGTCGGGTCCGACCGTCGGCACGTCGAAGCGGTAGTCGTGCTCCGGCGCCGCCGCCTTGACCACGATCGCGCCGCGGCCGGCGAGGGCGAGGCCGCGCCGCACCGTCTCGTCGGTCCCCTCCATCGCCTCGACGGCGGCCACCGATCCCCCGCGGATCACCACCGTTTGGCCGATGCCTCGGCGGGCGAGCTCGCGGGCCAGCTCGAGCCCCCGCGCGACGTCCGCCTCCAGGTCGACCCGGAGCGGCTTGCCGGCGATCCAGCCGCGCGAGACCAGCCAGGGCGCCAGGAACCGGCGCTGGTCGAGCACCTCGATCCCCATCGCCTCGAGGGCGGCCGCCGCGGTGCGGAGAAGGCCCTCGTCCGTCCAGTCCGAGGCCCGGGCCAGGAGGTCCCGCGCGGCGCCGTCGAGCGGCGCGCCCTGGAACACGGCGTCCTTGCGGACCCGCCCGGCGAGGACGACGTGGCGAATGCTCTCCTCGCCGAGCACGGACAGGATGGGGGCGACGTCGCCGAGCCGGCACGCCACGAGGCGATCCGCGTGAGCCGCCAGAGGCTCGGGGGACGCGAGAGCGAACGCGACGACCCGCCAGCCCGCCCGCCGCGCCTCGCGGGCCATGAGCGCCGGCAGCGATCCCGCGCCGCCGACCAGCCCGAGCGCCTGGGCCATCCCGCTCAGCGGGGCGGCCAGTCGAGGTGCGGCCGACCCTCCTCGAGCATGCGCTCGATCGCGAGCGCCACCGACAGGGAGCGGACGTCGTCGTGCTCGACCAGCTCGACGGTCCCGGCTCGCTGCGCCTCCCGGACGGCGTTCAGGATGTGGAGGATCTCCAGCTTGAGCGGGTTCTCCTTGTGGACGAACAGGTGCTCGACGAAGGACTCCTGCCGGTAGCGAATGGACTCGCGGTTCAGCACGTACTCGGACGCCGCCCGCCGGTGAATCTGGATGTCCTGGTCCGTGTAGTCGAGGAAGATATAGGCGTCGGGCTGCGTGATCGCGAGCGTCCGGACCTTGTGCTCGGTCGCCCGGCTGGCGGTGATGTTGGCGACGGTGCCGCTCTCGAACAGGAGCTGCACGTTGGCGACGTCGGAGCGCGCCGAGTGGACGCGCGCCCCGGCCGCCGTGATGCGCCGCACCTCGCCGTCGACCAGCCCGAGCACGATGTCGACGTCGTGGATCATCAGGTCCATGACCACCGTGTCGTGCTGAACCCGCGGCACGAACGGCCCGAGCCGGCGGGACTCGATCAGGATCGGGTTCGCCACGATCTTCCGGAGCTCCTGGACCGCGCCGTTGAAGCGCTCGACGTGGCCGACATGGAGCACGACGTTCCGCTCGCGGGCAATCCGGAAGAGCTCGCGGGCCTCCTCGAGAGTCGACGCCAGCGGCTTCTCGACCAGGACGCTGATGCCCGCCTCGAGGCACTCCCTCGCGATCTCGAAGTGAAGCGGCGTCGGGACCGCGATCGAGACCACGTCCACCTTGCCGAAGAGCTCCCGGTAGTCCGAAAGCGCCTGCGAATCGTACTGGGCGGCGAGGCGGGCGGTCTTGCTCGCGTCCGCGTCCACGATGCCCACGAGGTCCACGTCCCACAGCTCGGCGTATACCAGGATGTGATACTGGCCCATGTGGCCGGCGCCGATCACGCCGGCGCGCATCCGTTTCTGCTCGCGCTTGCCCATCGCTCTCCTCTAGCAGATCCCGCGCTTCGACGACGCGATGAAGTCGCACAGGCGATCGATCTCGGGAGACCGCTCGACGTCCGCTCGGATCTGCGCCAGCGCGGGGCCGGGCGCGCGGCCGGATCGGTACAGGATCTTGTACGCTCGCTGGAGGTTCAGCCGCACCTCCGCCGACACCCCCGCCCGCCGAAGCCCCACGATGTTCACCCCGCGAACCTCGGCGGGATTGCCCTCGACGATGAAGTACGGCGGGACGTCCTGCCCGATCCGCGAGCATCCGCTGACCATGGCGAGAGCCCCGATGCGCACGAACTGGTGGATCCCCGTGAGGCCCGAGATCACCGCGCGGTCACCGACCTCGACGAAGCCGGTGAGAGCCGTGTACCCGGTCATGATCACGTTGTCGCCGATCTGGCAGTCGTGGGCGACATGACCCTGGGCCATCAGGTAACAGTGTTTCCCCAACACGGTCCAGCCGTCGGGAGTGGAGGCCCGGTGGATCGTGGCGTACTCGCGGATCGTCGTGCCGTCGCCGATCCGCACGCCCGACGGCGTCCCCGGCTTCCACTTGAGGTCCTGGGGCGGGAAACCGATCGCCGCACCCACATGGATCTGGCAGCGCGACCCGATCTCGACCCGGCCTTCCAGGACCGCGTGGGGGGCGACGTCGACGTCCTCGCCGAGGCACACGCCGTCGCCGATCACCGCGAACGGGCCGATCCGCGTGCCCGGCCCGACTTGGGCCCCCGGGTGGACCAGCGCCGTCGGGTGGATCTCGGTCGTCCGCTCACCCACCGGGCCCTGGCCCTCCCTCCGCCCCGAGGCGCCGCTCGAGCGCGTCCACACGCCGGCCCAGCGCGCGCATGTCCCTCAGCAACTCCGGAAGACGCCCGATGGCGACCAGCGCGCGGAGCCCGGCCTCGCCCTGCATGGCCGGCGTACCGATCATGCCGGCCCCGGGCGGTACGTCCCGGTGGACGCCCGCCTGGGAGCCGATCTGGGCTCCGTCGCCGACCGTGACGTGGTCCGCAATGCCCACCTGTCCCGCCAGCACCACACCGCGGCCGATCCGGCAGGAGCCCGCGATGCCGACCTGGGCGACGATGATGGAGCCCGCGCCGACCTCGGTATTATGGCCAATCTGCACGAGGTTGTCGATCTTCGTCCCCCGGCCGATCACGGTCTCGCCGAGGGTGGCGCGA
Source organism: Candidatus Rokuibacteriota bacterium (assembly GCA_044867785.1). Lineage (GTDB taxonomy): Bacteria > Methylomirabilota > Methylomirabilia > Rokubacteriales > DASRDR01 > DASRDR01. Next base: position 19,436 of record JBIOVM010000145.1, on the reverse strand, counting down.
TCCACCGCGACGTTCGCGCCGATCTCGACGTCGTCCTCCACGACGACCCGGCCGACCTGAGGGATCTTGCGGTGCTCTCGGCCATCGAACACGTACCCGAACCCGTCCGCTCCCAGCACGCTGCCCGGATGGACGATCACCCGGCGGCCGAGCGTGACGCGCTGTCGCAGGACGACGTGCGGATGGAGTACGGTCCCCGCGCCGACGCGGCAGTCGGGGCCGACGAACACGTGCGGGTGGAGCACGGCGCCCGCCTCCACGACCGAGCGCTCGCCCACCACCGCGAACGCCGAGATGGTCGCCTCCGACGAGACGTCCGCGCCGTCCGCCACGTGCGCCGTCGGGTGGATGCCGGGAGCCACGGGCGGCTCGGGAAAGAACAGCCGGAGGACCGTCGCGATGGCCGCGTAGGGCTGGGCCACCCTGATCGCCGGCCGGCCGCCGAGATCCAGACCGGGCGGCGCGATCAGGGCAGCTGCGGCGCTTCGCAGGGCGCCCTGGAGGTGGCGGCCGGAAGCGACGAAGGACAGGTCGTCCGGGCCGGCGCTCTCCAGGCTCGCGAACCCTCGGATCTCGAGGGTCGGCTCGCCCTCGAGGTCCCCGCCGACGAGCCGCGCCAGCTCGGCGAGGGAGCGCGCTGGCATCCTACGGCTTCTTCGCCTTCTCCTGGTCGTACAGCTTGATGATCTCGTCGGTGATGTCCGACTCCGGATCCCCGTAGATCACCGACGCGCCACGCTTCTCCAGGATCATGAGGAACCCGCGCTCCTTACCGACCTTCTCGATCACGCCCACGACTTCCTGTCCGATCCGCGCCACCATCTGCTGTTCTTTGCGCTGCAGTTCCTTGTCGAGGTCCTCCCCGACCCGGCGAGCGTCGCGCACTTTCCGCTGCAGCAGCTCTTCCTTCTCCCTCCTGGAGTCGGCCGAGAGCACCAGGCCTTTCTTCTCCAGCTCCTCCCGGAGCTTGTCGATCTCGGCCTTGCGGACCTCGAGGTCCTTCGTCATGGTGGCCCGCTCCTTCTCCAGCTGCTCGCGCGCCGCCACCCCCGCGACGGACCGGACCAACACCTTCTGCAGGTCGATGTAGCCGATGCGCGTGCCGGCCGCCTCCGCCGCGCCGCTCAGGCCGGCGACCAGGCTCGCGATCACGAGCATCCCGCTGCCGACTGCCCAGTGTCCTCTCATGGCATCACCTCTTGCACTCCGGCGGTCTAGAATGGCGACCCGACCGTGAAATAGACCTGGAACTCCTTCTCCCCCGGCTCTCGATCGAGGTTGTATCCCACGTCGAGTCGCAGCGGACCCAGCGGCGAGAAGAACCGCACGCCGGCGCCGGCGCCGAGCCGGAGATTGGTGGGATCGAACTCGGTACCGAACCCGTACGAGTTGCCCGCGTCGAAGAACAGCGCCAGTCGGAATCGCGGGATGACCGGGATGAGCAGCTCGGTGCTGAACAGGAGTTCCTTGTCGCCGCCGATCAGCTCTCCGGCCGCGTCCCGCGGCGCGACCTCCCGGGTCCCCTGTCCGCGCAGCGTGGTGGGCCCGCCCAGGAAGAACCGCTCGAAGATGGGCACCTCCTCACCGCCGTAGCCTTCCACCATTCCGAACAGGCCGCGGACGGCCCAGACGAGGTTGAAGACCGGCAGCGGGACGAACCACGACGTCTCGGCCACGAACTTGTAGAACTGCGTGTCCCCCCCGAGACCCGCGTACGAGACCTCAAAGGAGTTGCGGCTGCCTCGCGTCGGCTCGAAGATGTTGTCCCGCGTGTCTCGCGCGAGCACGAACTCGAGCACGGAGTTGAGCTTGGTCCCCTCCTCCTGCTTCAAGTCCTCGCTCGCGTCGGGCGCGATGTCCGAGATGGTGACCTCCTCCAGCCGGTAGAGGCCCGAGAGCGTCACGAACTCGGTCAGAGGGTAGCTCGCCCGGAGGTCGCCGCCAAGGCGCTCCTCCGTGAAGTCGTCGTACTCACGCTCCCGGTCGTAGATGTCGAAGCCCGCCCTCAGCGGGATGTCGAAGAGGTACGGCTCGGTGAACCCGACGAGGCCCAGCCGACTCTGGGATCCGATGCGGAACCGGAGGAAGGCCTCCTGGCCCCGCCCGAACAGGTTCCGCTGGCTCACGTCGACCGTGGCGAACAGGCTGTCGACGCTGCTGTACCCGGCGCCGATGCTGAACATCCCGGTCGCCCGTTCCTTGACGGAGATGTTCACCACGATGCGATCGGGCGTCGTTCCCTGCTCGGTGGTGACGTTGACCTCGTCGAAGTAGCCCAGATTGAAGAGCCGCTGCCGGCTCCGCACCAGCTTCTGGAAGGTGAAGAGCTCGCCCTCCACCACGCGCAGCTCCCGGCGCAGGACCTTCTCGGAGCTCTTGGTGTTGCCGGAGATGTTGATGCGCTCGACGTAAACCGGCCCGCCTTCGACGATGGGAATCGTGACGTCCACCTTCAGGTTCGCCAGGTCGTTGGCCGTGCGGGGCTCGACCTCGGCCCGGGCCCGCCCCAGCTCCGAGTAGCGGTCGACGATCGCCCGCACCGAGTTGCGGAGCGCCCCCCGATTGAACACGCCGCCCTCCTGAAGCTTCAGCAGTCGGCGAATCTCCTCGGTCGACAGGAGCTCGTTCCCGGTGATCGTGATGGTGCCGGTTCGGAACTGGGGCCCTTCCACCACCCGGATGCGGAGCGTCACCTTCTTCCGCTCGAGATCCGGAATGATCTCGTGCGACTCGACCCGCGCCTGGATGAACCCGTGGTCGCCGTAGAGCTGGAGGATCCGCTCGATGTCGTCCTCGAACACGCGGCGCTGGACGGTGGAGAACGGGAAGATCCAGTACAGCCGCTCCCGCGTCTGCATCACGTCCTTGATCTGGCCCGCGCTGAGGGCGCTGTTGCCCTCGATGACGATGCGGTCGATGTGGAGCTTCGGCCCTTCCTCTATCCGGAACACGACCCGGAGGTCGCCCTCCGGCGTGCGCTCGGTGCGCGGCGTGATCTGCGCGCCGAAGAAACCCTCGTCCTCGTACTTCTCGCGGATGGCCTCCTGGGCCTTCTGCACCTCGACGGGGTTGTAGAGCACGCCGACCCGGATGGCCGCCTTCTCGCGGAGGTCCTCGATCTTGACCTCGGAGTTCCCTTCGAAGCTGACCTCGCGCAGGAGCGGGCGCTCCACGACCACGAAGATGACCCGGATGCCTCCCTCGAACTCCTCGGTGCGAATCTGGACGTCGTCGAGGAATCCGAGACCGAAGATCGACCGGACGTCGTCCCGGAGCGACGCGGGGGAGAAGGGATCACCGATCTTCGTATGCACGCGGTTCAGGATGGTCTGCGGCTGGATCCGCCGGTTGCCCTCGACGGCGATGTCGCGGACCGTCGGGACCGGCCGCGGCTCGGTCGGCGGCTGCTGAGCCAGGGCGCTCGACACCAGCGCCAGGAGGACGACCAGACAGCCCGGGAGACGCATCCACCCCCTCGCCGGCACCCGGAGGCGCCCTCCAGCGAGGGCCGAGGAGACTCCTCGGGGAAACCGGGACGGGGAGGTCAGCGCTCTGCCAGGCTCAGCGACGGCTCGGAGACCGGCTCGAAGATGAGCCGCTCGCCATCGACTCGGACCTCGACCTGGGCCCCGTCCTGGACCTGCCCCGCAATGATGGCCTCGGCCAGCGGGTCCTCGATGTGCTTCTGGATCGTCCGGCGGAGCTGTCGAGCCCCGTAGGTCGCGTCGAACCCCTTGGTGATCAGGAACTCGACGGCCTCGGCGGACAGGCTGACCCGGATCGCCCGCTCCTCGAGCTGCCGGTTCACGCGCTCCAGCATGAGCGTGACGACACCCCGGATGTGATCCTCGCTGAGCGAGTGGAACACGATCACCTCGTCGATCCGGTTGAGGAACTCGGGCCGGAACGCCCGCTTCAGCTCCTCGATCACGCGGTCCTTCATCCGGTCGTACGTGTCCTCGGCCGACTCGGACAGGAAGCCGGGAGTGGTGCGCTTGCCGATCAGGGCCGTCCCGAGGTTCGAGGTCATGATCAGGATGGTGTTCTTGAAGTCGACGACGTGACCCAGGGAATCCGTGAGCCGGCCGTCGTCCAGCACCTGGAGCAGCATGTTGAACACGTCCGGGTGCGCCTTCTCGATCTCGTCGAACAGCACGACCGAGTACGGGCGGCGCCGGACCTTCTCCGTGAGGTAGCCGCCCTCCTCGTAGCCGACGTACCCGGGGGGCGCCCCGAGGAGGCGCGAGACCGAGAACTTCTCCATGTACTCGGACATGTCGACGCGGATCAGCGCGTTCTCGTCGCCGAAGAGGAACTCGGCCAGCGTCCGCGCCAGCTCGGTCTTCCCGACGCCGGTGGGGCCGAGGAAGATGAACGAGCCTACGGGCCGCTTCGCGTCCTTCAGACCGGCACGGGACCGGCGGATCGCCCGGGAAACCGCCCGGATCGCGTCGTCCTGACCCACCACGCGGCCGTGGAGGACGTCCTCCATGCGCGCCAGCTTCGCCGACTCCTTCTCCTCGAGCCGCGAGAGCGGGATGCCCGTCCAGCGGGACACGATGTACTCGATGTCCTGCTCACCGACCACCTGGGTCTGCCGGTTCTTGTTCTTCTCCCACTCGCGCTTGAGCTCCTCCTCGCGGCCCCGGAGCGCCTTCTCCTTCTCGCGGAGCGAGGCGGCCTTCTCGAACTCCTGGGCCTCGAGGAACATGTCCTTCTCGCGCACGACCCGCTCGATCTCCTTCTCGAGCTCCTTGATGGTCGCGGGCGGGGTCATGGCCTGGAGCCGCGTCCGGCTCGCCGCTTCGTCGATCACGTCGATCGCCTTGTCGGGCAGGTGGCGCTCGGTGATGTGCCGGTCGGCCAGCTTCACGGCCAGGTCGATCGCCGCGTCGGTGATCTTCACCCGGTGGTGCGCCTCGTACTTCGGCCGGAGGCCCTTGATGATCTCGACCGCCTCCTGGACCGACGGGGCGCGCACGATGATGGGCTGGAAGCGTCGCTCGAGGGCGCCGTCCTTCTCGATGTGCTTCCGGTACTCGTCGAGGGTCGTGGCCCCGATGCACTGGATCTCGCCGCGGGACAGCGCCGGCTTGAGCATGTTCGAGGCATCGATGGCGCCCTCGGCGGCGCCGGCCCCGATGAGCGTGTGCAGCTCGTCCAGGAACAGGATCACGTTCTCGGACTGCCGGATCTCCTTCATGACCGCCTTGAGCCGCTCCTCGAACTGCCCGCGGTACTTCGTGCCGGCGACCAGCGCCCCCAGGTCGAGCTGGAGCAGCCGCTTGGCGACGAGCACGTCCGGCACGTCGTGGTTCACGATCTTCTGGGCGAGGCCCTCGACGATGGCCGTCTTGCCGACGCCGGGCTCGCCGATGAGGACCGGGTTGTTCTTCGTCCGGCGGGAGAGGATCTGGATGACCCGCTCGATCTCCGTCTCACGGCCGATCACCGGGTCGAGCTTCCCGTCCCGCGCGAACTGAGTCAGGTCGCGCGCGAATTCGTCGAGCACCGGCGTCTGGCTCCGCTTCTTCGGCCGCGGGTAGTACTGGTCGCCCAAAAGGGCGAGCGTCTCCTGGCGGACCTCGTCGAGGCGCGCGCCGAGGGACTCCAGGATCTTGGCGGCGATCGACTGCCCCTCCTTCATCACGCCGAGGAGCAGGTGCTCGGTGCCGATGTAGTTGTGGCCGAGCTGGCGGGCCTCCTCGATGGACAGCTCCAGCACCCGCTTGGCCTGGGGCGTGAACGGCACCTCCCCGAACGTGAGCGTCTTCGGGAACCCGGCCAGGGCGCGCTCGACCTCGCTCTTGACGGTCTCGAGCCGGAGCCCCAGACGCTGGAGGACGGCGGTCGCGATCCCCTCCCCGTCCCGAATCAGCCCGAGCAGGATGTGCTCGGTCCCCACGAAATCGTGGCGGAACCGGCCAGCCTCCTCGCGAGCCAGGATGATGACGCGGCGCGCACGCTCGGTGAATCGTTCGAACACGTGGCATCCTCCAGACCCGGCAACCGGCGCCGGGAGCCCGGGTGAGCCGGCCGCCCACCGCCTGCGAGGGCGCCCGCCGACTCCCGAGCGCATTATACATGGCCGACCGGACCGGGGCGGAAATTTTCGACCATGCGACCGGCATTTACGCCCGATCGGAGGCCGAGAAGGACGGCGGCGGCCTCAGCTCTCGATGACGGCGCGCCCGTCGACCAGGCGCACGAGCCGGTCGGCGCGCCGGGCGAGCTCCAGGTTGTGGGTGGCGATGACGAAAGCCACCCCGCGCTCGGCCTGGAGCCGCGCGAACAGCTCGAACACGTCCTCGCTGGTCTTGGGATCGAGGTTGCCGGTCGGCTCGTCGGCCAGGACCATCGCCGGGCGTCCCACCAGGGCCCGGGCGAGGGCCACGCGCTGCTGCTCGCCGCCGGACAGCTCGCCCGGCCGGTGCCCCATCCGCTCGTGCAGGCCGACCTCCCGGAGAGCGTCCATCGCCAGCCGGCGTGCCTCGGCCGCCGGCCTCCGCTGAATGAGGGCGGGCAGCATCGCATTCTCGAGCGCGGAGAAGTCCGCGAGCAGGTTGTACAGCTGGAAGACGAATCCGACCTCGTCCCGCCGGAACCGCGTCAGCTCCGCCTCCGAGCGGTCGAAGAGATCGGTCCCGCGGAAATGAACCTGGCCCGCGGTCGGGCGGTCGAGCGCCCCCAGGACGTGCAGCAGCGTGGACTTCCCCACGCCCGATGCGCCCACAACCGCGACCAGCTCGGCCTCGTGGACGGTCAGGTTGATCCCCTTCAGGACGCGCAGCACCTCGCCGGCCCCGCGGTACTCCTTCTCGACGCCCTCCGCGACGACGAGCGGCGGGCGCCGCGGCTCGGCGATCGGGAGAGCGGTCTCACTCATAGCGGAGGACCTCGACGGGGTGCAGGCGCGCCGCCTGCCGCGACGGATAGAGCGTCGCCAGGAACGAGAGGACCAGCGCCGCCACCGCGATCAGGGCCAGCTCCGGCGGATGCATCTTCATGGGGAGCTCGGAGAGCTGGTAGACGTCCCCGGGGATCTTCACGACGTGGTAGCGGTCCTGGATCAGTCCGATCGCCACCCCCAGGACCGTCCCCACCGTGGTGCCCACCAGGCCGATCAGCACGCCCTCGGCCATGAAGACGAGCGTGATGCTGCGGGACGAGGCCCCGAGCGCGCGGAGCACGCCGATCTCGCGCCGCTTCTCTGCCACCATCAGGATCAGGTGGCTGATGATCGCGAACGCCGCCACGCAGATGATCAGCGTCAGGATGACGAACATCGCGGTCTTCTCGAGCTGGATCGCCGAGAAGAGGTTCCGGTTCATCTCCGTCCAGTCGCGGGTCCAGTAGGGCAGCCCGAGGCTCGCGCCCAGCTCCCGCGACACGCGGCGCGCCTGGTAGACGTCGCCCAAGCGCACCTCGATGCCCGACACCCGCCCGCCCAGCTCGGCGAACTGCTGCGCGCTCGCGATCGACGTGTAGGCGAGCGCCGAGTCGTACTCGTAGAGCCCGAGCTCGAAGATCGCGACCACGCGCAGGGGGCGCATCCGGGGAATGGTCCCGACCGCCGTCACCGCGCCCTTGGGCGAGATCGCCGTGACCGTGTCCCCGACGAAGGCCCCCAGCGTCCGCGCGAGCTCCCGGCCGAGCGCGATGGCCGGCTCCGGCCCGGCGAGGTCGGCCAGGCTCCCGTGCTTCACCCGCCGCTGGAGCTCCCGACGCTCCGCCTCGGGGTCGATGCCGCGAAGGACGGCTCCGGTCGCCGAGTCTCCGTGCGAGAGCATGACCTGCTGGAGCACGAAGGGCGACGCGGAGCTCACGTCGGGATGCCGCCGGGCGATCTCGAGGACCCGGGCGGGGTCCTCGATCCCGCGCCCGCCCGCGTCCATCACCAGGATGTGCGAGGTCGTGCCCAGGATCTTGCTGCGCAGCTCGTCCTCGAAGCCGGTCATGACCGCCAGGACGACGATGAGGGCCATGACCCCGATCGCCATGCCGGCCATCGCGATCACGGTCAAGAGCGACAGGAAGCCGCGGCCGCCCTTCGCCCGGAGGTAGCGGAGCCCGATCAAGAGCTCGAAGGGCATTCCCCGCCCCATGGTCGTCAGGCCTCGTCCCCTCCGAAGTCCTCGGGGCGCAGCAGGGGAAACAGGACGACGTCCCGGATCGACGGCCGGTCGGTGAAGAGCATCGTCAGCCGGTCGATGCCGATGCCCTCTCCGGCCGCCGGCGGCAATCCGTACTCGAGCGCCCGGATGTAGTCCTCGTCGAGCTGGTGCGCCTCGTCGTCCCCGGCCGCCCGGGCCCGCAGCTGGTCCTCGAACCGGCGCCGCTGCTCGTCGGGGTCGTTCAGCTCGGAGTACGCGTTCGCCATCTCCATCCGGGCGATGAAGAGCTCGAAGCGGTCCACCAGGCTCGGGTCGTCGCGCTTCTGGCGCGCCAGCGGCGACAGCTCCGTCGGGAAGTCGATGACGAACGTCGGCTGGACCAGCGTCGGCTCCACGAACGTCTCGAACACGTCCTTCCACATCTGGTAGCGCGGGGTGGCCGCGCCCCACTGCCAGGCACCCGCGTCGACGTCCTGCCGGTCCGCGGCGGCGCGGGCCGCCGCTCGGAGCCGATCCCGGTCGTGGAGCGCGTCCCGGCCGACGCCCACCGCCTCGGCGACGGCGTCGAGATAGCGGAGCCGGCGCCAGGGCGGCGAGAGGTCGATGGTCTCGCCCTGGTAGGAGAGCGCGAGCCCGCCGGTGAGCGCGCGGCTCACCTCGCCGAACATGGCCTCGGTCAGGTCGATCAGGTCGCCGTAGTCGGCGTACGCCTGGTAGAACTCCAGCATCGTGAACTCGGGATTGTGCTGCGCCGACACGCCCTCGTTCCGGAAGATCCGTCCGATCTCGTACACGCGGTCGAAGCCGCCCACCACCAGGCGCTTGAGGTGGAGCTCGAGGGCGATCCGTAGGAAGAGCGGGATGTCGAGCGCGTTGTGATGGGTCGCGAACGGCCGCGCCAGCGCCCCGCCGGCCAGCGCCTGCATGACCGGCGTCTCGACCTCGAGGAACCCGCGGGCGTCCAGGAAGGCGCGGATCGCCTGGATGATGCGGGCCCGAGCCTGGAAGACGTCCCGCACGCCCGGGTTGACGAGGAGGTCCACGTAGCGCCGGCGGTAGCGCATCTCCACGTCCCGGAGGCCGTGCCACTTCTCGGGCAGCGGCCGGAGCGACTTGGAGAGGAACGCCCAGGCCTTCGCCTGGACCGTCAGCTCGCCCGTCCGCGTCCGCATGAGGTCCCCGGTCACGCCGATGAAGTCCGCCACGTCCAGCTCGGTGAAGCCGGCGTAGCCGTCGCCCAGCACGTCGGCGCGGGCGTACAGCTGGATCCGGCCGGTCTGGTCCTGGATGTGGGCGAAGCAGGACTTGCCGTGGTGGCGGATCGACATGACCCGGCCGGCGACACTGACCGGGCCGGCGGCGCGGAGCTCGTCCTCCGGGGCGCCGTCCCAGCGGGCGTGGAGCGGCCCCGCCCAGTGGGAGACCGGAAACCGGACGCCGAACGGATCGACGCCGGCGGCCCGGAGCGCGGCGAGCTTCTCGCGGCGGCGCCGGACGAGCTCGTTCGCCGGGGCGGCGGCGCCTTCGTCCTGGGCGGCGGGCGGGCGCTCGGACATCGGGGGCGCCGTCCTACTTCCGGCCGGCGAAGAGGAAGGCCTCGATCAAGGGGTCGATGTCCCCGTCCATCACCGCGTCCACGTTGCCGATCTCGACGTTCGTCCGGTGGTCCTTGATCAGCTGGTAGGGCGCGAACACGTACGAGCGGATCTGGCTGCCGAAGGCGATCTCCTTCTTGTCGCCCGTCAGCTGCTCCATCTCCGTCTTCCGCTTCTGGTCGGCGATCTGGTAGAGACGCGCGCGCAGCACGCGCATCGCGGTGTCGCGGTTCCGGAGCTGGGAGCGCTCGTTCTGGCAGGAGACCACGATGCCGGTGGGCAGGTGCGTGATGCGCACCGCCGAGTCGGCGGTGTTCACCCCCTGGCCGCCGGGGCCCGACGAGCGGAAGACGTCGACGCGAAGCTCGTCGTCCCGGACCACGACTTCGATGTCCTCGACCTCCGGCATCACCGAAACCGACGCGAACGACGTGTGGCGACGCTTGGCGGCGTCGAAGGGCGAGATCCGCACGAGCCGGTGGACCCCCGTCTCCCCGCGGAGATATCCGTAGGCGTAGTCGCCGGTGACCTCCAGCGTGGCCGACTTGATCCCGGCCTCGTCGCCCGGGATCAGGTCAACGACCTCGACCTTGTAGCCGCGGCGCTCCGTCCAGCGCGTGTACATGCGGAGCAGCATCTGCGCCCAGTCCTGGGACTCGGTACCGCCGGCGCCGGCGTGGATGGAGAGGATCGCGTTCTTCCGGTCGTGCTCGCCGGAGAGGACGACCGTCAGCTCGAAGTCGTGCAGGTCTCGCCGGATGCGCTGGAGATTCGACTGGATCTCCGGCTCGAGGCTCTCGTCGCTCTCCTCGAGCGCCATCTCCCAGAGGCCCTTGAGATCCTCGAGGTCGCGCCCGAGCTCGGCCGAGCGCCCGACGACCCGCGCGAGATCGTTCCGCTCGCGGATCAGCCCCTGCGCGCGGCGCGCGTCGTCCCAGAACCCCGCGCCCGCCATCTCGCCGTCGATGGCGGCGATTCGCGCGTCCTTCGAGGCCAGGTCAAAGATGCCCCCGGAGATCCTCGAGCCGGCGCTCGAGGTCGGCGAACTCCCGCCGCAGCTCGACCAGCATGCCGCTAGCCCGACCGGCCGGCGGCGAGACCGCCTAGGAGCGCGGCGCCGGTCACCGCGGCGCACGCGAGCGCGAAGACGTCGCCGAAGCGCGTGTAGAAGGTCTCGTCCCGCCGGAGCGGGACGTCGGCGCGCAGCGTGCCCCGCGCCCCCAGGGGCAGCGTCGACCGGATCTCGCCCGAAGGCAGGACCAGGGCCGAGACGCCGGTGTTGGCGGCGCGCACGATCGCCACCCGGTTCTCGACGGCGCGGAGCGGCACCATCTGGAGGTGCTGCAAGGGGCCGCCCGAGTCGCCGAACCAGGCGTCGTTGGTGATATTCGTCATGAAGCTCGCGCCTCCCGCGACGAACCGCCGGAAGAGGTCCGGGAAGATGACCTCGTAGCAGATGACCGTGCCGAAGGGCGCGCCCTCCAGCTGGAAGAGCGTCGCCTCGCGCCCGGGCGTGAAGTCCCCGATCTCGGCGGCGATCGCCTCCACAAAAAACAGGAGCCGCTTCAGGGGCACGTATTCCCCGAACGGCACCAGGTGCATCTTATCATAGCGATCGCGAAGGCCCGCCGCGTCCACGAGGAACGCGCTGTTGAGATAGCGGGCTCGACGCCCGTCCGGCTGCGCGTCGGGCGCGCCGACGAGCAACGGCACCCGCACCGCCGCCGCCAGGTCGGTCAGCCACTTCATCGCGGCGGGCTCGAACCGGAGGTACGCGGGCACCGCCGCCTCCGGCCAGACGATCAACCGGCTGCCGGGCGCGGCGGCTCGCGTGAGCTCCGCGTAGATCTCCAACGTCCGGGCCCGGAAGGCGGCGTCCCACTTGACCGCTTGCGGAATGTTCCCCTGCACCATGGCGACGGGAAGGGTCGGCGCGGCGACCGGCGCGAGCTGCGCGCGCCCGACCAGCAGAGCGCCGCCGACGGCGGCGAGCGCGACGACGCCCGCCGTCGCCGCCGCGCGCCACCGGCGCTCCACCGCGGTCCACGCGAGCGCCGCGTTCACCAGCACGAGCAGGGCCGACACGCCGTAGACCCCCGTCCACGCCGCCATCTGGATCAGGAGGAGATGCCGCGCGGGCGCGTACCCCAGGAGCCCCCATGGAAACCCGCTCAGGAGGTAGGTGCGCCCGAGCTCGCCCGCCGCCCAGAAGGCGGGCGCAAGCCACAGGACGCGCGCGCCGAGCCTCGGGCGGAGCCATGCGAGCGCCCACGCGACGCCTCCCCAGAAGAGGGCGAGGTACGCGGCCAGCGCGACGAGGACGAGGAAGGCCAGGAACGGGGTGAGCGTGGAGAAGGTCGTCATCGTGTGGGTGAGCCAGCGCATGAGCGGCAGAAAGAAGGCGAGCCCGGCCATCCATCCCTCGAGGAGCGCCTGTCGCGGACTCCACGCGGTGACGGCCAGGGCGAGCACCGGCGCGAGCGCCACCCAGGCCAGGAGATCCCAGCCCGGGCGCGGGAAGGCCAGGTGCATGGCGACGCCGGCCAGGGCCGCGACCGTGAGCCGCCGCGCCCGCTCGACGGGCCGAGGACCGGCGCTCGAGAGGGCGCCGGTGTCCGTCGCTTCCCGTCGCCGGACCGGCGCTAGGGGCAGAGCTCCCGCCGGACGCGGTCGAGGAGACCGTTGATGAAGCGCGTGGACTCCTCGGTCGAGAATCGCCGCGCGATCTCCAGCGCCTCGTTGATGGCGACGATGGGCGGGACGTCGACGCCCCAGAGCAGCTCCCAGATCCCCGCCCGCAGCACGTTCCTGTCCACGACCGCCATCCGATCGAGCTCCCAGTGCTCGGCGAAGCGTCCGATGAGCTCGTCGATCTTGGGCCGTTGGGCCGCGACGCCCCTGACCAGGGTGTCGGCGAAGCTACGCACGTCGTCCGGCGCCTGCTGGCGCTGCCAGAACGCGTCGATCACGGGCCCGGGCTCGGCCTCGCCCCGGACGTCCAGCTCGTAGAGGAGCTGGAGGGCAAGCTCGCGAGCCTGTCGGCGGCGGCCCATCCGCCTTCAGTGCGCGCGAGCCCGGCGGCGGCGCACCCGTCGTCGCCGTCCCGAGCCGAGGTCCGCGAAGAGGGTCACCAGCTCGAGCGCCGCCAGGGCCGCCTCCTCGCCCCGGTTCCCCACCGACCCGCCGGCGCGCGCCTTGGCCTGAGCCATGGTATTGGCCGTGATCAGGCCGAACGTCGTCGGCACGCCGGTCGAGCGTCCCACCGCGGAGATCCCCCGCGCGGCTTCCCCGGCCACGTAGTCGAAGTGCGGCGTCTCACCGCGGATCACGCAGCCCACGCAGACCAGCGCGTCCACGCCCCCGCCGGCGGCCAGCCGGGCCGCCGCCTGGGGCAGCTCGAAGGCTCCCGGCACCCACACGACGCGCACGTCACCCGCGCGGACGCCGTGACGCCGGAGCGCCGCCCGGGCGCCCTCGACCAGCGCGCGCGTGATCGCCTCGTGGAAACGGGACGCGACGATGACCACCCGCCGGCCGTGCCCGGCCAGCCTCGGCGTGGGAAGCGGAGCCGGCCCGGCCATCAGGGACGGTCGGAGAAGAGGTGGCCGAGCTTGTCGTGCTTCGTCCGGAGGTAGAAGCGATTCGTGTCGGACGGAGGCGTCTCGATCGGCACCCGCTCGATGACGCGCAACCCGTACCCCTCGAGCCCCACGATCTTCTTCGGGTTGTTCGTGAGGAGCCGCATCGAACGGATCCCGAGGTCGACCAGGATCTGCGCCCCGATGCCGTAGTCCCGGAGGTCCGCCTTGAACCCGAGCGCCTCGTTCGCCTCCACCGTGTCCTTGCCCTGGTCCTGCAGCTCGTAGGCCCGCATCTTGTTCAGGAGGCCGATGCCGCGACCTTCCTGCCGGAGATACACGAGCACGCCCCGCCCTTCGCCCGCGATGATGGCCAGCGCCTTGGCGAGCTGGTCCCCGCAGTCGCAGCGCTGGGAGCGGAACACGTCGCCCGTCAAGCACTCCGAGTGCATCCGCACCAGGACGGCGTCGTCCCCGCGGATCTCCCCCATCGTCAGCGCCAGGACGACGCGGTCGTCCACCGTGGTCTCGTACGCGGTGGCGTTGAAGGACCCGTAGACCGTGGGCAGGAGCGTCGTCGCGGCCCGCCGGACCAGCTTGTCCTTCTGGATGCGGTGGCGGATGAGGTCCTTGATCGTGATCATCCGGAGGCCGTGCCGCTCGGCCAGCGCGAAGAGCTCGGGCAGCCGAGCCATCTCCCCTTGCTCGTCCATCACCTCGCAGATGACGCCGGCCGGCGAGCATCCGGCGAACCGCGCGAGGTCCACCGCCGCCTCGGTGTGGCCGGCGCGGCGCAGGACGCCCCCCGACATCGAGCGCAGCGGCAAGATGTGGCCGGGGCGCGCCAGGTCCTCCGGCCGCGTGGCGGGATCCACCAGGGCCCGCACGGTGAGGGCGCGATCGTAGGCGGAGGTCCCCGTCGTCACCCCGCGCTTGGCGTCGACCGTCACCGTGAAGGCCGTTCCCATCGGGGCGGTGTTGTCGGTCACCATCATGCTGATCCGGAGCTCGTCCAGGCGCTCGCCCGTCAGCGGGACGCAGATGAGTCCGCGGCCGTGCTTGGCCATGAAGTTGATGGCCTCGGGCGTCGCGCGGTCGGCGGCCATCACCAGGTCGCCCTCGTTCTCCCGATCCTCGTCGTCGACGACCAGGATCATCCGGCCCTGCCTGATGTCCTGGATGGCCGCCTCGATCGGGGCGAAACCCGACCGCTCCTTCCCGCGCTCGGCTTCGCTCATGGCTTCCTCCTGTCCCTGCCCGCGTGCTCCCACTGCTGGACAAAGCCTCGCACGTACTTCCCGATCACGTCCATCTCCAGGTTGACCGCATCACCGCGGCAGCGCCGGCCGAGGGTGGTCACGGCCAGCGTGTGCGGAATGAGCGCGACCCCGAACGCCTCGTCGTCGAGCGCGGCGACCGTCAGGCTCACCCCGTCGATCGCAACCGACCCCTTGGGAATCAGGAGCGGGCGGAGCCCCGCCGGCGCCTCGACGTCGAGGCGCACGCCCTCGCCCTCGGGCCGGACGCCGGTCACCTCGCCCACGCCGTCGACGTGGCCCAAGACCAGGTGTCCGCCCAGGCGGTCGTCGAGGCGAAGCGGCCGCTCCAGGTTCACGGGGTCCCCGGGCGCCAGACCGCCGAGCGTCGTGACGCGAAGCGTCTCCTCCGCGAGGTCGAAGGCGAGCCCGCCCGGCTCGACCTGCACCACGGTCAGGCACACGCCGCTGACCGCGACGCTTTCGCCCGGGGCGAGACGCCATCGCGCCTCGTCCGGCACCGCCAGCTCGAGCCGGCGACCGCCGCCCGACCCGGTCGTCGTCGACCTCACCTGCCCGAGCGCCTCCACGATTCCTGTGAACATGGCTCAGCGGGCCACGTCGGCTTCGACCAGCAGGTCGTCGCCCAGTCGACGGGTGGACACGTCCACCAGCGGGAGCGCGTCCTTCAGCGCGCGCCCGCGCCCGCCCAGCGGCCCCGGCGCGTCCCGCCCGCCGAGCAATCGCGGGGCCACGAAGAACGCGACGCGGTCGACCAGGCGCGCCTCGGCCAGGGCGCCGCCCAGCTCGCCGCCGCCCTCGACCAGCACCGCGATCACGCCGAGCGCGCGGAGGGCGTGGAGGAGCGCCCGGAGGTCCACTCGCCCGTCGTCGTCGGCCGGCAGCTCCAGCACGCGCGCCCCTCGCGCTCGGATCGCGGCGGCGGGCCCGGGCGGCGCCGGCCCGACGCATGCGACGAGAGCCCGCGCGGGATCGCCCGCGCGGAGCACCTGCGCGTCGGGATCGATCCGGAGCCGGCTGTCCGCGACGACGCGCAACGGCTCCTTCGCCGGAAGCTCGGGGTGTCGCATCGTGAGCCGGGGGTCGTCGGCCCGCACGGTTCCGATCCCCACCAGGACGGCGTCCGCGGCGAACCGGAGCCGGTGCCCTTCGAGACGGGCCGCCTCGCCGGTGATCCACCGGGAGGATCCGTCCGCCGCGGCGATCTTGCCATCCAGGGTCAGGGCCGCCTTGAGCGTGACGTGCGGGCGGCCTTCGGTCACCGCGCAGATGAACGCCCGATTCAGCGACCGCGCCTCGGCCTCCCGGACTCCCACCGTCACGGGGATGCCGGCCGCTTCGAGCTGCGCGAGCCCGCGTCCGTCGACCGCCGGGTTCGGGTCGCGGCAGGCGGCGACCACGCGCGCGACGCCGCTTCGGACGAGCGCGTCCGTGCAGGGCGGCGTGCGCCCGACATGGGCACACGGTTCGAGCGAGACGTAGCAGACGGCGCCACGGGCGGCGGCCCCGGCGACCGCGAGCGCGATCGCCTCGGCATGCGGCTCCCCCGCTCGGAGGTGCGCGCCCTCGCCGACGACGCGCCCGTCTTTCACGAGCACGGCGCCGACCATCGGGTTCGGCGAGGTCCGGCCCAGGCCGTCCAGCGCGCGCCGGAGCGCCCGATCCATCCAGAGCGCGTCGCGCTCGGCCGGGCCACCCGGCGATCCCCAGCCCACCCTCAGGCTCCCACGAGGGCGTCCACGTACGTCGTCGGATCGAACGTCGCCAGATCCTCCGCCTTCTCGCCGGTCGCCACCAGCTTGATGGGCAGCCCGAGCTCCCGGTAGATCCGGATCACGATGCCGCCCTTCGCGGTGCCGTCCAGCTTGGTGAGCACGAGCCCGGTCAGCCCCAGGCCCTCGTGGAAGACCCGTGCCTGGGCGATGCCGTTCTGGCCCGTCGTCGCGTCCAGCACGAGGAGGACCTCGTGCGGAGCGCCCGGACACTGGCGTCCGATCACGCGCTTGACCTTGGCGAGCTCCGCCATGAGGTTCGCTTTCGTGTGGAGCCGCCCGGCGGTATCCACGATCAGGACGTCCGAGCCGCGCGCCTGCGCGGCCTTGACGGCGTCGAACGCCACCGCGGAGGGATCCGCGCCCGGCGCTTGGCTGACCACCGGAACGCCGACCCGCTCCCCCCAGCGCTCGAGCTGCTCGATCGCGGCCGCGCGGAACGTGTCGCCGGCGCCCAGGAGGACCGAGTGACCCTCCTGGCGGAGCCGCGCGGCCAGCTTCCCGCACGTCGTGGTTTTCCCGGATCCGTTCACGCCGACGACCAGCACGATCGCAGGCCGCGCGTCGATGTCGAGCGGCGCCCCGGCGCCGGCCAGCGCCTCGCGCAGGTGCGCCCCCAGCGCTCGGCGGGCGTCGCCGTCGGTCAGACGGCCCTGCCGTGACTGCTCTCGGACCCGCTCGACGAACCGCTCGGCCGTGTCCACGCCGAGATCGGCCTGGATGAGAAGCGCCTCCAGGTCCTCCACGGTGGCGGGCTCGAGCTCCTGCCCCTGGAAGATACGCGCGAAGCCCTCCTCGAGCGCGGTGCGCGTCTTGCCGAGCCCGTCCCGGAGCCGCTCACCCAGGCTCCCGAGGAACTTCACGGCCGAGTCTCCGCCGGGATGGTCATGTGGACGACCTGACCCCGCTGCCCGAGCGCGGGCATCGGCCGGCCATCCAGCTCGAGCTCGACGCCCCCAGCGTTCCCGACCGACAGACGGAATCGCCCCGTGCTGCGCCACTCGCGAACCGCGCCGGGTGGGAGGGTCTCCTCGATCACCGGCGCGCCCTCCGGGGCGACGCGGACCCAGGTGGTGTCCACCGCGCGCACGAGGAGCACGTGGGCGCTCGCCGGCGGCGCCGCCGCCGGGGGGGCCGGTGGAGGCACCGGGGTCGAGGACGCACCCTCGGCCGGCGGCGAGCCGGGGTCTCGTGCTCCCGTGACCGGCGAACCCGGCGCGGGCGAGACCCCGACGGGCCCGGGCTCCGACGCGCGCGGCCCCGAAGCGCTCGAGCCACGAGAGGTCGCCGCGTCCGGCTGTCGGCCACGCACGACGACGAAGGTGATCGCCGCCCCGAGCGCGACCAGGGCGGCCGCTCCGGCCGCGGCCGGGCGCCAGCGTCCTGCCCGCGACGGGGGAGCGGGAGGGGAAGGCGCGGGGCGAAGCGGCGCCGCCGTTGCGGTCGCGGTCGGCTCGTAGATGCGGAGCGCCGCGTCCGCGTCGAGACCGACCTGCTGGCAATAGGCTCGGACGAAGCCTCGGACGTACACCGGCGCCGGCAGGAGATCGAAGCGGTCGGCCTCGAGCGCGCGGAGGAACTGGGGCGCGATCCGGCACGCCGACGAGACGGCGTCCACCGAGAGGCCGGACCGCTCTCGGCCCTCACGAAGATAGGCTCCCAGCGAGAACTCGACGCTCATGGGCAGTTTCGGCTCGTAGTCTAGCACACCGACTCCCGCCGACCCGCCGCCAAGCGGCGATGGATACAGGGAAAACGAGGCCGAGGGTCGGGGATCCGGGCCCGGGGCCCACGGAGGCCGTCAGGCGAGGTTGACCGAGACGATCCGGGAGAGCCCGGGCTCCTCCATGGTGACCCCGTACAGCACGTCGGCGGCCTCCATGGTCTTGCGGTTGTGCGTGATCACGATGAACTGGGTCTGGCTCGAGAGCTCACGGAGGACCCGGGTGAACCGGTGGATGTTCGCGTCGTCGAGCGGCGCGTCCACCTCGTCGAGCAGACAGAACGGGCTCGGGCGGAAGTAGAAGATGGCGAAGAGCAGCGCGAGCCCGGTCAGCGCCTTCTCGCCGCCGGACAGGAGCGAGATCGCCTGCAGGCGCTTGCCGCGCGGCTGGGCGACCATCTCGATCCCGGTCTCCAGCGGATCGCCGCCCTCTGGAGCCTCGACCAGCCGGAGCTCCGCGCGCCCCCCCTCGAAGAGCCGGGTGAACAGCTCCTGGAAGTTGCGGTTGATCGCCTCGAAGGCCTCCATGAACCGCTCCTGCGCGGTCCGGGTCATGCCCCGGAGGGCCTTCTCGAGATCGCGGATCGACGTGGACAGATCCTCGTGCTGCGCGCGCAGGAAGCCCAGGCGCTCGTCCAGCTCCCGGTACTCCTCGTCCGCGATGAGGTTGACCGGCTCGAGCGCGCTGATCTTCTGCTCGACCGTCTGCAGGCGCGCCCGCGCCTCGTCCAGATCTCGCGCCGCGTCGTGCGCCAGGCGGAGGGCGTCCGCGTCGACCTCGAAGCGGCGCCGCGCATCCGCCTCGACGTCCTGGCGCCGGACGCGCAGCTCGGCCAGACGGATGGCGTGCTCTTGCGCCTCGCGGCTCGCGCGATGGAGATCCGCTTCGGTGCGGCGCAGCTCCTCGCTGGCCGCCGTCGCCGCCTCCGCGCGCTCGCGGACCGCCTCGCCCGCGATCCGGGCGGCGGCCTCGGCCTGGTCTCGCTCCGCGCGCACCGCGTCGGCCCGCGCGTCGAGACGCTCGCGCTCCCGCCGGCCATCCTCGAGCCGTCCCCGGAGCGCGACCAGCCGCTCCTCGCCCGAACGGATGCGCTCCTGCGCGTCGACGTCCTCCGCGTGGTTCCGCGTGAGATCCGACTCGATCGTGTCGACGCGGCCAGCCAACGCCGCCAGATCGACCTGGGCGTCCAGGAACACCTGGGACCGCCGAGCCTCCTCGTCGGCGCCGGACTCGATCCGCCCGAGCAGCGCCGCGATCTCCGATGCCACTCGCGCCGCTGCCGCCTCGACCTCGGCGAGCGACGCGCGATGCGCCTTGGCCTCGGTCTCGACGCCGTCCACCTCGCCGCGGACCTCGGCGAGCTCGGTCCGGATCGC
>JBIOVM010000144.1:0-11484 GCA_044867785.1 Candidatus Rokuibacteriota bacterium | reverse complement strand
CGAGCGCGACGCTCGCCGGGCGGTGGGCGCGCTGTCGGGCGTGCGGGAAGTGGCCGTGCGGCTCACGGCCCGGGTGCGCGGGACAACGCTGCCGGACGGGAGCGAGGCCGCGATCAAGAACACCATTGCCGTCTCGTCCGGCAAGGGCGGAGTGGGAAAATCGACGGTCGCGGTGAATCTCGCCCACGCGCTCCGGCAGGCGGGATGTGCCGTGGGATTGCTCGACGCCGACGTGTACGGGCCCGACGTCCCGCTGATGCTCGGGGCCCGGGGCCGGCCCGGCGCGTTCAACGATCGCATCATCCCGGTCACCAGCCATGGGGTGCGGATGATGTCGCTGGCGTTCTTCACCCGTGAAGGCGAAGCCGCGATCCTCCGCGGGCCGATGCTCTCGTCGACGATCAAGCAGTTCCTGTTCGACGTCGAGTGGGGCGAGATCGACTACCTCGTCATCGACTTGCCCCCCGGGACCGGAGACGCCCAGCTCACGCTGGCCCAGGCGATTCCCCTGACGGGGGCACTCATGGTCACGACACCCCAGGCGGTGTCGCTGTTCGACGTCCGCAAGGGAATCGGCATGTTCCGGGATCTCCGTGTCCCGGTGCTGGGCATCGTGGAGAACATGAGCTACTACGTATGCCCCCACGGCGAGCGCGTGGCCATCTTCGGCGAGGGCGGCGGGCAGCAGCTGGCGACCGAGTTCGGCGTGCCGCTCCTCGGCCAGCTCCCGCTCCATCCGGAGATCCGAGCGGGCGCCGATGCGGGTGAGCCGGTGCTCGTGCGGCGGCCCGACTCCCCCGAGGCCGACGCCTTCCGCGCCCTCGCGGGCGCCGTGGCCGCGCGCGTGAGCACCGTGGCGCGTCTCCGGATGCCGCGTCTCTCCTGAGGCCCGGCTCAGGAGAGACGCACGTGCACGAGCGTCGAGTGGATCGCCAGCGACAGGGCGACCGCCAGCGATGTGCCGAGGAGCGCCAGCCCCGCTGCCAGCTGGAGGGGCGCGCTTCGCCGGAGGCGGTCCCCGCTCCCCCAGAGGATGGCCAGGAAGATCACCGCCAAGGGCACGAGTGAGAGGTCGACGATCGGGTGCGCCGTGATGAGGAGCCACCGGGCATCCGGGTGGTGCACGGCCAGCCAGTCGCCGAGGCCCGCCCGGGGAATGCCGAGCAGCCAATGGCCGAAGAGCACGTGGTACGCCAGCAGGGGGACGATCAGGAGGCCGGCGTAGACGACGGTCATCGCCAGACGGATGCTCGACCACGTGGGCGGGACCCGGAGGAGGTTCAACACGTAGACGAGCAGCGCCGTGCCGCCCGCCCATCCGACCGCCTGCGCGAGCGTCGTGCCGAGGACCAGAACGAAGCCGGACACCGGGTAGTAAGTCTCGGGAATCAGGCCGCGCCCGGCGCCGAGAAGCCGCCACGCTGAAGGACTCCAGAGGACCACGAGCAGCAGCACGAGCGTGACGGCGGCCACTGCCGTCAGGACCGGAAGCCACAGCCAGGCCGGTCCCCGCTCGGATGCCCCGGGAGGAGCGTCATCGTGCACGGTGACGCTCACGTCGCCCTCACGAGCGGCCCGCCGAGAAGAGCGTGAAGCCGCCCTGGCCGTTTCCCCGTAGCATCACGATGGCGTTGTGGCTCGCCGAGACCAGGGCCAGGTCGGGCGTGCCGTCCCCGTCGAAGTCGGCGGCCTCCAGCGCGATGATGTCCTCGTCGGTCTGGATGGGTCGCTGACGGGCGAAGCCGCCCCGGCCGTCGCCCAAGTACACGTCGAGCTGACCCTGGCTGCGAGTCGAGGCGATCAGGTCGGGACGGCCGTCTCGGTTGAGATCCGCCGTCGTCAGACCGTGCGGGTTCGACCCGGTCGCGAGCGAGCCGGCCTTCCGGAACGCTCCGCTGCCGTCGCCGAGGAGCACCACGACCGCGTCGTCCCCGGCGCAGGCGACCGCGAGGTCGAGGTGGCCGTCGCCGTTCCAGTCTCCCACCGCGACGTAGTGAGGGAACCGGCCCACCGGGACCGCGGGCGCGTCGCGCAGTTCCCCGTTGCCCTTCCCGAGGAAGACCGCTAGGGCGTGGGTGGCGAACGTGCCGACCAGGATGTCCGGCGTCCCGTCCCGGTTCACGTCGGCTCGCGTGACGATGTGCGGAGCTCGGGCGAGGGCGTACTCGGCATGGCGTTGGAAGCGGCCCCCCTCGTTCCGCAGGACCACCAGCCGCGACTCGGCCGCCAGCGCCACCGCGAGGTCGGGGCGAGCGTCCCGGTCGAGATCCGCCGCGACGACGGAGGACGGGCCCGGGATCCCCGGGATTTCCTGAGCGATGGCGAACCGGCCCCTCCCGTCGTTGAAGTAGAGCGTGAGGCTCCCGCCGCCGGTGTTCGCCGTCACGAGATCGGGCTTGCCGTCGCCGTTCCAGTCGCCCACGGCGACCCAACTCGGGCCGATCCCCGAGGGATACGCGTCACGGGCCGAGAACCCGCCGCTCCCGTCGCCGAGCAGGACCGTCACCTTGCGCTCCGCGGCCGCCGGGATCACGAGGTCGAGAGCGCTGTCCCCGTTGAGGTCGGCGATCGCCAGGGCATGCGGGACCAGTCCGGCCGGCTCCTGGGCCGACCCCGTCGAGACGATCGCCAGGAGCCCGGCGAGCGCAAGGAGCCGCAGGAGGCGCCACCGGCCCGTGGACCGCATGCGGACCCTCACGGCGCGCGCTTCGCGAGGGAGCGCATGTAGGCGACCAGGTCCCAGACCTGCTCGTCGGTCAGCTGGAACCCGAACGGCGGCATGAAGCGCGTCTTCCCCACGGCTTCGCCACCCTCCTTGACCACGTCGAAGAGGTACTGGTCCGAGCGCTCCGGCGCCACCTCGGCCAGATCCGGCACCGGGACCGGCGGCTTCTCCACCTTCTTCGACCAGTCCCAGCCCTCGCCCTGGCCCCCGTGGCAGAGCCCGCAGCGCTCGCGGTAGAGCGCGCCGCCCCGGCCGGGGTCGCCGCGGCTTCCCTGGGCGAGGGCGGGAGGCGTCAGGAGCAGGCCCCCGACCAGACCGAGCAGGACCGCCACGCGGGATCCCCCCCGCACGCGCGCTATCCCCCGAGGCCCGGGGGCAAGACGCCGCCGATGCCCGGCACGGGCCACACCGACGGAGGGAAGGGCAGCGGTGCCTTCAGGTCCCCGCCCCAGACCATGACGAGCCGGAGCACGAACCCCCCGGCCAGGGCCGACACGAACTTCAGGGCCGCCACGAGGTTCGCCAAGCGGGCGCTCGCGACGTCGGCGAGCAGTTCGACCACGGTCAGGACGAGGGGCAGAAGGAGCCCCAGCCCGACCACGCCGATCCAGAACCAGCGCGCCAGGGTCGGGCGCGGCACGAGCTCCGCCGCGGCGGGCACGTCCGGCGTGACGGCCGGCCGGAAGAGCTTGTACGGGTACTCGGGCCCTCCGGTCAGGTAGACGTAGCCCAGGCGACTGCCGATCGGCGAGACGAACTCCCCGTCGGGCGTGGTCAGGACGAGCGCCTTGTCCGGGGCCTTCCCTCCGAGGTATGCGAGGTACGCGCGCAGCTCGTAGAGCTCGAGGCCGATCAGGACGACGAGGGCGAGCGCCACCCACCGGAGCACGGGGCGCGGCCCCGTGTCAGCGGGCGCGAGAAGGCGCCACGCGAGGAGGGTGACCAGGCCCGAGAGGGCCACGCCGCCGGTCAGGCCCGAGGTCAGGAACAGGGTGGGCAGGAACTCCCGCGACCACAGCGGGACGTACCACGAGCCGGCCAGCAGGAGACCGGTGTAGAGCCCGAGCAGGGCGAGGACCGGGATCCCGAGCGCGCCGAGAACCCGCCGGCCGCCCGGCCACACGCGGAAGTACCAGAGGACGGCGTACGCCACCAGGACCAGCGAGGCGGCGGCGACGATCCACCCGCCGCGAGTCATCCAGGAATTGTAGTTCGTGAAGAAGAGGGGGAACCCCAGCCCGCGCTCGGGCTTGCCGAGGTGGATCGTGAGGGTGAATCCAGCGACGGCGAGCACCGGGACTGCTGCCAGGGCGGCCCCTCGCGACAGCGCCGCGAAGCGCCGGTCGAGGAGGCTCGCCAGATCGGCGAGCGCGGCGACGATGAAGAGACCCGCCGCGAGGCCGCCCGCGAAGAGATAGGTCGGGACGAAGAGGTCCTGGCTCCACTTGTGCTGCCAGAGGACGATGGGCTCCATCGGCTGCCCTCTCGCGGCAGGATCCGTCCCCACAGGAAAAGGAATCCCCACCAAGGCAGATCTGGTGGGGATTCCTGGTCAGACCGCCCGGGGACAGGAGCCCTTCGCGTCAGTTCCCCTTGCCATAGGCCGCATCCCAGCCCCAGGCACCGCCGCCGGCGCCGCGCGCCGCGATTCGCATGCGGACGACGTTCGCGACCTCCTCGGCGTCGCCCGCGACGAGCGCCTTGGTGGCGCAGACGGAGGCGCAGAGGGGAAGCTTTCCCTCGGCGATCCGGTTGGAGCCATAGAGCCGACGCTCACGTTCCGAGAACGGCACTTCTGGTCCCCCGGCGCAGTACGTGCACTTGTCCATGACGCCGCGGGCGCCGAAGGGCGTCCCCTTCGGGAACTGCGGCGCGCCGAACGGGCACGCGTACAAGCAGTAGCCGCACCCGATGCACGTCTCCTTGTTGACCTGCACGATGCCGTCCGGCCGATGGAACAGCGCGTCGACCGGGCAGACGGCCACGCAGGGGGCCTTGGAGCAGTGCATGCACGGGACGGCGACGTTGGTCTCACCCGACTCGCCCTCGTTGATGGTCACGACCTTGATGCGGGCGATGCCGGGCGGGACGTTGTTCTCGTTCTTGCAGGCGACCTCGCAGCCGCCGCACTCGATGCAGCGCTTGACGTCGATGTAGAACTTCATCCGGGAGGGGGCGTACTTGAGCTGGGGGCCCCCCGCCTGTCGGAACGGGATGGTCACGGTGCTCTGCGCCATGATCGCCTCCCCCCTTCAGGCTTTCTTGACCCGGCAGAGGCCGGTCTTGGTTTCCTGCATCTGGGTCAGCCGGTCGTAGCCGTAGTTCGTGACCGTGTTCGCCGACTCGCCGATCGTGTAGGGCGCCGTCCCCTCCGGGTACTTCTCGATGAGGGACTTGCCCTCGAAGACCCCGCCCCAGTGGAAGGGCAAGAACACGGTGTCGGGACCCACCCGCTTGGTGACCCTGACCTTCACCTTGATGCGGCTGGGCTTCCCGTCCATGTCCTCGGGCGACTCGATCCAGCACCAGTCTCCGTGCCGGAGGCCGTTGTCGTGGGCGACCTTCGGGTGCATCTCGACGTACATCTCGGGATTCAGCTCGACCAGCCACGAGTTGCTGCGCTCCTGGGCGGCACCGCCCTCGTACTCCACCACGCGACCGGTGGTGAGGATGAGGGGGTACGCCTTCACCCAGTCCGGCTTCTGCATGCTCTTGTACAGCTGCGGGACGCGGTAGTGCTCCTTGACGTCGTCGTAGGTCGGCCACTTGGCGAAGAGATCCGGGCGGGGGCTGTGGATCGGCTCGCGGTGCACCGGCAACGGGTCCGGGATGTTCCACGAGTTGAACCGGGCCCGGCCGTTCCCGTAGGGACTCCGCCCGGCAGCCAGCGCCTTCTTGATGGCCTCCTGCGTCAGGTCGGTCGAGTAGTTGGGCTCGGTCGGGTAGCCGCCGTCGGGCCCGCCCACGGGCGCCGACCCGGGGGCGGCGAGCATGTCCCGGCCGTCGGGAGACTTCGGTCCCCACACGGTGCGGAACCCGCAACCTCCCTCCGAGACCG
Source organism: Candidatus Rokuibacteriota bacterium (assembly GCA_044867785.1). Lineage (GTDB taxonomy): Bacteria > Methylomirabilota > Methylomirabilia > Rokubacteriales > DASRDR01 > DASRDR01. The sequence goes on along the minus strand of JBIOVM010000144.1, from coordinate 5,701 downwards.
GCACGTCGATGCGGTAGAGGATGGGCGTCCCCGGATGGGTCTCCGACCAGCAGGGCCAGGGGAGGCCCCACTGCTCGCCGTGAACGGGCCCCCCGACCGCCTTCTTGGTCTTGATCTCGAAGACATGCGCCCATTCCTGCTGGCGCTTGAGCCGCTCGGGCGTATGGCCGTTGTAGCCGATCGAGAGCGCGCCGATGTTGATCTCGCGGAGCACGTCCTCGTGCGTCTCGTCCGGCAGGACCTTCGCGTTCTTGACGTCGGCCGGCACCCCCTTCCAGGGGCCCTTCATGTTCTTGGCGAACTCCTTCCGGAATCCGAGCCGCTCGGCCAGGTCGATCATGATGTGAAGATCGGTTCTCGCCTCGAAGACCGGATCCACGACCTTCTGGCGCCACTGGTTATCGCGGTTCGTGTTGACCGAGGAGTTCACCTGCTCGTAGTTCGAGGCGGCGGGCAGGAGGTAGATCCCGTCCGACCGCTCCGGCAGGACGGCCGTGTTGGTGACGAACGGGTCGATGTCGACGACCAGCTCGACCTTCTCGAGGGCCTTCTTCACCCGGTCCATCTGCGACATGGACTGCGTCGAGTGACCCCAGAACATGACCGCCTTCAGGTTCGTGTCCTGGCCGAGCTCCTTCTGGTCGAGGAGCACTCCCTCGTACCAGCGGGCCACCGTGAACCCCGGCTTCTCCATCATCTGCTTGGACTTGAAGCGCGACAGGAGCCAGTCGTAGGGCACGTCCCACACCTGGCTCCAGTGCTTCCAGGCCGACTCGCCGACGCCGTAGTAGCCCGGCAGCGTCTCCGGTCCGCCGCCGATGTCGGTCACGCCCTGGATGGAGTCGTGGCCGCGGAACACGTCGCACCCGCCCCCCGGAACCCCCATGTTGCCGAGCACGAGTTGGAGGTGGGTGTACGTCCGAACCACCGCCGTGCCGTTCGAGTGCTGGGTGCCGCCCATCGCCCAGATGACCGTGCCCGGCCGGTTGTCGGCCATCGCCCGCGCCACCCACTCGAGGTCGCTCTTCGGGATGCCCGTGATCCCGGACACGGTGTCCGGGTCGTACTTGGCGATCTCCGCCCGGAACTCCTCGAAGCCGAACGTCCGCTCCCCGATGAACTTCTTGTCCTCCCAGCCGTTGGCCAGGATGATGTTGATCAGCCCGTAGACGAACGCCACGTCCGTGCCCGACCGGATGCGGACGTACCGGTTCGCGAACGCAGACGTCTTGGTGAACCGGGGGTCGACCGAGATCACGACGGCCCGGTTCGTCTCCTTGGCCGTCAGGATGTGCTGCATCGAGATCGGGTGATTCTCGGCCGGATTCATGCCGATGATCATGATGCTCCGGCTGTTGCGGATGTCGTTCTGGTGGTTCGTCATCGCCCCGTATCCGAACACGTTGGCCAGACCGGCCACAGTGGTGCTGTGTCAGATACGGGCCTGGAAGTCCGCGTTATTCGTCCCCCACATTCCCGCCCACTTGCGGATGGCGTACCCGTTCTCGTTCGACTGGTGGGCGGAGAAGTTGATGTGCAAGGCGTCGGGCCCGTGGCGCTTCCTGATGTCGAGGAGCTTGGCGCTGACCTCGGACATCGCCTGATCCCAGGACAGGCGCTTCCACTTCCCCCCTTCGAGCTTCATCGGGTACCGGAGGCGCTTGTCGCTGGTCACCGTCGAGCGCGCGCCGGCGCCCTTCGAGCAGAGGCTGCCCTGGTTGATCGGATGCTCGAACCAGGGCTCCTGGGCGACCCAGACGCCGTTCTGGACCTCGGCGATGAAGCCGCAGCCCACGGCGCACTTGGTGCAGATCGTCTTGGCCTCGCGAGTCCCCGGTGCCTGGGGCGCGGCCTGTTGCTGCGCCTCCACCTGCCGGGCCAGAGACGGCGTCATGGCAACCGCCAGACCGAGACCGCCGGTGCCCGCGGCCTTGAGGAAGGCGCGGCGGTCCACCCCGGGGCTCACGTCCTCCAGCCACGCGCTCCGAGTCGGGGCGTGGCCATTGACCCTCTTGAGCTTCATGCCACCCTCCTCGCTCAGCGGTAGAGCGTTCGGTAGTAGCGCTCGGCTTCCTCGGTGCGCCGGTAGAGCACCGGTTCCGAGGGCGACTGGCGCGGTGTCTCCGCCTTCGTCGGCGCGGCCTTCCCGGTCGCGGCTCCGAGCCCGGCAGCGACGCCGCCGCCCGTCAGGAGCCCCGCGAGGAAGGTGCGTCGGCCCACCGATTTCTTTTCACGCTTCATGGATGCCTCCTAGCTAGCTGAGGCAGACCAGCGATGTGCACGAACACGCGCTGTTCGCCGGCGCGGGAATGGCCGCGTTCACCCAGTAGCCGACCTTGAGGTCGTGGAGCGTTCCACCCATCGTGCCCAGCGTGGTGGGCTCGAGCACTTCGATGTTCGCGCTGAGTGGGAACGACAGCGCGATCTCGCGTCCGTCCTCGAGGGCGATGACCGCGGTGCGCTGCTCGGCGTCGATCTGGCGGATCTGCCCGAAGACCATAGGGACCTCACCTCCCCGTGATGGGTTCGCGACTCGACCCGACACGCAGTATGGACAGTCGCGACGATAGACACCGGTGGAGAACCGGCAATTGTGGAGCCCGGTCTGACCGCCTGACCGGGAGCATGGCCGTATGGTCAGCGACCTGACGCGATGATGTCAAGCGAGAACAAAGGGGCCGGACCCGTCGACCGGGCCGTGAGTCGCCGGCGGCGTCAGGTGAGGGGTCCGCGGCGGCGCGGCTCCTCCGAAGGCTCCGAGGGAACGTCGAAGATGCGGCCGCGGAATTCCGAGCGCCTCGTGAATCGCTGACGCGCTGCATCAAGCGGCCGCAGCTCCTCCGGTCCCCACTCCTTCACGAGGCTGACCTCCAGGGCCAGGAAGCCCTGCAGCAGTGTCCCCACGGCCTGATAGAAGGGCGCCTCTCCGGCGGCGGCCAGATCGCCCGCGGCCGTCGGCCCCCAGACGAGCAGGTGTCGCTTGAGGAACATCGCCTGGCCGTCGACCGCCCGGGTCTGACCATCCCGGTCGGGGGCGGCCTCCTGGCGGCGGAGCAGAGTCCGCACGACCTCGATCTCGAACGCGAGGAAGTCCTCGGGCTCTGCGTATGTGGGGTCCTTCTCGACGCCCAGCTCTTGGAGGGACGCGCGGACAGCGGCCAGCGGGCTGTCGAAGAGGCGTCCCGTGAGGTAGTGGCTCTCGTAGAGACTCAGTGCTGGGCTGCCGGGCCCGAGGAAGAGCCGCGTGTACTCGTCGACCGCCGCTTCGGCGAGCTGGGTCGGCGCGCCGGCGGCCCGCAGCCGGGCCAGAGCCTCCCACCCCTCGCCGAGGCGCGGAGTGAGGGCGCGGGCGGCCCGGATCCGCTCCTCGTTGCCGTGTGCGAGGGCGCTCACCAGCTCCGGCGCCGGCTCCCGCCAGAGCAGGCCCACGAAGAGGTCGTAGTATCCGAGGCGCAGGTCGAGGAGGTCCCGGTCGCCGATCACCGCCGGGGGGTCAGGGCTCCCAGCCCTTCTGCATCTCGAGCATGGCCGCCACGGCTCGGCAGTTCTGGCACATGCGGAGAAGATCCCGGCGCGACCCGGCGAACGTGTCGGCGAGGGCCCCGAGGGCGTCGAGCTTCGCCTCGACCGCGAGGATCGCCTTCCTGTTCCCGGCGGGCTTCCCGCACTTGAGACAGGCGACCAGCTGGTCCTGGACCTCCACCTGCCAGTCGAGCGCCCGCGCGGTCAGCGGGATCGCCGGGGCGAGGGTGATCGCGCCCTCCGGGCACACCTTCACGCACAGACCGCAGTTCACGCAGGCGATGGTCCGGAGCTGGAGCGCCTGGCGAGCCTCGTCGAACCGCCACGCGTGGGTCGGACAGGCATTCACGCACGCGCGGGCGAGGGTGCACTTGGCGGGGTCGACCTCGGGCACGGCGAAGGGCGCGTCGGGGGCGACCGGGAGCCGCCCCGGCTCCCGGCGGCTCGCGTCCAAGAGTGCGCGGACGGCGTCGGCGATCACCTCGCGTCCGTCGGTCGGCAGGCCGCCGAGCCCGTCCCAGCGAACGGGCGCCGGCCCCAGCGAGGCGGCAAAGCCGTCGAGGGTCGCGATCATCGCGCGCGAGTCGGCAGCATCGCCCGTGACGAGCCGGACACGGTCGGCGCCGGCCCCGAACGCCTGGAGCACCCCGCGCACGCGCTCCACACGCTGGAGGAAGAGGTCGCGGGGACCGTGTGGACAGCTCTCGCACCCGAGCAGTGCCACGCCGGCGGCCCCGAGGCGGATCGCTCCCAGAAGGTCCGCCTCGGACACGTGACGGAGGCACGCCATGGGCACCGGCAGGACGCGTGGCGAATAGGTCAGTCCGTGGCGGAGCACCTCGGCGAGGGCCGCCTGACCGCGCTCCGGGCAGTGGAACGCGAGCACGGGGGCCGCGGCCCCGGCGTCCTCCACCGGCTCCAGCAGGGCCGCGAGCCGGCTCCGCAGCTCGCCCGGCGCCGGCTCGGTGAAGGTCAAGGAGGACGTCGGGCATTCGGCGACGCAGGACCCGCAGCCTTCACAGGCCGCCTGGTCGACGAGGACGCGCAAGAGATTCTTCGGGTCGCGCGAGATTGCGCCGTAGGGGCACGCCCCGATGCACCGACCACAGGCCGAGTGTCCCGAGGCGCCGCCCGCGCAGGTCCCGGCATCGTAGGCGACGTGCTCGATCCTGCGGAATTCGCCGACCAGGCCCATGACGTCCCACGCCAGCGCGTCGAGCGTCGCCCGATCCGGGGCCACGGCCGCGTGGTAGCCGGTGCGCCGCGGCGCGGGTGGCACGTCGGGCGAGTCACGGGCCGTCAGGACGACCACCTGGTCCGCGCGGATCGTCTCGCGCTCCGCGCGCGGGATCCGGATCGCACCGATCTTTCCGCACGCCGTGAGGCAATCCCCGCACCGGTCGCACAGCTCGGTCCGCAGGCGGAGGCCCTCGCTGATGGCAGACGTGTGGCAGACGGGGACGCACCGCCCGCAGTGAATGCACGCGTCGAGGCTCAGCGGCTGCGTCCGCTCGACAGACACCCGGAAGGCGCCGAGGGTACCGTCGACGCGGGTGACCCGCCCCCAGTTGACCTTCCAAGGGAGCGGGTGCGCGCGCTCCGCGTCGAACGCGGCCGACCGGTCGTCGAGCACGAGAACGGGGCGCGCGATGCCCTCGAGCCGCTGCGCCAGGTGGAATCCTTCGGGGCGGTCCGTGCTGATGAGGACGGTCGGGCCGACGCGGAGTGGACGCTCGGGCGCCGGACGGACGCTCTCTGCCGCGCGCATGGCGGCTCGGAGGAGGCGGGCCGCCTTCGCCTCGGCGCCCGCGCGCGCCGCGTGCGGGCGGAAGGCCTGGTCGCGCAGGTTCACGACGACGGGGGCCACGGCGGCCGCGCCTCCGGCCGCGAGGGCCTCCTGGAACAGCTCCGGGGGGCCGCAGCACGCCACCAGGACCCGATCGGCCCGCTCGTGACTGGCCCAGTCGACGAACGCGTGGACGTCGTCGCGCGGCAGCCGCGCGAACAGCGCCGGGCGGGTGTCGAGGCCGAGCAGGCCCCCCAGGCGCTTCGGGTCGAGGCGGAGCGTCTCGTTGCAGCTGCAGAGGGCGACGCCCCAACGCATCGGGCGAATCGTACCACGTCGAGCGCAGGATGCCCCCGCCCCCGCCGTGCGTCGGTTCGCGCCGGGGCTCTGGCC